>NZ_JBHFFN010000026.1:0-308 GCF_041927415.1 Micrococcus sp. IITD107 | reverse complement strand
AGAGGCGCGCCGCGATCTCCTCAGGTGACCACAGTTGCTCCAGCCGGCTGGCGACCTCCTCGAGCAGCCGGCCCAAGGCAAGCTTGAACGGCTTCGGTCCACGCGCCTGCTCGCGGGCACGTTCATGACCACGCCACGCCGAGTAGCCGCAGCGACCCCCGCCGCGCTTCACCTCACGGCTGACGGTCGACACCGCACGCCCCAGCTGCTCGGCGATCGCGGTGAAGGTATCACCACGATTGATCCACAGCAGGATCTGCTCGCGCTATTCAATCGTCAGACAGCCCTGACGTGGCTCCCACCCGAAC
>NZ_JBHFFN010000025.1:0-308 GCF_041927415.1 Micrococcus sp. IITD107 | reverse complement strand
GTAGGCGCGCCGCGATCTCCTCAGGTGACCACAGTTGCTCCAGCCGGCTGGCGACCTCCTCGAGCAGCCGGCCCGACGCAAGCTTGAACGGCTTCGGTCCACGCGCCTGCTCGCGGGCACGTTCATGACCACGCCACGCCGAGTAGCAGCAGCGACCCCCGCCGCGCTTCACCTCACGGCTGACGGTCGACACCGCACGCCCCAGCTGCTCGGCGATCGCGGTGAAGGTATCGCCACGATTGATCCACAGCAGGATCTGCTCGCGCTCTTCGATCGTCAGACAGCCCTGACGTGGCTCCCACCCGAAG
>NZ_JBHFFN010000024.1:0-479 GCF_041927415.1 Micrococcus sp. IITD107 | reverse complement strand
TCTCCACGGGTTCGGGCTCGCTCGCCGAGGGCTCGGCCTGCGGGGCTTCCGTCAGCGTTCCCGCCGGAACGGCCCTGAGCACTGCCGGTGGCCCCACCGCGGGTCTGGCATCGGGACCCTGGCCCGTGACGTTGGCCCAGGTCCAGTCCGGGGTGGGGCGTCTGGCCCGAGTGGTGGAGCTGGCTCAGACCGCAGTGGCCGGGGCGACCGACAGGGTGCTGCAGGACCCGAAGGCTCGGCACCGGCTGCTGGGACTGCCGCAGGGCAAGACCCGGTTCCGCAATGCCGCCGAGTTCCTGGAGAAGACCCAGCAGACCCCCCGGCGGGAGACCCATCAGCGCGTGGACCGAGCCGCCCACCACCTGACCCCACCCCAGGGAGAGACTCCAGACGGCACTGCTGTCCCGGCCTCACTGCCACAGGTAACCGGGGCCCTGCGTGATACGTCCTTGGACCCGGCCGTGGTGGATGCGATCACT
>NZ_JBHFFN010000023.1:0-479 GCF_041927415.1 Micrococcus sp. IITD107 | reverse complement strand
CCTCCACGGGTTCGGGCTCCCTCGCCGAGGGCTCGGCCTGCGGGGCTTCCGTCAGCGCTCCCGCCGGAACAGCCCTGAGCACTGCCGGTGGCCCCACCGCGGGTCTGGCATCGGGACCCTGGCCCGTGACGTTGGCCCAGGTCCAGTCCGGGGTAGGGCGTCTGGCCCGAGTGGTGGAGCTGGCTCAGACCGCGGTGGCCGGGGTGACCGACAGGGTGCTGCAGGACCCGAAGGCTCGGCACCGTCTGCTGGGACTGCCGCAGGGCAAGACTGCGTTCCGCAATGCCGCCGAGTTCCTGGAGAAGACCCAGCAGACCCCTCGGCGGGATACTCACCAGCGCGTGGACCGAGCCGCCCACCACCTGACCCCACCCCCGGGAGAGTCCCCAGACGGCACTGCTGTCCCGGCCTCACTGCCACAGGTAACCGGAGCCCTGCGTGATACGTCCCTGGACCCGGCCGTGGTGGATGCGATCACC
>NZ_JBHFFN010000022.1:0-552 GCF_041927415.1 Micrococcus sp. IITD107 | reverse complement strand
CCCGACGCAGTTCGGTGCGGATCACCCCGGTGGCATAGGCCCGGTCCGCGATCACCGCCTCCGGTCGGGACCGCGCCTTCCCGGGGCCGGGCCGGGGAACGTGGATCTCGGCCAGTACTTGTGCCAGCACGGCCCCGTCGTTGCGCTGGCCACCGGTGACGATCGTGGCCAGCGGCCGGCCCCGGCCTTCCACGGCGTGGTGGATCTTGGTGGTCAGTCCACCGCGGGAGCGTCCGATGCCGTGACCAGGCGGTTCAACCTCGGTCAGCGGCAGTTTCTTGTGATTCGCCCCGGCCCCCTGTGTCCTGGTCCGGGCGGGTCGTGTTCGTGGCGTGCTGATGGGCTCGGGCGATGGTGGCATCGACCGAGACGGCCCAGTCGATCATCCCGGCCGCATCGGCCTCGGCCAGCACCTGGGTCAGGACTCGGTTCCAGGTGCCGTCCGCGGCGTAGCGGCGGTGTCGTTTCCACACCGTCTGCCACGGCCCGAACTGCTCCCGCGGCAGGTCCCGCCACGGGATCCCGGTCCGGTACCGGAACGCGATGCCCTCG
>NZ_JBHFFN010000021.1:0-552 GCF_041927415.1 Micrococcus sp. IITD107 | reverse complement strand
GCCGACGCAGTTCGGTGCGGATCACCCCGGTGGCATAGGCCCGGTCCGCGATCACCGCCTCCGGTCGGGTCCGCGCCGCCCCGGGGCCGGGCCGGGGAACGTGGATCTCGGCCAGTACTTGTGCCAGCACGGCCCCGTCGTTGCGCTGGCCACCGGTGACGATCGTGGCCAGCGGCCGGCCCCGGCCATCGACGGCGTGGTGGATCTTGGTGGTCAGTCCACCGCGGGAGCGTCCGATGCCGTGACCAGGCGGTTCAACCTCGGTCAGCGGCAGTTTCTTGTGATTCGCCCCGGCCCCCCGTGTCCTGGTCCGGGCGGGTCGCGTTCGTGGCGTGCTGATGGGCTCGGGCAATGGTGGCATCGACCGAGACCGACCAGCCGATCATCCCGGCCGCATCGGCCTCGGCCAGCACCTGGGTCAGGACCCGGTCCCAGGTGCCGTCCGCGGCGTAGCGGCGGTGTCGTTTCCACACCGTCTGCCACGGCCCGAACTGCTCCCGCGGCAGGTCCCGCCACGGGATCCCGGTCCGGTACCGGAACGCGATGCCCTCC
>NZ_JBHFFN010000020.1:0-722 GCF_041927415.1 Micrococcus sp. IITD107 | reverse complement strand
GGTATCGGTGGGGGTGGGGGCAGGTTCGGGTGGGCGGCCAGTTCTCCGGTGAGGGTCTGGTAGTCGATGTGGACCATCACCTGGGGTCGGGCTCCGCCGGTGTTGGAGAGCGCGCCGGCCTCGGTCATCTGCAGGGCTGCGCCTAGGGCGGCGATGATCGCATCGACCTGCTGGCGCTGACGCTCTTCGGCCCGCAGCATCCCCGGGTGGAAGAACCCGGCATCAACTGGGTCGTCTTCACCCTCGGCACTCTGACCTGCTTGATCAGCCGCTCCGGTGGGGGCGGTGAGGTCGAACAGGCCCTGACTGTCCTCTGATTCGGGGCAGGAACCATCGGATCGAGTTCCCGGGGCCCCGGTTCCGTGATCGCGATGCCGGTTCTTGGGGGCGCGGGGGTTGGTGCCAGCGCTGGTGACGGTCTGGATGATCTCGTGCTGGGCCTGGGTGAGCCAGAGCTGCCAGAGGAACAGTCCGTTCTCTTCGCGCACGTACTTCGCCGAACGGCCCTGATGCACCACCGCTTGGGTGGCTCGGGCACCGGATTCGGTGATGAGCTGGTCGAACTCGGTCCGCCACCGGGCACAGGCCCGGCTCACCGCCGACGGGGCAGCACCCCGGGCCTGGCCCATCAGCCGGGCCTGGCCCTGGGTGATCAGCCGATCCACCAGGGCCCGGTCTGCTCCGGCCCGCACCGCGGCAGCACGCGCGGAGGTCAGTGTCCG
>NZ_JBHFFN010000019.1:0-1296 GCF_041927415.1 Micrococcus sp. IITD107 | reverse complement strand
TGAATGTCGGGGTGGTGGGGTCGGCCAGGCCCAGGTGCACCTCCTTGGGCCGGTTCCATGAGATGGCCTCGTGGGGCCTTAGCTCGTTGTACTCGATCCTGTAGTCCTCGGCCCGCTCGGCGAGCACGAGCGCGTCGTTGATCTCATCCAGGTAGAGCCGTTCGTACTTCAGCGTGCCGAAGCCGCGTTCACGGGACCCGTTCTGTCCCGGGGTCTTCACTCGGGTGCGCACGTGGTGTAGCTGAAGGGTGGGCGGCGATGAAGGACTCGAAGCGGAAGGACCGGAACGGCCCGCCGTTGTCCGTCACGATGGTCACCACGGGCAACAGCTCACCGGTCTCGGGATCGACCGGGCAGGCCTCGACCAGCGGGTGACCGAACATGGCCTCGTAGTCAGCCAGGGCCAACTCCATCGCGTCGATCGCATCGTGCTGGTTCCCGGTGGGCGAAACGTGGAAGGGGTGCTCGTACTTGGACCAGTAGTCCCGACACCCGGCCAGCCGCCAGGTCCCTCCGGTGGTGGTCTCGAACTCGCTGAAGTCCAGCTGCCAGACTTGGTTCGGGCCTGAGGGCTCGGTGGCGAACGCGGCCTTGCGCCGCTCGGCCAGCTTCCCTCGCTCCCGTTGGTACTGCGCGGGCAGAATCAGCCCCTCCTCGCGCAGGATCCGCAGCACGGTCGCCTCGGAAACCACATGCCCGTCGTGGCACACCATTGCCCAGATCTTCCGATGCCCCCACGCCGAATGGGCCAGCGCGTGCTTGACCACCAGTTCCCGACCGGCCTGCCGTGCCGGTTGCGGCCACGGTCCCTTCACCGCCGTCCCGGTGCGGGCCTTGGCCTGCCAGCGGCGCCAGGTCCGCTCGGGCATCTCACAAGAGCTGGCAGAACCTCGCGGTCGACATGCCCGCTTCCACGCGGATCACCTCGAGGTCCTCGAAGGGCCCAGCCGGCCCTCCGCGGACTTCTTCCACACCCTGGCTTCCAGGTGCGCCTCGCCCAAGGCCTGGGTCAGCTCGGCGACCTCGGCCTCCAGCTGTTCCTCTCGGGAGGATGGTCCAGACCTGCCGGCCACCAGGGCGGTCTTACCGGCTTCCAGGAACTCGGCCTTCCACCGTCCGATGGACTGCTCGCTGACTTTCTCCTTGCGTGCCGCTTCGGCGATGGACATCTCGCCGGCCAGCACGCTCAGCACTATCCGGGTCTTCTTCTCCGCCGGAATCGAGGGTGGTCTACCCATGTCTGACTCTCCTTCAGGACCTACATAACGGCCCTGCCACTAAGTCTGACGCGCGACA
>NZ_JBHFFN010000018.1:0-1460 GCF_041927415.1 Micrococcus sp. IITD107 | reverse complement strand
TCGACGAGCCTCAGATAAAGTCCCCGCGTAGGTAGGGGTCGTGCCTCAGGTGTTTTTCCCCGGCAAGTCTGTGCTGGTGGGGGTGGGGGCGGCCACGATGGGGTATGGCCGATAAGGACGTCTCGATGGCTACCCGGATCGAGATCACGAAGAAGTACTCCAAAGCGTATGTGGGGGCCTCGAAAGCCCAGAAGGGCCGGATCCTGGATGCGGTGGTCGAGATGACCGGCTGGGATCGAGATCATGCCCGTCAGCAGCTGCGCCGCCGGGCCAGCGCCCCGCCTGGAAAGCTTCAGGCCACGGTGGTGGTGATCGATCGGCGGCGCAGCAAGCCCAAGGGGTATTCCTATGATGCGATCAAAGTCCTGCATCGGGTCTGGTCGGTGACTGGAGGGATCTGCGGGAAGTATCTGGCCGCTTCGATGGGCCAGTGGATCCAGGCCATGGAGGCCGCCGGGGACCTGGTGCCAGGCCAAGGCCGGTACTCAGAGTGCGTGCGGGCAGAGCTGTTGGCGATGAGCGCGGCCACGATCGACCGGTACCTGGCCCCGGTCCGGGCCCAGGACCGGCTGCGGGGTAAGTCCACGACCAAGCCCGGGGCATTGCTGCGTAACTCGATCAGCATCCGTAAGGCCGGGGATGAAGTGGAGGCCGAGCCAGGGTTCTTCGAGGTCGATACCGTCGCGCACTGTGGTCCGAGCCTGAAGGGGGAGTTCATCAGGAGCGTGAACTTCACGGATATGCACACCGGGTGGGTGTTCACCACCGCGATCCGCAACAACGCCACCGTGCATATGATGGGCGCTTTTGGCAGGTTCATCGACCAGGTGCCCTTCGCAGTGAGCGGGATCGATTGCGACAACGGCTCGGAGTTCATCAATCACGAGCTGATCGGCTGGGCAGGCCAGGCGAAGATCTTCTTCACTCGGTCCCGCCCGTACAAGAAGAACGACCAGGCCACCATCGAGTCCAAGAACAACCACCTGGTGCGCCGGTACGGGTTCTACTACCGCTACGACACCCCCGAGGAGCTCACGCTGCTCAACGAGCTCTGGGCGCTGGTGTGTGACCGGCTGAACTTCTTCACACCCACGAAGAAGCCCACCGGCTACGCCACCGATAAGATCGGCCGGCGCAAGCGCCTCTACGACGCCCCGCAATCGCCCTACCAACGCTTGCTGCAGGCCGGGGTGCTCAGCCCCGCACAGCAGGCCGAGTTGGCCCAGTACAAGGACACGCTCAGCCCGGTGGCCATCGCCGATCAGATCGACGCGATCCAAGCCCGACTGATCGCCCTGGCCGCCCAGAAGACCCGCGAGCTGGAACGACAAGCTCTCAGAGATCTCCCCGACCCCCGAGGAATCAAGATCAGGACACCCAAAGCCAGCTGAGCTACGCGGGGAAATTCATCTGAGGCACCAGGGGCCCGCAAGCGGGGACTTTACTGTGAGGCACCACGG
>NZ_JBHFFN010000017.1:0-1518 GCF_041927415.1 Micrococcus sp. IITD107 | reverse complement strand
TCGTTGGCACGGCGGGTCTCGGCCAGCTCGCGGCGCAGCCGCCGGTTCTCCTCCTCCAGATCCGTCTCGCCGCTCAGGGCCACCACGGCAGGGCCGGACGACTCCGCCCTGCGGCACCAGTTCCGCAGGGTCTCCGGGCCACAGCCCAGGGACTGCGCCACGACGCGGATCGAGGCGGCTCTGGGCCCACCTTCCGCGACTTGTCGGTCAAGGACCATTCGCACCGCTCGGTCGCGGAACTCAGGGGTGAACTTCTTGGGCATGTACCGATTCTCCTTCGTGAGACTCGGAACGAAACCCAGGGCGCTTCAGGTCAGGACGGACGGGGGGTTGTGCCGCTGCCTTGTCGGCCCTTACGCAGCCCGATTTCGTATGCGGTGAAGGCGATCAGCGTCACTGTGATCAAGGGGAGGACAAACCATGCCATCACGGCGGTAAATCCTTCCAGTGCGTCGTGTGCGGTGGCAGCCAGGATGAGATACCCGAGGTAAACCAGATACAGGGCTACGAACAGGGCGCCTTCCCATCGCGCCACCGTGAAGCCGGTGAAGGCTACGGGCAGCAAGGCGATCGCGGCCGCCAACATTACCGGGATATCGAAGGCCAGGGCGGCGCTGGATAGGGGAATGCCCTCGAGGGAGATCATGGCTGGCAACCCGAGCACGACTCCGATGTTGAAGATATTGCTGCCGACCACGTTGCCAATCGCCAAGTCACGTTCGCCACGGCGCACGGCGATGAGGGAAGTCGCCAGCTCAGGCAGAGATGTGCCGATGGCCACGACGGTTAAACCGACCACTAGGCTGCTCACCCCGAGCGTGGTGGCGGTGTTCACCGCGCCCTCGACGAGGAGCGTGGCCCCGGTTACCAGGAGAGCAACTCCGAACACCACGAGCAGAATCGACTTTCCGCTCGAGGCCACAGGCAGTTTCTGGGCCTGGGCGGAGGCGCCGATACCCGGGGAACCCTCAGCCAGCTGCATAACAGGGGCCTTGGACTGTGTCCTTCTGCGGGCGATGGTGACGGTCAGCACGGTGTGAGCGACCACGGCACCGAACAGGATTAGCCCGTCTACCGCGCTGATCACCCCGTCGAGGCAGACCAGCAGCAGCGCCGCGGACAGAGAAAGCATCAGGGGGAGATCAAAGCGCACCAACCGTTGTGTCGCGGCCAGCGGCAGAACTAGAGCGGAGAGGCCGAGAATGAGCAAGACGTTAGCAATGTTGCTGCCGACCACATTGCCCACCGCCAGTCCGGGTTCGTCGCGCAGGACCGCACCGATACTCACCGAAAGCTCGGGCGCCGACGTGGCCGCCGAGACCACGGTGAGCCCGACCACCAGGGAGGAAACCCCCGCTCGACGAGCCAGGGCGGAGGCCCCTCGCACCAGTACCTCCCCGCCCAGCACCAGCAGCACCAACCCGACAATGATCCGCCCCAGGTCTAGAAGGTCCATAAGTAGGAGTCTACGGATCACAACCCGAGTCGCGATGAGCACTCCATCGACCCGGTTGAGCA
>NZ_JBHFFN010000016.1:0-2122 GCF_041927415.1 Micrococcus sp. IITD107 | reverse complement strand
CCATCCTCGGCGAGGGCAGCCGCAGCGCCGTCGGCACGCTCGTTGAGCGCTCGAGGCGAATGACACTGCTGCTGCACCTGCCCGACGGCAAGAGCGCCGAGCAGGTCCAGGCCGCGATGCGCGCCGCAATCAGCAAGCTGCCGTCCTCGTTGATCCGAACGATCACCTGGGACCAAGGCGCGGAGATGTCCAAGCACGCCGCGTTCACCATCGCCACAGGAATCCCGATCTACTTCTGCGATCCCCACTCGCCCTGGCAGCGGGGGAGCAACGAGAACACCAACGGCCTGCTGCGCCAGTACCTGCCCAAAGGCACCGACCTGAGCGTCGTCAGCCGCGAGGAGTTGGACGCGATCCAGGACAGCCTCAACGGACGCCCCCGCAAGACGCTGGGCTATCTGACACCATCAGAGAAGCTCGCAGAGTTCCTTGCGCCCACCGCTTGAATCCTCCATCGTGTTCGCCCGCCGCAGCTCCCGCACTTCACGTTCCAGCTCAGCCAAACGCGCCGCGTCATCACTCGTGGTGCCGGGACGGACACCGCCGTCCACCTCGGCCTTTTGCACCCACATCCGCAGCGCCTCGGGATGTACCCCGAGCTGCTCCCCAATCCGCCAGTACGCCCCGGCCCGAGACGCCGGGTCCTTCCGAGCATCGATGGCCATCCTCGTCGCCCGATCACGCAACTCCTGCGGGTACTTCCGCTGTGCTCCCATGGAACGATCCTCCGGGTAATCGATGTCTCCATCAAACCCGGTGCGGTTCACCTACGAAGTCGCGCGACGCGCGTCCGCGGAGACTATGGCTTCAGCACCACCTTGATGCAGCCGTCTTGCTTCTTCTGAAATTTCTCGTACATCTCCGGCGCCTCGTCCAGGGACGCGGTGTGCGTCTTGAGGTCGAGAACCCCCAACGGGTCCGAAGGATCGTCGACAAGCGGCAAGAGGTCATCGGTCCACCGCTTCACGTTGCACTGGCCCATGCGTAGCTGGATCTGCTTGTCGAACATCGTGAGCATTGGCAGGGGGTCCTTCATGCCGCCGTACACCCCGCTGATGGAGACCGTTCCGCCGCGCCGAACGGCGTCGACGGCGGTGTACAGTGCGGCGAGCCTGTCCACCCCGGCCGTCTCCATCGCCTTGCGGCCCAGCGGGGACGGCAGCAGCCCCACCGCCTGATGGGCCGCACCGGCCACGGGTGAGCCGTGAGCCTCCATACCGACCGCGTCCACCACGGAATCCGGACCGCGGCCGTCCGTGAGGTCCTTCAGCTGCTCCGCTACGTCGCCGGAGGAGTCCAGCGTCTCGATGCCGTGGCGTTCGGCCATGGACCGCCGCTCGGCGACCGGGTCCACCGCGAGCACCCGGTAGCCCAAGTGCCGGCCGATCCGGGCGGACATCTGACCGATCGGGCCTAAGCCCAGCACGGCCAGGGAGCCACCCGACGGGGGCGCGGCATACTGCACGGCCTGCCACGCCGTGGGCACTACGTCGGAGAGGAACAGGTAGCGCTCGTCCTCGCCGGTGTTCGGGACCTTAATGGGTCCGTAGTCCGCGTGTGGGACACGCAAATACTCGGCCTGCCCGCCGGGCACCGAACCGTAGAGGCGGGAGTAGCCCAAGAAGGCTGCACCACTGTTGTACTCCCGGACCTGGGTCGTCTCGCACTGCGACTGCAAGCCCTGCTTGCACATGAAGCAGTGGCCGCAGGAGACGTTGAAGGGAATCACCACGCGGTCCCCGGCCTTGATATGGGTAACGGCGGAGCCGACCTCTTCCACGATCCCCATGGGCTCGTGGCCGATGACGTCGCCTTTGTCCATGAACGGGGTGAGCACCTCATACAAGTGCAGGTCCGACCCGCAGATGGCGGTCGAGGTGATCCGCACGATCGCGTCCGTGGGCTCTTGGATCCGGGGATCCGGGACCTCCTCGACGCTCACGGAGCGCTTCCCCTGCCATGTCAGAGCCTTCATACGTCCTCCTTCTCAGGGCTGCTCCCCGGGCCGGGATGGCAGCCTGCTGATCTGTCCGGTGTGACCGACACTACTATGACGTCTCGTTCTGATGAGCCCGGTGGGTCGCCGGTGAGTATCGGTCGAGATGTGTTGATTGAGCTCGCT
>NZ_JBHFFN010000015.1:0-5688 GCF_041927415.1 Micrococcus sp. IITD107 | reverse complement strand
AGCACACCCCCGGCCGGGACCGAGAGGCTCCGGATTGGGACCGGTCAGAAAGGTGCCAAGATGCTGTTGCGAATCCATCCTTAGCGTGATCTCAATAAGTCAGAGCACGATGTGTCCAGGACGAGAGCCTGCCGCTTCCGTATCCTGCCCGCGGTGGTCTTCAGTGGAAGTGCTTCGCCGAATTTGAGTAGTCACCGTGATACGCGGCGGACGCACCAGACACGTCAGGCAGACCCCCTACCGGGTTCGACATCCTTCCAGATTCGTGACTCACTGCAACTAAGTCCAGCTCCTAAGCGGTTTTGCTTCCTATGCTGGGTGTCGGTAGCCCCCGGCTACGAAACCTTCGAGAGAGGCCTTCTGCGATGACTGACCGGCCGCCATTGACGGGTGCTGAGCCCCACCGACCGGAGGCGTCGAAAAACCAGCACGCCGTCCGCGTCCTGGTTCTGCTCGACACATGCGGGGATCCGGTCACGGACGCCGACCCGGACGAGTTCGTGAAAGTCATCCGCAGCGAGCTGCGCCTGCAGGCTCTCGACTTCTGGCTGAGGAACCCTGATTATTTGGCAGATCAAGTCATCAGCAAGGTGGAAGCCGGCGAGCTGGACGCCGCTAGGTACCTCCCGCTAGCCCAGCATTTGCTTGACGGACCGGAGCCGAACCTGCATTGGTATCCGATGCCGAAGTGGCTGCGAGGCGCCTACGAGGCACTCGACGACGCGTTCTCGATGTTGCAGTCGTACGGCCTAGCCGAAGTACGTCGCAAAGGTAACCCTCCGCGACGTTACCGCAACGAGTTCTACCTGAAACCAGCAGGTGTTGCCGCTGCGGTCGAGCTGGCCGCGGACCCGGTTTTGTCTTGGTATGGACGGCAGGCAGAGCTAGTACATCTGGTCGCAGGTTCCGACAAGGGTGGGCGTCTCAAGGAGCGGCAGTACGAGCAGGCAGAGTACGCCCAGACGCAGTTGGGTTTGCGGATCGCGTCGATCGCGCCAGTGGTGCGGGAGCGGCTGGCTATACAACGTCAAGTGAGCGGAGCGAGCAAATGACCATTCTCGGTACTGAAATCCACGCGAAGCTCGTAAAGAAGTGGGAGGGTCTCGAGCTCAGTCGGGTCGAGCAAATCTTGGCCGAGGCGGGCATCGTGGACCGATCGAACGCGGGCGTCCCCGTGCAACTACATGTCACGCGCGTGGCGTTCTCCGGCGCGAAGTCGCTCGTGCTGAATGACAGCGGGGCCGTTGTCACGCCCACTGATGACGACAAAGACAAGCCTCGGGTGAGGGTGCCGTTCGAGTTCGATTGGAGTCCCGCCGCCGGCGTCAACGGTGTCGGCAGCGAGAAGAACCTTCGTGGCAAATCGTCGTTGCTGAAGGTCATCTCGTGGGCGCTCGTGGGGCGATCCTCTCTGCGAGCTGACGTCCAAAAGTGGATCAGCAGCGTGACCGTCGAGTTCACGATCGACGGGACGATGTTTGCCGTTGTGTTCAACGCGGTCGACGGTGTACCCAGTGGGAACATGTGGCAACGTCTGCCGTCGGGAGACGGTGAGGGCGTCAAGCTGGGCTCATTCACCAATGCGGATGCCTTCGAAGCGCTGATGAACTCATTCATGCTCGAGCGTCTGCGACTCGAGAGTCTCAGCGTGTGGGCGAAGGACAAGCTGCAGCCGCACGCGTGGCCTGCATATGCGGGAGCGCTGAACTTCTTCGCTGACCAACTCGACCCCCTCATCGGCAATGTGTCGAGCCTGTCGACTCGGCTTCTGCAGATGTTCGCTGGCACATCATGGGCGCCGACGGTCGGTCAGGTGAATGCAGCCCTCAGCCGGTACGAATACGAGAGCAATTTGGCGGCGGAAGAGGCCCGGGCCGAGAGCGAGCTCGCCCAGGCTCAGCGCGCTGACGCTGAGGCTCGGGTCGATTTGGCGTGGGCTGCGCTGGAGGCTCTGCCGCCGAGTGCCCCGGACGTGGCGAGTGTTTTCGCATTGGTGAGTCACGCCAACGACACCTCACAGACAGCTCACACATTGCGGTTGCAGCTTATAACAGCTCGTGGGGCTGTCGACGAAGCGCGCGCCCGTTTTCAGGCCGAGTTGGCGCGCAGACAGGCGGTGACAGAGGACAGGTTGGCGCGCAAGTTTTTCAATAGCATGCAGCCGACACAATGCCCTCGATGTGCTTCGAGGGTGACCGAGGAGCACCGGCGGGCCGAATACGATGAGCATGAGTGCTCGTTGTGCCACGCCGGTCTCGACCTGTCGGCACTCGACGACCAGATCATGGTCGCTGCTGAGATCTCTGACGAAGAGCTCGAACAGCTTCGCCGCACGGCCTCGCAGATGACGGACGTCGACGACGTCGACGACGATGACGCGGACGCTGTCGATGCTCTGGCCGCTCTGGAGCAGCTTGTTGCTGCTGCCGAGCAGTCTGCTGAGGCGATCGAGGCCGACCTGGTTGTCGCGCAGGCCGCTGAGCAGAATGCCGCTAGCTCGGTGACGGCCGCTCAGGATGGTCTGGCTGTGGCGGAGCAGCGCCAACAGGCGGCGATCGACCTCGCGCGTGCTCAGGGCGCCCTGGAGTCGCTTGTGCTTCCGCGAGCCGGTGCCCCGGGAGACGGTGAAAACGACCTAGTTGGTGCTGTCTTGAAGGCTGCCAAGCCAATCGTCGACAAGTGGTTGAAGGCGGATCAGGACCCTATCTTGAGCATGGTTTCCGAGGAAATCGCACGGCTAGCGCGTGACTTCGGTATCAACAACTTGGAGCGCGTTGCTCTCAAGGGCAACGCGACCATGAGGGTGTGGACCGGGGGCGCTGACGAGGGGTACGCGTCTGTCAGTGGTGGTGAGCGTATCCGTCTCAAGATTGCGACCGCCATCGCGCTGATGCGTGTGGGCAAACGCGAGGGCGTTGGCCGCCATCCGGGGCTGTTGTTCATCGACTCGCCCGCCTCGGAGGAGATCGGCGAGGCTGATTTGTCGAAGATGCTTGGGGCCCTTATGGACGTCGCGGTCGAGGCGGACGTTCAACTGTTCGTAGCGACCGCCCATACGGCCCTGCTCGAGAAGATTCTGAACGAGAGGAATGTACGGGCTGCTGACGGTGACGGCTATGTCTGGTGACCGTCCGCTGCCCTTGGGCGGTGAGCCGGGCAGTCGACAATGAAGACGAGATGAGGCGATGAACGTGGACAACCAGGACACCATCCGGCTTCTGCGTTCGTCCCTGAATGGGCAGGAACCGCCGACCTCCATTGTCGCGGACATCGGCGGCTGGGATGCCTTGGCTGAAGCTGTCGATACGCTCGTCGACGACCCTCTGCTGCACGTAGTCACCAGCATCGTGTGCCGCGACCTCGACCCTGACGATCCTGCTTGCATCGCGACTTCTCACACTCTCGTGGACGTCGTTGCCAAGACCGGCGACCCGACGACATTTGCGTCGGTCGTGGATACCATGTGCGGCTCACCGAGGTTCCTCGGCGTCGCGGGCAGCAGGCTTGCGGACGCTTGTCTGTCGCTAGCATGCCCTCCAGACAGCCACGATCTCCGTGACACGTCTGCGGGAGTAATACGCGCCGGCGAGGCGCTCGAAGTTCTGACACGCCTTGCTCTTGACGAGCACGGCTCGCGGTTCAAGGTCCTGGCGCTGCTCAGCGATATCAAGGGCGCCCAGCCTCCCCGCTACGCGCGAGCCGTCTTGCGCAGCATCACCGCCGCCTACGATCACTGGGACGGAGTTGACGACATCGTTGCAGTGGTAGAGGTCGTTGCTGAGGACGGAGGCGTTGTCGCCGAGGACGTCGAGTGGACAGCCGCGAACATTGAGGTACTTCGGGCACTCCGGTCGAGCACCGCAACCGCTGCCCTAGAGCACTTCAGCGCCGCACGCGCCCGACTTGCAGAAGTTGAAGATTATCGCGAAGACGCCGCCATCCTCAACCGCGTGCTAGGCCACCTTGAACAACTGATGGCAGTGGCGGCCGCCGGAGACCCCGTTCCCGTACAAGCGCTGATGTTCGACACCGGCGCGTTAACTGCGCTCCAGCGCGACGCTGAGCAGTATGCCGTCACCTCGTCCGGACTCGACCACTGGGCAGGGAACCGCAAGCGAGTGGTCGTTGCCAGCTGGGTTCATCTCGCCGAGGACCTCACGTGGCTGGGCGACCAGATGGACCGCGACGTGTTCTACGAAGTCGCTACAGTCGTTGACCGCATCGCAGCCATCTACGACGCCTCGCACTCGTACGACTTCACCGCACACCGCGCCGGGGCCGGCCTCGTCCACAAGGTCCTCCGTCCCGCCATAGAGGGTGGGTTCGTCCAACGCGCCACCTTGATGCGGCACCTGAGCGACCACGCCGAGGCGCTGCAGCAACAAGCATGTGCTGCTCCCAATGACGCTGCTTTGGGGCGTCGACTTGAAGGCGTTCGAGTCCTGCTCGAATCGGCCCGCGAACGCCTCCTGGCCAGCGAGCCGCCGGGAAAAGGCGACGAGCAAGCAGCCGTCCCGGCGCTGCTTGCTGACCTGTTGGAAGGCAGTCCTGAACTGGCCAAAAAGATCGCCCACACCTTGACGGCCGAGGACCTCGCCACAGTCGCGACAGCCGTAGCGACATACCACCACATCTCCCGTACCGAGCCCGATCTCACCGTCGACGCAATCATCACCGACATCGTTACCAAACTGCATAAGAGCGACGACTTCACGGGGGCCGTAGCCGATGCCGTCACCCGCGTCGTTAGAGCCCTCACGTTGTACGTCGCCTCGATGACCAACGTTCAGAAGTCTGACGAACAGTGGCTGTTCCAGGCGTCGGTGCCTGAGTCCAAGCTGCACAACCACCTTCTCACGTGGCTGTGGTCCAACCACTTCCGCCAACGCGCGAAGTCCGAGGTGCAGAGCGTCGCCGGAGGACGCACCGACATTCAATTCGCATTCGAGGGCTTTACATTGGTTGCCGAGCTCAAGGTTGACACCACTCATGTAGCGCTTGAAGACAAGCCGAAGTACATCCGGCAGACCGCGGCATACGGAAACACTGACATTAAGATCGGGTTCCTCGTTGTCCTACGTACCCCCGCGTCCGGCGCTACCAATCTGGACGACCTCGCCAGCAATGTCATACACGCCACGATCGACGGCAACGGAGGTGCTGGCGACCGCCATGTTGTCATGTTCGACATCCCTGGAAATCGCACGCCACCGTCAAGTGGCTGAGGGCGGATTCCAGTGATCGTTGTAACGCCCGAGTCAAAGTGGTGGCAACGATCACTGGAATCCGCCTCAACAGAAGGCCGCCAGTTATCTTCAAAAGTCACACACTGCGCCATGTAAGCAATCGCCCAGATTTGCGTCCCGCAGCCTAAGGGTGAACCGTCACCGGTTTGATGCCGCTTTCTTTCGAGTCTGGAAGGAAGATAGAGAGCATGCCGAAGAGGATCCCGGAGGAGACCAAACAGCGGGCTACCCGCCTGGTGCTGGACCATCTCGATGAGTACCCCACCCTGACCGCGGCCTGTCAGTCCGTCGGCGACCGGCTGGGCATCGGAAAGGAGTCCCTGCGCCGTTGGGTGCGCCAGGCCCAGATCGATGCCGGAGAACGCGAGGGAGTGCCCTCCAGTGAGAACGAGCGGATCAAGCAGCTCGAGCGGGAGAACCGTCAGCTGCGCGAGGCCAACGC
>NZ_JBHFFN010000014.1:0-5766 GCF_041927415.1 Micrococcus sp. IITD107 | reverse complement strand
GCCTGTTGTTTGAGAACTCAATAGTGTGCCAAGTTTGTTGATGCCAAGTATTTGATTATTTGGTTGCCATCACTTCATTGCACCCCCGTGTGGTGGGTGGTGGTTGCCGGGATGAGCTTGGGGGTTGTTGCTGCTGGTTTTCCGCTGGTGGTGATGGTTCTCGAGTGCTTTTTGTTTTTTACGGAGAGTTTGATCCTGGCTCAGGATGAACGCTGGCGGCGTGCTTAACACATGCAAGTCGAACGATGAAGCCCAGCTTGCTGGGTGGATTAGTGGCGAACGGGTGAGTAACACGTGAGTAACCTGCCCTTGACTCTGGGATAAGCCTGGGAAACTGGGTCTAATACTGGATATGACTTCTCACCGCATGGTGGGGGGTGGAAAGATTTATTGGTCTTGGATGGACTCGCGGCCTATCAGCTTGTTGGTGAGGTAATGGCTCACCAAGGCGACGACGGGTAGCCGGCCTGAGAGGGTGACCGGCCACACTGGGACTGAGACACGGCCCAGACTCCTACGGGAGGCAGCAGTGGGGAATATTGCACAATGGGCGCAAGCCTGATGCAGCGACGCCGCGTGAGGGATGACGGCCTTCGGGTTGTAAACCTCTTTCAGTAGGGAAGAAGCGAAAGTGACGGTACCTGCAGAAGAAGCGCCGGCTAACTACGTGCCAGCAGCCGCGGTAATACGTAGGGCGCGAGCGTTATCCGGAATTATTGGGCGTAAAGAGCTCGTAGGCGGTTTGTCGCGTCTGCCGTGAAAGTCCGGGGCTTAACCCCGGATCTGCGGTGGGTACGGGCAGACTAGAGTGCAGTAGGGGAGACTGGAATTCCTGGTGTAGCGGTGAAATGCGCAGATATCAGGAGGAACACCGATGGCGAAGGCAGGTCTCTGGGCTGTAACTGACGCTGAGGAGCGAAAGCATGGGGAGCGAACAGGATTAGATACCCTGGTAGTCCATGCCGTAAACGTTGGGCACTAGGTGTGGGGGACATTCCACGTTTTCCGCGCCGTAGCTAACGCATTAAGTGCCCCGCCTGGGGAGTACGGCCGCAAGGCTAAAACTCAAAGGAATTGACGGGGGCCCGCACAAGCGGCGGAGCATGCGGATTAATTCGATGCAACGCGAAGAACCTTACCAAGGCTTGACATGTTCCTGACCGCCGTAGAGATACGGTTTCCCCTTTGGGGCAGGTTCACAGGTGGTGCATGGTTGTCGTCAGCTCGTGTCGTGAGATGTTGGGTTAAGTCCCGCAACGAGCGCAACCCTCGTTCCATGTTGCCAGCACGTAGTGGTGGGGACTCATGGGAGACTGCCGGGGTCAACTCGGAGGAAGGTGGGGACGACGTCAAATCATCATGCCCCTTATGTCTTGGGCTTCACGCATGCTACAATGGCCGGTACAATGGGTTGCGATACTGTGAGGTGGAGCTAATCCCAAAAAGCCGGTCTCAGTTCGGATTGGGGTCTGCAACTCGACCCCATGAAGTCGGAGTCGCTAGTAATCGCAGATCAGCAACGCTGCGGTGAATACGTTCCCGGGCCTTGTACACACCGCCCGTCAAGTCACGAAAGTTGGTAACACCCGAAGCCGGTGGCCTAACCCTTGTGGGGGGAGCCGTCGAAGGTGGGACTGGCGATTGGGACTAAGTCGTAACAAGGTAGCCGTACCGGAAGGTGCGGCTGGATCACCTCCTTTCTAAGGAGCTCTTACCACTGTGCTCTGCGGTCCTGTGTGGCTGTGGGGTGGTGGTCAAGAAGAATGGCTCGTTGCAGCCCCGTTCGTGGGTTGGCGAGTTGCTCATGGGTGGAACATCAACGAATCGACGTGCCTGCTGATCTTGAGTCGGCCCTGTGGGGCTGCTGGGGGAGGGTGCGTGCAGTGACTGGTTACTGGTGCTGCTGGGTGTGAGTACGGCTCTCTTTTTGGGGGTGTGGAAAGTCTCTGGTGGTGGTGGTTCTGGTTGGTTGTTTGGCACACTGTTGGGTCCTGGGACAACAGGATCCATGCTCTGGGTGTTCACAATGAGTTTGTTGTTGTGGGTGTGTGGGGTGTGGGGTTGTTGTTGCCGGCCGTGCTGAAGCTCATGACTGTGGGTGGTGGTGTGGTGCGGGTTGTTGTTTGTCAACTGCATAGTGGACGCGAGCATCTTATTTGGACTGCCGCAGCTGTACATGTGATCTCCTTTGGGGGGTTGTGTGGTGTTGTGGTGGTCTGCCGAGAATGTAGTCATCTTTTGATCTGCACCCTGTGATAGGGGTGTTGGATTTTTGCTCATTATTGGGACTTGGTCTGTGTGGCTAAGTTTTCAAGGGCGCATGGTGGATGCCTTGGCAACAGGAGCCGAAGAAGGACGTGGGAATCTGCGATAAGCCTGGTGGAGTCGATAACCGGACGTTGAGACCAGGATTTCCGAATGGGGGAACCCCGCACGACTTTCAAGATCGTGTGACCGCCTGCTGAACACATAGGCAGGTTGGAGGGAACGCAGGGAAGTGAAACATCTCAGTACCTGCAGGAAGAGAAAACAAAAGTGATTCCGTGAGTAGTGGCGAGCGAAAGCGGATGGGGCCAAACCGTATGTGTGTGATACCCGGCAGGGGTTGCATGTGCGGGGTTGTGGGCCTTTGCGTGATGGTTCTGCCGGACCATCGAAGTGAGGTGCGGGCGTATAGACGAACAGGTTTGGATGCCTGACCGTAGAGGGTGAGAGTCCCGTAGTTGTAATGCGTTCCGCCGCTTTGTGAATGTGCCCGAGTAGCACGGGGCCCGAGAAATCCCGTGTGAATCTGCCAGGACCACCTGGTAAGCCTGAATACTACCTGTTGACCGATAGCGGATCAGTACCGTGAGGGAATGGTGAAAAGTACCCCGGGAGGGGAGTGAAATAGTACCTGAAACCATGTGCCTACAAACCGTCGGAGCCTCCTTGTTGGGGTGACGGCGTGCCTTTTGAAGAATGAGCCTGCGAGTTAGTGATACGTGGCGAGGTTAACCCGTGTGGGGCAGCCGTAGCGAAAGCGAGTCTGAATAGGGCGATTCAGTCGCGTGTCCTAGACCCGAAGCGGAGTGATCTACCCATGGCCAGGTTGAAGCGCGTGTAAGAGCGCGTGGAGGACCGAACCCACTTCAGTTGAAAATGGAGGGGATGAGCTGTGGGTAGGGGTGAAAGGCCAATCAAACTCCGTGATAGCTGGTTCTCCCCGAAATGCATTTAGGTGCAGCGTCACGTGTTTCTTCCCGGAGGTAGAGCTACTGGATGGCTGATGGGCCCTACAAGGTTACTGACGTCAACCAAACTCCGAATGCCGGGAAGTGAGAGCGTGGCAGTGAGACTGTGGGGGATAAGCTTCATAGTCGAGAGGGAAACAGCCCAGACCACCGGTTAAGGCCCCTAAGCGTGTGCTAAGTGGGAAAGGATGTGGAGTTGCTGAGACAACCAGGAGGTTGGCTTAGAAGCAGCCACCCTTGAAAGAGTGCGTAATAGCTCACTGGTCAAGTGATTCCGCGCCGACAATGTAGCGGGGCTCAAGCACACCGCCGAAACCGTGGCATTCAAGCTTTTGTTTGGATGGGTAGGGGAGCGTCGTGCACTGCGGTGAAGCCATCGAGGAATCGTATGGTGGAGTGTGCACGAGTGAGAATGCAGGCATGAGTAGCGAAAGACGGGTGAGAAACCCGTCCGCCGGATGACCAAGGGTTCCAGGGTCAAGCTAATCTGCCCTGGGTAAGTCGGGACCTAAGGCGAGGCCGACAGGCGTAGTCGATGGACAACGGGTTGATATTCCCGTACCGGCGAAGGACCGCCCCTGCTGACCTGGTGATACTAACCGCCCGAACCATCCGTGACTTGCCCCTTCGGGGGTGAGCGTGTGGTGGGGAGCGCGGGACCTGAACCAGGAAGGCAAGCGTATTAACAGGTGTGACGCAGGAAGGTAGCCGGGCCAGGCAATGGAAATGACCTGGTCCAAGGGTGTAGGACGTCCGGTTGGCAAATCCGCCGGGCATGATGTCTGAGACCTGATAGGCCCCCACTAGGTGGGGGATCCGGTGATCCTATGCTGCCAAGAAAAGCATCGACGCGAGGTCCCAGCCGCCCGTACCCCAAACCGACACAGGTGGTCAGGTAGAGAATACTAAGGCGATCGAGAGAATCATGGTTAAGGAACTCGGCAAAATGCCCCCGTAACTTCGGGAGAAGGGGGGCCCTAACCCTGATCAGCACATGCTGCTGTGAGGGGATCAGGGCCGCAGAGACCAGGGGGAAGCGACTGTTTATCAAAAACACAGGTCCGTGCGAAGTCGCAAGACGATGTATACGGACTGACTCCTGCCCGGTGCTGGAAGGTTAAGAGGACCCGTTAGTTTCGGCGAAGCGGAGAATTTAAGCCCCAGTAAACGGCGGTGGTAACTATAACCATCCTAAGGTAGCGAAATTCCTTGTCGGGTAAGTTCCGACCTGCACGAATGGAGTAACGACTTCCCCGCTGTCTCAACCATGAACTCGGCGAAATTGCATTACGAGTAAAGATGCTCGTTACGCGCAGAAGGACGGAAAGACCCCGAGACCTTTACTATAGTTTGGTATTGGTGTTCGGTGTGGCTTGTGTAGGATAGGTGGGAGACTGTGAAGCCGGCACGCCAGTGCTGGTGGAGTCATCGTTGAAATACCACTCTGGTCACTCTGGACATCTAACTTCGGCCCGTGATCCGGGTCAGGGACAGTGCCTGATGGGTAGTTTAACTGGGGCGGTTGCCTCCCAAAATGTAACGGAGGCGCCCAAAGGTCCCCTCAGCCTGGTTGGCAATCAGGTGTCGAGTGCAAGTGCACAAGGGGGCTTGACTGTGAGAGAGACATCTCGAGCAGGGACGAAAGTCGGGACTAGTGATCCGGCGGCTCGTTGTGGAACGGCCGTCGCTCAACGGATAAAAGGTACCTCGGGGATAACAGGCTGATCTTGCCCAAGAGTCCATATCGACGGCATGGTTTGGCACCTCGATGTCGGCTCGTCGCATCCTGGGGCTGGAGTAGGTCCCAAGGGTTGGGCTGTTCGCCCATTAAAGCGGTACGCGAGCTGGGTTCAGAACGTCGTGAGACAGTTCGGTCCCTATCCTCTGCGCGCGTAGGAAATTTGAGAAGGTCTGTCCTTAGTACGAGAGGACCGGGACGGACGAACCTCTGGTATGTCAGTTGTACCGCCAGGTGCACCGCTGATTAGCTACGTTCGGAACGGATAACCGCTGAAAGCATCTAAGCGGGAAGCCAGCTTCGAGATGAGATTTCCACAGGCTACGGCCTGGGAGGCCCCCAGCAGAACACTGGGTTGATAGGCCGGACGTGGAAGCAAGGACTAAAGACTTGTGAAGCCGACCGGTACTAATAGGCCGATAACTTACACACACACCCACCCCCCCCGGGGGTGGGGACCAATTGATGTGCGCGTCCACTATGCGGTTGACACCCAACAACCCACCCCCAACAACAGCAGCTCTACGGGCTGCGCACTGGGGGAGCAAATGAATAATGGTGTAACAAGCCACCCTCGAAGCAACCCGTGAACACTGACCGGGACCACAGCAGGGTGAAAGAGTTACGGCGGTCATAGCGTGGGGGAAACGCCCGGTCCCATTCCGAACCCGGAAGCTAAGACCCACAGCGCCGATGGTACTGCACACGGGAGTGTGTGGGAGAGTAGGACGCCGCCGGACACTACTTTCAAAGACTCGGGCCCCACCACACGGTGGGGCCCGAGCACGTTAACAG
>NZ_JBHFFN010000013.1:0-13322 GCF_041927415.1 Micrococcus sp. IITD107 | reverse complement strand
AGGACGAACCCGGCCCTGACGCAAGGCGGCCCCCGCAGGCTGGCGCCAGGCGGGGGCCGGGTGGAGCCGGGCTGCTCAGTAGCGAGCAGCGGTGCCCATCATGCCCCACGGGCTGTAATCGACGTCCGTGACGGCCACGCCCATCTGCGGGTTGCGCGCGTGGGCGATCTTGCCATCACCGATGTACATGGCCACGTGATGGATCCCCGAGGCCGAACCATTGCTGGACCAGAACACCAGGTCTCCGACCTGGAGGTTGTCCAAGGAGACGTACTGACGGGCCGCCGCGTACTGGGCCTTGGAGTTGCGCGGCAACTCCTTGCCAGCCTGGGCGAAAGCGTTCTGGGTGAAACCGGAGCAGTCGTACCCGCTCGGGCCGTTGCCACCCCAGACATAGCGCACACCCGGGTCGGCGGCCTTCGCTGTGGCCCACCGCACGGCCGAGCCCCAACCGCTGCCGCTGGAGGCGGCGCTGGAGGCAGTGGTGTAGGAGGCCCGCTGGATCTCTGCGACCGGCTCCGTGCTAGCCGTGGAGGGGTGAGTGTGGGTGCCTGCGCTGGAGGACCGGTCGAAACCGGCGGTGGAGTCGGCCTCCCAACTCCAGGTGTTGCCGGTGGAGCCGCTGGGCGCCGAGTAGGCGCCCTCATTGGCGGCGGCCGGTCCCATGCCCGCCACCGTGGCTCCCACGACGGTGGTCAGCCCGACCGCACCCATGGTCAGGGAGCGGCGGCGGTGAGAACGGTGGGCCTGCTTCTCGGCTTCGAGGCGAGCACGGCGGGTGGGATAGGACATGGTTTCCTTCAGTAGACGTTGACAGACGCGACGCTCTGGAAGCTGTAGACGGTGCCGAGGATGCGGCCCCCGAGGAGGCCATCCCTTGACGGCGGTCGCCGTGACCAAAGCGTGATGCGACGATAGCGGGCTGTTATCTATTCGCAATTCGGCGGTAGGGGACTCGGTGACGCCTTTTGGGGCCGGCCGGGGCCCGGAATCGCTGTAATGGCGGGCTTCCTCCCCGCACCGGCTCCCGCAGAGATTGGCCCTGGCAAAAGGCGATCTTCACGGAATCTTCAAGGTTCAGGCCTTCACCCGTGTCGGAGGGGCGGCCTACGGTAGGGGGCATGGCGGGCCCGCCCGGGGCCCGCGCGTCGGGCCGATCGGATCAACAAAGGAGCACCTCATGACCCATCACGCGAGCGCCATGCTGGACACCTACCCAAAGAATGTGGGCAACATCGACCGGCAGAAGCTGGTCGAGTGCATCCAGGCCTGCTTCGAGTGCGCCCAGACCTGCACGGCCTGCGCGGACGCCTGCCTGGCCGAGGACATGGTGGCCGACCTGAGGCAGTGCATCCGGTTGAACCTGGACTGCGCCGATGTTTGCGCCGCCACAGGCCGGATGCTGTCCCGGCAGACCGGCAACAACGTCGAGACCACCCGCGCCCTGCTCGAGGCCTGCCGGGCCGCCTGCAAGACGTGCGGGGACGAATGCGAGAGCCACGCCCAGATGCACGAGCACTGCAAGGTGTGTGCCGAGGCCTGCCGCCGGTGTGAGCAGGCCTGCGCGGACCTGCTCGTCACCCTGGGTTGAGCCTGCTGATGACCGTTCCCCCTTGAGGGCGGCCAGTCGTCCATGACGCGCGCAGGGAACCCGGACCACCGTGCTCCCTCGCCGCGGCAGGCTCCCATGGACTCGGAGAAGTATCAGAGGGTCAGGAACGGTGCCGGATTCGTCGCGGCGCTGGACCAGAGCGGGGGCAGCACCCCGGCGGCCTTGCACCTCTACGGGATCGACAAGGATGCCTACTCCGGCCCGGAGGAGATGTTCGACCTGGTACACCAGGTGCGCACACTTATCATCACCAGCCCCAGCTTCGACGGTGAGCGCGTCATGGGGGCCATCCTGTTCGAGAACACAATGAACCGCCAGGTGGAGGGTTCCCCCACGGGCGACTACCTGTGGAACAGCAAAGGCATCGTGCCCTTCCTCAAAATCGACCAGGGCTTGGCCCCGGAACAGCAAGGCGCCCAGCTCATGAAACCCATCCCGCACCTGGATGACTTACTGTCTCGAGCCGTCGAAAAGCACATGTTCGGGACGAAGATGCGCTCGGTCATCAAGCTGCCCGGGGACGGGGTGGGCTCCGTCGTGGAGCAGCAGTTCGGGCTCGCCCGTCAGATCCTCGTTACCGGGCTGGTGCCCATCATCGAGCCCGAGGTGGATATCCGCAGCCCCCGCAAGGCCGAGGTGGAGGACCAGCTCAAGGCGGCAATCCTCGCCCAACTGGACAAGCTCGGAGACGACCAGTCGGTCATCCTCAAAGTGACGCTGCCGGAGCGGGCGGACTTCTACCGCGAGTTCGTGGACCATCCCCGAGTAATCCGCGTCCTGGCCCTGTCGGGCGGCTATACCCGGGCCCAGGCCACCACCCTGCTGGCCCGCAACCACGGCGTGATCGCCAGCTTCTCCCGCGCCCTGACCGAAGGGCTGAGTACGGCCCAGAGCCCAGCGCAGTTCAATGCGGTGTTGGATGAGGCCATCAACGCGATCGCGACGGCCTCTCGCACCTGACCGGAGGCCATAGGACCGCTGCGGTAGTCCGCGGCCGCCGAAGCGGTGTCCGACCACCCCCCATTCCTGGGGCCGGGCACCGCCTCAGCGGCGTCTGCCGCGCAGTTCAACGGGCAGCCACCGAGGAGCGCACGAAGTCCTGGCGCACCCCCAAGGCGCGGTCGGTGCGCCGGATGGACTCGCCGCCGTCGTCGACGGTTCCGGTGAGGGCCCGGATCGCGTCGATGTTCTCGGGGACGACGATCGCCTGGTTGTCCACCGTGTAGGTGTAGTACAGCTCGTTGCCGTCCACGGTGAGGATGTCTTCCCAGAGGGCCACCTCATACATATCACCCCGGGGCCGGCCCAGGTCCTCCATGAGTTCCACGGTGCTATTGACCGCCACGACGCCGTCCGAGCGCCGGACGAAGGCGATCCGCGGCATCGTCCGGAACGCCTCCAACACCTCCTGCTTCTCGGCCGGGCGGGTGAGCTCGATCGTCCAGTAGTGCAGGTGGTTCTGAGTGTGGGCTCCCTTGGCGGCCATGGTGACCACGTCCAGGTCTGGGACCACCGACTGGGCGTCGGGCCCCTGATGGCTGGGGATTCGGCCCTCGGGGACGATGGTGTTCATGATCCCCGAGTGGTCCGATTCCCACGGATCGGTGGCCCGGCGGATGAGCACCCCCCGGGCCTTGGACAGCAGTCCGACGTCCTTCAGCGCGGTAAGGGCCCGGACGGTGGCGGTGGTATTGCAGGACACCACCCGGGTGCTGTCCCGGCCCAGGGCCGTGGCGTAGTTGGCGTGGGCGACGAAGGAGTGGCCGGTGAGATCGTGCTTCTCCCCGCCCTGGAACACGGATTTGACCCCGTGGGCACGGTAGAGCTCCAGGTTGCCGGCGCCCACCTGGGCCGGGGTGCAGTCCACCACGACGTCAACGTTCTCGAGCAGGTCGTGCAGGCCTCCGACGACGGGAAGGCCGGCATCCGCCATCACCGGTAGGGCCTGCTCGGTAGAGGCGTAGACGGGGATACCCTTCCCTGCCGCCGCGGCGATCCGGTAGTCAGCGATGACGTCACTGACTCCGACCAGCGCCATGTCCTCCTGGGCCCGGACCGCGTCGGCGACGCGTTTGCCGATGACCCCGTACCCGTTCACCGCGACCTTGATCTTGTCCTGCATGCTCGTCTCCTTTCCTGGAGGACCCGTTCCGGTTTCGGGGTCTATCGCCAGCCGCGTCTCACCGGATGCCCGCAGCGGACGACGGTGCTCAGAGCTTGTCGAGCATCTGTTGCATTTCGGTGATCTCGGCCTCCTGGTCGGCGATGACCTGCTCGGCGAGCTGCACGGCCTGCGGGTTCTGGCCGTCCTTGGCCTCGTCCTTGGCCATGTCCACGGCGCCCTTGTGGTGGGCGGTCATCTGCTCCAGGTACAACCGGGCGGCCTCGGTGCCCTGGGCCTGGTCGAGGGCGGTCATGTCCTCCTCGGACATCATCCCGGACATCCCCCCGTGGTCCATGCCCTCCATACCGTCCATGCCGTCCGTGTCCACGGGGTCTTGGCCCCAGGCGGTGAGCATGGAGTTCATGCGCTTGATCTCCGGCCCCTGGGCGTCGATGACCTTCTGGGCGAACGCGGCCACCTCCGCCGGGACGTCATCCTTGGCCAGCAGCATCTCGCTCATCTCAACGGCCTGCTGGTGGTGCGGGATCATCATTTGGGCGAACATCACGTCCGCGTCGTTGTGCTCGGCGGAGACCTCCTCAGCCGAACCGGTCGCCGTGGTGGACGGTGTCGCGGTGGCCGTGGCCGCAGGGGTGGCGGCCGGGGCGGAGCTGGTCGCAGTGGCCGAGGCCTCAGCGCCGGCGTTCTCGTCCTGGGCGCCGGTGCCGCAGGCGGTCAAGGTCAGGGCGGAGGCCAGGGCCAGGGCGGTCAGCGTCATGGTGCGTTTCATGGTGGGTCCTTCCATAGTGGGTTGAGGGTTCATATCAGAGTTCGCGCCAAGAGGCGCGATCAGGAGGTCGCGGGTTGAAGGGCAGCCTCCGGCCGGGGGGCGCCGAGGGGGGCCAGGTGGCCCGGGTCCAGGTTGATCCGGCGCAGCAGTTGGGCGTTGAGGGCGACCACGATGGTGGAGGCGGACATCAGGATCGCGCCCACCGCCGGGGAGAGCACGAACCCGATCGGGGCGAGCACGCCGGCGGCCAGCGGCACGGCGAGCACGTTGTAGCCGGTGGCCCACACCAGGTTCTGGATCATCTTGGTGTAGCTGGCCTGGGAGAGCTCGATCATCGACAGCACCGCGCGGGGGTCGTTGCTGGCCAGCACAACGCCGGCGGACTCCATGGCCACGTCGGTGCCGGCGCCGATGGCGATGCCGACCTCGGCCCGCGCCAGTGCCGGGGCGTCGTTGACGCCGTCGCCCACCATGGCCACGGACAGTCCCCGGGACTGCAACTCGGTGACCTTGGTGTCCTTGTCCTGGGGGAGGACCTCGGCGAAGACCTCGTCGATGCCCAGGTCCGCCCCGACGGCCTCGGCGACCTGGCGGGCATCGCCGGTGATCATCGCGACCTTGATGCCGCGGGCGTGCAGGGCGGCCACGGCGGCCCGGGACTCGGGGCGGACCTTGTCCTCCACGGCGACCGCGCCGATAACGGACCCCTCGCGCAGCACGTGTAACACCCCGGCCCCGCGCGCGGTCCAGGAGGCGGTGGGCTCAGTGATCTCCGCCGGCATGGTCAGGTTAAGCTCGCGCAGCATGTTCGGGCCCCCGACGAGGATCTCGGAGCCGTCCACGGTGGCGCGCACCCCGCGGCCCATGGCAGCACTGAAGTCCGTGCCGCGCTTGCGCAACGTGCTGGCCTGCGGGTGCTGCCCGGCGGCGGTGACGATGGCCCGGGCCACGGGGTGCTCGCTGTCAGCCTCGGCCGCGGCGGCCACCGCCAGCAGTTCTGCCTCGGACACGCCGGGCATCGCGGTGACGGCGGTGACGACGTGGGCGCCCTCGGTCAGGGTGCCGGTCTTGTCGAACAGGACCACGTCGATGGTGCGCATCCGCTCCAGGGCCATCCGGTCCTTGATCAGGACCCCGGACTTGGCGGCCTTCTCCGTGGAGAGGGCGATCACCAGCGGGATGGCCAGGCCCAGGGCATGCGGGCAGGCGATGACCAGCACGGTCACGGTGCGGGTGACCGCGTCGGTGGGCTGGCCGACCGCGGTCCACACGATCGCGGTGATGATCGCCGCGACCAGGGCGAACCAGAACAGCAGGGCCGCCGCCCGGTCGGCCAACGCCTGGGCGCGGGAGGAGGATTCCTGAGCGTCGGCGACCATCCGCTGGATCCCGGCCAGGGTCGTGTCGGTCCCGACGGCGGCCACCTTCACCCGCACGGTGTTGTCGGTGGCCACGGTCCCAGCGACCACCGTGTCCCCGGCCTGGCGCAGCACGGGCTTCGACTCCCCGGTGATCATCGCCTCGTCGAACTCCGCGGCGCCCTCGAGGATGGTCCCGTCGGCCGGCACCCGGGCCCCGGCCCGCACTAGCACCACATCGCCCACGGCCAACTCGGTGATCGGCACGGTGATGGTGTCACCGTCCACGACCTTCTCGGCCTCCTCCGGCAGCAGCGCCGCCAGCGCGTCCAAGGCGGAGGAGGCCGCGCCCAGGGCGCGCATCTCCATCCAGTGGCCCAGCAGCATGATGACCACCAGCAGCGCCAGCTCCCACCAGAAGTCCAGCATCAGGTCCCCGATGCCCAGGGTCGTGACCCAGGAGGCGACGAAGGCCACCGTGATGGCCATCGCGATCAGCAGCATCATCCCGGGCTGGCGGGCGCGCAACTCGGTCAGCCCGCCCTTCAGGAAGGGCATGCCGCCATAGAGGTAGATCACGGTGCCCAGCACCGGGGCGATCCACGCCGAGCCCGGGAACTCGGGGACGTGGTAGCCCAGCAGCTGCCCGACCATGTGGCTGAAGAACACCACCGGGATGGAGAGCACCAGTGAGACCCAGAACCGGTTCTTGAACATCGCGGTGGAATGCCCGGCGTGCTGACCGTGGTCGTGGACCTGGTGGTCCTCGTCCAGGGCCGAGTGGGCGTGACCCTGCGGCATGGCCTGACCGTGGGTGTCGGCGTCCGCGGGGTGGTGGGCGTGGCCGGCGTGCCGGTCGCGATTGGCGTGGGGGTTCGGGTCTGGGTGCTCGGCGGTCTGGCCGGTGGGGTGCTCGGGGTGGTGCGGGGTGCTCATGGTGTTCCTTCTGCTAGGCGGTCTACGCGGTGGCCTACTCGGCGATGAAGCTCCGGCGCTGAGGGGATGGGTCAGTGGGTGAGGACGCGGTAGCCGGCCGCTTCGATAGCGGCCTGCACGGCCCCTGCGGAGGCGGGCCCGGTCACGGTGACGGGGGAGGCCCCGCCGGCGACCAGTTCGACCCGGACGTCGTCCGCCCCGTCCAGGGCGCTCACCGCCTCGGCGACGGAGCCCACGCAGTGTTCGCAGGTCATGCCCTCCACCTGGTAGGTCGCGGTGCCTGCGCTCGTCCCGGTCGGATCGGCACTTTGGCGCCCGGCGGGGGCCGGGGTGTCGGCGGCCGGGGCGCAGCACGAGCAGTCGGTGGTGGCCATCGGCAGCGGGGTGCGGGGGGATTCGGTCATGACGGTCTCCTACAGGTCTTGGGGCGGCACCGGACGGCACCTCCACCCTCGGTATATACCCCCCCGGGGGTATCATTCAAGGGATGGGACGCCGATGTTCGCGGTGGATGAACGGGTGCGCCGGTCCGTGGGTTGTTCGGTGGGCAGGTCGATGGTGAACGTCGCCCCGGCCGTGGTGGAGGTCGCGGTCAGGGTTCCGCCGTGGGCCTGGACCAGGGCGCGGGAGATGGCCAGGCCGACCCCGGAGCCGCCGTGGTCCCGGTCGCGGGCGGTGTCCCCGCGGTAGAAGCGTTCGAAGATGTGCGGCAGATGCTCGGGGGAGATGCCCTCGCCGGTGTCGGCGACCCGGAGGGTGACCTTCGACGGGCCCTGCCGGGCCTCGAGGGTGACCCGGCCGCCGGGCGGGGTGTGGCGCAGGGCGTTGGTGAGCAGGTTGCCCAGCACCTGACCCATGCGCTGTCGGTCCACGTCCACGGCCAGGCCCGGATCGGCGTCCAGGGCCAGGGCCACGCCCTTGGCGGCGTAGTCCTCGCGGTGGGCCTCGGCGGCGGCGTGCAGCAGCTCGGCCACGGGTTCGGTGGTGCGGTCCAGCCCGATCCGTCCCTCCTCGGCGCGGGAGACGTCGTTGATGTCCTCCACCAGCCGGGTCAGCCGGGCCAACTGCTCACCCATCAGTGCCCCGGTGGGCTCGTCCCAGTGGGAGACCCCGTCTTGCAGGGCCTCGTGGTAGACGCTGAGCACGGAGACGGGGGTGCGCAGCTCGTGGGCCAGATCCGAGAGCATCCGCCGGCGGGTGTCCTCGGTGCGCTCGAGCCGTGCGGCCATGGTGTTGAACGAACCGGCCAGATCCTCCACCTCGGTGCCGGCTCCCATGGCCGGCACTCGGGTGTCGTACCGCCTGCCGGCCATGGCCTGGGCGGCCTGGGTCAGGGCGTGGATCGGGGTCTGGATCCGGCGGGCGACATTCCAGGTCAACACCAGGCAACAGGCCAGGGCCGTGGCCAGGGCCACGCCCAGCGTCCAGAAGTTGGTGGCACGGTAGGCCTGCTCCACGTGCAGCATCTGGGCCGCATCGTGTCCGGCCCCGGCCTGTTCCAGGTGCTCGTGGAACAGTGCGGGACCGGCCAGGGAGGCCACCACCACTGCGGCCAGCACGCTGGCCGCCACCACCAGCAGCTGGGCGAGGAAGAACCGGGCCGCCAGCCCCTGGTAGCGCCGCCGGCCGCTCACTGCTCCGCCATCCGGTAGCCGACCCCGCGCACGGTGTCGATATAGCGGGTCGGGTCCGCGTCGAGCTTGCGGCGCAGGTTCTTGATGTGCACGTCCACCAACCGCTCGTCTCCGACCCAGGCCGGGTCCCAGACAATATCGATCAGCTGACGCCGGGAGAACGCCTGGTGCGGGCGCCCCGACAAGGCGGCCAGCAGGTCGAACTCCGTGCGCGTCAGTGGTACCGCCTGCCCGTTGACGCGGGCCTCATGGGCGGCCAGGTCGATGACCAGGTCCTCGCAGACCCGTTCGGGCTCCGGGGCCGCCACGGTCGTGCGCGGCCGACGCAGCACCGCCCCCACCCGGGCGACCAGTTCCCGGACGCTGAAGGGCTTGGTGATGTAGTCATCGGCCCCCGCACCGAGTCCAGCGAGCTTGTCCTGCTCATCGTCGCGGGCGGTAAGCATCAGCACATAGCACTCGGAGAAGGCTCGCACCCGCCGGCACACTTCGATCCCGTCCAGCCCGGGCAGGCCCAGATCCAGGACCATCACGTCGGGCTCGTGAGCGCGGGCGGCCTGGACCGCTTCGGGGCCGGTGTGGGTGATGGCCACCGCGTAACCGGCCCGTTCCAGGTAGGTGGCCACCAGGCGCGCCAACGGCTTCTCGTCATCGACCACCAACACCCGGCCGGCCGCCGGAGCAGTCCCAGTTCCAGAGTTCATGGGTTCAGTCTCCCCCTGCCCCGTGCCCCGGCGGCTCAGAACGGCGCCGGGGCGGGGAATCTTCACCAAATCTTCAAGGCAAACCGTACCGGACGGGTGAATCACCGGCCGACAATGGTAGGTAGCCCCGCCTCCTGGCCCGGGGCGGAAAGGCTCCATGACCCCCCCGACCCGCAGAACCCTGATCGCCGGCGGGCTGACCCTGCTCGGCGCCGGGACCCTCACCGCCTGCGCCGCGCCGAACCCCACCACGTCACCGGCGGCCGGCACCGGCACGGCTATCACCCACGTCCATGCGATTACCCGGGATCCCGAGTCCGGTGACGTGCTGCTGGCCACCCACCAGGGCCTGTTCCGTCTCCAGGGCGGAGAGCTGACCCAGGTCGGTCCGGTCGTGGACTTCATGGGCTTCACTCTGACTCCCGAGGGCCGTTATCTGGCCTCCGGTCACCCCGCGCCGGGCACCGACTTGCCCGAGCCTTTGGGCCTGGCCGAGTCCACCGACCGGGGCCAGAGCTGGACGGTGCTCTCCCGCGGGGGCGCGTCCGACTTCCACGCCCTGGCCGCCGGCCCAAACGGGGTCCTTGGCTTCGACGGGCAGTTGCGCGCCAGCACCGACGGCCGCACCTGGCAGAGTCTGACGATCTCCGCCGCCCCGGCGGCCCTGGCGATCTCCCCGCAGGCCGGGACCGTGCTGGCCACCACCGAAACCGGCATGCTTCGCTCCGCGGACCACGGCGCGACCTGGACCACCCTGGACACCCCCCGGTTGATGCACCTGATCGCCTGGGCCGATGACACCACCGCCGTGGGCGCCGGCACCGAGGGACACCTGCTGACCAGCACCGACGCCGGTGACACCTGGACCTCCAGCGACCGCCCGGTCGGCACGGCCTCCGCGCTGGGCGCCGGCATCACCGACGACGGGCGGACCGAAGCACTGCTGGTCATCGGTTCGACCGTGCTGTCCACCACCGACGGCGGGAACACCACCGAACAGCTGCTGTGACCGGGCCCCACCGCCCCCAGCCGGCCCGGACCCGAACCTCGATCAGCGCAGACGGACAGGAAAGGACAACGCGGATGGCGGCAGGACACCGAAGCACTTCCCGCCACCCCCTGTCCGGCTGGCCCGCCCTGCGAACCGTTCTGGGCACCCTCGCGCTGATCCTGAGCCTGCTCGGGATGCACGCCGGCACGGGCACCAGCGCGGCTGGGGCCGCCACCGACACGGGCGTAGCCACGGCAGCTCAACACTTCGGACCGACGACCATTGGCCCGGCCGGCACGGTGCTCGGGGTAGTGCTCCCGGCGGAGCCTGCCGGGGATGAGGCAGCTGGCCACGGGCCGCCGGACTGTGCCCTGGACGCCGTGGACGACAACTGCACCTCGGCCCTGACCAAGGCACCTGTCGTGTCCCACCTGGCCTCCCGGGCCCTCCTGCCTAGCCCCGGTGGGGGACTGACCGCACCACCACCCCTGCCCTGGGTTGCCCACTTCAGGCCTGCCTGGACTCCTTCGCTGGCGCAATTGGCCATCAGCCGCACCTGAGAAGCCCGGCCGCGCCCCACCGGAGGACCCTCCATACCTCCGGCGACAGCGCCACGCAGCACCTGCCCGCCATGGTCGCCACAACACCGATAGACCGTGCCCGGCCCCGTCGCGCCTGCCTGCGCCGCTGGGCCGGACGAAGGAAAGAAGAACCGATGACCTCCTCACTGACCACCCGCCGCGCCTTCCTGAGCGCCTCCGTCGGAGCCCTGGCCCTGGCCGGATTGTCCGCCTGCGCGGACCCCACATCCGGCCCTCAGCCATCAGGGCGCATCCTGCCCACCGACCCGCTGATCGCCGAATACGAAAAACGACGCGCCTACTCAGGCACCACCGTCGCCAACCGCCTCTCGGCCGCGCCCTTCGAGACCTCCCTGCAGGACCAGAGACTGACCACCTGGGGATACAACAACAGCCTCAACGGGCCACTGCTGCGCGCCAAAGCGGGTGACCTGCTCAACGTCACCGTCGCCAACGATCTCCCGGAGGGAACGAGCGTGCACTGGCACGGGCTAGCCCTGCGCAATGACGCCGACGGAGTCCAGGGAGTGACCCAGGACCCCATCGCCGCCGGAGAAACCTATACGTACGACTTCCGGCTCTCCCATCCGGGGACGTACTGGTACCACTCTCACTTCGACACCCAGCGCGAACGCGCCCTGTACGGTGCACTGATCGTCGAGGATCCCAACGAAACCCTCGACTATGACCAGGAATGGGTCGTCATCCTGGACGACTGGCTCGACGGGATCACCGGAACGCCCGAGGAAGTCGTCGAGGAGCTCTCCGCCGGAATGGACATGTCTGGCGGCATGGAGGGCATGGAGGGCATGGATCACGGGTCCATGAGCGAGGACAGCTCCTCCGACATGCCCATGAAGCACATGCTCATGGGGGCTGAGAGCGACTATCTAGGCGGGGATGCCGGCGACGTGAAGATCCCCGTGCACCTGTTCAACGGCCGTCCCCCAGCCGAGCCCGACACCCTCGACGGCAAGCCCGGCGACCGTATCCGCCTGCGCCTGATCAATGCCGCCGGAGACACCGCCTACCGGGTCGGGATCCCCGGCCAGGAACTGACCATCACCCACACCGACGGGTTCCCGGTCCAGCCGCGTCAGGCCGATGCCGTCGTCTTGGGCATGGGTGAACGCTTGGATGTGCTGGTCACCCTCGGTGACCAGGCCGTGCCCGTACTGGCGCTACCCGAGGGCAAGACCGGTCACGCCTACGGCATCATCCACGCCGGATCGAAAACTGCCCTCTCCGGACAGCTTCCGCAGACCCTGGGCGGGACCGTGCTCGATGGCAGCCGGCTGAAGGCCCACGAATCCGTCCTGCTCGCGCCCAAGGACCCGACCAGGACCCATGAGGTACGCCTCACCGGCTCGATGATGGAGTACGACTGGGGCATCAACGGGCGACGCTTCGACCCGGCCAATCCCTTCGAGGGCGCCTTCGAACTCCGGTTGGGCGAACGTGTGCGGGTCACGATGACCAACGACACCGACATGTGGCATCCCATGCACCTGCACGGCCACACCTTCCAGCTGGCCAACAACGGTGCACGCAAGGACACGGTCATCGTCAAACCCCGGCAAACCATCGTCTTCGACTTCGAGGCGGACAACCCGGGACAGTGGCTGACCCACTGCCACAACGCCTACCACGCCGAGGCCGGGATGATGGGCGTCTTCTCCTACATCCACTGACCACCCCTGTCCCTCACACCTCCAGCCACCGGGCCATCACCCGGCGCCCGTCCAGGAAAGAACATGCCTTCATCGCTCACCCACACCCGCCGCACCCTGCCCGCCCGAAACCTTCGGCCGTACAGCCCGGTCCTGACCCGTAGGAGGAAATGAATGGGCGAGTACTTCGCTCAGACTGTCCAGTCCGGGGCGCTGCTGATGGCCATCCCGCTGGCGGCCATCGCCGGGCTCGTCTCCTTCCTCTCTCCCTGCATCCTTCCGCTCGTCCCCGGATACCTCGGCTACGTCTCCGGTCTGTCCGACCCGACCCGACCGGACAACCGCCGACGGGTGATGACAGGGGTGGGCCTGTTCATCCTCGGCTTCGCCGCCGTGTTCACCCTCTACGGGGCCGCCTTCGGCCTGATCGGCGGCTGGTTGCTGCGTTGGCAGGATCTGCTGATCCGAGGCCTGGGCGTCGTTGTCATCCTCATGGGGCTGGCGTTGATGGGCATGCTGTCCTTTATGCAAAGGACCAAGGCCCCCTCCTTCACCCCCAGGACGGGACTGGCCGGAGCCCCGCTGCTGGGCCTCGGTTTCGGCCTCGGCTGGACGCCCTGCATGGGCCCCACCCTCAGCGCCGTCCTGGCCCTGAGCACCACCACCGGCGACCCCTGGCGCGGGGCACTACTGGGATTCTCCTACTGCCTGGGACTGGGCATACCCTTCGTCCTCGTCGCCAGAGGCTTGGGCTGGGTGAGCACCACCTTGGGCTTCGTGCGCCGCCACATGCGCGCGTTCAACATCGCCGGCGGCACCCTGCTCGTGTTGGTCGGCGTCCTGATGGCCACCGGGATCTGGACGGCATGGATCTACCAACTCCAGAACCTCGCCGGGACCTTCACCACCCCCGTCTAGGGCGTGTCTCCCTTATGCGCGTAG
>NZ_JBHFFN010000012.1:0-32371 GCF_041927415.1 Micrococcus sp. IITD107 | reverse complement strand
AGGTCAGGAGCAGGACGACCCCTGGAGCAGGGGGCTCCAGGGGTCGTCAGGTCCGGTGCGAATGGACGCGGTGTGGTTCGGGTCAGGCGACCAGGACCTGGCCGTCCCGGGACTGGGCTGCCGCCGCCTCGGAGTCGGACTTCAGTCCGACCAGGTCCTCGGAGAGCGCGCGGACCTTGTCCTCGATCAGGTCCACGATCTGGCGGACCTCCTCGATCGGCTTGTCCGTCAGCTTGGGCACATCGGTCCAGGAGATGACGGTGGCGCCGTGCACGTCCGGCAGGTCACCGGCGGTGTCGATGGCCACCACGTACTCGGCGGCACGCAGCACGTCCTCGGTGAGGGACTTCGGGTACATCTCCGAGAGGTCGATGCCGCGCTCGTTCAGGGCCTCCACCGCACGGTGGTGCAGGTGACCGCCGGGGGTGATGCCGCCGGAGCGGACGGCGACGGAGTTCTGCCGACCCATCAGGGCGGCGGCGATCTGGGAACGTCCGGTGTTGGACGGGCAGACGAAGAGGACCTTGGGCAGCGGGGCCTCGATCAGTCCCTCGGCCACGGCGTAGGCGTGCAGGCGGTCATCGCCCAGCCGTGCGGCGTGGGTGGGCAGGAAGGTCTTGATCCGCGCGGTGCGGTCCATCTCCTGGTAGGCCTCGAGTGCGGTGGCGCGGATCCGTCCGTGGTCCAGCAGCTCGCCCCACTTCTCGGTGAGCTCGGCGACCACGCGCTCCATGACCTGGTTCTGCACGATCGGGTTGCCGCCGGTGTTCAGGCCACGGGGCTCCTCGGCGCCGACCTGCGGCTGGCCGGTGTTCTGGTCAGTGGTCTCGGTCATGCGAGACACCTCCTGAGGGGTGTGAGGGTCGGCGTCACGCCGAGCGATGGGTGCTGTCCAGCGCTTCGCCCCGCCTCCAAGGTGAACGGAAGGTGAACAGCCTCTTAACCACTATAGTCCGGCCATGGGTGGACTCCAAGGAGGACATCCTGTAGGCGTGGAGGGTGCACACCGCTCAGCGTCAGGACCCCGCCTCCGACCCGGTCCGCAGCACCCCGGCAGACACCCCCACCTCAGCCACCCGCATTCCTCCCGCACACCCCGCGCCCCAGCCGCCCACCGGGCCTGTGGCCTTGGAGTCTCGCGCCATCTGGTCCGCCATCGTGTGCGGCCTGGTGGGCGCCGTCGTCGGGTATCTGGTCTTCTCCGGCTACCGGCCGCCGCTGTCCGGGCCGCACTCCGTGGGGAACGTGGCCGCCGTGAGCACCGCGGTGGCGGCGGGGCTGTCCTGCCTGGTGGGGTTCCTGCTGACCGCGCGGACCACGCACCGGTGGCTGATCCAGCAGCACTGGGCGTGGATGGTGGTGGACGCGACCGGCCTGGTGGTGGTGCACGCGGCGATCGCGATCATGGCCGGGCTGACCCTGTTCCGGCTGTTCCAGGAGTCGTTCGTGGGGCTGACGGTGGACCGGATCGCCGGGACGGTGATGGTCACGCTGATCACCGCCGTGGCCGGGTACCTGGGCTTCACCTCGGCCTCGCGCATCACCACCCGATCGCTCTCCAGCCTGCTCGCCGTGTTCATGGCGGCCGGAATGCTGGTGTCCATGCTGCTGGCCGAGAACCCGTTCTGGTGGCACGCGTTCTTCTCCGAACTGGGCACCGGGCAGGCCGGATCCTGGTCTTTCTGGACGTTCAACACCACCCTGGCCGTGTCCGGTCTGGTGCTCACCACCCTGGCCCGGTTCATCACCCAGGACCTGTACCCCTGGGCACGTGCGCGCGAGGCGGCGGGTGGCCGGACGGTGCGGATCGGTGTGCTGCGCTGGGGCCTGTTCGTGATCGGGCTGTGCATGGCGGTGGTGGGCCTGGTGCCGGTCAACGTCTCCGACCCCATCCACTCCAACGCGGTGCGGCTGCTCGGCGCCGTCTTCATCCTGATGCTGGTCACTCTGCCGATCTGGCTGCCGGGCTTCCCGGGTGCGTTCTACGCCGCCACGGGCCTGATGGTCCTGGTCGGTGTGGGCGCGGCGCTGCTGTGGTTCCCGCTGGGCTACTACAACCTCACCGGGTTCGAGCTGGCCATGGCCGGGATCGTGTACGCGTGGCTGGTGGTCTTCATCCGCTCGGTGGATGCCGTGGTCAGTCAGGCCGCGGCGGACGCGGGGGAGCCTGAGGGCTCCGCCCAGTTCCCGACGACGGCCGGCCCGTGAGTGCCCCCGTCACCTTGAGTGCCCTGGCTCGGGAGGGGGCCGTGCTGGCCGGTGCCGGGGCGGCGATCCTGCTGCAGGTGGCGCACCGGCCGGTGGCGGCGGGAGTGGATCGGCACTCGGACTTCACCCGGGACCCGATGGCGAGGCTCGTGCACACCCTGCAGTATGTGTACGCCGTGAGCCTGCCGGAGGCCGAGCCCGTGCGGGAGCGAGTGGCCGGCTGGGTGGACCGTGCGCATGCCCCCGTGCGCGGTGCGGATGACAATGGTGCGCGGTACTCTGCAGCGGACCCGGAGGCGCAGCTGTGGGTGGCAGCCACGCTCTACTGGGCTGCCGAACGCGTGCGCGGCCGGATGTGGGGCGTGCTGGATCCGGGTGCTGCGGAGGAGATGTACCAGGATTCTGCGGTGCTGGGGACGGCGCTGGGCATGCCGCGGGAGCTCTGGCCGGTGGACCGGGCAGCGTTCGAGCGGTGGTGGCAGCAGCGGCTCGGGGAGCTGGAGGTGACGGACGCGGCGCGTGCGATCGCCCGGGAGCTGTTCGCCGCTGAGCACGCTCCGGTGTGGATGCGGACGCTGATGCCTCTGGCCCGGATGCTGACCGCGGGGATGCTGCCGACGGGCGTGCGCTCGGAGCTGGGGCTGGAGCTGGATGTGGCCGGGTCCGTGCGGGATGAACGGCTGTGGTCGGTGCTGCGTGCGGTGTACCCCCGGCTGCCGCGCGTGATGCGCCAGGCCCCGTCCCGGTGGATCCTGCGCGGCCTCGGCGTCCGTGGGCGCTCCACCTGCCGTTGATCCCCTCACCCCGTCGATCCCCATCACCCCCGTCGATCCCCATCGCCCCCCCTCGATCCAGAACCAGTGGTGACCATCAGCTCCCGGGCCCGCCACTACTTCTGGCTCAACGTGGGCCTGGGGTGCGCCGAGCCTGGGAGGATGGCCCCATGAGCACCGCCGACCCCTCCACCCCGCACGCCGGGCCATCGTCGGCACCGTCTGGCCCAGAGCATGACGCAACCGCCACGGCCCACACCGCCCACACTCCCCACGCCTCCGGCCCCACGCCCTCGCCGGCGCAGGTCTCCCCGGTCTCGTGGATCTACCTCGCAGTCTGCGCCGTCCTGGTCTCGCTGAACCTGCGCACCCTCTACTCCTCGCTCTCAGCGATCCTGCCTGAGGTCACAGCGGCCACGGGTCTGTCCGGAGCCAGTGTCACGGTCCTGACCACCGTTCCCGTGACCCTGCTCGGTGTCTTCGCCCCGCTCGCGCCCGTGCTGGCCCGGAGGATCGGCGCGTGGCAGGTGCTGTTCGTCGCCATGCTGCTGCTCACGGTCGGCATGCTGATCCGCGCGCTTCCACCCTTCGGCTCCGCCCCGCTGGCCACCCTGCTGACGGGCACGGTCATCTCCGGGCTAGCGATCGCCCTGTCCAACGTGGTCCTGCCGAGCATCGTCAAGCAGGACTTCCGCAACCACATCGGTCTGATGAGCGGGCTGTACACCACGTGCGTGGCCGGTTCGGCGGCGTTCGGGGCGGCCCTGACCTTCCCGGCGCTGGAGTTGTCCGGCTCCTGGAACATCGCGCTCGGGCTCTGGGCCCTGCCGGCGCTCGCGGTCGCGGGGCTGCTGATCCCGGTGATCCTGCGCCATCGCTCCCGAGCGCACCTGGCCACCTCCACGTCCGGTCGCAGCCCCATGACCTCGGCCATCGCCTGGCAGATCACCGTGATGATGGTGTTCCAGTCGATGATGTCCTTCCCGATCTTCGCCTGGCTGGCCCCCATCCTGCGCGAACGCGGCATGGACGGCACCGCCGCCGGACTGGTGATCGCCCTGAACGTGCTGCTGCAGATGTCCGGGTCCCTGGTCGCCCCCATCCTCGCGGTCCGCATCCGCAGCCAGTCCCTGCTCAACGCGTCCATGGCGCTGCTCACCGGGATCGGCTGGGTGCTGTGCATCATCGGCCCGCTCGAGGGCGTGTGGGTCTGGGCGGCACTGCTCGGCCTGGGCCAGGGCAGCCTGACGGCACTGGCGCTGACCATGATCTCCCTGCGCAGCCACTCCACCCACATGGCCCTGCGCGTCTCCGGGATGATGCAGGGTCTGGGCTACGGCCTCGGCTCGGCGGGCACGCTGCTGGTCGGGCAGATCCTCACCGCCACGGGCGACGTCACCCCGGTGGCCACCCTGTTCGCCGCCACCTCCCTGGCCTGCGCGGTCTTCGGCTGGCTCGCCGGCCGCCCCCGTCTCATCCAGGAGTGACACCCGCCTCCTGCGCACGGTGACCTCCCCCCCCACCAGAGTGACCGGGGAATGTCACTCTGTGCCTGGAAGGGCGTTCGCCTGCCCGACGACGGCCACGCCGCTTCTCCGGCCGGCTCGCCTCAGGCGCGGTGAGCGTCCTCCTCGGGGCGCTGGACCAGGTCACCGGACGCGTAGACGTCGATGGTGGGGGTAGGGCGGCGGAAGCCGCGGGTGATGATGGCCAGGTAGGCGACGCCCACGGCCATCCAGATCAGACCCACGATCAGCGTCCGGCCGTTGAGCGAGGTCCACAGCCACACCGTCAGGCCGAAGCCGATCAGCGGGAGGACCAGATTGGTGAGCACTGCGGCCCCGCTGCGCTCCTTCTGGTCGATGAAGTAGTGCTTGACCACGGAGAGGTTCACGGCGGAGAACGCCACCAGGGCGCCGAAGCTGATGATCTCGGCGAGCACGCCCAGGTCGATCAGCATCGCCATCAGCGACCATGCCGAGACCACCAGGATGGCGATCACCGGGGTGGCGAACCGGGCGGAGAGGCGGCCGAACACCGAGCGAGGGAAGACTCCGTCGCGGCCCATCGAGAAGATGATGCGCGAGACCGAGGCCTGGGAGGTCAGTGCTGAGCCGATGCAGCCGGCCACGTAGGCGGAGATGAAGAACGCGCTGAGGAAGGTCCCTCCGGCCGAGGCCATCACGTCCAGGGCACCGGAGTCCGGGTCGGCGAACTGATGCGAGGGATGCACCACATGGCTGACGTAGGAGAGCAGGATGAACAGCAGTCCGGCCGAGACGGTGGCGATGATGATGGCCCGGGGGACATCACGGGTCGGCTCCTTGGCCTCCTCGGCCATGGTGGAGACCGCATCGAAGCCCAGGAAGGACAGGCACAGGATGGCTGCGCCGGCCATGACCGGTCCCAGCCCGGTCTCGGTGCCGTCTCCGGTGAGCGGACGCAGCAGGTCCACGTCGCCCGTGCCGGATAGGGAGACCACGCTCAGGGCGATGAACACCCCGATGAACACCACCTGGGCGGCGATGATCACCGTGCTGGCCCGGGAGACCGAGGTGATGCCCACGATGTTCAGCACCGTCACCAGGGCGATCGCGGCGAGGATGAACACCCAGGAGGGGACCGCGGGGAAGGCCTCACCCAGGTAGATGCCGATCACCAGGTAGTTGATGGTGGGCAGGAACAGGTAGTCCAGCAGCAGGGACCACCCGGAGACGAACCCGATGCCCGGTCCGAAGGAGCGCTGGGTGTACGTGTACGCGGATCCGGCGAACGGATATGCACGGGCCATCCGGGCGTAGGACATGGCCGTGAACACCATGGTGGCCAGCGTGATCATGTACGCCACCGGGACGCGGCCGCCGGTGACCTGGGTGACGATCCCGTAGGTGGTGAACACGGTCAGCGGGACCATGTAGACCAGACCGAACAGCACCAGGGAGGGCACACCGAGCACGCGCTTGAGCCGGGTGCCGTCCGCGGAGGCCGGGGCAGCGCGTCCGGTGGCGGCGGGCGATGAGGGTGCGGCGGGGCCGGTGGATGAGTGGGACATGGCTACCTCGGCTCGGGGTGCGGGATGCGGGATGCGGGGCGGGTGGATGTGCGTCAGTTGGTGGGGTGCAGGTGGGCCCGGCCTCCGACGAACGTCGCGCGGACGGGCAGCGAACGCAGCCCTGATGCCGTCAGCCCCCGGGGGTCCTGTGCCAGCCACACCAGGTCGGCGGCGGCACCCGGGCGGATCCGACCCCACGGGTGCTCGTGGAGGTCGGCGAAGCCCTGATGGGCCACCGCGGTGGAGTAGGCGTCCAGGGAGACCCCCAGGTCCAGGCGTTCCTGGGGTGTCCAGCCCTGGTCCGGCTCCCCGTCCTCGGTCTGACGTGACACGGCCACGGCGACCCCCTCCAGGGGTGCCCCAGACGAACACGGCCAGTCGGACCCGAAGGCCAGTGCGGCGCCGTCGTCCCTCAGGGTGCGCATGCGGTACTGCTGATCGGAGCGTTCGGTGCCCAACCGCGGGACCTGCAGCACGGTCATCAGGGCGTCGGGCTGGGCCCACAGCGGCTGCATGCAGGGGATGACCCCCAGGCTGCTGAACCGGGGCAGGTCCTGCTCGTCCACCAGCTGGGCGTGCGCGATCACCGGACGCCGATCCCGCGGACCGTTCACGGACACGGCATGCTCGATCGCGTCCAGGGCCTGCCGGACGGCGGCGTCCCCGATCGCGTGGATGTGGATCTGGAAGCCCAGGGCATCCACCGCGGCGGCGGCGTGGGCCAGGGAGTCGCCCTCCCAGACGGTCATGCCGTGGTCGTGCAGGCCGGAGCAGTAGGGCTGGAGCAGTGCGCCGGTCTCGTTCTCGATCACCCCGTCGGCGAAGAACTTCACGGTGTTCGCGGTCAGGTGCGAGTGGCCGGCGGCCTGCACTCGGACCCGCTGGGCGGCGAAGTCCTCCAGCTGGTGGTCGATATGCCGCGGGTCGGCGTAGAAGGCCAGGTTGTAGCGGATCTCCAGGGCGTCCTGCTCGGCGGCCGCGAGGTAGGCCTCCAGGTTCTCCGGCTCCACCCAGGCGTCCTGGACCCAGCTCACCCCGTGCTCCAGGAAGTAGCGGGAAGCCCGGCGCAGGGCGTCCACCAGGGTGTTGGTGTCCCGGGGCGGGCAGTGCTGCATGACCAGGTCGATCGCGCCCCATTCGCGCAGGGTGCCCCAGGGTCGCCCGTCGGGGTGGCGTGGGATCTCCCCGAGCTCGGGGTCTGGGGTCTGCGCGGTGATCCCGGCGACCTCCAGGGCCGAGGAATTGCACCACACGGTGTGATAGTCCCAGGCCCGCAGCACCACGGGTCGGTCGGATACGGCCTCGTCCAGCCACCGGGCGTCGAACAGGCCCTCCGGGGCGAGCGAGCCGTCGTAGGAGGCACCCAGGATCCACGGCAGCTCGGGGTGCTCCTCGGCGTAGTGGCGCACCTCTTCCACGATCTGCTCCACGCTGGTGCACGTGCGCACCGCCGGCCCGACCCCCTCGAGTCCACCGAAGAGAGGATGGGCGTGGCCGTCGCCGAAGGCGGGCATCAGGAAGCCGCCCTCCAGGTCCACGCTCTGCACCCGCTCGCGCTCCCGCTCGCTGTGCCCCGCGAGCCGGGCGGTGACTTCGGCGCCCACGGCGGTGATCACCCCGTCACGCACCAGCACCTGTTCGGCCGTCTCGTGGCCCTCGCCCTGCCACACGGTTCCGGAGTGCAGGTGGAGGTGGCCGTGGCCGTGGAGGCTCTGCGTCATGGGGTCCTCTCCGCCGGTGGTCCGGCCGTGGGCCTGCTCTGAGTCGAACAGTGTTCGGTTCGCGTGTTGGGACAGCACCCTAGGCGAGCATGGCGCCGCTGAACAGGCCCTGGACCGAACTTGCGAGCACCGGACTCTCAGACACCGGACTCTCAGACACCGGAGTCGCGCCTCTCGCCTCGGGACCCTGGACTAGGGTGGGCGGCGTCGGCCGTCTCCGGCCCGATCGACCGTGCCAGCGGACAAGCAGTGGGTGGACCTGGATGAGACTGACGCGCGAGCGGCTCGTGGATGAGGCGCTGGCCCTGCTGGACGAGCAGGGTGAGAACGGGCTGACCATGCGCGGTCTCGCGGACCGGGTGGACCGCCAGGTCTCCTCCCTCTATCACCACGTCTCCGGTCGTGCCGAGCTCGTCGAACTGATCCGGGCCCGACTCGTCGAGGAGATGGACACCAGCCGCTTCGAGGCCGCTCCGTGGGATGAGGCCCTGCGGCACTGGGCGAGGTCCTATCTGCAGGCCTTCGCCGCTCATCGCAGTGCCATCGCCCTGCTGGCCACTGCCCCGTTGCGCGACCACAGCACCTACCGGATGTACGAGGTGGTCGTGGACGCCCTGGTGCGCGGCGGCTGGAGCGGTCCCCAGGCGGTGGGGGCCATGCGCGCGGTGGAGTCCTTCGTGATGGGCAGCGCGCTGGATCTGGGCGCCCCGGAGGACTTCCTGACCTCGGAGGCCCTGCCGGAGGACGTTCCGAGCATGGCCGAGGTGCTCGGCCGCGGCACGCCAGAGCCCTACTCGGGACGGGTGACCTTCGAGTCGGGTCTGGACGCGCTGATCCTCGGTCTGCAGGCGCACGTCGCCGGTCGAGGGTGAGCCTTCGGCGGCTTTCCCGACGACGGCCCCTCACCGAGGCGAGCATGCCTCACCCTGGCTTGTGCCCGCGTGGGAGAATGAGGCGATGGCCTCCTCAGACTCTCGCCCCGGTTCCGATGCCCACCGCGACACCCGTGACTCCCGCGTCTCCTCTGTGAAGCGCGGCCAGCAGTCTGCCCGCCGTGACGGCCGTGGCGGTGAGCAGCTGGATCCGCGCGAGGCTCACCTGGAGCATGATCGGGGTGGGCGGCTGAAGCTGAACCCGCCGCGGCGCGGGATGATCGACGAGTCCGAGGCCCAGCAGCTCTCCGAGGACCGGGCCCGGCTGCAGCGCAACGGTGTGGGCAGCTCGCTGTCCGCACCGTCCCGCACCGAGCGTCCGGCCAAGAACGCCGAGCGCCCGCAGGTCCGTCCCAAGGCTGAGGGCTGGACCCAGCAGACCACCGCGGAGGGGCGCCCGCTGCTGCAGTTCAAGCAGCCGCGCGTGGCCCAGCCCAAGACCCACCTGGCGGACCTGACCCTTCAGGAGCGGCAGGCGAAGGTGGCCGAACTGGGCTTCCCGGCGTTCCGCGCCAAGCAGCTCTCCACGCACTACTTCGTGCACCACACCTCGGACCCGGAGCGGATGACCGACCTGCCTGCGGACACCCGCCAGCAGCTGGTCGGGGAGATGATGCCGCCGCTGCTGACCGAGGTGCGCCGGCTGACCACGGACAACGGGGACACCATCAAGTTCCTGTGGCGCCTGTTCGACGGCGCGCTCGTGGAGTCCGTGCTGATGCGCTACCCCGGTCGCGTGACGCTGTGCGTGTCCAGCCAGGCCGGCTGCGGCATGAACTGCCCGTTCTGCGCCACCGGTCAGAACGGTCTGACGCGCAACATGTCCACCGCGGAGATCGTGGAGCAGGTGGTGCGCGCCAACCAGGTGATCGCTGAGGGCGGTCTGGGCGGGCTGCGCAAGGACGGCGGGCACAACGCCGAGCGCGTGACGAACATCGTGTTCATGGGCATGGGCGAGCCGCTGGCCAACTACAAGCGGGTGATCGCCTCGGTCCGGCGGATGGTCGATCCCGCTCCGGAGGGCCTGGGCATGTCCGCGCGGCACATCACGGTCTCCACCGTGGGGCTGGTGCCGGCCATCAACAAACTGGCGGACGAGGGCATCCCGGTGACGTTCGCGCTGTCTCTGCACGCCCCGGATGACGAGCTGCGCGACGAGCTGATCCCGGTGAACTCCCGCTGGAAGGCGGACGAGGCGATCGACGCCGCCTACAACTACTACCGTTCCACCGGGCGGCGCGTGTCCATCGAGTACGCGCTGATCAAGGACATGAACGACCACCCGTGGCGCGCGGACCTGCTGGCCAAGAAGCTCAACGCGCGCGGCCGCGGCTGGGTCCACGTCAACCCCATCCCGCTCAACCCCACGCCCGGTTCCATCTGGACGGCCTCCGAACCGGACGTGACGGATGAGTTCATCGACCGGCTCGAGGCCGCCGGCATCCCCACCACCCTGCGGGACACCCGCGGCAAGGAGATCGACGGCGCCTGCGGCCAGCTCGCGGCCGAGGGTGATGACGAGTCCTCACCCCAGACCCCGGCGGAGCGGGGAGAGCCCGACGACGCCACGCACCACAGCACCGAAGGCGCCCCTCTGGTCTGAGGTCGGCTTCCCCGCCCCCTGATCATGATCACGCCAACTGCGGTTCCGCTCGGCGAGTCTCACCGCGTACTGCGCACGTGATCTGGTGGGTGGGTAGCGTGGAGCGGTGACCTCTGAGAACCGCACCCAGACCATGCTGGAGCTGGCCGCCGAGCGCGGTGTGCAGTGGCCCCTGACCACCGAGCGTCTGACCCTGACTCCGTTCACCGCCCATGATGCCCCGGCCGTATGGGAGTTCCTGCAGCTGGAGCAGGTCAACACCTGGACGGCCAGCAGCTTCACCGGTCCGGACGACGTAGCCGAACGGTGGCTCCCGCAGGGTTCCCAGCTGGTGGTGCGCGTGGGAGAGACCGTGATCGGCAACTGCATGATCCAGGTGCAGGACGCCTGGTCGCACGCCGAGGTGACCGAGCAGGCCAGGCACACGCAGGCCGAACTGGGCTGGACGTTCCACCCGGAGCACCACGGCCGCGGGTACGCCACGGAAGCGGTCCGTGCGCTGATGGAGCTGAGCTTCACCCAGCTGGGGCTGCGCCGGGTCGAGGCCCAGTGCTTCGCGGACAACATCCCCAGCTGGCGGCTGATGGAGCGGGTCGGGCTGCGCCGCGAGGGCGTGTTCGTCAAGGAGTCCCTGCACCGCACCCACGGCTGGATCGACGGCATGAGCTACGCCCTGCTCGCCGAGGAGTACGCCGCGCTCGGACGCTGAGACCGATTACGTCGACGTCGTCGTGCCCTGTCAGACCTCAGGCGCTGGCGGAGTCCTCGTCCGGCTCGCCTTCACCGGTGTCGCCGCCGGTCCCGGACTCGAACATCTCCAGCAGCTCCACGTCACCGGTGCGGGGACTGCCGGACCAGGTCCGTGCCTCGACGTGCAGCAGCAGACACTGAGCCGTCTGGTCCCCGGACTCCCAGGTGAGCTCGTCCGGCGCGATCACACCGAAGTCCCATGCGGAGCTCATGAAGTCCTCGCCCAGGTAGTCGTCGTAGGCCTGGATGCACTCGTCGTCGACGCCCATCCACACCGGGCTGTCATCCCCCGGGTACCCGCCGTCCTCCGCGGGGACGGTGGCGTGGTGCACCATCTCGGAACCGTGCTCCTCGGAGCAGTCGATCACGCGCAGTGCCATGATCTCCCCCTCCGGGGGCTCCTCCATGCAGTCTCCGGGATTCAGATCCACCGGATACTTCCGGTCGGCGTCCAGCTGCAGGCCGAATCCCCGGGCGGCGTCGTCCACGGCCTCCGGGACCGGGGTGCCGGAGCATCCGCTCAGTCCCAGCACCATCAGGACAGCCATCCCGACGGCGGCCCCTCGCCTCGAGCGCCTGGGCTCGCGGAGGCGCGGGGAGGGGCGGGACAGGCCAACAGCAGAGGGAGATGAGAACGTGCTCACGGGCGCTCCAACGGATGCGAGGTCGCACATCCGCGGCGGGTCGCCGGCCCCGGTCGAACACTGTCCGGGGCGGTCCTGCACTGCGGTGGTCCGCAGCGGTCCAGGGCGACAGTGGCAAGATCATAGCCCCCGCAGGACGGCTCAGCGCTCCTGACGGTCGTAGACGCGCCGTCCGATCACCGCGCCGAGCGTGACCAGCAGGGCCAGCAGTGCGGCGCCCGCGAACAGGGTGGTCCAGGCATCGGCCGCCACGAGGGGGCCGGCGGCCAGGGTGCTGACCGAACTGCCGGCGAACAGCCCCGCGGCGAACAGTGCCACCACGGTGCCGCGTGCGGCCGGTGCCACGGAGGTCGCCCAGGCCTGCAGGGAGGTGTGCAGCAGGGCCCACGCGGCACCGAGCAGCAGGGCCGAGGCGATCACCGTCCCCACGGAGATGTGCACGGCCACCAGGGCGAAGCCCAGGGTCATCGCTCCGCCGCCGGTCAGCATCAAGGCGGTGATCGGCAGCCGTTGGCCCAGGGGTCGGACCAGCCGCGAGCAGAGCATGGTGGACACCCCGTACCCGGCCACGGTCAGTCCAGCGGCGGTGGCGTCCAGCCCCTGGGCCTGCAGGGCGGGGGCCAGGAAGGTCAGCATGCCCAGGACGGCGGCGCCCTCGAAGAACGCCAGGGTCACCACGGTCCACACCCACCGGTTCCGCAGCGCAGTGTTCAGGGTGGCCACGAAGCCGCCGCCGGATTCACGCGCCGGTTCGGGCAGTCGGCGCAGCGCCAGCAGGCACAGCACCGCGATCACCGGGGGCAGGGCGAACATCACCCGCCAGCTGAGCAGGTCTCCCACCAGTCCCGCGGTGGCGGTGGCCAAGGCGGTCCCGACGGCGATCCCCGCCATCAGATCCGAGAGTGCGGACTGACGGTGGCTGGCTGCCACGGTGTCCCCGATGTAGGTCAGTGCGGTGGGGATGATCCCACCGAAGAAGACACCGGTGACCGCACGGGCCGCGACCAGCAGGATGAGGGTGGGGGCGAACGCGGAGAGCAGTCCGGCCACGGCTGAGCCGAGCAGGGCCCACCGCAGCAGACGCACTCGCCCGAACCGGTCTGCCAGGGTGCCCCAGATCGGCTGGCTGAAGCCGTACGCCAGGTAGTAGACACCGGCCACGGCCACCGCCTGGGCCAGGGAGACACCCAGGTCCAGGGCCACGAACACCAGCAGCGGGCTCACCGCGAACCGGTCGAAACTGGACGCGAACGAAGCCAACGCCACGCCCAGGGGAGGGCGGGTGCGGACCGGTGTGACGTCGTCGGGACGTCCCTGGTTCTGGGGTGGGGTGCTCACGCTGACCCAAGATACGCCCGGATAGCCTCGGAGCATGACTGGTGACATGAACCGCTCGCGGCAGCCCCTCGGTCCGTCCTCGCGCTCGCAGGTGCCGGACTTCGAGGTGATGAACATCCTGGGCCGGGTGAGCCAGCTGCGGCAGGCCGGGCACGAGGTGATCAGTCTGTGCGCGGGCGAACCTGGTGGCGGGGCGCCGAGCGGAGTGAACCAGGCTGCGGCAGAGATGCACGGGTCCGGGCGGGCGTTGAACTACACGCCGATCCTGGGGATCCCGGAGCTGCGTGAGGCGATCGCCGGGCACTACCGGCGGTGGTACGGACTGGACGTGCAGGCGGGGCAGGTGGCGGTGACCACGGGATCATCGGGGGCGTTCGTCACGGGGTTCCTGGCGGCGTTCAATCCGGGCGACCGGGTGGCGATGGCCCGTCCGGGGTATCCGGCGTACCGGAATATCCTGCAGGCGCTGGGGTGCCAGGTGGTGGAGATCGACGCCGGCCCGCAGGTGCGCTTCCAGCCCACGCCGGAGCTGCTGGAGGAGGCTGAACGGGTGCACGGTCCGCTGGCGGGACTGGTGATCGCTTCGCCGAACAACCCCACGGGGACCATGGTGACCCGGGAAGAGCTGGGGGCGTTGGCGGCGTGGTGCGCTGAGCGTGGGGTGCGGCTGGTCTCGGATGAGATCTACCACGGCATCACCTACGCGGACACGGCGCAGGTGGGGGATGAACCGGGCGACGAGCGCGGTGTGTGCGCGTGGGAGTTCTCCCGGGAGGCAGTGGTGATCAGCTCGTTCTCCAAGTACTGGGGGATGCCGGGCTGGCGGATCGGCTGGATGCTGATGCCGGATGACCTGGCCGCGGCGGTGTCCGGTCTGACGGGGTCGGTGTCCCTGTGTCCGCCGGCGGCAGCTCAGTACGCGGCGGTGGAGGCGTTCTCAGAGCAGTCCTATGCCGAGTGCGATGCGCAGGTGGCCGAGTTCGCCCGGACCCGTCAACTGGTGCTGGCCCGCGCGGAGGAGCTGGAGTGGACCGATGCGGCTCCGGCCGACGGGGCGTTCTACTTCTACGCGCAGCCGGGGGAACGGATGCTGGAGCGGTATGGGTCGTCGGCGGCGTACTGCGCAGCGCTGTTGGAGCAGGCCCATGTGGCGCTCACCCCGGGAGGCGACTTCGACTCCCGGGGCGGCGACCGGTACGTGCGGCTGTCCTTCGCCGCCGGCTACGACGCCGTGGCGCAGGCCCTCGAACGGATCATGGAGTTCCAGCGCGGGTGAGTGCTCTGGTCTGCCGTGATCACTGCACGAGTTCGATGCCGTCGATCTGGTAGACGGGGACCGTGGTTGACCCTCCGATCTGGGTGTCATACGACATCGACATCAGCACGGTGGCCAGGACGTGCACCTGGTCGTCGCCGACGAAGTCACTCAGGGCCTCGCAGCCGATCCCGGTCTCAGCCATGAACATCGAGTTGTGCTCGTAGTCCCAGGTGTCGGCCATGTTGGCCTGCGAAGCATTGCCGCGGAAGATGCAGTCTCCGGTGGCAGCATCGAACTGAGTGATGTGGGCATAGACCTGGACCTGACGTCCCATATGCGCATCAGGGTCCTTGGTGATCAAGGCCAAATCGCGAGCGGTCAACTTCTCGTAGTCACTCGGATCTGCCTCGACGGGCTCCGGCTCCTCGGTGGGAGTGGGCTCCGGCTCCTCCGACGGTGTGGGCGTGGGAGTGGATGTCGGCGACTCAGACTCCTCGACCTCGGTCGCCTGCACCGCCGTGGCGCTGGCGCTGGTGGACGGCGAGGCCGGTGCAGAGGTGCTCGGGGAGGCCGACGAACTCGACGGCGAGCTGGCCGGAGTGGTCTCGTCGGTGGCCGTGGGGCTGTCCTGCCCGTTGCCTCCGAGGTTGGCGATCACACCGATCGCCAGGACCACGCCCAGAGCGATGGCCCACCACCGCTTGTACCAGGGCTTGCGGGGCTTCTGCGGTGCGGGGGATGCCGGGGCGGCGGGGTGCTGCTGGTGCTGCGTGGGAAACGCGTCCATGGGGGGATCTCCTCCATCAGGTGCCTGCAGGAGTGGCCAACCGGGATGGCTGGTTCCTGTTCAGCGGTGATGGTGGTGAACCTACGGACCGGGGCGGACACGATAAGGATTTCTCGGCGCCCACCAATCCAGACAGCACAGCGGTGCCATTCCGCTTTCGGAATGACACCGCTGTGATTCGATCAGGAAAACTCGTTCAGCCCTGGTCGGGGCTCAAGCCCGACTCAGAACTGGACGGTCTCGTTCTCGCCGGGGTTGGCCGGCTTGCCGGTGACCTTGCCCTTGACGACCTCCACGACGGTGGCGACAGCTCCGGGGGAGTCCCAGTACTCGGCGGACTGCGGCTGGACCCGGATCAGCACGATCTCCGGGTCCTCCGGGGAGGCGCCCTCACCGAAGAACGCCTCGGTGCCGGCGTTCCAGTACTCGCGCTTGCGCTGATCGTCCCGGACCACCTCGCCGGTGCCGGAGATCGAGGCCCAGAAGCCCTTGTTCGCCAACGTGACGTTGACCTGCTGCCCGCCATTGGAGTCCTGCGAGGCATCACCGGTGGAACGGGTGATGAACCAGATGGCGTGGTCGGCGGCGACCTCCTGCACGGCCATGGGACGGCTGACGATGCGGCCGTCATCCTCGGTGGTGACCAGCATGGCGATGCCGGCCTTGTCGACCTGCTCCAGCACGGTGGTGATCTGATCCTTCTCGGTCATGATTCCTCCTGGGGTGCCCGGATCGCTGACTCCGAGCGGTTGGGGTGTGACGCACGAAGGACCCCCCTCAGGAGGTCCTTCGTACGGTTCACCGGACGGATCCGGCGAAGAATGGGTGATCCCGATCAGCGCTTCGGGGTGGTGCCGCCCGAGGGCAGCTCGCCGGGGGCCTTCGGTCCGGGAGCGACGTCCTTCTCCAGGCTCTTGAGGTAGTCCGCGGCCTTCAGTGCACCGGAGGAGAGGGTGCGCAGACCCTTCTCGCCCCACACGCGAGTGCGGTTCCAGGCGGTGCGGGCGGTGGCCTCGGCCGTGTCACGACCGGCGCGCGGGTTGGTGCGGAAGTCGTTGATCTTCTGCCCGGCGGCCTGGGCGGTGGACTTCAGGCTGTCCAGCCGCTCGGCGGTCTGGGGGCGCGCGGACACACCTGAGGAGCGGCCCATGAAGGACGGCGCCGGGGTGAAGCGAGGCGCGGACGGCTGGTCGGGCTGGTGGGGTGTGTTCTCCGAGGTCATACGCTGAGTCTAGAGATCTCCGGTCCCGATGGGGAGGGGCCTGCGCTCACCGCATCAGCGCGTCGCCACCTCGCCGGCTCCTTCCATGTCCGGGTCACCCCGTAGCGTGAGCACATGACATCCCCACACCCCGCATCACCCCTGAAGATCGATCTGCCGGACGGGCAGGGTCGGCGCGTGCTCGTCACCGGAGCCACCGGGTACATCGGCGGACGCCTGGTTCCCGAGCTGCTCGCCGCCGGGTTCACCGTCCGCGTCAGCGCCCGGAACCTGGACGACCTGCGCACCCGCCCGTGGTTCGACCAGGTGGAGCACGCCACGGCCGACCTGCAGGAGCCGGACGAGGTCCGAGCGGCCATGCAGGACGTCCACACGGTCTACTACCTGGTCCACTCCATGGGCGGGCAGGGCAACGACTTCATCGACCGGGAACGGCAGATCGCCCAGACCGTGGCGAGTGCTGCCGCCCAAGCCGGCGTCCAGCAGATCGTCTACCTCGGCGGACTGCACCCGGACCGCCCGCTGGAGGAGCTCTCCGACCACATGCGCTCACGCGAACAGGTCGCCCAGGTGCTGCTGGAAGGTGAGGTGCCTGCGGTGGCCTACCGGGCCGGCGTCGTGATCGGTTCTGGATCGGTTTCCTTCGAGATGATCCGTCACCTGGCCGAACGGCTGCCGTTCATGGTGGGGCCGGACTGGCTGAAGAACCGGATCGAGCCGATCGCCGTGCGGGACGTGCTCTACTACCTGGCGCATGCCGGGGCCCTGGCCGAGCCGGTCAACCGCACCCTGGAGATCGGCTGCGGGCAGGCCCAGACCTTCGCGTCCATGCTCACCGACTACGCCGAGGTGGCTGGGCTCTCGCGCCGCACCGTGATTCCGCTGCCCCTTCCTGCCCAGCGGCTCTCCGGGTTCTGGATCGGCATGGTCACGCCCATCCCGTCCGGGATCGCCCTGCCGTTGGCGGCCTCGCTCGCGGAGGATGCGGTCACGCACGGTCATGAGGTGGCCGAGGTGATCCCGGATCCGCCGGGCGGGCTGACCCCCTACCGGGAGGCGTGCCGGCGCGCGATCGAGAAGCAGACCTCCGGCGAGGTCTCCACCACCTGGGATCATGACGTGCTGACCAGCGCTGATCCGGCCGACCCCCTTCCTTCGGACCCGGACTGGGCCGGCCACACGGTGTTCACGGACATCAGAGAGCACGACGGCGGCGCCTCACCTGAGGCGGTATGGCGTGTGATCGAGGGGATCGGCGGACAGAACGGCTGGTACTCGCCGGGTCTGATGTGGCGGTTGCGCGGCCTGATGGACCAGGCGGTGGGCGGCTACGGCCTGGCGCGCGGCCGCCGGGATCCGGAGCATCTGCAGGTCAACGACCACGTGGACTGGTGGCGGGTGGAGGACATCCAGCCCGGGCGGCTGCTGACCCTGCGCGCGGAGATGAAGGCCGGCGGGCGGGCCTGGCTGCAGCTGGGCGTGGAGGGGCTGCCCGGTGGCGGTTCCCGGTACCACCAACGGGCAGTGTTCTTCCCCAGTGGGCTGCTCGGACGGGCCTACTGGCGCGCGATCCAGCCCTTCCACGCGCTGATCTTCCCCACCATGGCGCGGAACATCATGCGTGCGGCGGACCGGGAGGGCGGGGCGCGGGGCTGAGGTGCCACGCGGACGGCCCGACCGCACTGGCGCCGCCTCACGTTGTACACCCCCAAGCCGGAAATGCAGCCCCCTACATGAGGCTGTGAAACCGGTACGGGGGTGTACAACGGCGTGGGGGAGGGGAAGTCAGCGGCGGGCCCGAGCTCGCTGCACGCGCTGCACCCACCGCTGACCGGGGGAGAGCTCGGCCCAGTTCAGACGGAGGGTCTGGGCGGCCAGGCTGAACTGGCGCCGGACCTGGGCTCGGGAGCGGAACATGCGTCCTGCCGCACCCACCCGCAGCTGCGGGAGGAACCGCACGCGCCGTCCATCCAGGTGCAGGTGGAAGGACAGATCGAGGTCGTCGTGCACGTCCGCGCGGTCCCGGCGAACCCGCTCCCGGACGGACACCCAGGCATCCGCGCGCAGGGCGAAGTTCGTCCCCCACAGCGGTGTCCCCGCCAGCGTCGAGCCCGCCGCCCACCGGTACCCGGACATGTACAGGGCCGAGAGCACGCGCCCGCGCAGCCCCGGCGGATCGTAGAACAGCCCCGGACCGGTCACCGCGTCCAGCCCCGGGTCCGCCTCGAACGCCGCCACCACTCGCTCCAGCCAGTCCGCCGGAGCACGCGTGTCCGCATCGCACCGCACGATCACCGAGCCCCCCGCCGCGTCATACCCGGTGGCCGCCGCCGCAGGGATGCCCCGCACCGGCTCCTCGACCACGCGCGCACCCCACGCCCGCGCCAGCTGCGCCGAACCGTCCGTGCTCCCGTTGTCCACCACGAGCACCTCCTCTGCGCGCCTGGACTGACGTGCCAGGTGAGCCAGGCACTCGGCGAGAGGGCCGGCGTCGTTCAGGACCGGGATGACCACGGACACGGTCACCGTGCGCGCGTCACTCATCCGCGCTCACCGGCGCGCACGGCCAGCCACGCGCCCACCAGTGCGCCGAGGGTGTTGGCGGTGAGATCGCCGATGGTGTCCTCATACCCCACGCCGATCTCCTCCGTCACGAACGTGTGCCCCCACCACTCGGCCAGCTCCCACACCACGCCCAGGCTGACCGTGGCCCCGGCCAGTCCCAGCCAGGCCAGAGTGTGCCCGGTGGTGCGCAGCACGGTGACCGCCGGGATGTCCCGACGACGCAGCGCGGCTTCCACGGCGATCCCCACCAGTCCTGCCACCAGGGCAGAGGTCAGAGCGTGCATGAGCACGTCCAGTGCGCCGACACGGTGGTAGAGCCCGGTGACGCTGAACCAGCCGGCGGCGAGCAGGGTGAGCTGTCCGGTCCAGTCCAGCAGGGAGCCCCCGCGCATCCAGCGCAGCAGCCATTGGGTGCCGAACACCAGGAAGATCACGGCGGCCGAGGGCCATCCGGCGGTGACCCAGGCGGCGGGGATCAGCACGAGGCCGAGCGCCCGGAGCAGGTCGGCGGGGATCAGCGGGAACACAGCGTCACTCCACCGGACCCGTGGACCCCACCGAACACGTGTACGCCGGAGACAGGGACACGCCGTGCAGAACGACATCCATCGTGATCATGATCTGGGAGAGGGGTCGGTGCGCGGGGTCAGGAGCAGCCAGAGGGCGGGCAGCAGCAGGACGGCGCCGAGCGGGTAGGCGAAGTCCTCCAGCGGGGCCAGTCCGATGAACACTCCGGACAGGGCGTGGCCGCCGTAGTCGAAGAGGCCGGAGGCGATCATGATGTTGTCGAACACGGCGGTCAGCGCCCACAGGATGAGGGTGGAGAGCACGATCGCCAGCACGTGGCGTCCACGCACCCGCCGGGCCAGCACGGCGACCAGGAGGGCTGCGGCGGAGATGCCCAGGAAGACCAGGTTCAGCTCCCAGAAGTTCATGCGGACACCCCGTTCGCAGCTTCTGTTCGCTCGCGCCGCCCGGCCCGCCAGGTCAGCAGCTGCACCAGCCCGGTGAACAGCACCATGGTCAGGTAGCTGAGGAAGAACAGGAAGAACGCCTCCTCCAGCGGCAGCTCCGGGGCGAGCATGATCCCGGTCATCAGCTCGGAGTCGCGGTGCAGGAAGATCCCCAGGTCGATCGCCCAGAGGTCCCAGCCCAGGAAGTAGACCATGCCAGCCACCATGACCGCGGTGGCCGCCACCGGACGGCGGAAGAAGAACAGGCGGTGCCGCCAGTCCAGCAGTGCCATGCAGCCGATCACGAACAGCAGCGTTCCCAGGTAGATCACGGGCAGATCATCTCCGTCAGGTCCACGTGCGGATCACATCCCTTCCGGGCGGATCAGCGCCCACCAGACCAACAGCATGGTCACGAAGAACCCTGTCACATAGTTCAGCCAGAGGAACGTGGACCACCCGGCGTGGGCGCGTCCGGAGCTCTCATCCGTGACACAGCGGAAGCGCAGCACGTTCACCAGGTACGGCACGGCCAGCAGGGCGGCGAGCGGGCCGGGCCAGTCAGTGGGCAGCATCAGCAGTCCGGCGCCGGCGTAGAGACCGGCGGCCAGCCACACGGTGGGACGGGCACCGAGCACGGTGGCCACCGAGGCCAGTCCGCCCTCACGGTCCGGGACCACGTCCTGCACCGCGCCGAACATCTGGGATGCCATGCCCCACAAGAAGAACCCGGCCAGCAGCGCCACCAGCCCCACGGTGGGCTCAGCCCCGGCCAGCACCGCGGCGTACACGGCGGGGGAGACGAAGTGGGTGGAGGAGGTGACAGCATCCAGGAACGGCCGCTCCTTGAACCGCAGCCCGGCCCAGGAGTACGCCACCACGGCGAACAGGGAGATCGCCAGCACCGCCAGGGACCACCAGTTCAGGGTGACCGCACCCCAGGCGGCCAGCACCACCACGAACGGCACGGGCAGCAGACAGGACCACAGCAGCACGGACCGGCGCACGGAGGCGTCCACCACAGAGCCCTCCACGCCGCCCTTGCGGGGGTTGCGCAGGTCGGACTCGTAGTCGAAGACGTCGTTCACGCCGTACATCAGCAGGTTGTACGGGATCAGGAAGAACACGGTGCCCAGCACCACCAGCCACGCGGGCAGCCCGCCGGTCAGCAGGGCGACGGCGGCGAAGGGGTAGGCCGTGTTGACCCAGCTGATCGGCCGGGACGCCCAGAACAGGCGCTTCAGCATGCGGCTCCCTCGGTTCGGGCCGCAGACCCTCCGGCACGCACTCCGTCACGGCGCACGGCATCCCGCACCACCTCGGCGGAGATCAGGCACATCGGCACCCCGATCCCGGGCTGCACCGAGGACCCCGCATAGAACAGTCCGTCTACGCCGGGCTCACGCACGCCCGGGCGGAACATGGCCGACTGCCTCAGCGTGTGCCCGGGGCCCAGCAGGGATCCGCTCCACGCATTGAACTGCGCCACGAAGTCGCCGGGTCCGTAGGTCCGCCGCACCTGAACGCGCTGCGCCAGATCCGGGATCCCCGCCCACCGGGCCAGCTGGTCCACGGCGGCATCGGCCACCCGCTCGACCATCTCATCGCCCGGTTGGTCCACCTCCGCGGTCCGCACCCCGCCACGACCCCAGGCGGGGACGGCCGGCGCGGGCACCAGGATGAACAGGTTCTCGCACCCCTCCGGAGCGGTCCCGGGATCGGTGTCCGAGGTCTTGCACACGTAGATGGAGGTCTCCGCGGCCAGCTCCGCACCGCGCTGGATCCGCCCGAAGTTGTCCTCCCAGTCCGCGGTGAACAGCAGATTGTGGTGCACCAGCTCGGGCAGCTCCCCGCGCACGCCCAGGCACACCAGCACCCCGGACGGACCCGGCTCGCGCTTCTCCCAACGGGACTCCGGGGCCCGCTGGTCATCCGGAAGCAGGACCGTCTGGAGGTGCTTGAGGTCAGCGGCCCCCACCACGACGTCGGCTCCCAGACTCACGGGGGCGGCGTCGCCTTCCCCGCGGGGAAGGTAGGTGACGCCCTGCACCTGGGGGCGTGGCCGTCGTCGGGAAGAAAGGGCCGGGAAGCGCTCTGCTGCGCGGGAGGCCAGGCGGGCGGCGCGCGAGGAGGTGGGGGAGCCGTCCTGCAGGTTGATCGAGGTGACCTGGGCGCCGGTGATGATCTCCACCCCGGCGTCCCGGACCAGCTCGGCCATGGCGTCCACCAGGGCGGCGAACCCGCCCACGGGGTACTGCACGCCGTCGGTCAGGTCCAGGTGGCTCATCAGGTGGTACATGGCCGGGGCGCGGTCCGGGGAGGTGCCCAGGAACACGGCCGGGTAGCCCAGCAGCTGACGTTGGCGGGGGTCGGTGAACCGGGAGGCCACGAACCGCTGGAGCGAGGTGCCCAGCAGCTGAGCCAGCCGGGGGGCGCGGCGCAATACAGCGGGGACGGCCAGCCGGGCCAGGTTCTCGCGGTGGAAGTCGGTGTAGAGGAAGTGCTCCTTGGCCAGCTCGTAGGCCTCGGCGGCGGAGTCCAGGTAGTCCTGCAGAGCCGCGCCGGAGCCGGGGTCCAGGGACTCGAACAGGGCCACGGCCTGCTCCCGGCCGGACTCCACGTCCACGGGTGGTGCGTCCAGGTGGTCCTGGAAGAACGTGCGGTAGGCGGGACTGAGGCGGCGCAGGTCCATGTGCTCGGCCACGGAGGAGCCCATCAGGGTGAACCACCGTTCGATCACCTCCGGCATCAGGTACCAGGAGGGGCCGGTGTCGAAGGTGTAGCCCTGCGCGGACCAGCGTCCGGAGCGACCACCCAGGGTGTCCAGCTGCTCCAGCAGGGTGACCTGGTGCCCCTCGCGTGCCAGCAGCCCGGCGGTGGCCAGCCCGGCGAACCCGCCGCCGATCACCACGGTGCGGGGGCCGGCCTGCCCGGCGGGGTGCGGTGCGGGGCTCATGCGCTCCTCCATTGTCCGGCGAGGACCTGGACGGCCAGCCGTGCCTTGACCGCCGTGGGGACGCTGATGCGCTCGCGGACCAGACGCTGGGCGGGGACGGCGTCGATCCGGGCGGCGAGCTCGCCGAAGAGCCGGTGGGCCAGCATCACCGCGCGGCGGGCCCTCCGGTCCAGGGCGTGGATGCCGGGCAGGGCGGCGTCCAGGTCGGCGCGCAGATCGGCCACCAGGCGGTCTTTGGTGGGCCCGTCCAACTGGGTCTGGTCCGAGCCGGGCAGGTAGGTCCGCCCCAGCTGGTCCTGGTCGGCGGCGAGGTCCCGCAGGAAGTTGACCTTCTGGAAGGCCGCGCCGAGCCGCCGGGCGCTCTCCCGCAGGAACTCCCGTTCGGACTCGGTGCTTGCGCGGGTGCCGGGCAGGGCGAAGAACACCTGCAGGCACATCAGTCCCACCACTTCGGCGGAGCCGTAGATGTAGTCCCCCAGGGAGTCCCGGTCATGCTCGGCCACCTCCAGGTCCGCGCGCATGGAGGCGAAGAACGGGGCGGTCAGCTCGGTGCCGATCCCGTGGCGCCGGGCCACGTCTGCGAAGGCATGCACCACCAGGTTCGTGGAGAAGCCCGTGGCCACGGCCCGGTCCACCTCGGCCTCCAGATCATCCAGGGCGGCGCGCACGGGGGTGGGGTCCAGGCCGGCCGCCCGGGCGGTGCCGTCCACCACTTCGTCGGCCACGCGCACCAGGGCGTAGATGCTGGCGATGTCCGCCCGGGTCCGGCGCGGCAGGGTCCGGCAGGCCAGGGCGAAGGAGGTGGAGTACCGTCCGATCACCTGTCCGGCGGCCGCCGCGGCGGTGCGGGTGTAGAGGTCCAGCCCGGTGGTGAGGGCTGGCGGCTCGGTGGGCTGGCCGGGGGAACCGGCGGCGGGGGGACGGTCAGGCATCAGGCGCTCCGGTGCAGGACGTCGTGGCAGAGGGAGTCCAGCTCGGCGCGGATGCCGGCCGGCAGCTGCAGCCGGTCCAGCCCGGCGCGGGCCTGTTCCACCAGCTCGGTGGCGATCCGGGTGGCCTGTTCCGGGGCGCCGGAGTGCTCCAGGGCTGTCCGCACCTGTTCCACGGTGCCGGAGCCGTCCGCCCACGCGAGCATCTGCCGCTGCACCTCGGGCTGTCCCACACCGTGGGCGGTGAGCACGGTGGCCTTGCCCTCGCGCAGGTCCGCGGTGGTGGACTTGCCGGTCAGGCTCGGGTCTCCGAAGGTCCCCAGCAGATCGTCGATCACCTGGTAGGCCACGCCCAGGTGGGAGCCGACCTGGGCCAGCTGCTCGGCGGTCTGCTCGTCCGCACCGGCCAGCAGGGCCCCGGCGCGCAGCGGCGCCTCGAAGGAGTAGGAGGCGGTCTTGAGCCGTTCCATGGTCAGGATCTGCTCCACCTCCGGGTGGGGTGGGGTGAAACGGTGGAGGGAGAGCAGCACGTCCTCGAGCTCCCCGGCGGCGGCCTGGGTGGCGGCATCGAACACGACGTCGGCCACGGCCTGGCCGCGTTCGGTGCCGGGCGCGCAGGTGGAGACCAGGCGGAAGGCCCCGGTGAGCAGCACGTCTCCGGCGATGATCGCCGCCGAGCGTCCCAGGTGCAGCGCCTCGTCCTCGGGGGCGCCGGTGGCGGCGATGTCCTGGCGGTACTTCTCGGCCACGGTGGGTTCGCCGCGGCGGATGTGGTCCCGGTCCACCACGTCGTCATGGACGATCAGAGCCGCGTGCAGCAGCTCGAAGGCGGCAGCCAGGCGGACGGCGTCGGACTGTTCGGGCGAGTCCGGCGCGGCGAAGGCGGACCAGGCCAGCAGGGTCAGACGGGGCCGGACCAGCTTGCCGCCGCGCACCTGGTCCTGCAGGCGGGACCAGAGGGTGGTGAAAGCCGGTGTGGTGCGGTCCCCGAGCGGCTGCCGGGTGAAGTGCCGGTCCAGCTCCTCCAGCACGGCGGTGCGCTGGGCGGTCCAATCGGGTGAATGACCCTGACCGGGCTGGTCCCGGGCAGAACCCGTCTGGCTACTGTGGAGGGGTGAGGGTGGTCGGTGGTGGCGGGTTGCATCGACCTGTCTCACCGGGGCACCTCGACATAGTTAGCTGATCTAATAACCTGACGGTAGAGGTAATCCTAACGGATCGAGACTGAGGTGGTGCAGGACGTGGACGAGGTTCAGAGGTCAACGGTGGAGCAGGTGGTGCTGCTGGATGAGCACGGGCAGCCGAGCGGAACCGCGCCCAAGGCCACCGTTCACCGTACGGTCCAGGACGGCGGCACCCCGCTCCACCTGGCCTTCTCCTGCCATGTGGTCGACTCCCAGGGGCGACTGCTGATGACCCGCCGAGCGCTGGGCAAGGTGGCCTTCCCCGGGGTGTGGACCAACGCGTTCTGCGGCCATCCGGGACCGGGGGAGGAGCTGGAAGCGGCCATCCGTCGCAGGGCTCGGCAGGAGCTGGGACTGGACCTGGTGCAGATCTGGTCTGCCCTGCCGGACTTCGCCTACCGGGCTGCGGACGCCGCTGGCATGGAGGAGAACGAGGTCTGCCCGGTGTTCATGGCGCAGACGGAGCAGGCTGAACCGGCCCCGGACCCGGAGGAGGCCGACGACTGGGCCTGGGTGACACCGGAGGATCTGCGATCGGCGGTGACGGCCACCCCGTTCGCGTTCAGTCCGTGGATGAACCTCCAGGTCAACGCCGGAGTCCTGGACAACATCGCTGGTCAGGGCCGGGTCTGAGCTGTCGCCTGATCGTTGTGAAGATCGCACCCGGGCCGTCGTGCTCAGCGTGTGAAGGGACGTAGAATTGGAAAGTGCACCGTGAGGTTGTTCGGTGCAACGATTCGTCCTGTCTGTTCATGACAGGTCATGACAGGACGCAGACTCGGCCCCATCGCCGCTGTGGCGCAGTGGGGCCGGCATGGACCGGCCGTTCGCGGCCGGCGCGTGGTGCCTGGGCCCAGGGGTGTGGTCCCAGGCACCGCGTGGTCCAGGAGCCTGTCAGCCCCGCCCGGACTGAGATCCCAGCAGCCGCCCGCCCGAGTCCAGCTCCAGCGCGCACAGCACCTGACGATCCCCCTCGGACCAGGACCCCTCCGAGGGCACGAAGCTGACGAACCCCAGCCGCGACTCCTCCGCCGTGGCTCCCGTGAACGCCACGAACTCCCCTGCGCACCGGTCCGTGGCCTCCGTCTGCACCGCCTCCGCCCCGGGCCAGGACGGGTGGTCCAGCTGGAGCACGGCGTACATCTCCTGATCATGGGCCACCTCGCAGGGGAGAACGCTCACCCGGAAGAGCCCGTCGCCCTCGGCAGGGCGGTCGAAGCACTGCCCGGGGGAGAGTTGGAAGATGCTCATCTGCTCGGCGCTGACACTGGGGCTCGGTGTGGAGGTGCCCACCTCCTCGTGTCCCGCGCTGGGACCGCAGCCGGTCAGCGCCAGGGCGAGGGCCGTCGTCGGGAAGGTCCAGCCCAAGGTGCGGAAGCGGGAGGTGCGGTGCGAGCTCACCTGTCCACTGTAGGCAGGTCCTTGGCGTAGCAGACCGACTCCACGGCGCCCACATAGGGTTCGAAGGCCGGGGCCTCCGTGAATCCGGCGCTGAGGTAGAGCCGCCGGCCGGCGTCCTGGAACACCGCCGCCTCGGTGACGATCCGGGTGAACCCGGCCTCCCGCGCGGCGTCCTCCACTGCGGTGAGCAGCTCGGCTGCCGCCCCGGATCCGCGGGACATGGGCATCAGGTAGAGCCGTTTGAGCTCGGCGGTGGCGGGGTCGATCCGCCGGAAACCGCCGCCTCCGATCGCATCCAGGGTGGTGCGCTGCTGGGCGATCACGTAGCGCGGATCGTCGGTGGGAGAGGGGTCGGTGCCGGCGTCGTACCGGCTGTCCGGGGGAGTGATGCGTTCGAGCTCGCGGTGCTGGGCCAGGCGCAGCGCGTGGGCCACGGGGTGGTCCCAGGGGACGGTGTGGAAGATCAGATGGGATGAGCGCATGGGTCCCCTTCGGTGCGGCGCGCGTCAGGGATCTCCCGACGCCGGCACCTCACCATCCTGCCCAGCGGCGGTTTCACCGGTGTTACCGGTGGGTGACGGTGTGGGACGAGCCTGCTGCGGGTCAGTGCAGGGGCGCACCGTGCACGGCGCCGGGGGCGGTCCAGCCGAAGCGCAGGGAGAGCACACGCAGTGAGAAGACCGCGACCACGATCAGCGCACCGGTGAGCCAGTTGAGCCAGCCGAAGAACTCGAGCCAGGAGGCCAGTCCCGCGCCGATCATGGCGGGGATGGCGTACACGCCGCGGCGGTTGAACAGCTGCGGGGTCTCGTTGGCCACCACATCGCGCATCACGCCGCCGCCCACAGCCGTGGCCACGCCCAGCAGGGCACCCTGGACCGGGCCCATGCCGGCGCTCATGGCGGTGTGGGTGCCGAGCACGCAGAACAGGGCCAGGCCGGCGGCGTCGAACACCAGCAGGGGACGGCGGTACCGGTCCTGGCGCACCAGGTGGATGTAGACCAGGGCGACGGCCAGCAGCGGCGGGACCAGGTAGATGGGTTGGCGGAAGGCGTTGGGGATGTCGTCCCCGATGATCAGGTCGCGGATGACGCCGCCGCCCAGACCCACCAGGTAGGCCAGGAACATGGAGCCGATGATGTCGAAGTGCCGTTTGGCCGCCAACAGGGACCCGGAGACGGCGAAGAAGAACACGCCCGTCAGGTCCAACACGAGCAGGACCGTGGGGAGGTAGTCGACCACGGGCTCCGGGACGGGCACCGGAAGGGTGGCGTGGACCCAGGCTGCAGAGGTCACTGCTGGGGGGTGACCAGCTGCTGCGCCAACCCCGTGTACGTGGCTGGGGTGAGTTCGAGCAGGCGGGCCTCGGCCTTGGGCTCGAGTCCCAACCCCTGGACGAACTCGCGCATGCGCTCGCCGTCCACACGCTGGCCGCGGGTGAGGTCCTTGAGGCGCTCGTAGGGGTCCTCCATGCCCTCGACTCCGGCGATCGCCTGGGCGCGCATGACGGTCTGGACGGCCTCGCCGAGGACCTCCCAGTTGGTGTCGAGATCGTGCGCGAGAACATCTTCGGCCACGTCCAGCTGGGTCAGGCCCTTGGAGACGTTGGACAGGGCCAGCAGGGAGTGGCCGATGCCCACGCCGATGTTGCGCTGGGAGGTGGAGTCGGTGAGGTCGCGCTGCCAGCGGGACTCGACCAGGGTGGCGGCCAGGGAGTCCAGCAGGGCATTGGAGAGCTCGAGGTTGGCCTCGGCGTTCTCGAAGCGGATGGGGTTGACCTTGTGCGGCATGGTGGAGGACCCGGTGGCGCCGGCCACGGGGATCTGCTTGAAGTAGCCGATGGAGATGTAGGACCACACGTCCACGCAGAACCCGTGCAGGATGCGGTTGAAGCGGGCCATGTCTGCGTAGAGCTCGGCCTGCCAGTCGTGGGACTCGATCTGGGTGGTCAGACGGTTCCAGGTCAGACCCAGATGCTCCACGAAGGTGCGGGCGATCTGCTGCCAGTCGGCGTCCGGCGCGGCGGAGAGATGCGCGGCGTAGGTGCCGGTGGCGCCGTTGATCTTGCCCAGGTACTCCTGCTGGCGGATGCGGTCCAGCTGGCGGTTCAGGCGGTGCGCGAAGACGGCGAGCTCCTTGCCCAGGGTGGTGGGCGTAGCGGGCTGACCGTGGGTGCGGGAGAGCATGGGGACGGCGGCGGACTGCTCGGCCATGGCGGTGATCTTGGCGACGGCCTGGTCAGCGGCGGGCAGCCAGACCTGCTCGACGGCGTCACGCACCCCCACCGCGTAGGCCAGATTGTTGATGTCCTCCGAGGTGCAGGCGAAGTGCACGAGGGGCTTGAGGTGGGCCAGGCCCAGGTCCTCCAGGCGCGCGGAGATGTAGTACTCCACGGCCTTGACGTCATGCACGGTGATGGCCTCGATGCCGGCCAGCTCCTCGATGCCTTCGGTGCCGAAATCGGTCACGATGGCGCGCAGACCCTGCTCCTGCTCAGCGGTGAGGGGGGATAGGCCCGGCAGCACGCTTTGAGCGCACAGGTGGATGAACCACTCGACCTCCACGTGGATGCGGTTGCGGTTCAGCGCGGCCTCGGAGAGGTGGTCCGCCAGCGGTGCCACGGCGGAACGGTAACGGCCGTCCAGCGGGCCGACCGGGATGCCGGCCTCGGCCAGGGACTGACGTCCGGCGGTGGACCCGGCGGGAGAGGTGGAGGCGGACGCAGCGGCAGGCACAGAGGCAGACTGATCAGGCATGCCTCCATTCTCGCACTGGGTTCGAGGCGGGGGTGCTTCGTATCGTGTCTGCGGCGCAGAACATAATGGCGACATGGAAGAACCTCGCGTCCTGAGTTCCGGACGGCTCGCACAGCTGGCCCCTGGTGTGTACGAACAGCTGGTGACTCAAGCGGTGGATGAGCGGTTGCAGGACAACGCGGCCATGCGTGCTGATGTCTCGGATGTGCCGGGCGATGCGGTCGTCCGACCGCTGGCGCAGCATGTCTCTCAACTGGTCGAGCATGCGTTGTCAGCTGCAAAGACATCGGAACAACAGCGGGAGATCGCCGCAAGAGTGATTGCAGCTTTGGGGGACGGCTACGCGCCGGACCAGATTGCGCCCGGTGAGGCTATCCGTCAGCTCCGTGAAGTGCGGCCAGCCATCGACTTGAATCAGCAGTCGAAAGAACGGCCAGAGACGCCGTTCTCTGATGTCGCTCTCATTACCAACGCATCGAGTGAGCCGAGCATCGGATCGGAAATTCGCGCCGAGCTCGATTCGGCGGATCGCGTCGATCTACTGTGTGCCTTCGTGAAATGGCAGGGGCTGCGGACCATGGAGCGAGAGCTGGCAGCTTTGAAGGAACGGGGTGTTCCTTTCCGTGTCATCACCACCACCTATATCGGAGCAACCGAGCGACTGGCGCTCGATCGGATCGTGCGTGAGTTCGGTGGCGAGGTACGCATCAGCTACGCCACCAAGTCCACGCGGCTCCACGCGAAGGCATGGCTATTCCACCGGGATAGTGGCTACAGCACCGCCTACGTCGGGTCGTCGAACCTCTCGCGGGCGGCCATGTTGGACGGATTGGAGTGGAATGTTCGCCTCTCCAACGTCATGACCCCAGCCCTGATTCGAAAGTTCGAGGCGACCTTCGAAAGTTACTGGGACGACGACTCCTTTGAGCCGTATAACCCGGATGTGGATGGAGACCGGCTCGAGCGGGAGATCAAGAAGGGTTCCTTTGCCGGCACCACCACACCCCAGCTCGAACTGAGGGGACTGGATGTGCGGCCGTACCCGCACCAGGTGCTGATGCTGCAAGATCTCGCCGCCGAGCGCGCAGAGCACGATCGGCATCGCAACCTGCTGGTTGCTGCGACTGGAACGGGAAAGACGGTCATTGCCGCGCTGGATTACCGTGACTTGATCACTCATGCTGGGCGACGACTGAAGTTGCTGTTCGTTGCTCACCGCCAGGAGATATTGGAGCAGGCTCGTCACACGTACCGCAGTGTGCTCAGCGATCCCACATTTGGTGAGCTGTACGTCGGCGGTGACCGGCCCACTCGGTGGGAGCACGTATTCGCCAGTGTGCAGTCATTGGGAAGTTATGGCATCGAGAATCTGCCAGCCGAGCATTTCGATGTTGTGGTGATCGACGAGTTTCATCATGCTCCCGCTCAGTCCTACGAACTCTTGCTGTCCCACCTGCGTCCGCAGGAAATGCTGGGCTTGACCGCGACTCCGGAGCGTTCAGATGGCTTTAACGTCAAGGGCATCTTCGGTGGGCGCATTGCCTCGGAGATGCGGCTGTGGGACGCGCTGGATGCGGACATTCTGGTGCCGTTTCACTACTTTGGCATCGCAGATGATGTGGACCTCAGCCGAGTGGAGTGGAAGAACGGACAGTACGACCGGACCGCGTTGGGCAAGGTCTATACGGGGAACGATGCCCGCACCCGCGCCATCTTGAAAGCACTACGCGACAAGGTAGGGGATCTGACCGCGATGAAGGCGCTTGGATTCTGCGCCACCGTGGACCATGCGCACTACATGGCGGAGGCATTCACTGCGGCCGGAATCCCTGTAGCCGTCATCGTGGGAGATACCGACAATGCGGCTCGTCGCGAAGCCCTGGCACAACTGCGCGCCGGGGACATCAAGGTGGTCTTCGGTGTGGACGTCTTCAATGAAGGTCTCGATATTCCGGACGTCAACACAGTGCTCTTTCTCCGACCGACGCAGAGCGCCACGATCTTCCTTCAGCAGCTGGGACGCGGTCTGCGTCGTGCCCATGGAAAGAGCGTCCTCACCGCGCTGGACTTCGTCGGTCATCAGCGCAAGGAGTTCAGATTCGATCTCAAGCTACGTGCACTGACGGGTGTGGGTCGAAAGCAACTGGTGGACGATCTCCACCATGACTTCCCGTACCTCCCGTCTGGAAGTCAGATTGTCCTGGACGAGGTGGCTCGGGAGAACATCCTGGAGAACATTCGTACCCAGGTCGGGCTCAATGTGAACCAGCTGGCTCAGGATGTTCGGGACCATGCAGGTGGTCGGGATGTGTGGAAGTACCGTCTTGCCGACTACCTGGCAGAGTCCGACCGAACAGTCGCAGATGTCTACCGACAAGGCTCGAACGGACGCAGCTGGACTACGGTTCGATTGCGAGCCGATCGATCTGAGCCTCCTCTTCACGTCACCACAGAGGCTGCACGAGAGACGCTCAGAGTCGGGCGCCTGGTCCATGTGGATGATTGGGAACGGGCGGACGCCTATCTCCGGATCCTCACTGAGCACCGTGCGTTGCGGGACATGTCCACGCTGGATCAGCAGTACGCGATGATGCTGTTCTTCACTGCGATCTATGAGAAGGACAGGTTCGGATCATTTGACGATGGGCTGACCTGGGCCCGGAATCAGCATGCCTTCGTGGAGGAAGCCGGTCAGCTACTCGAGCATGTTGTGGACGTCGCCAGGAACACCCCACAGCCCATGAAGCTGGATAAGGAAACGGCTCTCAAGAGCCATGCACACTATCGCCGTGAGGAGATTCTGGCGGGGCTCAACATCTCGTCGTGGGAAACCAAGTACACCGCGCACGTTGAAGGTGTGGCATGGTCTGCGGCCTATCAACTCGATGCGTTGCTCGTGACGCTGAACAAGGATTCGTCCGGCTTCTCGCCGACCACGATGTATCGGGACTTCGCTGTGAGCCCGAACCGCTTCCATTGGGAAAGCCAAAACGACACCACTGCGACGTCGACCAAGGGGAGCCGCTACCTGGCGAAACGAGACCAGCAGTCACACACGGCACTGTTTGTGCGTGAACGGAGCAACGACGACATCGGCACGGCTGCATTCCTTAACCTCGGGACAGCCCAGTTCGGTTCCTGGAACAACACGGAACGACCGATGCAGATTAACTGGGATCTCGACCGTGAGATGCCTCTGCAGGTGTTCCGAGAGGGGAGCGCCATCTCTTAGACGTACGCGACAGTGACGTGTGACAGAACTTGTGAGATCGAGATGCGCGGCCTACGTACCGACAGACTTCTGGGACGTGGGGACTGCTGCACGAATAGGTGACATCT
>NZ_JBHFFN010000011.1:0-41578 GCF_041927415.1 Micrococcus sp. IITD107 | reverse complement strand
TTCCATCATCGCATTGTCCAGGCCATCTCCCACGGTCCCGAACGAGGGCAGCAGGCCCGCGGAGCGGATCTTCTGCGTGAAGACCCAGGAGGTGAACTGGACTCCGTGGTCTGCGTGCACGATCCCTCCGGGCCCTGCCTGGCGTGCACGGATTGCCATGTCCAGAGCGTTCACGACCAGGGTGGAGTCCTGTTTGGAGTCGATGGCCCAGCCAATGATTTTGCGGCTGCAAGCGTCCAAGACCGCGGCGCAGTAGACCTTGCCTTCGCGGGTGGGATGCTCAGTGATGTCGGTGACCCACAGTTCGTTGAGTTCGAGGCGATGGAATTTCCGGTTGACCAGGTCGTCCGCTGTGGCGACCCCCTTGAGTCGCTTGATTCTGGCTGGGCCTGGAAGGCCACCGATTCCGGCGCGAGTCATGAGGACGGAGATGAGCCGGCTGGAGCAGGGAATGTTCATGCCCATGGTGAGCTCTGCGTGGATCCGGCGGTAGCCGTAGGTGCCACGAGAGGCGATGTGGATCTCGCGGATCAGTCCAGTCAGCCAGCGGCGGCGCAGCTCAGTGGCGCTGGTGGGACGCTTCCGGTAGCGGTAGTAGCCCTGGCGAGAGACGCCCAGTAGGCGGCAGCAGGTGCTTGTGGGTGCCCCGGCGTCGACGAGTCGGTCGATCACCGGGTGCGCCCTTTTGGGGCGATTCCTCCCTCCTCGTCGAGCCACGTCGCGGCCCGCCGGAGGATCGCGATCTCCTGCTCGAGCTGCCGGACACGGCCGCGCGCCGCGCGGAGTTCGGCAGACTCGCGACTGCTTCGTCCCGGCCGGCGGCCGTGGTCGATGTCGTCCTGTCGGAGCCAGCTGTGGAGGGTGACCTCGTGGATACCCAGGGCCTGCGCGGTCTGCTTGACCTGGCGGCCTTCGCGGACCAGAGCGATGGCCCGGGCACGGAACTCTGGAGGGTACGGGCGGGGCATGCGATGAGCCTTCCATGAAGACCATCGGCTAGCGACGTCAACTGGAAACCGATCCGTAGGTCAGGTCAGGCACTGATGGCCACCGGGTCGTGGACTTGCCCGGTAGCCAGTTCGTGCTGCTCGGGCAGGGGGTCTACACCGCCGGCGGCCAGGTGGTGATGGATCCGGGTCGCTGACCCCTTCAACTCCCGGCGCAGTGCTTCGATCCTGGCCACCACGCACGCCTCAGTGGTGGTGGGAGATTCCCAGGGGGTACTGGGCCGATCGGCCAGCCCGGGCTCTCCTTGGTCCAGGAAGCGGGTCACCCATTTCTTCACCGTGTCCCAACTGACGCGGAACTCACGGGCCACGTGGGCGATCGGGGCCCCGTCGATCAGATGACGATCCACCATCTGAGCACGCCCAGTCGGGGTCAGCGCAGAGTTGGGGTGCACAGCGGTAGCCTGGGCCATGAACGGGCTCCTTCTTCAGGTTCACAGATTGGTGGTTTCGCAATTCCCATCCTGCGACCAGGAGCCCGTTCGCTATCTCACCGACCCGCCCCCTCCGAGAACCTCATGACCCACAACACTTAGCCAGCAGAAGGCTCGAGCAGATCGAGCAAATGGACCAGCCAGTGACCACATCCAGAAACGACGAAGCCCTGGTGAAAGTTGCCTCTCACCAGGGCTTTTTGTCGGGATGACAGGATTTGAACCTGCGACCCCTTGACCCCCAGTCAAGTGCGCTACCAAGCTGCGCCACATCCCGTTGTTTAGTTTTCGAGCCATCTTGCCGCTTCAACTCACCTGACCCCCAGTCAGGTGCGCTACCAAGCTGCGCCACAGCCCGCTGGCCGCCCGTACCGGCTCGGCCACCAGACAACTGTACAGCATCCGCGCCCCCACTGAGACCAGACCGGCGCACCGGTCTAGGTGCCCGCCCATGTCCCGCGCGCCCAGACCTCGGTAGGGTGACGTGCACCACCACAATCGACTCCGAGGGGCAGGAGAAACCTATGCGCACCACTGCACGACACACCCGTTCGATCACCGCTGTGGGAGCGGTGTCAGCCCTGGCGCTGCTGACCGGCTGCGCAGATCAGTTCCGCGGGGATGGAGCGGAGGGCTCCGCTCCGGCAGGCACGGAGCGCGAGAACCACGACGACGGCACGCGCCTGGACGACATCCAGGCGGCTGGCGCCCTGAAGGTCTGCACCACCGGCGACTATCCCCCATTCACCGAGAAGGAGGAGGGCGCAGAGGACTTCACCGGGATCGACGTGGATCTGGCCCGCGACCTCGCCGAGAACCTGGGCGTGGAGGTCGAGTGGGTGCAGACCAGTTGGACGAACCTGATGGACGACTACCTGGCGAACTGCGACATCGCTGTAGGTGGCATCTCCATGAACCCGGAGCGGGCGGAGCAGGTGTTCTTCTCGGCGCCCACCCAGCAGGACGGAAAAACCCCCATCGCCCGGTGCGATGAGGTGGACCAGTACCGGACCATCGAGGACATTAACCAGCCGGGGGTGACTTCGATCTTCCCAGAGGGCGGGACCAACGAGAAGTTCGCCCGCGAGCACTACCCGGAGGGGGAGCTGAAGACGCACGACAATCTCACCATCTTCGATGAGATCGTCGCCGGCAACGCGGACGTGATGACCACCGACCGCTCAGAGGTGCTGTACATCGCCCACGAGTACGAGGGCGAGCTCTGCCCGACCAATTCAGACGAGCCGTTCGACTACTTCCAGAAGGGCTTCATGCTTCCCCAGGGCGACGTGGTCTTCAAGCACTACGTCGACCAGTGGCTGGACATCGCCCTGAACGACGGCACCTACGATCAGATCTCTGAGGAGTGGGTCGGCGACGTGGAGCTCAGCCTGGAGAACTGAATGAGCTGAACCGCCCAGTGCCGCAGGTCAGAACGTGTAGGTCTTCTCCCCCACGCGGAACTCCACGGTCTTCAGGTTCTGCACGTGCGCCTTGGCCTGCGCGGCCACCTCCTCCATGGTCTGCTGCAGCACCGCCGGGTCAGCCTCCAGTGCCTGGTCCCCGTAGTTCACCGTGAGCTTGCCCTGGTCGCCCTGGATCTGGAACGACTCCATGTCCTGCCCGGATGGCATGGATCGCATGAACTCCGTGACCGTGGAGTTGTCCCCCAGGTAGGTCCCGGCGTACTCCACGAGCCGGCCGAAGTCGAAGTCCTGCAGGTCCTGCACCGAAAACTCGGTCAGGTGGCCCACGTCCTGCTGCATCCTCTCCAGGTATCCCTGCGCGTCGTCCACCTTCTGCTGCGCCTGGTCCACGGTGCTCTGCGCCTCATTCAGCGCCGAGCATCCGGTCAGTCCCACGGCCAGTGCCAGAGCCGCCCCGGCGGCCCTCATGGTGATCTTCATGGGTGCATTTCTACACCCTCCGGCTGGACCGTTGCTGGAGGCCGCACGGCGCCCCGCCGTACATGACTCGGCCCCCGCCCACCGGGAGGTGGAAGCGGGGGCCGAGTGACGTCGTCGGGACGGCTCAGCGGCGACGGCCGCGCTTCTCCCGCACGCGCATGCCGACCTCGATCGGCGTGCCCTCGAAGCCGAAGGTCTCCCGCAGGCGCCGGATGATGAACCGGCGGTACCCCGGGTCCAGGAACCCGGTGGTGAACAGGATGAACTTGGGCGGACGCGAGCTGGGCTGCGTGGCGAAGAGGATGCGCGGCTGCTTGCCACCGCGGACCGGGTGCGGGTGCTCGGCCACCAGCTCGCCCAGGAAGGCGTTGAGCTTGCCGGTGGGGATGCGCTTGTCCCAGGACTCCAGTGCGGTGTCCAGGGCGGGGACCAGCTTGTCCTTGTGCCAGCCGGTCTTGGCCGAGAGGTTCACCCGCGGGGCCCAGGCCACGTGGGCCAGGTCCTTCTCGATCTCCCGCTCCAGGTACCAGCGGCGATCCTCGTCCTGGGCCAGCAGGTCCCACTTGTTGAACGCCAGCACCAGCGCACGGCCGGACTCCAGGACCAGCTGCAGGATGCGCACGTCCTGCTCGGAGAGCACCTCGGAGGCCTCCAGCAGCACCACCGCCACCTCGGCCTTGTCCAGCGCGGACTGGGTGCGCAGCGAGGCGTAGTAGTCCGCGCCGTGGGCCATGTGCTGACGCCGGCGGATGCCCGCGGTGTCCACGAACCGCCACAGCCGTCCGCCCAGTTCCACCAGCTCGTCCACGGGGTCACGGGTGGTGCCGGCGAGATCGTCCACCACCACACGGTCGGATCCGGCCAGCTTGTTCAGCAGCGAGGACTTGCCCACGTTCGGACGCCCCAGCAGCGCCACCCGCCGGGGGCCGCCGCGCGGGATCAGTCCGCCGTAGGCCGACTCCTCCGGCAGCTCGGCCAGGGCGGCGTCCAGCAGGTCGCCGGTGCCGCGGCCGTGGATGGCCGAGACCGGGTACGGGTAGCCGAAGCCCAGGCCCCACAGCGAGGCGGCGTCGGCCTCCTGGGAGGCGTCGTCCACCTTGTTCGCGGCCAGGATGACCGGCTTGCCCTTGCGGCGCAGCATCTTCACCACGGCCTCGTCCGTGGAGGTGGGGCCCACGGTGGAGTCCACCACGAACACCACGGCGTCGGCCACGTCCACGGCCAGCTCGGCCTGCTCGGCCACGCGCTGGTGGATGCCCTTGGCATCGTGCTCCCAACCGCCGGTGTCCACCACGGTGAAGACCCTGCCGTTCCATTCAGCCTCATAGCTGACGCGGTCACGGGTCACACCCGGCACGTCCTCCACCACGGCCTCACGCCGGCCGATGATGCGGTTGACCAGGGTGGACTTGCCCACGTTCGGACGTCCGACGATCGCCAGGACCGGCGGGATCGGCTCGTCCTCAGGCTCAGGCTCGCCCTCCTCCCACAGGTCCAGGAGCGCGGCGTCCTCTTCGTCCAGGTCATAGTCGAGCAGCCCGGCGCGCAGGGCCTCCGCGCGCTGGCGGGCGTCCTCCTCGGAGAGCTCGGCCAGGCGCTGGGCGATCTGGTCCTCATGAGTGGGGACGTACTCGTCCTCGGAGCCGTCGGATCCGCCCAGAGGGGCGTTGGTGTTCTCGGTGCTCATTCGGCACGTCCTTCGCTGTCAGTCAGGTCATTCTGGCCGGTCGCCGCGGCATTCCCCTCCTGGGGATTCCCGACGGCGGCCCCGGCCTGACGCTCGATCTCACCGAGCATCGCGGTCACGGTCTGTTCCAGGTCCAGTTCGGTGGAGTCCACCAGGCCGACCCCGTCCGCGGGGGTCATGAAGTCCACCACGGTGGAGTCCTTGGCGTCTCGGCCGGAGATCTGCTCCTTCAGGTCCTTCTCACCCACGGTGCCGCCCAGCTGGATCCCGCGGCGGGCCATCCGGGCCTCGGCGGAGGCTGTCAGCAGCACGCGGGCGTCGGCGTCCGGGGCCACCACGGTGGTGATGTCCCGGCCCTCGGCCACGATCCGCCGGTGGGTGTCCATCATCTGGCGCTGGCGCTCCACCAACACCTGGCGCACGGGCATGTTGGTGGCCACGGTGGAGACCACGGCGGTGACCTCGGGCTCACGGATGGCCTGGGTGATGTCCTCGGTGCCCACCACCACGCGCTCCGCGTCCGGATCCACCGAGATCACCAGCTCGATCCCCTGGGCGGCGGCCAGCACAGCTTCCGGGTCGGTCAGGTCCACCTGGGAGTTCGCGCAGTGCCAGGCCACGGCCCGGTACATGGCACCGGTGTCCAGGTAGGCGGCTCCGAGCCGGCGGGCGACCTCCTTGGAGACCGAGGACTTGCCGGAGCCGGAGGGGCCGTCCACGGCCACCACCAGGCGGGGGGTCTCCTGTGCGTTCACCTCGGGCATTCAGACCACCTTCCATCCCCGCGCGGTCAGCGCGTCCGTCAGTTCCTGCTTGTGGCCGGGCACCACGGAGATCTCCAGCATGCCCACCTCGTACCCAGCGGAGTGGTCCATGCGCAGATCCTCCACGTTCACTCCAGCCTCACCCACGTCCGCCAGCACGGCGGCGATCTGGCCCGGAGTGTCGTCCACCAGCACGGTGACCACGGCGAACGCCTGCGGCGGTGCGCCGTGCTTGCCGGGGATGCGGGCCTGTCCGGCGTTGCCCTCGGCGATCAGCTGGGCGATGTCCAGGCGCGAGCCCGGCGCAGTGGGCTGCTCCATGGTCCCGATCAGCCGGTTCAGATCCTCCCGCACTCCGTAGAGGATCTCCACGATCTGCGGGGCGTTGGCCGAGAGGATCTGCACCCACAGCTGCGGGTCTGAGGCGGCGATCCGCGTGGTGTCCCGCAGCCCGTTGCCGGCCAACGCCAGGGATCCGGCCGGTGTCTCCTGCAGCCGAGAGGCCACCAGCGAGGCGGCGATCTGCGGCAGGTGCGAGATGAGGGCCACCGAGGCGTCATGCTCCTCAGCGCCCATCCGGTAGACGGTGGCGCCCAGGGCCCGGGCCAGCTGCTCGGCGGACTCCACGGCCTCCGGGGCGGTGTGCTCGTTGGGGCAGACCACCCACGGTGCTGCGGTGAACAGCGCACCCCGTGCGGCCACCGGCCCGGAGCGCTCCCGCCCGGCCATGGGGTGGGTGCCCACATAGCGGGCGGCGTCCTGCGCGGTGATGGTCCCTTCAGACACGGCCTCTGCCACGTCAGCGGCGATCTGCACCTTCACCGAGGCGATGTCCATCACGACGGCGGCCGGGAACCTTCGGAGGGAGTCCACCACGACCTGCCCGGTGACGTCCGGCGGCGCGGCGACGATGACCACCTCAGGTGAGGGGCCGTCGTCGGAAATCAGGACGCCTGCGGCGTCCACCGGGTAGGCCCGCCCGGCACCGATGTCCTGGGCCACCGCCTGCGCGGACGGCGAGGGGTCATGCAGCAGCACCGTGGTGCCGCGGGCGCGCAGGCCCAGACCGATCGACGTGCCCAGCAGGCCGGTCCCGCGGATCAGCACCGTGGAGACCGGTGCGGTCACAGTCCCACCGCCGCCATGAGGTGCCCGACCTCCTGGGAGTTCAGCGGGCGCACGGTGCCCTGGCGCTGGTCGCCCAGGTGGATGGGGCCCATCTGCACGCGCACCAGACGCTCGACCGGGTAGCCGACCTCCTTGAACATGCGGCGCACGATCCGGTTCTTGCCCGAGTGCAGCACGACCTCCACCAGCACGTGGCCCGGGGTGGAGTCGATCAGCTTGAAGGAGTCGACCTTGGCGATCCCGTCCTCCAGCTCGATGCCCTCCTTGAGCTGGGTGCCCACGCCCTTGGCCATGGGACCGGGCACCTGGACCAGGTAGGTCTTGGGGATCTCGTAGCGTGGGTGGGTCAGCCGGTTGGAGAGCTCGCCGTCATTGGTCAGCAGCAGCAGCCCCTCAGTCTCGTTGTCCAGGCGGCCCACATGGAACAGTCGCTCCTGGCCGGCCTTGAGGTAGTTGGAGATGCTGGGCCGTCCCTCGGGGTCCACCATGGTGGAGATCACGCCGCGGGGCTTGTTGAAGACGAAGTACTGCAGACGGGTGTCCAGCTGCAGACGGATGCCGTCCACATGGATGACGGCACGCTCTGGGTCCACACGGATGCCCGGCTCAGTGACGACCACGCCGTCCACCTCCACGCGGCCCTCGGCGATCAGGTCCTCGCAGACGCGGCGGGAGGCCACTCCGGCCTGGGCCATGACCTTCTGCAGACGCTCACCGTCCTGGTCATGGATGCGCTTGACGGCCGGATCGATCTTGCCTGAGGGACGGCCGGCCTCCTTGGCGAACTGGCCAGCCGCGCGGGGAGCTGCGCCGAGGTTGCGGTCATAGTTGTCCCGCTGGAACGGACCACCCTTCTGACCGGGCTGCGGGGTGCGGCCGCGGCCGGAGGTCGGTCCGCCGGAGCGTGGAGACGTGGACTTGCCGGCGCCGGACTTGCCGAAGCCCTTGTTCGAGCCGGGACGGGATCCGCCCTGGCCGCGGCGAGCGCCGCCGGAGTTCTGGGATCCGCCGGAGCGGTTGCCTGGGGTACGCGGAGTCATGGGGTCCTTTCAGTGCCTCACGGCATGTGCAGGGGTCGAGGTGGCCAGTGACGGCCGGATCGGGGCGCAGGAGTGCGCCACACCGAACACTCCATCATAGTCCACGCTCTGGTGTCAGCCGACGACCGACTGTTGACCGACTCTGGCCTGGAGCGCACCCTGGAGGTGTTGCGCTAGGTCGACGCCCTCGAGAGCGTCCTCCCCGTCGTCGATCTTCATCCCAGGGTTGAGCACCGATCTGTCCGGCGAATGGCGCTCAAGGATCTCCCCTCTTCGTGCGGGACGCACCACAGGGAGTCTCCCGATGGCCACCTATGAGTACGCTGGCGAGGAATGGCGGTCCGCAGTCCAGCCTCGCGTGGTCCCGGTCTCCAAGGGCCGGATCATCGCCCGCTGGCTGACCACCACCGATCACAAGACGATCGGGTACATGTACCTGATCACCTCGTTTGCCTTCTTCTGCCTGGCCGGGGTGATGGCTCTGCTGATCCGGGCCGAGCTGTTCGAGCCCGGCATGCAGCTGCTGCAGACCAAGGGACAGTACAACCAGCTGTTCACCATGCACGGCACGTTGATGCTGCTGATGTTCGCGACCCCGCTGTTCGTGGGGTTCGCCAATGTGATCATGCCCCTGCAGATCGGTGCCCCGGATGTGTCCTTCCCGAGGTTGAATGCCCTGGCCTTCTGGTTCTTCCTGTTCGGCTCCACCGTTGTGGTGGCCGGCTTCCTGACGCCGCATGGTGCGGCTTCGTTCGGCTGATTCGCCTACGCTCCGCTGTCCAACACCACATTCTCGCCCGGAGTGGGTGGGGCTCTGTGGGTGTTCGGGCTGGCCCTGCAGGGGTTCGGCACCATCCTGGGCGCGGTCAACTTCATCACCACGATCATCACCATGCGTGCTCCCGGCATGACCATGTGGCGGGTGCCGATCTTCACGTGGAACACCCTGTTGACGGCCATCCTGGTGATCATGGCGTTCCCGCCGTTGGCCGCCGCTCTGTTCGCCTTGGGGATCGACCGCCGGTTCGGCGGGCGGGTGTTCGATCCGGAGAACGGCGGTGCCATCCTGTGGCAGCACCTGTTCTGGTTCTTCGGCCACCCCGAGGTGTACATCATCGCGCTGCCGTTCTTCGGCATCGTCTCTGAGATCATCCCGGTCTTCAGCCGCAAGCCGATCTTCGGCTACAAGTCCCTGGTGTTCGCCACCACCGCCATCGCCGCGCTCTCTGTCACGGTCTGGGCGCACCACATGTACGCCACCGGCTCCGTGCTGCTCCCCTTCTTCTCGCTGATGACCATGCTGATCGCCGTGCCCACCGGGGTGAAGTTCCTGAACTGGATCGGCACCATGTGGCGCGGATCCATCACCTTCGAGACGCCCATGCTCTGGTCCTTGGGGTTCCTGGTGACCTTCCTCGTCGGAGGGTTGACCGGCGTGATCCTGGCGGCGCCCAAGCTCGACTTCCACGTCACCGACACGTACTTCGTAGTGGCTCACTTCCACTACGTGGTCTTCGGGACGGTGGTGTTCGCCATGTTCGCCGGGTTCTTCTTCTGGTGGCCCCAGTTCACCGGGCGGATGCTCAATGAGCGTCTGGGCAAGATCCAGTTCTGGATGCTGTTCGCCGGCTTCCACGGCACGTTCCTGATCCAGCACTGGCTGGGTGTGATCGGCATGCCCCGTCGCTACGCCGACTATCTGGTGGAGGACGGATTCACGGCGATGAACCAGTTCTCCACGGTGTTCTCGCTGCTGTTGGGGGCCTCGATGATCCCGTTCTTCCTGAATCTCGTCCATACCGCCCGCTACGGCAAGAAGGTCACGGTGGACGACCCCTGGGGCTTCGGCGGCTCCCTGGAGTGGGCGACCTCCTGCCCGCCGCCGCGGCACAACTGCCACTCCTTGCCCCGCATCCGCTCCGGACGTCCTGCCCTGGACCTGCACCACCCCGAGCTCAGTCCCTCCTCACCCCAGCACGAACCCGAGCTGTTCGGTGAGCGGGCATCCGTCTGATCAGGTGGAGCGAGCGGCCCTTCGGCGCCAGGCGGCGATGCCGGCCAGCACAGCGGCTACACCCAGGAACGGCAGGCCTACGGCCCATACCTCTGCCTCGACCTGGGTGGCCAGCCCCAAGCAGGCCACGATCCCCGCGATCGGCAGAGCGATCGGTACGCGGAAGTGGCGGCCTTCCACCGTGTCCCGGCGCAGCACCAGGACTGCGGCGTTGACGGCGGTGAACACGACGAGCAGCAGCAGCACCATGGTGCTGGCCAGCACCTCGAGCGTTCCGGTCAAGGCCAGCAACACCGAGATGGCCGTGGTGACCAGGATGGCCACCCACGGGGTGCGGCGCTCGGGAAGGACCTTGGTGAGGAACCCGGGCAGCAGCCCGTCCCGGGCCATGCCGTAGGCCAGGCGCGAAGACATGATCCCGGTCAGCAGCGCACCGTTGGCAACCGCCACCAGAGCGACCGCGCTGAAGACCACGGGCGGGATGATCCCCGCGGCCTGCACCACCTGCAGCAGCGGTGCGGTGGACTCGGCCAGAGCGGCTGTGGGCACCACCACGGACGCAGCCGCTCCCACCAGCGCGTAGACCAGTCCGGCCACGATCAGCGCTCCGAACAGGGCCCGGGGGTAGGACCGTGCCGGGTCCTTGGTCTCCTCGGCGATGTTCACACTGGTCTCGAACCCCACGTAGGAGTAGAACGCCAGCACGGTGCCGGCCAGGACAGCCGCCAGCGGTCCGTTCTCCGGCGTGCCGAGCTGAGTCAGACGCCCGAGGTCGCCCTCTCCACGTGAGACCACGATGATCCCGAGCACGATGATCACCACCAGACCGGCCACCTCGATGATGGTGGCCACCCGGTTGGCCCCCATGGATTCAGAGATCCCGCGGGCGTTGAGTGCGGCCAGCAGTCCCAGGAAGACCACGACGACGGCCGCGACGGGGAGTGAGACGAATTCCGTCAGGTAGTCCCCGGCGAACCCGAGGGCCAGGGCGCCCACGGAGACGATGCCAGCTGCCAGCATGCAGAACCCCACGAGGAACCCGATGAACGGTCCGAAGGCTCGCGTGGTGTAGTGCGCGGATCCGCCGGCTCGCGGGTATTTGGTGGCCAGCTCCGCATAGGAGCCGGCGGTGAGCAGTGCCAGCACGAGAGCGGTCACGAGGGGAACCCAGACGGCTCCGCCGGAGATGCCGGCAATCGTCCCCGCCAGAACGTAGACCCCCGCCCCCAGGACATCACCGAGGATGAAGAGGAACAGTCCGGTGGTGGTGACTGCCCGGCGCAGTGACGGAGCAGTGCCGTCTGTGGGGGTGTGAGACATGCACCCAATCTACGCTCTGACGCCGCCTGGGGCGGTACCGGGAGGGACAGGTCTGCCCGTCCAGAGAGAACTGACGGTCATGCCTCCACGTCGTCCGGCTCCCACTCCAGGAGGTCACCGGGCTGGCACTCCAACACTTCGCAGATCGACTCCAGGGTGCTGAACCGGATGGCCTTGGCCCGGCCGTTCTTGAGCACGGCGACGTTCGCCGGAGTGATCCCCACTCGCTCGGCGAACTCCCCTACGGACATCTTCCGCCGGGCCAGCTGGACATCAATGCGGACGATGATCGCCATCAGATCACCACATCCATCTCGCTCTGCAGCGTGGTGGCACGGACCAATAGGGTGCGCATGACCGTCATCAGCAGCGTCAGGCCCAACCCGGCGAAGACTCCACCCAGCAGAGCCATCATCCGCAGGGGAGGTCCGGCCACCGTGGCCGACTGGTACACGATGGTCGCCGCACAGACCAGGCTGCATCCCAGGAACGCACCGATGATGCCGTTGACCCAGCGGAAGGCACGCGGGGAGAACACCTCATCGTTGCGCGTGAACCCCAGCAGCCGAAGGGTGCACACGATGCCGACCTGCACACAGGCCAGCCCCAGGATGGACAGGATCAGGATCGGCCAGCGCATATGCGCCTCTCCTGGGAGGCCCTCAGCCATCACGCCGGACAGCCACGGCAGTCCGATGACCTGGAGGGCGGTGATGGCCACGAGGGCCACCACCAGCATGACTCGAAGGGTGTCGACGACGATGCGATTGCTCATGCCACCGACACTAGACAGATTTCTATCGAAAGTCGATAGTTCCTGTGAGCCGATCACCACGGTGGCGCCTACGCCCACCGCCGAAGCCCTGCCCCGCCCCGGGCCGATGGCGCAGGCTGTGTCCATGGACCAGCTCATCCTCGGCGGCACCGGCCGGCTCGGCCGCCACATCGTTGCGGCCGCCCTTGACTCGCGGCACAGCGTCACCTGCCTGGCCCGGGGCACGAACCCGGCTCCGGGCGGCGCCCAGCTGGTCCGAGCAGATCGCGACCTGCCTCACCCCTACCGTGAGGTGGAGGGCACCCGGTGGGACGCCGTCGTCGAACTGGCCTCCGCCCCTGGCCGCGTCCGCGAGGCGACCTCCTCCATCACCGCCGACCACTGGCTCTACGTCTCCTCGATCAGCGTCTACGCGCTCCATGACCAGCCCTGCCGCACCGAGGACGCCGAACTGGTGCCTCCACTCAACGCTGACCGCCTGTCCGGCCCGCAGGACTACGGCCCGGCCAAGGTGGCCTGCGAACAGATCGTCCAGCAGTCCGCGAACGCCTGGACGGTGGTGCGCCCCGGGCTGATCGGCGGTGCTGGGGATGACACCGGCCGCACTGGCTACTACCCCTGGCGCTTCGCCCACCTCACAGGACCGAGCGTGGTGGTGCCAGATGCCGCGGGCGCCGTCGTCGCCATGATCGATGTGAAGGACCTCGCCGCCTGGCTGGTGCGGTGCCTGGAGCAACGCCTCACCGGGACCTTCCATGCCACCGGCCCGACGACGTCGCTCACCGACGCGATCGGCGCGGCTCGGCGAGTGGCCGGCCGGGCGACGGGTCGTGGCTCCGGTCCTGGTGGCGCGGCGGTGGTGCCAGCACTGCCGGACTCACGTTCAGGCCACTGGAGGACACCCTGGCCGACGCGCTGGCGTTCGAGGAGTCACGCGGCGGACCTGTGGGCGCAGGACTGAGCGAGGAGACCGAGCATCGAGTCCGTCAGTCCTGTCAGCCCAGCCCCTAGCCGGGGATCATTCCAGCGTGGGTCAGCCCCGGAACCCCTCGTCCGCCTCAGCCAAGGCAGGAAGATCGCCGACTCCCGGCAGATGGGCGGAGAGCCTGGGAAGCTTCTCCAGGGAGTCCACGCCCAAGGTCTCCAGGAATGTCCCCGTGATGCCGTAGAGGACCGCGCCGGTGAGCGGGTCGGATCCGGTCTCGGAGACCAGGCCGCGGCTGACCAGGGTGCGCATGACGGTGTCCGTGTTGACCCCGCGGATGGCCGCCACCCGCGAGCGAGTGACAGGCTGCAGGTAGGCCACCACCGCCAGGGTCTCCAGGGCGGCCTGGGTCAGCCGTGCGGTCTGCCCCTCCACGATGAACCGCTCCACCACCTCGGCGTGGGCCGGACGCGAGTAGATCCGCCAGCCGCCGGCCACCTCGCGCAACTCGAAGCCTCGGCGGGCCGAGCCGTTCTCACCGTTGTAGTCGCCCACCAAGGAGGTCAGCACCTGGTGCACCTCGGCGCCGTCGGCTCCCGTGGCCTCGGCGAGCTGCTCGTCGGTGACGGGCTCATCCACGACCATCAGCACGGCCTCCACCAGCTCCCGCAGCGGGGTGGCCGGGATCTCCTGATCGCTCATGACTCCTCCTCCACAGGTTCGGACTCCCCCGGTTCACCGGGCTCGTGGTCGAAGTCGCTCTCTCCACTCAACACCGGCAGCTCGTCGGCTGCGGTCGGGTCCCACTGCACCTGCAGGTCTCCCAGCGGAGTGTCCTGTTCGAAGGTGACGGCTCGGTCCCGGTACATCTCCAGCAGCGCCAGGAACCGTGCCACCACCACCAGGGTGGAGTCGGCGTCGGCGACCAGCTCGGCGAAGCTGAGCCGTCCGGCCGCCTGCAACCGTGCCGCGATCAGCCCGGCCTGCTCCCGCACGGAGACCGCTGGGGCGTGCAGATGTCCCAACCCCACGCCGTCGGGCTTCTCCTCCGGGGTGCGGGTGAGCACGTCCTGGGCCAGGGCGGCGAACTGCTCCGGGCTCAGGGTCCACACCAGTTCGGGCAGCACGGCAGCGAAGCGCGGGTCCAGGGAGGTCTGCCGGGGGAAGCGCCGGGCCTCCTCGGCCATGCGTGTGGACATCATGGCGGAGACGTCCTTGAACGCCTTGTACTGCAGCAGCCGGGCGAACAGCAGGTCCCGGGCCTCCAGGAGAGCCTCGTCCGCCTCCGTGTCCGTGGTGCCGGCTGGCAGCAGCCGGGCGGCCTTGAGGTCCAACAGGGTGGAGGCCACCACCAGGAACTGGCTGGACTCGTCCAGCGCGGCGTCGGCCACCCTTCGGGCTGTGGCTGCCGCGGGGGCATCATCCCCGGCGTCCGTCCCCTCTGCCACCGCGGCCCGGGCGGTCTCGCGCAGCTGGGCGATGTAGGCGATGAACTCATCAGTCACCGCCGCCAGGGACACCTCGGTGATGTCCATCTGGCGCCGTGCGATCAGCGAGAGCAGGACATCGAAGGGACCGGCGAAGTTGGTGAGGCTGACGGAGAAGCCGGAGGGGCCGTCGTCGGGATCTCCCAGCGCGTCAGCGCTGAGCAGCTCCGCAGGGTCTGGCAGGGCCGGCGCGGTGCCGGCCCGGGGGGTCACGGCGCTCCGCCCCTGCAGATCAGCTCGCGGGCCAGCTGGCGGTAGGCCTTGGAGCCGGGGTGGTTCTGGGCGAAGGCGGTGATCGGCTCGGCGGCCACGGTGGCGTCGGCGAACTTGATGGTGCGCTTGATGACGGTCTCGAACACCTTGTCCCCGAACGCCTCCACCAGTCGTCCCACGACCTCCTTGGAGTGCAGGGTGCGCTGGTCGAACATGGTGGCCAGCACGCCGTCGATCTCCAGGTCCGGGTTCAGCCGGTCCTGGACCTTCTCGATGGTCTCCACCAGCAGGGCCACCGCACGCAGGGCGAAGAACTCGGCGGTCAGCGGGATGATCACCCCGTGCGAGGCGGTCAGGGCGTTGACGGTGAGCAGTCCGAGCGAGGGCTGGCAGTCGATCAGGATGACGTCATAGTCGTCCCGCACCTGGCGCAGTGCGCGCTCGAGCACCTGCTCACGGGCCACCTCGTTGACCAGCTGCACCTCGGCGGCGGAGAGGTCGATGTTGGCCGGCAGCAGGTCGATGTTCTCGAAGTCCGTCTCCACGATCGCGTCCCGGGCGGTCACCGAGCGCTCCATCATCACGTTGTAGACGGTGGTGTCCAGCTCGTGCGGGCTGGTGCCCAGACCGGCGGAGAGGGCGCCCTGCGGGTCGAAGTCCACCATGAGCACCTTGCGCCCGTACTCGGCCAGGGCAGCACCCAGGTTGATGGTCGAGGTGGTCTTGCCGACCCCGCCCTTCTGGTTCACCATCGAGATGATCCGCGCCGGGCCGTGCGACTCCAGCGGCGGCGGCTCCGGGAAATCGTGCTTCGGCCGCCCCGTGGGTCCGATCACCGGCTCCCCTGAGATCATCAGGACGGGGGTGGGCTGCTGGCTGTTCACGATGGGGCCTGCTCCTGCGGGTGATCGGGGACGGACGGGACAGTGCGCGCCGGACAGGGTCCGCGGCACAGAGGCAACACTAATGCGCCAGGCCGCATGCGGAGAAACTTTCCGGAGCCCCACCGGCGAGCCCTCACCTTCAAGTGCAGGTTGAGAGTGTATACGTCCAGCGTCCCGACGACGGCCCCTCACCACGGGTGCCCCGGCGGCGGTTCCCGGGCATGATTCCCCGGTGGGCCACACCGTCACCGTTCGTGTGACCGGAACGCCGCTCAGCACGCGTGGTGCGGTCACACCAGCGGTGACGGACAGGGGACGCTGTCACACGAACGGTGCGGCAAACACTGCGGCTGATCCCAGCACACAGCAGAGCGCCCCGCACCGTCCGGAGACGATGCGGGGCGCTGTCGGCAGGGACACCCCCCTGCCGTGCTCAGCTGAGCCGGTGAGCAGGTCAGCGGCGCTCAGAGCGCCCGGTGACGTTCAGGCTCGACTCGGGGTGCCCCTCGAAGGCCTGCTCGGCAGCGGTGGGCGAGGCGTAGGGATCGAAGACCTCACCCTGCCGGGCCTCCAGCTCCCCCTCGGACTTCTCACCGAAGGAGAGTCCGTGGCCACCGGTGACCATGGCCTCGTCGAACTTGATGCGGCCCTCCAGCACGTCGCGGGCCTGGGCACCGTCGAACTCGCCGACCCACTTGCCGATCAGCATGGTGGCCACGGCGTTGCCGGTGAAGTTGGTCAGGGCGCGGGCCTCGGACATGAACTTGTCGATGCCCACGATCACGCCCATGCCGCCCAGCAGTGCGGGGCTGTGGGCCTGCAGGCCGGCGGCCAGGGTGGCCAGACCGGCACCGGTAACACCGGCCGCGCCCTTGGAGGCCACGATCATGAAGACCAGCAGACCGATCTGCTCGCCCAGGGACATCTCCAGGCCCATGGCGTTGGAGACGAACAGCGCGGCCATGGTCAGGTAGATGGCGGTGCCGTCCAGGTTGAAGGAGTAGCCGGTGGGCACGGTCACGCCGACCACGGGCTTGGAGACGCCGGCGTGCTCCAGCTTGGCGATCAGGCGGGGCAGCGCGGACTCGGAGGACGAGGTGGCGAAGATCAGCAGGTACTCCCGGCCCAGGTACTTCATCAGCTTGAAGATGCTCAGGCCGGTGACGATCTTGAGCAGTCCGCCGAGGATGACCACGATGAACACGATGCAGGTGGCGTAGAACGCGCCCATCAGCAGGGCCATGGCGCCGATGGCGGACCAGCCGGTGGAGCCGACCACGGCGGCGATGGCACCGAAGGCGCCGATCGGGGCCACCCACATGATCATCATCAGGATGCGGAAGACCACGCCCTGGACCAGGGTCAGACCCTTGAGCAGCGGCTTGCCGGACTCACCCATCTGCTGCAGCGCGAAGCCGACCAGCAGGGCCACGAACAGCACCGGCAGCACCGGGACCGAGTCCGGGATGATGTCCAGCAGGAACTGGACGGTCGGGTCCAGCTCGGCCTTCTTGGCCGGGTCGTAGGGGACCAGCTTCAGGCCCTCGCCCGGGTGGACCAGGTTGCCCACCACCAGGCCGATGCCCAGTGCGAAGGTGGACATGATCATGAAGTAGCCCAGGGCCATGCCGCCGACCTTGCCGACGGTGGCGGCCTTGGCGATCGAGCCGATGCCCAGCACGATCGTGCAGAAGATGACCGGGCCGATCATCATCTTGATCAGGGAGACGAAGCCGTCGCCCAGCGGCTTGAGGGACTTGCCGAACTCGGGGAACATCAGGCCCACGGCGGCACCCAGGATCACCGAGGCGATCACGGAGATGTAGAGCCAGTGGGTCCGGTCCTTCGTCTTCTTCTGGACGGATGCCTCCGTCGCCTGCTGCGAGCTGAGCTGTTCAGCCATGGTGACCTTCTTCAGTGGGGGCGCGGACGCCGGTGGTGTCAGGATTGCTGAGACGATCATCACGTCCGGCTGTGCCGCTGGTCACCGTTGCGGTCATAAAGTTCATGGCAGGACCATCACCGGCAGAGGAGACCCGTGCAGCACCCCTGGAGCATCGCCCGCCGCCTGGCAGCCGCGCAGCTGCTGGGCCTGCTGGTGCTCACGGTCTTCGCCGGGTGGGCCAGCTTCGTGCAGACCCGGGACACCGTGCACCGGCTGGAGGGGGAACGGGTGATGTCCGCGGCGCAGCTGCTCGCCCAGGAGTACGAGGTGGTGGTCGCGTACGGCCATGAGGACCCCTCCGCGGAGCTGCAGCCGCTCGCACTGGACGCCGCCGAACGCGCCGAGGTCTCCTGGGTCACCTTCCTCACGCCGGACGGCACGCGACTGTCCCACTGGATGCCCGACTGGGTCGGCACCCGCTACACCGGCACCCTCTCCCCCGCCACGGAGGGGACCGCCTTCGCCGAGACCTCCACCACGGGAGAGGCCGGCCCCTCCGTCCGGGCGCTGGTCCCGGTCAGGGCCCTTCCCGACGACGGCCCCGCCGGCTCCCAGCCCGGGGCCGAGTTCCCGGCGCATCGGCTCCAGGACCTGGACGACGGCCCGATCGTGGGCGTGGTGGCCGTGGGCCAGCGGGTCACGCAGCTGGACATCCTGGCGCGGTCCCACATCCCGGCGCTGCTGGCCGTGGCCGGGGTGGTCGCGGCCGCGGGGCTGCTGTTCAACTGGCTGCTCCACCGCTATCTGACCCGCACCACCCTGGGCCTGGGCCCGGAGCAGATGGCCGAGCGCTTCACCTTCCTGGACACCGCCCTGCACAATGTGGCCGAAGGCATGCTGCTCATCTCACTCCGGGGGCACCTGCGGCTCTACAACGACCGCGCCGCCGAGCTGCTGGGCCTGCCGCCGTTCGGGACCGGAGCGGACGGTGAACCGGGGACCCTCCACCTGCGGAACCTGTCCCTGCCCACGCCGCTGGGGACCCTGCTGCAGTCCGGCCGGGCGGCCCAGGACGAGCTGTTCACCGCCGGCGATCGGATCCTGGTGGTCAACCAGCACCCCACGCGCGTGGACCGCTCCCGCAGTCCCCTGCAGTGGCTGCGCAGCGGCCAGGCCGGGCCCGACCAGGGCACCGTGGTCACCCTCTACGACCACACGGACGTGCAGGAGATGAACCGGGAGCTGGCCAGCACCCGATCGCTCACCGACGCCCTGCGCTCCCAGACCCATGAGCACGCCAACCGGCTGCACACGGTCCTGTCCATGCTCGAGCTGGGCCGGGTGGAGGAGGCCCAGCGCCTGCTGATGGAGAGCGTCGGACAGGGCGGTCACGCCGATGACCGGGCGCTGGAGTCCGGTGCGGAGCCGGCCCTGGTGGCCCTGCTGATGGCCAAGTCCGCCCAGGCCCGCGAGCGCGGGGTGTCCCTGGACCACCGGATGACGGTGGACGTACCCACGGGGATCCCGGCAGCAGACCTGGTCACGGTGCTGGGCAACCTGGTCGACAACGCCCTGGACGCCGTCTCCGAGCCGGGCGTGGACCCGGGGGACCGGTGGGTGGAGGTCGAGACGCGACTGGAGGAGGGCTGGCTGGTGCTGGAGGTGGCCGACGGCGGACCCGGCCCCTCCCCGGAGGATCGGGACCGGGTGTTCGAACTGGGCTGGTCCACCAAGCCCGCCGGCCCGGACGGCCGGGGTGTGGGCCTGGCCCTAGTCCGCCAGACGGCGCACCGGCTGGGCGGTCACGTGGAGCTGGCGGTGGACTCCGGGACCGTGTTCACCGTGGAGATCCCCGTGCGGCACGGAGCCCTGCTGGGGAGGTCCGCAGCGGACGAGGCGGGAGAGACCAGAGGGGACGGCCATGCGTGACTACCGCGTCCTGATCATCGAGGACGAGCAGCTGACCGCGGACACCTACGCGGAGTACCTGGCGCGGGCCGGAGGCTACGAGGTGGTGCACCGCTCCCCCACCATGGCCGACGCCCTGCGGTTCCTGAAGTCCCGCTGGTCCGCCCGCCAGTCGTTCGGGGTGGACGTGGTCCTGCTGGACATGAACCTGCCGGACGGCCACGGGCTGGAGGTGCTGCGGCAGATGCGCGCGGCGGGGTTCACCGGCGGTGTGCTCGCCCTGACCGGGGCCACCGAGCTCAAGACCATCCGCCAGGCGATCGCCCTGGGCGTGGTGCAGTACCTGGTGAAGCCGTTCGGCTACCAGCAGTTCGCCGAGCGGCTGCGTGCCTTCCGCGAGGTCTCCGCCGAGTTCGCCGGCACCGGCAGCGCGGCGGACCAGGACGCCGTGGATCGGGCGTTCCGCCGGCACCGGCCGGTGAGCCCGCCGGAGCTGCCCAAGGGGCTGACGGAGGGCACCCTGAGTGCGGTGGTCGATCTGCTGCGCACCGCCTCAGCCGGCCTCAGCGCCGGGGAGGTGGGGGCCGCCGTCGGGACCTCCCGCGTCACCGCCCGGCGGTACCTGGAGCACCTGTCCCAGCAGGGCGTGGTGGAGCGTCAGCCCCGGTACGGCACCCCGGGACGGCCGGAGAACGAGTACCGCTGGGCCGGGGCCGCGGACTGATCAGCCGGCCGCGTCCGCGATGACCTGCGCCAGCTCGTCCGGACGGGACCACATGGGCCAGTGGCCGGTGGGCAGATCCACGAACCGCAGACCCCGGTGGTCGGTGAGGGCGGCCAGGAACGGCACTCCCTGCTGCGCGTATTCGCGGTACTGCTCGGCGGTGAAGGAGGTGCACACCACGGTCCCGGGGACCTGCAGGCGCCGTTCGTCGCCCAGGCGGACCGGGGTGCGGACCACGGCGCCGGGCTCGGGCACGGCCTGCGCGCGGAACGCGGCCAGCTGCTCCACGGTCAGGTTGCGGAACGACCCCTGCTCCTGCTCCTGCTCCCACGCCGACTCCAGGGTGAGCCAGTCGCCGCCGAAGTCCGCGTCCATGGCGGCCCCGTTGGAGCACGGTGCCGTGTCCACCCAGACCACATGGTCCACCAGCTCGGGGTGCTGGTCGATCACCAGGGTTCCGGGGATCGCGGCGCCGCTGTGCACCACCAGCACGCGGCGCTCCGCGTCCCGGTCCAGGGCCGTGAGGATCGCCTCGGCCTGGTCCTGCGGTGCGGTGCGGGCGGCTCGGTCCGTGTCCGCATCCCCGGGGTGCCGGCCGGGCAGGGTGAGGGCGGAGACCTCGTAGCCGCGGTGCTGCAGAGCGGGGGCCACCTGGTCCCACGCGCCCGAGCCGAGCCAGAAGCCGGGGACCAGGAGGATCTGCGTGCTCATGGAGACATGGTGGACCCTTGGGTGCCGTCGCGTCGAGGGGTCAGCGCCGGGGACGCAGCACCGTCTGGAGCTCGTCCAGGACGGAGCGGTCCTCGATCGTGGACGGGACCGTGTAGTCCTCCCCGTCGGCGATCTGGCGCATGGTCTTGCGCAGGATCTTGCCGGACCGTGTCTTGGGCAGCGCCTCCACCACCGCCACGTCCCGGAAGTCGGCCACAGCGCCGATCTGCCGCCGCACGGTCTGGCGCAGCTCCTCCAGCAGGTCCTGCTCGTCCGGACTGCCCGGGTCCGGGGTGTCCACTCCGGACTTGAGCACCACGTACCCGGAGGGACGCTGGCCCTTGAGCGGGTCGGCCAAGCCGATCACCGCGCACTCGGCCACGGCAGGATGGGTGGCCAGGGCCTGCTCCAGCGCCCCGGTGGAGAGCCGGTGCCCTGAGACGTTGATGACGTCGTCCGTGCGGCCCATTACGAACAGGTAGCCGTCCTCGTCCACCAGACCGGAGTCGCCCGTGGCGTAGTGCCCCGGGAACGCGGAGAGGTAGGAGTCGATGTAGCGCTGGTCATCGCCCCACAGGGTGGTGAGGGTGCCCGGCGGCAGCGGCAGGCGCAGGCAGATGTTGCCCTCGGTGCCGGCCGGGACCGGTTCGCCCAGCCCGTCCAGCACCGCCACGTGGAAGCCGGGTGAGGGCACCGTGCAGGAGCCCACCTTGACCGGGAGCACCTCCAGCCCCACCGGGTTCGCCCCGATCGGCCAGCCGGTCTCGGTCTGCCACCAGTTGTCCACCACGGGCGCACCCACCGTCCGTCCCGCCCAGGCCTGGGTCTCCGGGTCCAGCCGCTCACCGGCGGCAAAGAGCACCCGCAGGGAGGAGATGTCGTGCTCCTGCACCAGCTCGCCCTCCGGATCGGCCCTGCGGATCGCCCGCAGCGCCGTGGGGGCGGTGAACAGCGCGGTGGCCCGGTGCTCGGCGATCACCCGCCAGAAGGCGCCGGCGTCCGGCGTCCCCACCGGCTTGCCCTCGTACAGCACGCTCGTGGCCCCGGCCAGCAGCGGCCCGTAGACGATGTACGAGTGGCCCACCACCCAGCCCACGTCCGAGGCCGTGAACATGACCTCGCCGGGGCCGACGTCGTAGATGTTCTCCATGGTCCACCGCAGCGCCACCGCATGCCCGCCGTGGTCCCGGACCACCCCCTTGGGGGCACCGGTGGTGCCGGAGGTGTAGAGGATGTACAGCGGGTCCGTGGCCGCCACCGGGACCGGGTCCGCGTCCTGGGCCTGCTCGGCCAGCTCGTCCCAGTCGGCCCAGCGGGCTCCGCCCCGGCCCTCCACGTCCGCCAGCGCCGTCTCGAACCCGTCGCGGTGCTTCACGACGACAGCGCTCACCTGATGCGAGGCGGCCTCCAGGGCCTCGGCCACGGCGGGCAGGTACTCCAGCCGTCGCTTGGGCTCGATGCCGCCGGTGGCGGTGACGATCACCGTGGGCTGGGCGTGGTCGATCCGCGTGGCCAGCTCGTTCGGGGCGAAACCGCCGAAGACCACGGAGTGCACGGCACCGATCCGGGCGCAGGCCAGCATGGCGATCGGGGCGGCGGGGATCATCGGCAGGTAGATGATCACCCGGTGGCCGCGCTCCACGCCCTGGCCTCGCAGGACTCCGGCGAACCGGGCCACCTCGGCCAGTAGCTCCGCGTAGGTGTAGCGGGTGACCGTCCCGGTCATGGCCGAGTCATGGATCAGGGCGTCCTGGTCCCCCCGTCCGGCCGCCACGTGCCGGTCCAGGCAGTTCACGGAGGTGTTGATCCGGCCGTCCGGGAACCAGCGGTGGAGCGGGGCCCGGGAGTCGTCCACCGCACGGGTGGGCGGCCGGGTCCACTCCAGCGCCTCGGCGGCCTCGAGCCAGAACCCCTCGGGGTCCTGCTCGGCCCGGTCGTACGCCGAACGGTAGGCGGACGGGTCGCTGTGAGCTGCATCACGGGGAGAGGCCATGCGCTGATCCTAGGACCGCGGAGAGCGCCGGACAAGGGTCTGTGTATACATTCTCATCCCCGGCCCCGCGCAACGTGCCCTCGAGTCTGCTGCCACCAGCGACCGCGCAGGGGGCGGCTCACCGCTCGATTCAGGGTGAATGACACGGAGTCGCCGATCTCGACCAGCCGTGACTCAGGTCTCGACATCGACCCCTCTGTGTATACACTGAAGGAGTGCGTGCCAGTGATCGTGCCTACCGGGCCCTGCGTCAGGACATCATCGAAGGACGCCTGTCTCCGGGCACCGTCCTGGGTGAGGTCGAGCAGGCGGAGAGGCTCGGCATCTCCCGCACGCCGCTGCGGGAGGCCCTGAGCCGTCTGGTGTCCGACGGCCTGGCCGAGCCTGCCGGCGGCCGCGGGATGGTGGTCACCGAGGTCTCCTTGGCCGAGGCGGACCAGCTGTTCGACCTGCGCACCGTCCTGGAGGGACTGGCGGCCCGGCGTGCGGCGGAGAACGCCGACCCGGCGACCTTCCGGCGGCTGGCCGACCGGTTCGAGGGCGCGCACCAGCAGCTCGCCGCCGGAGCAGACCCTGACTCCTACTACCGCCTGACCGCCGAGCTGGACGATGCCGTGGATGCGGCCTGCTCCAACGCGTACCTGACCCAGGCACTGCGGGGACTGCGCGTCCACCTGGCCCGCCTGCGCCGGCTCTCCCAGAACGACCCGGCGCGGCTGGCCGCCTCGGCCCAGGAGCACGCCGGGATCGCCCGGGCTCTGGCCTCCGGCAATCCGGAGGTCGCCGCCGCGGCCACCACGCTGCACCTGCACCATGCCCATGACCATCTGACCGGACGCCACCGCGGACCCGGCCAGGACAGTCCCCCGACCGCCAGCCTCACCGACACACCACAGGAGAGAGTCTCATGATCAACCACGACGTCCGCGTCTACCGCTCCGAGGAGAACCTGCAGCGCCCGGACCAGCTGGCCTGGAAGATGGCCGAGGTGGCCACCGACCCCGTGGAGGTGAGCGCCGAGGTCGAGGAGATGGTGATCAACCGCATCATCGACAACGCTTCCGTGGCCGTGGCCTCCCTGAACCGCGCCCCGATCGTCTCCGCTCGCGCTCAGGCCCTGACCCATGCCCCGTCCACCGGTGGGACCGGGGGCACCGTGTTCGGCATCGGCGAGCGCGTCTCCCCCGAGTGGGCCGCGTGGGCCAACGGGGTGGCCGTGCGCGAGCTGGACTACCACGACACCTTCCTGGCCGCGGACTACTCCCACCCCGGAGACAACATCCCGCCGATCCTGGCCGTCGCCCAGCACCGCGGCTCCACCGGTCGGGACCTGGTGCGCGGCATCGCCACCGGTTACGAACTGCAGGTGGACCTGGTGAAGGGCATCTGCCTGCACGCGCACAAGATCGACCATGTGGCGCATTTGGGCCCCTCGGCCGCCGCCGGCATCGGCACCCTGCTGGGGCTGGACACCGAGACCGTGTTCCAGGCCATCGGCCAGGCCCTGCACACCACCACCGCCACCCGTCAGTCCCGCAAGGGCGAGATCTCCACCTGGAAGGCCCATGCCCCGGCCTTCGCTGGGAAGATGGCCGTGGAGGCCGCCGACCGAGCCATGCGCGGCCAGACCTCCCCGGTGCCGATCTATGAGGGCGAGGACGGGTTCATCGCCTGGCTGCTGGACGGACCGGACGCCCACTACGTGGTGCCTCTGCCGGAGGCCGGCGAGCAGAAGCTGGCCATCCTGGACACCTACACCAAGGAGCACTCCGCCGAGTACCAGGCCCAGGCCTGGATCGACCTGGCCCGCAAGCTGAACCGCGAGCGCCCGGAGGTCACCGATCCGAAGAACGTGCGCTCGATCGTCATCCACACCTCGCACCACACGCACTACGTGATCGGCTCCGGGGCCAACGACCCGCAGAAGTACGATCCGCAGGCCTCCCGCGAGACCCTGGACCACTCGATCCCCTACATCTTCACGGTGGCCCTGCAGGACGGCTCCTGGCACCACGTGGACTCCTACGCGCCGGAGCGGGCCGCCCGCCCGGACACGGTGGAGCTGTGGCACAAGGTGACCACCGAGGAGGATGCCGAGTGGACCCGCCGCTACCACTCCCTGGACATCTCGGAGAAGGCGTTCGGCGGACGCGTGGTCATCACCCTGGAGGACGGGACCACCGTCACCGATGAGATCGCTGTGGCCGACGCCCACCCGCTGGGCGCCCGCCCCTTCGCTCGGGAGCAGTACATCCACAAGTTCCGCACCCTGGCCGAGGGCCTGGTCGCCGAGCAGGAGATCGAGCGGTTCCTGGACGCCGCCCAGCGCACCTCCACCCTGGGCGCCGGTGAGCTGGACCAGCTGAACATCGCCGCAGCCGACGGCGTGATCGATCTGAGCGCTGCTCCGGAGGGACTGTTCTGATGCTGTACGCCACCCAGACCGCCGCGCAGAAACGCGTGCGCCTGCGCGAGCTGCTCACCCCGGGGGCGGCCCAGCCCTTCCCCGGGGCGTTCACCCCGCTGACGGCCAAGCTGATCCAGGACAAGGGCTTCCCGGGGGTGTACATCTCTGGTGCCGTGCTGGCCAATGAGCTGGGCCTTCCCGACGTCGGCCTGACCTCCCTGAGTGAGGTCGCCGCCCGCGGCGGTCAGATCGTGCGCATGACGGACCTGCCCTGCCTGATCGATGCCGACACCGGCTTCGGCGAGCCGATGAACGTGGCCCGCACCATCCAGGAGCTCGAGGACGCCGGCCTGGCCGGCTGCCACATCGAGGACCAGTTCAACCCCAAGCGGTGCGGACACCTGGACGGGAAGAACATGGTGGACATCGACACCGCGGTCAAGCGCATCCGCGCCGCGGTGGACGGTCGCCGGGACCCGAACTTCCTGATCATGGCCCGCACGGACCTGCGGGCCGTGGAGGGGCTGGATGCGGCGATCGAGCGGATGCGGACCCTGGTGGAGGCAGGTGCGGACGCTGTGTTCCCGGAGGCGCTGAAGGACCTTTCCGAGTTCGAGGCCGTGTGCCAGGCCATGGAGCCGCTGGGCGTACCGGTGCTGGCGAACATGACTGAGTTCGGCAAGTCCGAGCTGTTCACCCGCGAGCAGCTGGCCGAGGCGGGCGTGGCCATGGTGATCTACCCGGTCACCCTGCTGCGCGCGGCCATGGGCGCTGCTGAGCGGGCGCTGGACACCATCCAGGCCGAGGGGACCCAGCAGTCCCAGGTGGAGCACATGCAGACTCGCGCTCGGCTGTACGAACTGGTGGACTATGAGGCCTACAACCGCTTCGACACCGGCATCTTCAACTTCCAGGTCCCCACCCTGGACATCGACTCCAACCGCGCGAACCTCTGAAGGAGGACCCAGTGACTGAGACTGAGATCAAGAAGGGACTGGCCGGGGTCGTCGTCGACAACACCGCCGTCTCCAAGGTCAACCCGGAGACCAACTCCCTGCTCTACCGCGGCTACCCGGTGCAGGAGCTGGCGGCCACCCAGCCGTTCGAGGCCGTGGCCTACCTGCTCTGGAACGGGGAGCTGCCCACCCAGGGACAGCTGGCCGAGTACACCGCCCACGAACGCTCCCACCGCGCCCTGGATCCGAAGGTGAAGGACACGCTGGACGCGCTGCCCGTGGACTGCCATCCCATGGACTCGGTACGCACGGCGGTGTCCATCCTGGGCGCATCCCACCCGCAGGCTGAGGACTCCTCACCGGAGGCCGAGCTGGAGAAGGCCCGCACCCTGTTCGCCCAGCTGCCGGCCGTGGTGGCCTACGAGCAGCGCCGCCGCACCGCTGGCGGCCCCACCGAGCCGATCGAGCCGCGCGAGGACCTGGACTACTCCCAGAACTTCCTGTGGATGACCTTCGGCGAGGAGGCCGCTCCGGAGGTCGTGGACGCCTTCCGCGTCTCGATGGTGCTCTACGCCGAGCACTCCTTCAACGCCTCCACCTTCACCGCCCGCGTGATCACCTCCACCCTCTCGGATCTGCACTCGGCGGTCACCGGTGCGATCGGCGCCCTGAAGGGGCCGCTGCACGGTGGTGCGAACGAAGCGGTGATGCACACCTTCGACGAGATCGGCATCCGCCCGGACGAGTCGGAGCAGGACGCCAAGGACCGGGCCCAGGCCTGGATGGAGGACGCCCTGGCCCAGAAGAAGAAGGTCATGGGCTTCGGCCACCGCGTCTACAAGCACGGCGACTCCCGGGTGCCGACCATGAAGAAGGCGCTCGACGCGATGATCGAGCACTTCGGCCGCCACGAGATCCTGGGTCTCTACAACGGCCTGGAGCAGGCCATGGACGAGGCCAAGCAGATCAAGCCGAACCTGGACTACCCGGCCGGCCCGACCTACCACCTCATGGGCTTCGACACCGAGCTGTTCACCCCGCTGTTCATCGCCGCACGCGTGACCGGCTGGACCGCCCACGTCATGGAGCAGCGCGCCGCCAACTCCTTGATCCGCCCGCTCTCGGAGTACAACGGCCCTGACGAGCGCCACGTCCCCGACGCCTGACCGTTCCCCCGTGGTACCGGGTCCCCCGGCACCACCACCACATTCCCGACGTCGGCCCCGTCACCGTCTGCACACAAGGTGACGGGGCCGACGTGATGTGAGGTTACGACGTGAGGTGGGTGGTGGAAGCTTCCTCAAGCCAAACCTCGACGTCCTGCGGCGTGGGAAGGGTCTCGAGAAGCTCAGCCCACAGCTGCCACGACGGGCTGGACACCAGGGTGTGCCGGTTCGCACGAAAGGACCGAGGCTCTTCCACATGAACCAGCAGGCCCTGTGGCGAGTCCAGATACCAGGTGCCCGTCTCCTTCAGACCGTCGACCCCACTGAATTGGGCGGCCACCGTCACTTGCCGATAGGTGCCCGTGCGAATGTCATCAGCCAGCTCCGGCCAGGACACTTCCAGGTCGTGCGCGAGAGCGCGACGAGCCGCCTCCCCGTCAGGTGCCTGTGAGTCCTCCAGGGCAAACCCCTGCATGACCTCTCGAGATGGCTTGAGCCGGACGGGCGCACTCGGTTCAGGCCGCGGCCCAAGACCGGTGGCGTCGAGCAGGAAGCGATACAGGCCGCCGGCCCCTTCTAAGTGCAGGCGATAGCCCTGAGGAATCGGCTCTGCCGTCGTCATGCCGTAGTGGCTCCACCACACAAAGCTGGCACGTACCGGGTCGGGGCCCGGTCCGTCCAAGAGCTTGCCGGAGCGAGGACTGTCGGCCACCTCGGAGAGAGTGATGACCGCCATCCCCTGCGCGTCCACCAGGCTGTTGCACAGGTCCTCGTAGCCTGCGCGGGGGCGCCCCTGGTCGATGACAGTGCGGCCGTCTAACGCAATGATGTCCCTGACGGGTTGCGAAGGGTCGCCGTCGAGTGGGCCCAGGGACGCGCCGAGCATCTCAAATGCTTCGGCGCTGAGTTCCAGGGTGTGCTGCTGTGAGGTGGTCATTCTGCCTCCGACCAGACGAAGGATTCAGCCATGGCGCGACCGCCGTCGATCCCCCAGGAGAAGTCGGCAACCGGATAGGTGAAGGTCATGCTGATTTCTCGGTTGTCACCGCGGGCGACCCACTGGGACATCATCACGGGCAGGCCGTTCTCGCCGGTGTAGACCGCCATCCGGTGGACACCGTCACGTTCTGGTGTTCCCCATGGTTCCGGCCCCAAGTGGACGAGTCGGTAATCCGCGAGGGATTCGTCCAGGACGGTATCGAGAGACTGCTGTTCCCTGAGGACTGTGTCGGCTGCGTCCTGGTCTGCGGTGATGGCAGCCATGGTCAGGACCAGGTTCGGTTGGAATCCAGCGGTCCACGGGTCTGGGGTGCTGACAATCAGTACCCCAGCGTCAATACCAGAATCGTCGACGTTCCATCCAGCGGGGACCGAGAAGTTCAGCCCCCACGAGGGCACCGTCACGGTGCCAACGTCCGCATGTAGCTCGTTCATGAGGTCTTGCCCTCCCGTCGTTTTTGGCGGTTCTTCTGTCGATGTTCACGCATCCACCGAGGCGCCCAGGGGGCGGGTAGAGGTACTCCAAGGGTGCCGACGATGCCCAACAGGAGTAGGACGAACAGCCCCACCGTGACGGTGTCGAAGAGAGCTCCTGGCAGCGGGGCTTTGAATCCCGTGGCTGCCTCGCTGATGCCCACCCACAGCAGCAGGAGCGAGAAGGACGGGATGAGATACAGGAAGATGCGGGATCCGAAGCTCCCGTACCAGGAGGGACCCACAATGCGGGCCTGATAGAACCAGCACCACCAGAGTGCACCGATGGCCGCGATAGCAATCAGCAAGCCGGGAACTGCACCCATGTGTGGTGCTCTCCTTCCGTAGTGTTCATCCGTGGCACGGTCCTCGCACGACCCTATCCGAAGAGCTTTTTCCAGACCTTCTTGCCGCCGTCGGCGACGGCATCGGTCACCGCCTGGGTGGCTTTGCCGATCGGTTCCTTGATCTTGTCACCCAGCCACTTTCCGGCCTCGGATCCGGCGACACCTCCGATGATGCCGCCGGCGATTCCGCCGATGACGGTTCCTACGCCGGGCACCACCGAGCCAATGGACGCACCGAGCGCTGCGCCAGCCAAGGCGCCGCCACCGACCGTAACACCCACGGCACCGGTACGGCCCACACGTTCTGCGGTACGCATCTCGGGATGGTTCTGCTGGTCCTGGCTCCACTGATCGGCACCAGATCCGATTCCGGAAATGATCGCGCCCACCGGGCCAGCCACACGGCCAACACGCCCCCAGCGGGCATACCGCCCTGCCTGGTGAGGCTTCGCTTGGTAGTTGCCCGGGTGCGACCGTGCCGCCATGCGTCCCAGGACGGTCGATCCGGGCAGTGAGGCCTTCACATACCGTCCGCCATGGGTCACCGCTCGTGCGTCCCAACCGAACACCCGTTTGACGATGCCGGCTCCCGGCCCTGTCTTGCTCGACCACTGTCCCATACGGGGCATCCAATTCTGGCGCGGGGCGAAGCGACCGGCCCGGTGCTGGGCGATGGTGGCATAGGTCGATACTCCGGTCACTGCATGGTTCACGCCCCATAGGCTCCAGGCCAAGGCCGGATGCACATCGTCGGAAGGTGTCACACCGAATGCATCGAGGAATGTTGCCGGCGTTGAACTCCATCCGGCGACCTCACGTACCTCGCGGGCACCATTCAGGTGCAGTGGGTACGTCAGTCCACGGACTGGATCGTCCGGGGCTGAGATAGCACCGAGCGACGCGGTGCAGGTGTTCTGCGCAGTGTCCTTGGCTTCGGCCAGCGCCCGGCAGCGAGACTGAAGTTCGCTGATGGCCTCTTCTTTGCCGCTGGGGTCATCCGCATACGTGGTTTCCGCAGTGCTCAGAAAGGTGTCAATGTCTGAGACCAGCGTCGATCGGGTCGAGGCAAGAGTTTCCAGATCATCGGCATAGCTGGTGAGTGCCTTCTTCGCCGCGTCGGCTGCGGTGACGAGGTCTGCGGCCAGCTCCTGAGGAGACTGCATCGCCTGATGCACAGTCTGCTCATCGGCTCCGTGATAGCTGGTCTGCAGATTTGACCATGTGTTGGACATGGTCTCCATGGTCGTCTCCACGGCTGAGTACTTCGTCGCCATGGTCGTTGCCGCGGTGCGGATGCTCTCTGGATCGTCGAGGTCGACGACAGTGAATCGGGGATCGCTCACAGCCCCTCCTGGGTCCGGGGATCTTCACGTTCGGCACGGGAGAGCATCTCTTCATCTCCGTCGCGATAGACGGTCAGTGCTTCACCGGTTGCGGAGATGTTGTGTCCTGTCGTGGAGCTCACCACCTCGTCGAATCGGTAGAGCACTTCACCGCGTAGCGACAGTAGTGCGCCAGACACCGCGTCGCTATGCGAGAGCACAGCATCGATGTCGACGGCGGCCTCGTGGCCCCCTTGAAATGCCGAGCGCAGATCGTCGGTTACACCCGAGGCCGATTCAACCGTTGAGTTGGCTGAGTCCAGGTCTAACTCGTACCCCATATCTCCCCTGAATGGTGTCGAAAACAGTGTCTGTGGATCTCACAGCATCAATAACGGGCGTTTTTCGCCTCTACCACCCTAAGGACCTGAACAATCGCAAGGCGAATTCATGGATGGATAGTTCTCCCCATGGCCGGACCTTGACGGGACAGACACGCTCGAAAATTCGGCACCGCAGAGATTCGCAGATCTCTACCGAGCCGCTACGCACAGAGCGCCGGGGCACTCAGTATGCGCGATCAGTCTTCCCGTGGTGCTCAGTCTCGGTCGACCTCCATGGAGTTCAGCAGATCACGCACCTGCTGGTACTCATCAGTCTCGATCATCGCCCGCAGTGCGGCTTCCCTACTCTGCCCGGTCAGCTCCTCGGCCTGAGACAGGGACACGCTGGAACTGATGAAGTTGGCCGCCACAACGCCTTCCATCTCGGGGTCCTGCACCGAGTAGTTCCATGCCGACCAGACGTCCTCATCCTCGGCCAACGGGTCCACCCCCTCCGGGACGCTCACCAGCTGGATCATGATCGCGATCTCATCATCCGGGGTCAGTCCCGGCATGTCCGAGCTAGGCTCCACCATGTAGGCCCGGTACCAGACCGAATCGGTGTTCATTCCGCGGTGGAGCTCGGGCAGTTCCTCGGAGTCCACCAGCTCGACGATACCCGGCTTGGGCCCATCCCCGTCGGTCGGTCCCACGCCGAGGGTGGCGCCGGCCTCGATCGGGTTGGTCTCGGAGGAGAACTTCAGGGTCTCGTAGGGGTACCCGGCGTAGTCCATGCTCTCTTCGGAGTAGTCCGAGGAGACCGCCGACCACCCAGTCGGCAACGTCCAAGAGAAGACCCCGCCCTCGGAGACGTAGGTCTCTCCCCCGGCACCGGGTTCACTGGCGGACTCCGACGGCTCAGCCGTGGCAGACTCGCTCGGCTCAGTGCTCTGGCTCGGTTCGACACTCTCACTGGGACTCTCGCTCGCGCTCGGCGTCGCCGATGCCGATGCGGTCTCACTGACCGACGGCGTCGGGCTGGCACTCTCACTGGCGCTGGAACTCACACTCGCCGTCGGAGTGTCACTAGGGTCAGGATCACCGCCGCCGTTACATGCAGTCAGCACCAGAACGGCTGCGGCGCTGAGGCCCAGCACCGTCTGACGTGCCCGGATGGCTCGTCGACTCCCCGGGGCCGTGGGGCGGACGCGGGCGGTGGGAGTTGCTGATGTTGAGGTATCCATGGGGGCGATCCCACCACGGCCGTCCACCCCTGAAAAGGTTTCACAATCTAACGATCCCGTGACCTGAGACGTTACGTGAACACTACAGTTTCAGCTCAGCGCCCGCGGATGGGCCGCGGCGTAGACCTCTCGGAGGGTGTCTGCGGTGACCAGGGTGTACACCTGGGTGGTGGTGACGGAGGCGTGCCCCAGCAGCTCCTGCACCACGCGCACGTCTGCTCCGCCCTCCAGCAGGTGGGTGGCGAAGGAGTGGCGCAGGGTGTGCGGAGAGACATCGGCCTGGATCCCCGCCCGTTCGGCGGCCTTCTTCAGAATCGTCCACGCCGACTGTCGGGAGAGTCGGCCCCCACGCTGGTTCAGGAACAGGGCCGGCGAACCCGTCCCCTGCCCGGCCAGAGCGGGCCTGCCGCGCACCAGCCAGGCCTCCACCGCGGCGGCCCCGTAGGAGCCCAACGGCACCATCCGCTCCTTGGATCCCTTGCCGAACAGACGCACGACGGCGGGCCCCTCCTCCCCCGTCACCGTCGCCTCCTGCTCGGCCTCGCCGGTGCGCACCGCACCCAGGACGTCGTCCACGTCCAGTCCCACCGCCTCGGAGATGCGTGCACCGGTGGCATAGAGGAACTCCAGCAGCGCCCGGTCACGAAGACCCGCAGGCGTGTCGGTGGGAACGGACTCCAGCAGAGCGGTGATCTGTCCCACCGGCAGTGCCTTGGGCAGCCGTGTTGCGGTGCGAGGTGGGGTGACGTCCTGTGCCGGGTCGGCCTCGGTGAGCCCTTCCAATGCCCAGAACCGGTGCATGCCGCGCACGGCCGCCAGCACCCTGGCCGCGGAGCGCGGGGCCAGCGGATGCCCTCCGTCCTCCCCGGTGCCCAGCGCCTGCAGGAAACCCGTGACATGCTGCCGAGTCGCCTGGTCCGGCGCCTGGACTCCCTGCTGGGCCAGCCAGCCCAGGTAGCGGCTGATGTCCCTGCGGTAGGCCGACAGCGTGTTGGCGGACATGCCCCGTTCCACGGCCAGATGGTCCAGGTACGCCGTGGCGCGGCGCGTCAGCTGCGGATCAGGCTCGCTCACGCGGGTGATCCGTCCACGGCGCATCGGCCGGCCGCAGGGAGCTGAAGCCGGTGGCGGCCTGGACCTGCGCGGCCAGCACGCCCATGCAGATGGAGGGGTTGTGGACACGCCCCTCCAGCACGGCGCTGACCACCTCATCCAGCGGGACCCAGGCCAGGGGCATCCCGGCCTCTTCGCCCTCACGTGCGTGACGTTCCTGCTCCGGCACCGGGGTCAGGTCCCGGGCCAGGTAGATCCGAATGCCCTCTGAGGAGGAGCCCGGCGTGGTGAAGAAGTCCACCAGGACCTCCCACTGCGCCGCGACCAGGTCCGCCTCCTCTGCGAGCTCGCGCTGCGCGGCCTCCAGCATCGGCTCACCGTCCACGTCCAGCAACCCGGCTGGGATCTCCCACAGCTCCTGCCCCACGGGGTGACGGTACTGCCGAATCACGCAGACCCGTTGGGCCTGATCCAGGGCCACCACGGCCACCGCTCCAGGGTGGCGGATGTACTCCCGCCGCAGCACCGGGGTGTCCGGGGCCATCCGAAACGCATCCCGGGTGACGTCCCAGACCATGCCGTCGAAGACGGTCTCGCGCCCCTCCACCTCCCGTGAGGTGGGCACATCGGCCAGGGGTCCGTCGTCGTGAACCTGGTAGCTGGTCATGATGCTGCCGCTCAGCCGGAGACCCGCGTGCGCTGATGCTCCAGCCCGGCGGCCACCAGGCCGGCGAACAGCGGATGGGGGCGCGTGGGTCGGGACTTGAACTCCGGGTGGGCCTGCGTGGAGACGTAGTACGGGTGCTGCTCCCGCGGCAGTTCGACGAACTCCACCAGGGTCCCGTCCGGTGAGGTGCCGGAGAAGACCAGTCCGGCCGCCTCCAGCTGGGGGCGGTACTGGTTGTTGACCTCGTAGCGGTGCCGGTGCCGCTCGGTGACCTCGGTGCTCCCATAGGCCTCGGCCACGACGCTTCCGGCGGTCAGCGCCGCAGGGTACGAGCCCAGGCGCATGGTGCCGCCCAGATCGCCGGCGCCGGCCACGATCTCCTTCTGCTCGGCCATCGTGGCGATCACCGGGTGGGCGGTGTCCGGGTCGAACTCGGTGGAGCCGGCCTCGGCCAGCCCGGCCACGTTGCGGGCGTACTCCATCACCATGCACTGCAGTCCCAGGCACAGGCCCAGGGTGGGGATGCCGTTCTCACGGGCATGGCGCAGGGCCCCGAGCTTGCCCTCCAGCCCGCGCACGCCGAACCCGCCGGGCACGCAGATCGCATCCACACCGGTCAGGGCCTGAGCGGCGCCCTCCGGGGTGGAACAGTCATCGGAGGGGACCCAACGGATGACCACGCGGGCGCGGTGGGCGAACCCGCCGGCGCGCAGGGCCTCCGTGACGGAGAGGTAGGCGTCCGGAAGGTCGATGTACTTGCCCACCAGGGCGATCTCCAGCTGGTGTTCGGGCTGGTGGACGGCCTCCAGCAGTCCCTCCCACACACTCCAGTCCACGTCCTTGAACTTCAGGTCCAGGGACTGCACCACGTAGGCGTCCAGTCCCTGGGCGTGGATGGTCTGGGGGATGTCGTAGATGGACGGGGCGTCAGCACAGTTGATGACCGCGTCCGTGTCCACATCGCACATCCGGGCGATCTTGTCCCGCACGTCCTGCGGGACCTGACGGTCCGACCGGATCACGATCGCATCGGGCTGGATGCCGATCGAGCGCAGCATGGCCACCGAGTGCTGGGTCGGCTTGGTCTTGAGCTCGTGGGAGGGCCCGATGTAGGGGACCAGGGAGACGTGCAGGAAGAACACGTTGTCCCGTCCGATGTCCTGCCGGACCTGGCGGGCGGCCTCCAGGAAGGGCTGGGACTCGATGTCGCCGACGGTTCCGCCGATCTCGGTGATGATCACGTCAGGGGCCTGCTCGGCACCGGCTGGCAGGCGCATCCGCCGCTTGATCTCATCGGTGATGTGCGGGATGACCTGGACGGTGTCCCCCAGGTAGTCGCCGCGACGCTCCCGTTCGATCACGGAGGAGTACACCTGTCCGGTGGTGACGTTGTTCATCCCATCCAGGTCCTCGTCCAGGAAGCGCTCGTAGTGCCCAATGTCCAGGTCCGTCTCGGCACCGTCCTCGGTCACGAACACCTCGCCGTGCTGGAAGGGGTTCATGGTGCCCGGATCCACGTTCAGGTAGGGATCGAGCTTCTGCATGGTGACAGAGAGACCTCTGGCCCTCAGCAGATGTCCCAGCGAGGAGGCCGTGAGCCCCTTGCCGAGAGAGGAGGCGACGCCGCCGGTCACGAAGATGTGCCGGGTCGCGTGGGGGGTCTTCTGGAATCTCGATGTAGGTTGCACCACGGAATTCGATCATATCACCGTGGATCAGACCACACTGTGCTCCAGCAGCTCCCGGGCGTGGTCGCGGGCCGTCTCCGACCCGGCGTGTCCGGCCAGCATCCGGGCCAGCTCCTCCACCCGGTCCTCGCCGGTCAGGTGCAGCACCCCGGAGGTGGTCACCCCGGCGTCCGCGTCCGAGGCCTTGGTGACCCGCAGGTGCCGATCTGCGAACGCGGCGACCTGGGGCAGGTGAGTCACCACGATCACCTGCACATGCTGGGCCAGCCGAGCCAGGCGTCGTCCGATCTGCACGGCGGCCTCACCGCCGACGCCGGCATCCACCTCGTCGAACACGAAGGTGGGAACGGGGTCGGTCTCAGCCAATACGACCTCCAGGGCCAGCATCACTCGGGAGAGCTCACCGCCAGAGGCCCCCTTGCCCAACGGGCGCGGATCCGATCCGGCGTGAGGCTGCAGCAGCAGGGCGATCTCATCGGCACCGTGCGGTCCGCACTCGGAAACCGGCTGGACACGGGCGTGGAAGGTGGCGTCCGGCATGGAGAGGGCGTGCAGCTCCTCGGTGACGGCGCCGGAGAGCCGTTCAGCCGCGGCGGCACGCAGGGCCGAGAGTTCGTCGGCACCGGCCCGGACCTGTTCCTGGAGCCGTTCGACCTCCACGGTCAACTCTTCGATCCGGCTGGTGTCCCCCTGCAGCTCCTCCAGGCGCGGACGGTGCTGCTCCGCCCAGTCCAACACGTCCTGCAACTCCGGGCCGTACAGGCGCATGAGCCGGTTCAGCTCCGCCAGGCGAGACTGTGCGGTGTCCAGGGCAGACGCGGCGTCATCGTCCAGACGCGCGGCGAACCCGGCGAGTTCGGCGGAGATGTCGGCCAGGATGATCCCGGCCTCGGCCAGCCGCCCGGCCAGGGCCATCAGCTCGGGATCGTCCCCGGGAGCCTGCAGCAGCAGCTGACGGGCCTGCTCCACCAGGACCTCTGCGGCCGGGGTGTCGAAGGTGTCTGCCGCATCAGCTCCGGAGAGGTGTGCATGGGCGCCGCCGCTGGCCGCACGCAGCTCCTCCACGTTCTCCAGGCGCTGGATCAGAGCGCGCACCTGCTCGTCCTCCCCAGCCTGGACCTCAGCGACGTCGATCTCCTCGAGCGCCCGCTGCAGGTTCTCGGCCTCCCGGGCTCGGTCCTGCTCGTGGGCCGTGATCTCCTCCAGCTCCGACCTCGCGTCCTGCCATGACTGGAAGTCCTGCCGGTACCGGTCCATCACGGCGGCCAGCGGCGCCCCGGCGAAGGCGTCCACCGCATGCCGCTGGGCTGCGGGCGACTTCAGGCGCAGCTGGTCGGTCTGCCCGTGCACGGCCACCAGGTGCTCGCCCAGATCGGACAGCAGCGCCACGGGAACCCCGCGCCCACCAGCCGAAGCACGTGAGCGCGAGGACGAGCCTGCCGCACCCACCGTGCGTGAGACCACCAAGGCGACCTTCTGCTCGTCGGTGGCGGGGCCGTCGTCGGGCTCGGTGTCCAGGACGGCGCCGGCGTCCTCGGCCAGGGGAATTGCACCGTTGTCCGGGGACACGGCAAAGCCGGCCTCCACCACGGCATGCGGGTCTCCGTGCCGCACGGCCCCGGCGTCGGCACGGGCGCCCAACAGCAGGTTCATGGCCGTGACCACCATGGTCTTGCCCGCTCCGGTCTCACCGGTGACCACCGTGAAGCCGGGGTCCAGGTCCACGGACGCCTCGGCGATCACCCCGAGCCCGGTGATGGAGAGGTACTCGATCATGACCGGTCCTGCCTGGTTCCGGCGGACCCGGTGTCCTCCCGGGTGACGACGGGCAGTGCACGGGTGGCCGGCGGCACCACGCCAGGGCGCGGGGCCAGATGGTGAGGTTCGACGACGGCCACACCGGCGGATGCCCCGGCCTCCTGGGCCTGGAGGGCCTCCTGCAGACGGGCCTGCTGCCGGGCGGCTTCCCGGGCGTCGGCTTCGGCACGGTCCGTGGCCGAGACCGGTCCACGCCAGCCCTCGGTGGGCAGGTCGAACTTGCGCACCAGCCGCTCGGTGAACGGGGTCAGGGAGAGCCGGGCCAGCCGGACGGGCGTGGGCGACTGCGTCACCTGCACCCGGGCCCCTGGCGGGAGGTCCACGGTGCGTCGGCCGTCACACCAGAGCACGCCGGGCTCGTTGGTGCGCGGTAGCACCTCCACCGAGAGCACGCTGCGCGGGGACACCACCAGCGGTCGGGAGAACAGGGCGTGCGCACTGATGGGGACCATGAGCAGGGCCTGCACGTCCGGCCAAACCACGGGGCCGCCGGCAGAGAACGCGTAGGCGGTGGAGCCGGTGGGCGTGGCCATGACCACGCCGTCACAGCCGAAGGAGGAGATCGGTCGACCGTCCACCGAGGTGACGACCTCCAGCATGCGCTCCCGGTTGGATTTCTCCACCGAGGCCTCGTTCAGCGCCCAGGTCTGGGCCACCAGGGCATCCTCGGCGAAGACCTTGACGTCGATCGCCAGGCGCTCTTCCACGGAGTAGTCCTGATCGGCGATCGCCTGCACGGTGCGGTGCAGGTCCGTGCGTTCGGACTCGGCCAGGAAACCGACGTGGCCCAGGTTCACAGCCAGCAGCGGGACGGTGGTCTCCCGGACCAGTTCGGCCGCCCGCAGCACCGAGCCGTCTCCGCCCAGCACCACGCCCAGGTCGACGTCCTCGAGCTCGCAGTCGGTCCCCAGTGTCTGGGCGATCATCCCCTCATGGGCCACATCACCGGCGGCCACCACAGCCTCGAGGGACTCGACATCACTGGCCAGCATGACCGGGGTCAGCCCTGCCTGCTGCAGCATCACGCTCGTGGTGAGCGCTGCCCGAATGGCGTCGGCCCGGCCGGTGTGGGCGAGCACAAGGATCCGACGTGGCATGGTGGCGGTGGTCCGTCCGTTGGGGGAAGTCATCCTGTCCAGGATAGCCACGGCCACGGACACGCTCAGGCCCAGTCCACAGTCTGTCTGTCCACCCAGTCCTCCGCATCTGCGGCGGGGGTCGGCCGCATCGGACTGCGCAGCCACAGGAAGAACTCCACGTTGCCGTCCTGTCCGGGCAGCGGGGACCGGGCCAGGCCATGCGGTTCCAGACCGGCCTGCACCGCGGAGTCCACCACGCCGACCACCGCGGTGCGACGCTGTGCGGCCTCGCGCACCACGCCGCCCTTGGGCAGGGCGGTCCGGCCGACCTCGAACTGCGGTTTGACCATCAGCACCAGGTCGGCACCGGGCCGGCACATGCCCGCCAACGGCTCCATGACCAGTCGCAGAGAGATGAAGGACAGGTCCGAGACCACCACATCCACCGGTCCGCCCACCAGGTCAGGGGTGATGTCGCGGATGTTCAGTCCCTCATGGACCTGCACACGAGGGTCGTCTCGCAGCCGCGGCACCAGCTGGTCGTGCCCCACGTCCACCGCCACCACGGACGCAGCACCGGAGCGCAGCAGCACATCGGTGAAGCCTCCGGTGGAGGCCCCTGCGTCCAGGCATCTCTTCCCCTCCGTCCCGACGACGGAGAAGACCTCCAGCGCACCGGCCAGCTTGTGTCCGGCGCGGGACGCATAACGAGGGCCGGTCTCAGCCAGCTCCAGACGGTCGGATCCGAGGACCTTCTGCGCCGCCTTCTGAGCGGTTCGTCCGTTGACCAGCACCGATCCTCCGGCGATCAGGGTGGCGGCATCCGTCCGGGAGCGAGCCAGCCCTCGGCGTGTCAGCTCGACGTCCAATCGGGAACCAGACGCTGTCACGGCTGTCCTGGCAGACGCGGCTGGTCTCTGGTCAAGCCGGTCAGCTCGTCCAGGGCGTCGCGGAATGCACTGAGCTCGTCCTCGGGTGCGGATCGATCCTGGGACCAGAGCCGGTGCAGCACCGCGTCGGCATCGGGGTCGCCGGTGTCCAAGGGCGGCAGCTGTGGATCCTCGTGCCCCAGATCCAGTCTCTCGGTCTCATCAGACGCACCGGGGTGACGAGGGTGGTCGCTCATGACCGTTCCCCGAGCAGCTCATCCAGCGACTGCACGATCACCTGGGGGCGCTGGTCCTGAGGTGCCGCTGCAGCGCTCTCTCTGGAGTCGACGCCGGTCAGCACCAGGGCAGTGGTGAATCCAGCCCTGTTCCCGCCCAGGATGTCCGTGTCCAACCGGTCTCCCACCACCAGGGGCCGCTGTGCCCCGAGCTGTTCGGCAGCCCACTGGAACAGCAGGGGCTGCGGCTTTCCTGCGGCGGGGGGAATCACGCCGGTGGCCTGCGAGACGGCCTGGACCAGGGAGCCGTTGCCGGGCGCTATCCCCTCGGCGCGAGGAATGGTCAGGTCGGTGTTCGTCGCCACCCAGACTGCACCTGCCTGGATCGCGTAGGCAGCCTGAGCCAGATCGGCCCAGCCCACGGACGGATCGAACCCCTGGATGACCGCTGCAGGCTGCTCGTCGGCCCTGCTGACCACCCGGAACCCGGCTTCGCTGACCAGACCCCGCAGGTAGTCCGAACCGATCACCAGGACAGCGCTGCCCGGTGGGAGCTCCATGCCCTGCAGCAGGCGAACACCAGCTGCCGCAGCACCGAAGATCTGCTCGGCTGTGGCCGTGATGCCCAGGTCGGCCAGATGCTCGGCGACGCTCTGCGGGGACCGTGACGCATTGTTCGTCACGAAGGCCACCGGCACACCGCGTTCCGTCAGCTCATGGAGTGTCTCGACCGCGCCGGTGATCGCACCGGCACCGGCATAGACGACGCCGTCCAGATCGCACAGGAGAGCATCGTGACCGGAGAAGAAGCTCGCCTCCACTGCTCAGTCCCTCGTGGTCCGGCGGCTCTCCGGACGGCGGTCCCGGTCTGCACCCCTGCCGTGATCTCGAGCGCCCCGACCTGGGGGCACCACATCCTTGGCACGAGGCCGGCGGGTCTCTGCCTCATCGTCCAGGCCGAAGTCGATGATCTCGGGCTCTTCGAATGCGCCGACTCCCAGGGCCTCCTCGGCCACCGCGGCCCTCCGGTTCCACAGCTTCGCCTCATCGTCTCGCCCGGCAGCCTCCAGCGCATCGGCATAGGCGTGGAAGAGCCGCGGGCTGTACGAGAATCCGCGGCGGGGATTCAACTCCGGGATCTCCAGAGCCGCTACTGCCTTCTCCGGATGCCCCAGGTCCTGGTGAATGCCGGAGATCACCATGGCCAACTCCACCCGAATCGGCTTCTCCAGCGAGCTGGGGTCCACCTCGGCGGCCAGCTCCAAGGCCTTCTGATGGCGGCCGAGGGCACGCTCACTGTCCACCATGAGCGGCAGATGGGTGTTGTCCCCGGTGATCCGACGATAGGTGCGGAACTCTCGCAGCGCCTCGGCATATTCCCCGGCGGCGTAGGCGGTGATCCCCACGGCTTCGCGCACACACCCCAGCCGGCCGCCACGGCGGCTCGCGGCCAGGGCGTGCTCGAACGCCAGCTCAGGGTCGATGTCCAACAGCCGCCCCGCCATCACCAGGTGACGAGCGACCCAAGGGCGATTGCGCTCATCCAGTGACTCCAGCTCTCGCGTGGTCCCCCGGTGCAGCTCCTTGCCGGTGACATCCTCATGGATCTCCGGGGACTTGGCCCGGTCTGGGCGATTGGCGCTGCGAAGATCACTGGGGTTGTGCGTGCGCTCACGCGGCGCACGCTCTTCCCCGTCGCCGCCACGGGGACGCTCACCGAACGAACCACGGGACCCGCGCTGACCACGGCCCTCGTTGCGACCTGCGCTCCTGCCAGTGCGCTCCCCCGCACCGCTGCGCCCAGCAGAGCGGCCCTCGCCTCGCGTCCACTCCCGGTCGCCTCGTCCGCCGTCGGTCCCCCGTGCCGGGGCTCCCTGCCGGCGCCCCTTCGCTGAACCCGACGCGCCTCCCTGGGAATCTCGACCTCGGTGCTGCCCGCTGCGTCGCGCGGGGCGATCCTGGCTGGAAGCGGAGCGATCGAATCGATCAGTCATGGCACTCTGTTCCTCTGTCGCTGGGCGTCGTCTGTGCTGCTGCCCCGGGGTGTCCGGTGCGCCACAGAGCGTCCCAAGACTACCGGACCGGCCCGCGGACAGTCCTCCGGGCTGATCCGGGTGTACGTGG
>NZ_JBHFFN010000010.1:0-44143 GCF_041927415.1 Micrococcus sp. IITD107 | reverse complement strand
TCATCCTCGGCGAGGGCAGCCGCAGCGCCGTCGGCACGCTCGTTGAGCGCTCGAGGCGAATGACACTGCTGCTGCACCTGCCCGACGGCAAGAGCGCCGAGCAGGTCGAGGCCGCGATGCGCGCCGCAATCAGCAAGCTGGCGTCCTCGTTGATCCGAACGATCACCTGGGACCAAGGCGCGGAGATGTCCAAGCACGCCGCGTTCACCATCGCCACAGGAATCCCGATCTACTTCTGCGATCCCCACTCGCCCTGGCAGCGGGGGCGCAACGAGAACACCAACGGCCTGCTGCGCCAGTACCTGCCCAAAGGCACCGACCTGAGCGTCGTCAGCCGCGAGGAGTTGGACGCGATCCAGGACAACCTCAACGGACGCCCCCGCAAGACGCTGGGCTATCTGACACCATCAGAGAAGCTCGCAGAGTTCCTTGCGCCCACCGCTTGAATCCTCCGATCCTGAAGGACGCGGCGGTTTTCTTCGCCGGGGAACTCGACCCCCGACGCCGGTGATCCTCGGGTTCATCGAGGACCAGCGTGCCCAGGGCCGCTGAAGTCGGGTCGATTTGCCAGGTCCTGCGCGAGCAGGGCGTGCGGGTCGCCGAGCGGACTTACCGGGCGTGGAAACGCGCCCAACCCAGCGCCCGGGATGTGGAGGACGCGGTGATCATCGATGCGATCCTCGCCGCACGGGTGGACGCCGCTGGCGGTGCCTCACCGGAGTCGATGTACGGGCGGCGGAAGATGACCGCGCTGCTGCGGCGCCAAGGCCTGGCGGTGTCAGCGCGCCGGGTGGACCGGCTGATGCGCCAGCTGGGGGTCAACGGCCTGGTGCGCGGGACGGGTGTGCGAAGCACGGTCCCGGACCGCAACGCGGCCCGGGCACCGGACCTGCTCGACCGGGACTTCACCGCGCCGGTGCCGAACCAGCGCTGGGTCGCGGACTTCACCTACGTGCGCACTTGGGCCGGCTTCGTCTACGTTGCGTTCGTGATCGACTGCCACTCGCGCGCGATCATGGGCTGGCATGCCGCGACCACGAAGACGACCCCGTTGGTCACCACCGCACTGCGAATGGGGCTGTGGCGGCGCGACCGCGCCGGACACACGGTCCACGACGGGCTGGTCCATCACAGCGACGCCGGATCCCAATTCACGTCCGTGGCCTTCGCCGAAACCCTGGCGATGGAAGGCATCGCCGCCTCGATCGGATCGATCGGCGACGCCTACGATTGTCACTCTGTTTCTGCCGCATCCCGCAAGGATGGGGAAGTCCTGGCCGGAGCGTTCTGACCCTTGCTTATGATTGGCCCGCAGGGTGCCTTTGCGTTGATCTGTCGATCCTCCGGCCGGGCGCGCAGTACGGCTGCCGCCGGACCGGGCGTGACCTGATAGGAGCCTGGAGCAACATCGTCAAAGCGTCCCCATGACAGTCCTGTCCACCCGCCGACGACAGCGTGAGACCACGCTAGTTCGTCAAAGGAGACAGCACACCATGGAACAGATCGAGCCCGCCCGTTCCGGACACGTCGTCATCGGCGTCGATACCCACAAGCACATCCATGTCGCCGCCGTGATGGACTCCATCGGCGGCGTCCTGGCGACACTCACGATCGCGACCGACACCGCAGGCTTCCGGCAGCTACTGGCATGGGCCGCTGGCTTCGGGAAGATCATCGCGTTCGGCATCGAAGGCACAGGGTCATATGGCGCCGGACTCACCTCATTCATGCGCCGCAACGGACACAAGGTCGTCGAGGTCTCCCGCCCCGACCGGCGACTGCGCCGACTGAACGGGAAGTCCGACACCCTCGACGCGGAGAACGCCGCCAGGGCCGTCCTGGCGGGCTTCGCGACGGCGGTCCCGAAGAGCGCCGACGGCGCAGTCGAGATGATCCGACAGCTGAAAGTCGCGCACGATACCGCGGCGAAAGATCGCACCGGCGCGATGGTCACGCTCAAAGCGATGCTCGTCCACGCCACCGAAGACCTGCGCCGGAAGACAGCACGCAAGACGCAGAAGATGATCGCCCGCCATTGCGCCGCACTCCGCCCCCGCGGGTTAGAGACACCGGAAGATGCGAATCGGCACGCGCTAAGATCCATCGCCAGACGCTGGGTCGCCCTGAACGAAGAGATCAAGGAGCTCGAGGCACAAATCGAGCACCTCGTCCTCCAGCGCGCCCCGCATCTGCGGGATGAGTTCGGTATCGGTGTCGACACCGCAGCGGAGATCCTCATCGTCGCCGGAGACAACCCCGAACGCATCAAGAGCGAAGCCGCCTTCGCGAAACTCGCCGGCATCAGCCCCGTCCCGACCGGCTCGGGAATGACCAGTGGGAAGCACCGCATCAATCACGGAGGGCACCGCCAACTCAACGCCGCGATCTACCGGACCGTGATCGTCCGGATGAGATTCCACGAGCCAACAATCGCCTACGTCTCCCGCCGCACAGCCGAGGGCAAGAGCAAACGCGACATCATCCGCTGCCTCAAACGCTACGTCATTCGCGAGGTCTACCACCTCGTCAAAACCGACCCGAGAACCCGCGAAATCACGAGTTGACAACTATAGGAGCATCAATGCGCTGGCCGAGTCCACGATCGGGCTGTTCAAGAACGAGGCCGTCCGGGACAGCTCCCCGTTCCGGACCGGCCCGCTGCGCACCATCGACGACGTGGAATGGGTCACGGCCGGCTGGGTCGACTGGTACAACAACCGGCGACTGCACTCCACCCTCGGCGACATCCCACCCGAGGAGTACGAGAGCGCGTACTACGCTGACCTCACCACGCCATCACGGCCGGTGCTGGCACCCGCATAGGAGCGGCAACGAACCGGGGACGGTTCATCTAGGCAACGACGAAAGGAGTCCTGACAATGGCGTTCCAGGGCAAGACCAAGAAGGTGCAGCAGCAGTTCGAGTCGCCCGAGGAGATGTACCTTCGGGGATCATTACCGCGGACGGCGGATGCCGTCAGCTCGCTATGGATACACCAGGGCGACGTGCTTCGGGCATACGCCGACGAGCACCAGGACACGCCTGACCTAGCGCTGGAGCTGCCTACTGGCACGGGCAAGACGCTGCCTGGACTGCTGATCGCGGAGTGGGTGCGCCGGAAGGCCGAGGGGCCGGTGCTGTACGCGGCACCGACCAGGCAGTTGGCCGACCAAGTGATGACCACCGCCGCGAACGAGGGGGTGCCTGCTCGGCTCCTCGTCGGCAGTCACCACGATTGGAGCATGACGGACGAGAGCGACGTTGAGGGCGGAGAGGCCATCGCGGTCACCACCTACAACTCAATCTTCAACAGCAGTCCGAAGCTGCCGGTGCCCCGCCTCATCATGCTCGATGATGCCCACGCGGGCGAGCAGTTCGTTGGCGAACAGTACGGCATCACGATCCGCCGGCATGCGGCGGAAGCCGCGTATCTGGCGGTTCTGAAGGCCCTGCGTCCGTTCCTTTCGGGGCTCCAGGTCCAGCGATTTGAGGGACCGCCGGACCCTGGGGCGCACCATCAGGTGCGATTGATTCTGCCCGCCGTCGACGCTGCAGCGCTCTCTAAACTCGATGCGGCGCTCGCCACGCTCAAAGGTGACCACAAGTTCCAGTTCGCCATGATCCGCGGGGGACTAGCCTCCTGTTGCGTCTATCTCTCATACGGCGGAATCCAGATCCGACCCATGATCCCGCCTACCTTCGAGAACCAGGTCTTTGCCCTTGCCGGCCAGAGGGTCTACCTGTCGGCGACCCTGGGGTCCGGTGGCGAGTTGGAGAGGGCATTCGGTCGCTCTGAGATCACCCGGATGCCGCTGCCGACGAAGACGCCGCCGCGCTCCGGGCGGCGCCTCTTCGTCTTTCCTGATCTCGTCAAGGGCGGCGAGGCCGAAAGTTTGACCAAGTGCATCGTTGGTGTCAAGAACAAGGCTCTGGTGCTTAGCCAGACGACATCGGAGATCGCCGAACAGGCTGCTCGGATGCTCGCTGGCGACGGCGTTCCCGCCTTCGGCAAGGAGGTCGTCGAGGAGGGCCTCGCCAGATTCGCGAACGCATCGACCGGCGTGCTCGGCCTGGCGAACCGATACGACGGTATGGATCTGCCGGGTGACGCCTGCAGGATCGTGGTACTCGGGGGGAAGCCGGACGCTGTCAACCTGCAGGAGAAATTCCTCAGCGAACGGGCCGAGGCCAGTGCCGCTCTCTCCGAGCGCCTACGAACGCGGATTGTGCAGGGTGCCGGCCGCGCGACGCGTGGCCCGAACGACTACGCCGTGGTGGTCGTAGTCGGCGCCGACATCACGCGGTACTTCGCACGCGCGGAGAACTCGACGGCGCTGGAGCCCGAGCTGCAGGCGGAGATCCAGTTCGGGTGGGAGAACAGCAAGGGCAACGATGCTTCGGACCTCCTGGACAACGTCCGGATATTTCTCGACCATGACGCTGAGTGGCGCGAAGGCGGCGAGCCGCTCGTCGCGGAGTTCCGCGAGGAAGCCGTTAAGGTGGAATCTCCCGGTGCCGCAGCTCTTGGAAAGTCCGCCAAGCTCGAGGTTGAGGCTTGGCAGCTGGCGTTCGCCCAAGACTGGATCGCGGCCAGTCAGAAGCTTGAAGATGCCGCCCGTCTTGTCGGCATGGGGGGTGACGCGACTCGCGGTTATCGCGGTTTGCTGCTCTACTTGGCAGGCGTCTGGCTGCACCTCGATGCAAAGAGCGAGGCACATCGAGCTCGCGCGCGCGAACTGGTCCGCAATGCGGCCCGAGCCTCGGTCCGTGGCTCCTGGCTCAAGGAGATGAAGGAGCTTCCCGGGGCCGAGGAGGTTCCGCTCGCGGCAGCCGATGCCGTCGCGATCAATGCAATCGTCGCCAGGATCACGGGTAATTTGAAGCCCAACAAAATCAAGGAGAGCCTCACAGAAATGCGCGAGGCGCTCGCCCAGGATGAGGCCACTGCCTATGAGGGTGCGCTGACGACGCTCGGGTCGTTCCTGGGAGCAGAAGCGACGAAGCCACCCGGTCAGGGACGCTGCGATTCGGCCTGGCGCTGGGATTCGGCGCTTTGGATGACGATCGAGGCAAAGTCGGAGGAGCACGCCGACGGGCTGCTTCCGCTCAAGGACATCCGGCAGGCCAACACGCAGCTGGACCAGTTGGTAACCGACCAGGGCGTCGACCACGCCCCGGCCGGAAGTTCGATGATCATCATTTCGGATCGCCTCGCGGTGGCACCTGAGCACGCGCCGGTTGCCAACCCGAACGTCTATCTGGCGGCGACCGAGGTTGTCAGTCAGATCGCTGGTGACGTCGAGACGGTCTGGGTCGACCTCCTTGCCAGCGCTGCTAAGCAGGAGCCGGTGCACGTTCTGCGGCGTCAAGTACAGGAGGCGCTGACAGAGAACGGGTGTTTGCCGACTCAGGTTGTCGACCGGCTTACCCAAGAACGTATCCGGCCTGGTGAAGTATGACGCCGGCGCGCCGGTGATAGAGCCGCTTATTCGGTGTGGCTTGAGACAATGAAGGCGGGAACTTTCGCCGTCGCAGGCTGACGTTGTAGATCGATTTAGCAACGGGCCTCAGCAATAAGACCTTTCGATTGTTCTTGTCCCTAGCACCTCGATCTCTTGAAATGGGTCTCTCGCCGTGATCACCCAGCAGAACTTCATCATCCCGCCTGAGCTCGAGTCAGGGCTGCTCAGTGGCGACCTCATTCAGTGGGGAGGTGTGGTGCGCGACCTGTCCGGGCGGATTGTGAAGCATCTCAAGGAAGCGCAACTCCCTGACACCGCTGGTGAAAGCTTGGCTGTGCGGGTTGCCTCCAGTGCGGTGAAGAGCCAGTCGGACCTCGCTGGCAACCTCAAGAACCCCTGGGTGATAATCCCCGCTGCGTTGGCAGGCACGGTGGTCGCAGGAGCAGCCGTCTACGTCGCTGTGAAAAAGTACAGACAGGCCAGTCAAGCGGAAGTACCCGAGTGCGTCGTGAGTTATAACTCCTCGCTGCGGACGTACCTGGAGGCAGTCAGCGAGGGGCGGCTGGACGCGAAGATAATTGAGAATCTCATTTCGGATCTGGATGACGTCTTGGCGTACGAGGACGAGGACGGCACAATCTCTCTGAACTTCTCCTCCAAGCACGCGGAAACGCTGGTGGAAATCGTGGTGAACTCGACGAAGCAGCTCATCGAGGACAACGACCTGGACCTGGACAAACTCGAGGATGAGGTGCCTGCTTCCGAGAGCGACAACGTGGTGGATCTGCGGCGTTACCTGGAGATCCAACAGAGAATCTTTAGTGACGCCGGGTAAATGCGGCCGCACGGAATGCCACGGCGCTCGTCTGACGTGACGTCCTGAAGGCGTGCCACTACTGACGTGCAAATTGCACGCGGGCTACGGTGATGCTCTGTTGAGTGATTCCGCGAATAGAACCACTGCCATGCCTCAGAGCTGGACTTTGGATTAACGGTCGCAGCCGTGCCCACGTTTTGCCCACACTTTGCCCACAATGTGTCCTGCGTCCACTAATCTCCCCGCATTAGAAATCCCGAAATCATGCGGATGTCCGCGCCGGGGTAGAGGCTGGGGAGGTTTCGAGTCCCACCGGGGGCACTAGGGGCACGTTACGCGGTGGGCGCAGTGGGACCTGTCACTCGGCCCAGGCTCAGATTCCGCCTATAGACTGGTCACAGCCTCCGGCCCGGTCCAACGGGTGGACTTCATGTACGAACGGACCAGACGCGACCAGTAGAGGAGATGGCCAGTGGCCAACCCTGTCTTCAACACCAAGACGTTCCAGGAGCAGATGCACTCCGGCCAGCAGCAGCCGGGGTGGTACTCCGGTGGGCAGCAGACCCAGACCCAGCCTGGCCAGCAGGGCCAGTTCGGTCAGCCCCAGTATGGCCAGCAGGCTCCGCAGGGCTACTCCGCCGAGCAGCTCAACGAGATGTACCAGCAGCCCGCCGCCGGCCCGGTGGACACCGGCCGGATGAGCTACAACGACGTCATCGCCAAGACCGTGATGACCCTGGGCGTGGTGCTGATCACCGCCGTCGTCGGCTGGATGATGCCCGCCCTGATGCTGCCCGGCGCCATCGTCGGCCTCGTGCTCGGTCTGGTCAACGCCTTCAAGCGTGAGCCCTCGCCGGCCCTGATCCTGCTCTACGCCGCAGCCGAGGGTCTGTTCCTGGGCGGCATCTCCCAGGTCTTCGAGCAGATGTGGCCCGGCATCGCCTCCCAGGCCGTGCTCGGCACCCTGTGCGTGTTCGCTGTGACCCTGGCCCTGTACGCCTCCGGCAAGGTCCGCGCCACCCCCAAGGCCATGCGCATCTTCATGATCGCCATGGTCGGCTACGCGCTGTTCTCGCTGGTGAACCTGTTCCTGATGCTCTTCGGCGTCACCGACTCCATGTTCGGCCTGCGCTCAGGCTGGATGGGCGTGGCCATCGGCCTGGTCGCCGTCTTCCTGGCCGCGTTCTCCCTGGTCATGGACTTCACCGCGATCGAGCAGGGCGTGCGCGCCGGTGCTCCGAAGAAGTACTCCTGGAGCGCCGCGTTCGGCCTGACCGTCACCCTGGTCTGGCTGTACGTCGAGATCCTGCGCATCCTGGCGATCCTGCGCGGCAACGACTGACCTCATGACCGCAGATCACCTCCCGGTGGCCGTCGAACCCTCCTCCGAGGGGTCGGCGGCCACCGGCGTTCAATACGAGATCCACCGCGCCGGAGCCCGCGCCGTCGTCACCGCCCTGGCCGGTGCCCTCCGCGTCTACGAGCTCCACGGCACCGCCCTGATCGAGACCTACGGTCCGGACGAGATCGCCCCCTCGGCCAACGGCATCCAGCTCTCGCCCTGGCCCAACCGCGTCCGGGACGGGCTCTGGCACCTGGACGGGCAACCCCAGCAGCTGGATCTCACCGAGCCCTCCCGCGGCAATGCCAGCCACGGACTGCTGCGCAACACCGGCCTCACCCCGGTCCTGCACAGCCAGGACCGAGTGGTGCTGCGCGGGCAGATCCACCCCCAGCACGGGTATCCGTTCCGTCTCACCCATCAGGTGGACTACCACCTGGACCCCGACGGCGGCCTGCAGGTCACCCAGTCCCTCACCAATCATTCGGAGCGGTCAGCTCCGGTCGCCTTCGGCGCCCACCCCTTCCTGCGGCTGGGCGAGGTGCCCTCGGAGGAGCTCACCCTCACCGTGCCCGGTGCCACCCAGATCATCGCCGATGAGCAGCTCATCCCGGTGGGCAGCCGAGCGGTCGAGGACACCGAGGACGACTTCCGTCAGGGAGCCCCGGTGGGGGAGCGGCTGCTGGACGCCGCCTACACCGACCTGACACCTGATCAGGACGGGCGCGTGCGCTGCATCCTGACAGCCCCGGACGGGCGTACGGTGGAGCTGTGGTCCGAGACCGCCTACCGCTACGTGCATGTGTTCATCACCAACCGCTATCCCGGTCGGCACCGAGCGGTGGCGCTCGAACCGATGACCGCACCGGCTGACGCCCTGAACTCAGGCGATGGGCTGGTGTGGTTGGAGACCGACCAGACGCTGTCGGCCACCTGGGGGATCACCGGGCGGCTGGCCTGACCCAGGAGGGACCCATGTCCACCCCACCGCCAGAGCAGGCTCAGCCGGCCCCGGAACTGGACAGTGAGTCCCTCACCGACCTCCAGGTCAGCGACCGCGTCGCCCTGGACGTTCCCTACGGGCTGACCGTGGCCGCTGCCTGGTCCTGGCGGCTGATCGTGGTGCTGATCGCCGTGAGCATGGCCATCTGGCTGCTCAGCCACGTCTCCATCCTGGTCATCCCGCTCCTGGTCGCCGCCCTGCTGGCCACCCTGTTGGCCCCCGTCCACCGGCGGATGCGCCAGCTGCACGTCCCCAACGGCCTGGCGGTCGCCGCCTGCATCCTCGGACTGATCGCGGCCGTGCTGGGACTGTTCTACCTGGCCGGCCAGCAGCTGGCCGTGGGCTTCGCGGACATGCGGGACCAGATCGTCGTCGGGTTCGAGGGGATCATCGGCTGGCTGGCCTCCATGGGCGTGACCACCGACCAGTGGAACGATGTCATCTCCGACCTGGCCGGCACCGTGCGCAACAACAGCCAGGCCATCCTCAGCGGCGCCCTCGGGTTCGGCTCCACCGCAGGCAACATCGCCGCCGGCACCGTGCTGGCCATCTTCGCCCTGATCTTCTTCCTGCTGGACGGCAACCGGATCTGGACCTTCCTGCTCAAGTTCGTCCCACAGCGCCACCGCCGGGCCATCGACGGTGCCGGCCGCGCCGGGTGGACCTCGTTGGGCTCCTATGTGCGCGTGCAGATCTTCGTGGCCTTCGTGGACGCCGTGGGCATCGGAGCCGGCGCCTGGCTGCTGGGCGTGCCATTGGCGTTCCCCCTGGCCGTCCTGGTGTTCCTGGGCTCGTTCATCCCGCTGGTCGGCGCGGTGCTGACCGGTGGCATCGCCGTGCTGCTGGCCCTGGTGGCCAATGACTGGGTCAACGCCCTGCTGATGCTCGGTGTGGTCCTGCTCGTCCAGCAGATCGAGGGCAACATCCTCCAGCCCCTGGTGATGGGCCGGGCCGTCAGCCTGCACCCCCTGGCCGTGTTCCTGGCCGTGGCCGGAGGAACCGCAGTGCTCGGACTGGTCGGAGCCATCTTCGCCGTGCCCGTGCTCGCCTTCATCAACGCCACCGTGAAGTACCTGCAGAGCAAGCCCTGGGAGGCTGACCGCCCGGACCCGGTGATCCAACCGCCGCCGGAGCCCACGCTGGCCGAACGCGCGGCCGAGCTGGAGGGCCCCTGGGGCAAGGCCTACGAGACGATCGACGGCGCCGTGCGCCGGGTGGCCGTGCGCACCGGATCCACCTCCGCCCGGCCCCGCCGCCGCCTCATCCCCTGGCGCCGCTCACGCAACACGCCCGTCACCGAGCCCGGATCGGGGGAGAATACGCAGACGCAGCAGTCCGGCACTGAGCCGGATCAGGACGGAGGAGACCGGTGACCAGCAACGCCTCAGAGACCGAGCAGTCGAACACCCTTCCGGTGAGCCTGGAGGAGATCGAGCGCGCCCGGGAGCTGCTGGACGGGGTCATCGTCCCCACCCCGCTGGACCACTCCCGGGCCCTGGGCCGGATCACCGGATCCACCGTGCACCTGAAGTGCGAGAACCTCCAGCGCGCCGGATCCTTCAAGGTCCGCGGCGCCTATGTGCGCATGGCCCGCCTGAGCCCGGAGGAACGGGCCCGGGGTGTGGTGGCCGCCTCGGCCGGCAACCACGCGCAAGGAGTGGCCCTGGCCGCCGCCAAGCTGGGCATGAAGGCCCGGATCTACATGCCCCTGGGGGTGGCACTGCCCAAGCTGCAGGCCACCCGGGATCACGGTGCCGAGGTGGTGCTGCTGGGCAACAACGTGGACGAGGCCCTGGCCGCCGCGCAGCGGTACTCCGAGGAGACCGGCGCTGTGGTCATCCACCCCTTCGACCATGAGGACATCGTGGCCGGGCAGGGCACCATCGGCCTGGAGATCCTGGAGCAGGACCCCGAGGTGGACACCATCATCATGGGGATCGGCGGTGGGGGACTGCTGGCCGGCGTGGCCGTGGCCGTGAAGGAGATGGCTCGCCGTACTGGTCGTCAGATCCGGATCATCGGCGTCCAGGCGGAGAACGCCGCCGCCTACCCGCCCTCCCTGGCAGCCGACGCCGTGGTCCCGCTGACCCACGTCTCCACCATCGCCGACGGCATCGCCGTGGGGCGCCCAGGGCAGCTCCCGTTCCAGATCATCCGCGAACTGGTGGACGGGGTGGTCACCGTCTCCGAGGACGCGATCGCCAACGCCCTGGTCTTCCTGCTCGAGCGGTCCAAGATGGTGGTCGAGCCCGCCGGCGCGGTGGGCGTGGCCGCCCTGCTGGAAGGCAAGCTGGAGGAGCTGGGCATCTCCTCCGAGCGGACCGTGGCGGTGCTCTCCGGGGGCAACATCGATCCCATGCTGATGCTGAAGGTCATCCAGTCCGGTCTCTCCGCCGCCGGCCGGTTCCTCACCGTGCGCATCGCCCTGCGGGACCGTCCCGGCGAGCTCTCCACCATCTCCCGGATCATCGCCGAGACCGATGCCAACGTCACCCGCGTGGACCACACCCGGATCGGCGGCTCCCTGGGCATGGGAGACGTGTTCATCACCATCGACATGGAGACCCGCGGGGCCGAGCACTCCGAAGAGGTCCTGGGCCGCCTGCGCTCGGCCGGCTATCAGCCCGTCGTCCGCCCCTGAGCCCCTCGTCCTCTCTGCACGCCTGACCACAGCACAACGGCGGCCCACCGGATCCAACCGGTGGGCCGCCGTCGTGATGTCCTCATCAGTCCCGGTGCGAGCGGGTCTGGTGGGTCAGGCCTTGTACGGAGTGGCCTTGATGATCTCGACCGTGATGTCCTTGCCGTTCGGCGCGGTGTAGGTCACGGACTCGCCGGCCTTGGCGCCGTGGATGGCCTCACCCAGCGGGGAGCGCTCGGAGTAGACCTCGAGGTCGTCCTCGTCGTCGGCGATCTCGCGGTTGCCGAACAGGAAGGTGGTCTTCTCACCGGCGATCTTGGCCTCCACGACCATGCCGGACTCGACCACGCCGTCATCGGCCGGAGCGGCGCCCACGCGGGCGGTCTCCAGCAGGTGGGTCAGCTCCAGGATGCGGCCCTCGTTCTTGGACTGCTCCTCACGGGCGGCGTGGTAGCCGCCGTTCTCCTTGAGGTCACCCTCCTCGCGGGCCTGCTCGATGCGATCGATGATCTCGGCGCGGCCCGGACCGGAGCGCTCGTCGAGCTCCTTCTTCAGGCGGTCATAGGCCTCCTGGGTCAGCCAGGGGGCAGAGTCGATGTTGCTCGTGGGCACGTGCATCTCCTTCGGGGTGTGCTCGGGCGGCTGAGTCAGCCGCCGTGCTGCTCCTGCCGGACACCGTGCTGCCGGATGCAGCCCTGAGGGTGGCCATGCAAGAACCCCGCCGGGGCGGCCGGGCGAATCGTCAGCAGACGTTCGGCGGCTCCCTCAGCGGGGCGAAGTCCAATGCCATCCAGTGTAACGTATGACACCTCAGGCGGTGGGCTCCTCGATCCAGCAGGACTCCACGCCACCGCTGACGCCCTCGGCGTCGGTGCGCAGATCGACGTCGTAGTACTGCGTCTCATCCGCTGCGGTCTGGACCTGGCCGTCCTCGGCCGGACCCACCGTCACGGTGTGGAACCCGACCACCGCGTACTGCTCGTTGAGCACCTGCACGGCGCAGGCCACGGTGTCCTCCGGTTCCTTGGTCAGCTGGAAGGTCACCTGCGCCTGGGTGGGGGACTCGATCCGGAACCCCACGTCCTTCCAGGTCAGGTTCCGCGCGGGGTCGGAGAAGGTGAACCAGGCGGTGGCGGCCACGGCCAGGACCAGCCCGACGACGGCCAGCCACGTTCCACGGCGGCGTCCAGTCCCGCTGGGGGCACGGGTGCTTTGGGCACGGCCATAGCGGTTGGCTAGGCTGTCCTGCGGCAGAGGGGCCGGCGAGGAGTCGAGTGATTCAGGCATCATCCCCATGCTACCGGCGGTCAGAAAGGGCCCAGCATCCATGAGCAGCGCAACCCCTGAACAGGGCGGAGCCGAGTTCGGCGTCCCCGTGGGACACGAGGACTACGGCACGCCGGAGTCCGAGGAGTCGCGCGCTGAGACCGTGGCCGCCGGCGTCCCCGCCTCGCACGGTCTGCGACTGCTGGCCGTGCACGCCCACCCGGACGACGAGTCCTCCAAGGGTGCGGCCATGATGGCCGCCTATGAGGAGGCCGGCGCCGAGGTCATGGTGGCCACCTGCACCGGCGGCGAGCAGGGGGACCTGCTCAACCCCGGGTACGGGGACACCATCCGCCTGGACCGTGACATCACCGGGGTGCGCCGGGCCGAGATGGAGGAGGCCGGTGCTGCCCTGGGGATCGAGCACCGGTGGCTGGGGTTCATGGACTCCGGTCTGCCCGAGGGCGATCCGCTGCCCCCGCTGCCCTTCGGCTGCTTCGCCTCGCTGCCGTTGGAGCAGGCCACCGCGCCCCTGGTCCGGCTGATCCGCGAGTTCCAGCCCCACGTGGTGATCAGCTACGACGAGATCGGCGGCTACCCGCACCCGGACCACATCAAGGCCCACGAGATCACCGTGGAGGCCTACCGCGCAGCCGGGGACCCCGAGCGCTATCCCGGCACCGGTGAGCCCTGGACCCCGTCCAAGCTGTACTACGACCGCGCCTTCAACCCCAGCAAGTACCGTGCTCTGCACCAGGCGTTCCTGGACGCAGGGGAGGAGTCACCCTTCGCCAGCCGGATCACCTGGTACGAGCGGCTGTTGAACGAGGATCACGAACCGGAGCCCGGCTCCTGGCGGCCCACCATGCATGAGGTCACCACGCAGATCCACGTGGGCGACTACCTGGAGAAGCGAGATGCCGCACTGCGCGCCCACCGCACCCAGGTGGACCCGGACGGGCCGTTCTTCGCCGCGCCGAACACCCTGCTGCGCCGGACCTGGCCGTGGGAGGACTACGTGCTGATCGACTCCCGGGTGGAGACCACCCTGCCGGAGACCGATCTGTTCACCGGCCTGCGCTGAGCGCGGGCCGGATAGACTGGACTGCTGTGACCTCACCTCTCCACGCTCTGTCCTCTGCGCTCTTCGCGGCGACGCCGGCCCCTGCCAGCACCCCTGAGCCGGCCATTCCCGAGCCCACGCTGCGCCCCGGGCTGGACCAGACCGAGGTGACCCCCGGGATCGAGGGGTTCCTGTTCACCGCGCTGATGGTGGCCATGGCGATCATCGTGATCCGGCTGATGATCCGCTCGGTCCGCCGCGTCAAGCACCGCTCGGAGACCGCCGAGGAGATGCTGGTGGAGCGGTACCAGAGCCACCTGCCGGAGGAGATCCGCCGCAACCCGGACAGCGATGTCCCGGACCCACAGGAGCGGCTGCGTCAGAAGTACCCCGGGTACCTGGATCAGCCCACCCAGCAGCCCCAGGGCCCGGACTCCGGCCGCGACTGACCCTGGACCGGCCGGGCCGTTCAGGTCAGGGCTGAGGTGCGCAGGACCGCCACCATGATGGCGATGTAGTGGCAGACGAATCCGCCCACCGTGAACGCGTGGAAGAGCTCGTGGAAGCCGAACCACTCGCGGTGGATGTTCGGCCGCTTGAGCGCATAGAACACCGCGCCGATGATGTAGCAGGCCCCGCCCACGCAGACCAGGACGGCGGCGGTGGGGTCGGCGGCGAAGAAGTCTCCGATGTACAGCAGCGCGGCCAGCCCCAGCAGGATGTAGACGGGAGTGTAGAGCCAGCGTGGCGCGTTGGTCCAGGTCAGGCGGAAGGCCACCCCACCCAGGGCTCCGGCCCAGACCAGGATCAGCAGCAGCGTGGACTTCTCCGGGGGCAGCAGGGCCACCGCCAGCGGCGTGTAGGTGCCGGCGATGACCAGCATGATGTTGGTGTGGTCCAGCCGCTTGAGCACCAGGGCGACCTTCGGGTCCCACTGCACCAGGTGGTAGGTGGCCGAGACCGAGAACAGCAGCAGGCCGGTGATGGCGTAGACCACGGTGGCCCAGGTCAGCGCCGTGCCCTGGGCGAAGACGACCAGCACGATCCCGGCGGCCAGCGCCAGGGGAGCCATCACCGCGTGGATCCAGCCGCGCAGTCGTGGCTTGAACTCCGGATGGTCACGATCGGTGATCCGCTCCATCCGCCAGCGGCGCGGGGTGGTCTGATTCATGGGGTCAACTCTAGACCTGGGGTTACCCCTCAGTAGCGGCGCTGTGGCCGCCGCCACAGGGCGGGACGCGGGGTGGGACGGGGTGTGCCTGTGAGGTGGGGCGGTACCGTGGACTGCAGCATCAGTGTGGACCTGTTCGAGCAGCATCCGAGAGAGGTGAGCCGCCGTGAGTGGTGACCGGCCGAACCGAGCCCAACGGCTGGAGCGCCTGGAGCAGCTGGCCGAGCTGGTCCCGGCCGTGCCTCGCCGGATCCTCTACCGGTTCTACGAGGGTCGCCTGGCCGGTGACCTGGACACCGCACGGCTGCCCGGGCACATCGGCGTGGTGCTGGACGGCAACCGTCGGTGGGCCAAGGCCGCAGGTGCCACCACGGCGGACGGCCATCAGGCCGGGGCGGACAAGATCCTGGAGTTCCTGGGCTGGTGCGATGAACTGGGGATCAAGGTCGTGACCCTGTACATGCTCTCCACGGACAACCTCAACCGCTCCCCGGAGGAGCTGGATCGGCTGGTGCAGATCATCTGCGGGACCCTGGACCGGCTGGGCGAGGGACTGGAGAACGGACACCGGGTCCGCGTGCAGGCGGTGGGAGCCGCCGAACTGCTCCCGCCGGCCCTGGCCGCCCAGGTCGCCGAACTGGCTGAGTGCACCAGGGACGTGGACGGCGTGCACGTGAACGTGGCCGTGGGCTACGGCGGCCGCCGAGAGATCGTGGATGCGGTCCGCGAGCTGCTCACCGAAGCCGACGCCGCTGGGCGCTCGGCCGCCGAGGTGGCCCAGGACCTCTCCGTGGAGCAGATCTCCGACCGGCTGTACACGCGCGGCCAGCCGGACCCGGACCTGGTGATCCGCACTTCCGGCGAGCAGCGCCTCTCCGGGTTCCTGATGTGGCAGTCGGCCTACTCCGAGTTCTACTTCTGTGAGGCCCTCTGGCCGGACTTCCGCCGCGTGGACTTCATGCGTGCCCTGCGCGACTACGCCTCGCGTCAGCGGCGCTTCGGCTCCTGATCGTCACACAACGTTTACCGTCCCGTCGAGTGTCACGGGCCACCCGCAGACCTGTCCGGTCTACCGTGGGTGCCATCAGTCAACAGCAGGACGCGGCCTCTCCCGGCTTCGCACCTCCTGCGGATTGATCGGAAAGGCCAGGCCGTATGCCCCACCACAGGCAGCACTGCGGAGGGCCGCTCCGGTCCTCGGGCCGGACCGTCCCACCCCACCCCCTCGATCAGCGGGGCGTGCGCCCCGGTCTGGAGTCCCTGTGGAGCATCTGAGCACCGCCCTGAGCCCCGAGCCCACCGTCACCCCCGGTGCGGTCGGCGACCACCACGCCCGGCAGAGCACGGGGGAGCGGACCTACGTCCTGGACACCTCCGTGCTGCTCTCTGATCCGCGTGCCCTGCTGCGGTTCGCCGAGCACGAGGTCATCCTGCCGATCGTGGTGATCTCCGAGCTGGAGGCCAAGCGCAACGACCCCGAGCTGGGCTACTACGCCCGCAAGGCCCTGCGCCTGCTGGACGAGCTGCGGGTGGAGCACGGCTCGCTGAACCGTCCGGTGCCGCTCGGTTCCGAGGGTGGCAGCCTGCGCGTGGAGCTGAACCACATCTCCACCGAGGTCCTGCCCCATGGCTTCCGCTCCGGGGACAACGATTCCCGGATCCTGGCCGTGGCCCAGAACTTCGCGTTGGAGGGGCGGGACGTCACGGTGGTCTCCAAGGACCTGCCCATGCGCGTGAAGGCCTCGGCCATGGGCCTGCAGGCCGATGAGTACCGCAATGAGCTGGTGAAGGACTCCGGCTGGACCGGGACGGTGAGCATCTCCGCCTCGGAGGAGGACGTCAATGACCTGTACGACGGCGGCCCCGTCACCTTGAGCGCCACGGCGGACGTTCCCGTCAACACCGGTCTGATCATCACCTCGCCTCGCGGCTCGGCGCTCGGCCGGGTGGGCCGGGACGGCACCACCCAGCTGGTCCGCGGAGACCGCGACGTGTTCGGGCTGCACGGGCGCTCGGCGGAGCAACGCCTGGCGATCGACCTGCTGCTGGACCCGGAGGTGGGGATCGTCTCCCTGGGCGGCCGGGCCGGCACCGGCAAGTCCGCACTGGCCCTGTGCGCCGGGCTCGAGGCCGTGCTGGAGCGTCAGGAGCACCGCAAGGTCGTGGTGTTCCGCCCCCTGTTCGCGGTGGGCGGTCAGGAGCTGGGCTACCTGCCCGGTTCCGAGTCGGAGAAGATGAACCCCTGGGGCCAGGCCGTGTTCGACACCCTGGGTGCGCTGGTCTCCACCGAGGTGATGGAGGAGGTCCTGGACCGCGGCATGCTCGAGGTGCTGCCCCTGACCCACATCCGAGGCCGGTCCCTGCACGACTCCTGGGTGATCGTGGACGAGGCGCAGTCCCTGGAGAAGAACACCCTGCTGACGGTGATGAGCCGGATGGGCCAGAACTCCAAGATCGTGCTCACCCATGACGTGGCCCAGCGGGACAACCTGCGGGTGGGCCGGCATGACGGCATTGCCGCCGTGGTGGAGACGCTCAAGGGCCAGCCGCTGTTCGGCCACGTCACCCTGACCCGTCCAGAGCGCTCCCCGATCGCCGCGCTGGTCACGGAGCTGCTGGAGGACGTGCTCTAGCCGGAGCGAGGGGACTGGTTAACGAGACAGAGGCCGCTGCGATGCAGCGGCCCCTGTGGGCGGAGGGCCGAGTCCCCGTGGAGGGGGGATGAGGGGATCCCGGCCAGTCCGCCGAGCCATGGCCCCCTGAAACGGGATCGGAGCCATGGAGCTCAGCTGTCCATGATCGGCGCGACGGCCGCTGATGAACGACTCCAGCCTAAGCCCGGATTCGCCCCTCCACAAGTGATCAATTGAAGAATTGAGTGTGACCCTACTCACGGGTCGCTACGGTGCGGGAAACCTCCAGGTGAGAGGCCCATCAGCACGGGAAATGCAGGTCAGCGGCGTCCTGGGGCCGGATCTCAGGTGCGCCCCCACGACCGCTGCCGCCGGTCTTGACGGGCCTGCCGGGTGTCCAGGAAGGCCACCACGATGCCAGCGGCGACCCCCATCAGGTGACCCTGCCAGGAGATGTGCGGGTTGACCGGCAGCAGGCCGAACACGATCCCCCCATACAGCGCCACCGTCACGACCGCGGCGATCAGGGCCAGGATCCGGCGCGAGAGGATCGCATAGGTCACCAGGAAGGCCGCATAGCCGTAGACCACGCCCGACGCCCCGATGTGCAGGGTCCCGGGTCCACCGATGAGCCAGGTGCCCAGCCCGGACAGGATCCAGATCCCTGCCGTGATCAGCCACCAGCGGCCGGTGATCCAGGCGATCATCGCCCCGAGGACCAGCAGGGCACCGGTGTTGGAGATCAGATGGGGGATGGATCCGTGCAGCAGGGGAGAGGCCAGGACGCCGATGAGCCCCTCCGTCTCCAGGGGGCGGATGCCGAAGCGGTCCAGCCATCCGCGCAGCACGATGTCCACGATCTCCAGGATCCACATCAGCGACACCAGCACCACCACCGGCAACGCCCGGGCGACGGCCGGAGAGCGGCGCCGTTCCACCTGCGCCGTGGAGGACCGCCATGGGGTGCGGCCGGTCGTCGGGGCCGGTTCGGTCAGGCCGATCTCGTCTCGCCAGGTCATGGTGCGCTCTCTCCTGAAGGTGCGGTGGCCGTCGTCGGGAAGGATGTCTTCTGGAGGGTGTGGGAGACCTGGAGGAAGCGCCGGACCGGTTCGATCCCGGTGACCTCCACGGTGGCCGAAGGGCGCCGGAACTGCTCCGGTGTGACGCGGAAGTCCAGTTCGGTCACGGCCTCCCGGCCCCAGGCGCGCACACGGGCGCCGTTGAAACGGTAGCCCAGGGCGGTGCTGACGCCCTGGGAGGCCTGGTTCCAGTCCGCGCAGCTGGTCTCTGCGGCCAGGGCACCCAGGTGGTCGAAGGCCAGGGCGAGGCCGATGGCGCGGGCCTGCTTGCCCAGGCCACGGCCCTGGGCGCTGTGACGCAGCCAGGATCCGGTCTGGACGGTGCGGGTGAGGTGGAAGTCCTCGGCGGCGATGTCCTGCAGGCCGATCAGCTCGCCGTCCGGTCCGCCGGTGGGGCCGTGGGGATCACCGTGGCGGTCCCAGACACCGAACTGGACGGTCCAGGTCTGGGGACCGGTGCCCGCGCGGCTGCGCCAGATGTGCTGCAGAGTCTGACGGGCCACATCCTGAGCGGGAGCCTGGGACCAGGGAACCTCGCCGAAGGGGTTCTGGCCGGTGGGGTGGATGCCGGACTGGACTGCGGCCAGGAGGGCCGGCAGGTCCGGATCGGCGATGGGACGCAGGACCAGGCGCTCGGTCTGGGCGCGCAGACCGAACAGGGGCCACCAGCCGGTCAGGTCTGCCGGCTCCGGGGAGGGGAACCAGGCGGGCAACAGTGCGCCGCGGCCAGGCGGCGGCTGGGGCGGCTCGGACAGCTCGGCGGAGGACATGTCCACAGTCTAGGGAAGGTGCCGGACGCGGCAGGCGGGGCCGCCGTAGCCTGGTGGCATGCCCGCACTGCTGATGGACGCCTGGACCCGAGGAGACGTGGTGTGGGCGGTCCTGGTGGGACTGGCGCTGGTGCACCTGCTGGTGTGCGCGGTGGTGCTGACCTGGGTGGACCTGCGCGAGCACCGACTGCCGAACCGCTGGACGCTGGCCTTGGCGGTGGGTGGGGCAGTGACACTGTGGAGTGCCTCGGCATTGCAGGGTGGGGAGCGACTGGCGCCGTCCCTGGTGGGGTTCGTGGGGTATCCGGCCCTGATGCTGCTCCTGCACCTGGCCAGCCGCGGCGGACTGGGGCTGGGGGATGTGAAGGTGGCGGCCGGGCTGGGTCTCTACACCGGGTGGCTGGGCTGGGAGGCGTGGGCGCAGGCGGTGTTCCTGGGCTTCGTGATCGGTGGCGTGGTGGCCCTGGTGATGGTGCTGACCCGCCGCGCGACGGTGAAGACGCGGTTGGCGTTCGGCCCCCCGCTGCTGGCCGGCGCTGTGGTGGCGGTGCTGTTCGGAGGTTAGCGGTCGCCAGAATCCGCTGTCCTGTGGAGAGGATCCTTAACGTGTCCGTGGGGGTGCGTAGGTTCAGGGCATGGAGACGGACCGCAGGCTCTAGGCCGGTGAACAGGGCGCTGAACTGCTCACCGATGCTGCCTCTCTGCGCGTGCTCCAGGAGGCACTCGCAGGTCTGGTCGAGGCCCGAACTGAGATTGAGGCCATCGACCGGATCAGCGCGCTCGAGTCCTTGAAGTCCGTGTGCGCGGCGGTCCAGGCCCGTGAGTCTGTGGCGTTGGACCGCATGCGCCGGGAACGCGAGTCCGCCGAGGGTGTGCCGGTGGAGAAGCAGGCCCGGGGGCTTGGGGCTGAGATCGCCCTGGCGCGGCGGGAGCCGGCCCATTCCGGTGGCCGGCACCTGGGGTTGGCCCGGGCGCTCTGCCACGAGATGCCGAACACCCAGAGGGCCCTCACCCGGGGAGAGATCTCGGAGTACCAGGCCACGGTGGTGGCCCGGGAGACCGCCTGGCTGAGCGTGGAGCACCGTGCCGAGGTGGACCGGCTGATGGCCGGGCGACTGGGGCAGGTGGGGACCAAGCGTCTGGCCGCTGAAGCCAAGGCCCACGCCCAACGGCTGGACCAGGAGTCTGCGGTGGCTCAGCTCGAGCGCAGCCGCAGAGAACGCCGGGTGAGCGTGCGGCCGGCCACCGGGGGGATGGCCTATCTGACAGCCCTGCTGCCGATGCATCAGGCTGTGGCGGCTCTGGCGGGCCTGCAGCGTGACGCCGGGACGATCATCGGTGCCGGGGATCCGCAGGAACGGACCCGGGACCAGGTGATGGCCGATCTGCTGGTGGAACGGCTCACCGGGCAACAGTCCGCAGCCACAGTTCCCACCGAGATCCAGCTGGTGATGACGGACCGCGCGTTGTTCGGCGCGGGGGAGGAACCGGCGTGGCTCCCTGGGCATGGGCCGCTTCCCGCCGAGGTCGCCCGGCAGATGGTCACCGATCCGGAGGCCCAGGTGGCACTGCGCCGGCTCTTCACCCGGCCGGAGGACGGGCAGCTCGCGGCCATGGACTCCCGTTCACGGGTCTTTCCGCCGCTGCTGCGCCGCATGATCCTGCTGCGCGACGATGTCTGCCGCACCCCGTGGTGTGATTCCCCCATCCGACATGCCGATCACGTCACCGCCCACGCCTCTGGAGGCCCGACCAGCCTCCAGAACGGGCAGGGACTCTGCGCAGCGTGCAACTATGCCAAGGAGAACCCAGGCTGGCGGCACGCGTCCCAGCAGGACGGCGGAGTCAGCGTCACCACGCCCACCGGGCACACCTACCGTGCAGAAGGAGCGCCGTTCGCAGTGTGGGCCGGAGCTCCACCCGGCGGCCAGGCTGAACCGGCAGACAGACCAGACCAGCGGCGGCGGGCAGGACCCCGGACCGGCATGACGATGTGCCGTCTGAGGCGGGTGCTGCAGGAGGATCCGCCCTCGCGGGACAGGTGCCCGGACGACTGGGCCCGGCGGCACGGGCTCGGGGTGATTGCCGCGTGAGCGGGACTGAACGGGGACCTCGGGTGGATACGGTGGAGTCATGCCCACACCCGAGTTCATCCTGTCCCTGCGCCAGAAGGTCGGCCATGAGTCCCTGTGGCTGGCCGGCTGCAAGGCGGTGGTCTTCCGCGAGGTTCCGGAGGAGGGAGCCGGAACGGTCCGCCAGGTGCTGCTGGCTCGTCGCAGCGACAACGGCCGCTGGTCGGTGCCCGCCGGGATCATCGAACCCGGTGAGGAGCCCGCAGACACCGCCGTGCGCGAGGTCCTCGAGGAGTGCGGCGTGCACGCCCGGCCTGTCCGGGTGGCCGGTGTGGGCACCACCCCGCACGTCACCTACCCCAACGGGGACCAGGCACAGTACCTGGACGTGGTCCTGGTGCTCGAGCACGTGGACGGGCAGGCCCACGTGGGAGATGAGGAGAACCTGGAAGTCGGCTGGTTCCGGATCGCGCCCGAGGACCAGACGCCCGAGATGCCAGACGGACACCGCCGTGCGCTGCGCTGGGCGATGGAGACCGAATCGGGTGCAGACAACGCCGACCATGCCACTGGAGCACGGTTCCTGGTCGACGGCACCGAACACCACTGAACGACGACGGCCCCGGGACCTTCCGTGGGGAAGGTGCCGGGGCCGTCGTCGGGAACCGTCAGTTGGGGTGGGTCATGGACATGGTGTCCAGGGCCTCATCCAGCTGGGCCTCGGTGACCTCGCCGCGCTCCACGTAGCCGAGGTCGATCACGGCCTCACGCACGGTCATCTTCTGGGCGACCGAGTGCTTGGCGATCTTGGCGGCGGCCTCGTAGCCGATCACCTTGTTCAGCGGGGTCACGATGGACGGGGAGGCGCCGGCCAGGAACGAGCAGCGCTCCTCATTGGCCTCGATGCCGTCGATCATCTTGTCCGCCATCACCGTGGAGGTGTTGGCCAGCAGGCGGATGGACTCCAGCAGGTTGGCGGCCATCACCGGGATGCCCACGTTCAGCTCGAACGCGCCGTTGGTGGAGGACAGGGCCACGGTGGTGTCATTGCCGATCACCTGGGCGCAGACCATGATGGCGGCCTCGCAGATCACCGGGTTGACCTTGCCCGGCATGATCGAGGAGCCCGGCTGCAGATCGGGGATGAAGATCTCGCCCAGACCGGTGTTCGGGCCCGAGCCCATCCAGCGCAGGTCGTTGTTGATCTTCATCAGCGAGTACGCGATGTTGCGCAGCTGACCGGAGGCCTCCACCAGGCCGTCGCGGTTGGCCTGGGCCTCGAAGTGGTTGCGGGCCTCGGTGATCGGCAGGCCGGTCTCCTCGGCCAGCAGCTCGATCACGCGGGCGGAGAAGCCCTTCGGGGTGTTGATGCCGGTGCCCACAGCAGTGCCGCCCAGCGGGACCTCGGCCACGCGCGGCAGAGACGCCTCCACGCGCTCGATGCCGTAGCGCACCTGAGCGGCGTATCCGCCGAACTCCTGACCCAGGGTCACCGGGGTGGCGTCCATCAGGTGGGTGCGGCCGGACTTGACCACGGAGGCGAAGGCCTGGGCCTTGCGCTCCAGCGACTCGGCCAAGTGCTCCAGGGCGGGCTTGAGATCGTTGATCAGGGCGCCGGTGACGGCCACGTGCACCGAGGTGGGGAAGACGTCATTGGAGGACTGGGAGGCGTTGACGTGGTCGTTGGGGTGGACCTCGTTCTCGGAGCCGGCGTCCTTCAGGCGGCGGGTGGCCAGGGTGGCCAGCACCTCGTTGGTGTTCATGTTCGAGGAGGTGCCGGATCCGGTCTGGAACACGTCGATCGGGTAGTGGTCGTCGTACGTCCCGGCAATGACCTCGTCCGCGGCGGCCACGATCGCCTGGGCGCGCTCATCGTCGAGCACCCCCAGTTCGGCGTTGGCCTTCGCGGCGGCCTTCTTGATCTGCGCCAGGGCGTGGATGTGGTTCGGCTCCAGCGTCTTGCCGGAGATCGGGAAGTTCTCCACGGCGCGCTGGGTCTGGGCACGGTACAGGGCGTCGACGGGGACCTTGACCTCGCCCATGGTGTCGTGCTCGATGCGGAACTGCTGATCGGAAGAGGACTGTTCGCTCATGCGGCCAGTCTAGTGTTCGCTGACCCGCCCATCCCTCATGTGCACGGAGCGGTCGGCCACCGGCAGGAACTCCAGATCATGCGTCACCACCACCGTGGCCAGGTCCCGCTCATGGGTCAGCCGGGCGAGCAGCTCCATCACCTCCGCCGAGCGGTCATGGTCCAGCGCTGCGGTGGGCTCATCCACCAGCATCACGGCAGGCCGGCCCATCAGCGCCCGGGCGATGTTCACCCGCTGCCGCATGCCCCCGGAGAGCTGATGCGGCCGGCGGTCCGCCGCCTTCTCCATCCCGACGGCGGCCAGGGCCTCCCGCGCGGCCCTGCGGGAGTCACGGGGCCGGGTTCCGCTCAGGGCCTCGGTGAGCTGCAACTGCTCCAGTGCTGTGAGGGAGGGCAGCAGGTGCGGTTGCTGGAACACCAGGCCGACCTCCTCCCGGCGGATCCGGGTGCGCTCGGCGGCGGAGGCGCCGGTGACCGGACGGTCATCGATGGTCACGGTTCCGGACGTGGGGGTGACCAGGGCGCCGGCCACGGCCAGCAGGCTGGACTTGCCCGAGCCGGAGGGGCCCACCAGGGCGACCATCTGGCCGTCCGGGACGGTGAGGTCCACAGAGTCCAGGGCGAGCAGGGTGCCGGATTCACCGTCCGGATAGGCCAGGGTGAGGTTCTCGAGAGTGAGCATGAGGGGTCCTTTCGGAGAGTCGTTCGGGGTACCGGGGCGGGGATCAGCTGCCGCCGAGGGCCAGCAGCGGGTCCACCCGGGTGGTGCGCCACACGGCCACCGCCGCGGCGAGCATCCCCAGGAGCACCGTCAGCCCGAACGGCAGGGCGGCGGTCACCCAGTCGACCTGGACGGGCACGGCCTGCGCGGCGAACACGGCACCGGCGGTGCCCAGGGCGGTCCCGAGGGCGGCGCCAACCAGCAACACGATCCCCGCCTGGAGCAGGCCGTCGGTGATCACCCAGCGGTTCGTGGCGCCCAGCGCCTTGAGCACCGCGATGTCCCGGGTCCGCTGCACGGTGAACACCGCCATGAACGCGGCGATCACCAGGGCGGAGATGCCGTAGAGGAAGCCCTGCATCATCACCAGGGACCCGTTCTCCGAGGAGTAGGCCGGCAGCGCGGACAGCGCCCCGTCAACATCCGTGACGGAGGTGGTGGTGCTGGAGGCGAGTTCGGTGAGCGCATCCTCGGACACGTCCGTCCCGCTGCCCACCACCAGCGCGGTGGCGGTGCCCTCCTCAGCGTGGGTGGCCGTGCGCCACTGCTCCAGCGGCAGCCACACCACGGGAATGTGCGAGTAGTACTCACCCTCCACCACGGCCTGCACACTCAGCTCCCGCCCATTGACGGTGAGCTCGTCGCCGGCCTGCACCCCCAGGTCCTCCGCGGCCGGTGCGCTGAGCAGCAGACCGGTGAGGCCGTCGTCGGGACGGTCCGCGTCAGCGGGCAGCAGACGGCTGCCCGGCTCCACGGCGATCATCGCCACGGCGGCTGCCGAGGTCCCGCTGTCCGCACGGGACTGGCTGATCCCCACCGGCTCGGCCCAGGCCACCTCAGGAGACTCGGCCCAGGACTGGAGCTGGTCCGCGCTGATCTGGGAGGAGGTGAAGGAGACCTCCACCTCCTCGGTGGACTCGGCGTGCGGGGCCCCGAACACCACCGAGACCTGCTGATCGTTGCCAGCGTCCTTCCAGGCGGTCACCGCAGAGATGTTCTGGTGCGCCAGCCCGTTGGTCAGCCCGGTCAGGAAGACCAGCAACAGGCAGATGAGCGCGACCACCGCACCCATCAGGGCGTAGCGGCCGCGGGCGAAGCGGACGTCGCGCACGGAGAGGAACGGGGTGGTGAGGATCGGGGTCATGTCATCCAGCCTCGTGCGGACGGCGCGGGAGGACATCGGCCAGGGTGAGGATCGTCAATCAACCGAAGGATGGACCGGCGCCGGTGTGGCGGGAGGCCAGGCGCGTTACTCTGCACCCATGGGAGAGGTTGTCACCGCGGCGGATGCCGCCGAGCTGCAGCCCAGCCGCCGGATCCAGGTGCTGCTGGGCTCCATGCGCGTGGCCCTGCACGTCACGGTGGCCGCGCTGCTGGTGCTGGGCCTGGCCCGGTGCTGGCAGGCATCCCACGGCGCGGGGGACTGGGGCCGGCTCACCCTGGCCGGGGTCCTGGCGGCGGTCTTCGCCGGGGTGTATGTGGCCGGGACGTTCGTGGAGAAGCGGCGCAGCGAGGGCGGCTGGACCGGCAGCGGTGGCATGCGCGATCAGATCGTGGTGCGCTGGCAGCTGCCCTGGCTGATCATCGTGACCGGGCTCTGGCTCGGACTGGTCATCACCTACGTGGACTTCGCCTGGCTCGTGTTTCCGCTGTTCTTCCTGCACCTGCACGTGGTGGGGCGCCGGTCCGTCCCCGCGGCGCTGGCCTGCGTGGTGGGACTGACCGCCGTGGTGCTCGTGGCCTACGCCGTGCACCGGGACGGACTGGATGTGGGCGCGGTGATCGGTCCGGTGATCGGCGCCCTGGTGGCCGTGGTCATGTCCGCCGCCTACGCGCTCTTCTACGACGAGGCCCAGCGCCAGCAGCGGATCATCGCCGAGCTGGAGGCCACCCGCGCGGACCTGGCCGCCGCCGAACGCCATGCCGGCGCCCTGCGCGAGCGCCAGCGGTGGGCCCGCGAGGTGCACGACACCGTGGCCCAGGGACTGGCCTCCGTGGTGCTGCTCTCCCGCGCGGCCCTGGAACAGCGGCCGGACGAGCAGATCGCCGGGCAGCTGGAGCAGATGGAGCGCACCGCCGCCCACAGCCTGGGCCAGGCTCGGGCACTGGTGGGGCAGGACGCCGCGGACCGTGCGGACGCGGCCCCGGTGGGTGAGCTGGTGCAGGACCTGGAGTCACTGTGCGCGGCCACCCAGTCCACCGCCCGGCAGTCCGGAGCCGTGCTGGTGGTGAGCTTCCACGGGGTGGTGCCGGATCAGCACGCGGACCTGGGCACAGCGTCCGCCACGGTGGTCCGCCGCGTGGCGCAGTCGGCCCTGTCCAACGTCCTGTTGCACGCGCAGGCCACCCGGTGCGTGGTCACCTTCACCCTCCACCAGGACGGCTGCACCCTGGACATCCACGACGACGGCCGGGGCCGAGGCGGTCGGCCGGCGGGTTTCGGGATTGAGACGATGAGACAGCGCGCCGTCGAGCGTGGCGGCACCCTGGCGGTCGAGGATGCCCTGCCCGATGGGTCCGGCACCGTGGTGGCGCTGAGCCTGCCGAGAGAGGGGGCTGTGGGATGACCGAGGAGTCGGTGATGCTGCGCGTGGTGCTGGTGGACGACCACCCGGTGGTGCGGGCCGGACTGCGTGCCGTGCTCGAGTCCGGCGGCGGGATCAGCGTGGTGGCCGAGGCGGAGGACTCGGCGCAGGCGCTCGCGGCCGTGGACCGGCAGGTGGGTCTGGGCGAGGGGCCGGACGTGGTGGTGATGGACATCGAGCTGGGCGGAGGGCCGTCCGGGATCGAGACCACCCGCCAGCTGGCACAGCGGCATCCGCGGCTCCCGGTCCTGATGGTGACCACCTACAGCAGTTCTGCCGATGTGCAGTCAGCCCTGCAGGCCGGTGCCGTGGGCTACCTGCTCAAGGACGCCTCCGCCGCCGATCTGCGGGACGCGGTGGTCAAGGCCGCTCAGGGGATGACGGTGCTGCCGGCGGAGATCGCCCGCCGAGCTCTGGGCGGCACGCGCGGACTGGCCGAGGCGCTGAGTCCGCGTGAGGTCCAGATCCTGGAGCTGCTGGCCACGGGGCGGACCAACCAGCAGCTGGCCGCGGAGCTGTTCATCTCCCAGGCCACGGTGAAGACCCACCTGAACCACATCTTCGGCAAGCTGGGCGTGGTCACCCGCACGGAGGCCGTGGCAGCGGCCCGCCAGCACGGCATCATCCGGGGCTGACCTTGTGGGTTGCCCCCAGCCTTATGGGGACAGGGCGAGCGCGGTGCACGGACCTGGGCCGTGGTGGCCCTGATCCTGGTGGGGATCCGCGGGGTGGGGACACTGGTGAGGGCCGCCAGTGTCAACAGCATCGGCGCGGGGGCCGTGGAGCTGGCCTCCGGGGCGCTGCTGGTCCTCTGCGTTGTGGTGCTGCTGGTCCTGACAGTCCGACGGTGGGCCGCCTCGCGCCGGGTCAGCGCGGCAGGTCAGGGTCGGTGACCTCGCCGATGGCGTGTACGGCCTTGCCGGAACCGCCTGCCAGGGAGTAGGTCACCCCGATCACCGCGGTGCGGCCCCGCTCCACGGCGGCGCCGAGCACACGGGAGGACTCCACGATCCGGTCGCAGGTCTGCCCCACGTGCTCGGCCACGGTGCCGTCCACGTCCTTGACTCCGGAGCGCCGGGCGGCGATCACGGACGGGGTGATGCGCTCCACCAGCGAGCGGATGAAGCCCGGGGGCATCTGCCCTGAGGCGTAGGACTCCACGGCCGCTGTCACGGCACCGCAGCTGTCATGGCCCAGCACCACGATCAGCGGGATGTCCAGCACGTCCACCGAGTACTCCAGGGATCCCAGCACGGCGTCATCGATCACCTGGCCTGCGGTGCGGATGACGAACACATCGCCCAGGCCGACGTCGAAGATGATCTCCGCGGCCAGGCGGGAGTCGGAGCAGCCGAAGATCACGGCCACGGGGTGCTGGCCGCCGGCCAGGGAGGCCCGGCGTGCGGCGTCCTGGTTGGGGTGGTCAGAGACGCCGTCCACGAACCGCCGGTTGCCCTCGCGCAGCAGCCTCCAGACGTCATCCGGGGAGGGGCGCGCGGAGCGGGCCAACTGCTGCAGCGGTGTGGGGCTCACTGTCCGGCTCCCGCCGAGGCTGCCTGCAGGGCGGTGGCCATCGCCTCCAGGTCTGAGAGCTCGCCGGACCCGGAGATCACCACGGTGGTCCCCTCCAGTTCGCCCACCAGGTGGCGGTCGCCCTCCACCGGCTCGTGCAGGGCCCAGGCGGTGCCGCCCACGGAGACCTGACCGGCGTTCGGGGCTCCCTTGACGGTCTGGCTCAGCCAGGTGGGGTTGGACTGATCGGTCTGGGTCAGGCCCACGAACTCCTCCTGGCCGGTCACGTACCCGGCCTCCCAGGCCGGCACCTGGTCCGCGCCGCCGCTGCGCAGCCGGGCGTAGGTGGCGCGCCAGTCCTCGGGGACCTCGGGGGAGAGTGCGGTGTAGTCCAGCCCGGCGGTGGCCTGAGTGGCCACGGCATCCACATCCACCGGGCGCTCGTAGGTCTCGGCGGTGCTGCCGGGGTTCAGGAAGTAGACCATCATCGCCACGGCCAGCGTGGCCAGGACCGAGAGCACCATGGCCATCGCCGACTGACCGGCCCGTTTGGCCTGCTTCTCGGTGAGCCGCGGCTTGGGGGCGGGAGAAATGGTGGTGCTGGAAGTCGTCACCGCTCCATTCTGCCACTGTGCAGCGCACTAGGATGGGGGCACAGGACGTGAGCAGGTCCTCCCACCACCCTCAACACCACAGACGGAGAGACACGGTGACTTCAGAGCAGCCCGAGAACAACGGCGTTCCGGCGCAGACAGCATCCGTACAGTCCAGCGCACGGGGCCGCGGCCAGCACAGCTCTCTGAGCCCTGACCTCGCGGTCTCCGGCACCGAGCCGGACCGCAACCTGGCCATGGAGCTGGTCCGTGTGACCGAGGCAGCGGCCATCGCCGCCGGTCACTGGGTGGGCTACGGAGACAAGAACACCGCCGACGGCGCCGCCGTGGACGCCATGCGCGAGTTCATGGACACCGTCCAGATGAACGGAGTGGTGGTGATCGGCGAGGGCGAGAAGGACGAGGCGCCCATGCTCTACAACGGGGAGAACGTCGGCGACGGCACCGGTCCCGAGGTGGACGTGGCCGTGGACCCGATCGACGGCACCCGGCTGACCGCCCTGGGCTACAACAACGCCCTCTCGGTGTTCGCCGTCGCGGAGCGCGGGGCCATGTTCGACCCCTCGGCCGTGTTCTACATGGACAAGATGGTGGTGGGCCCGGAGGCCGCGGACTTCGTGGACCTGCGTCTGCCGGTCAAGCAGAACATCCACCTGGTCTCCAAGGCGCTGAACAAGCCGGTCAGCCAGCTCAATGTCTGCGTGCTGGAGCGTCCTCGCCACGAGAAGCTGGTCCAGGAGATCCGTGAGGCCGGCGCCCGCGTGAAGTTCATCATGGACGGTGACGTGGCCGGCGGCATCGCGGCGGCCCGTCCGGGCACCGATGTGGACATGCTGCTGGGGATCGGCGGCACCCCGGAGGGAATCGTCACCGCCTGCGCCATCAAGGCCACCGGTGGCATCATCCAGGGCCGGCTGGCCCCCGTGGACGACGCCGAGCGCCAGCGCGCGATCGACGCCGGACACGACCTGGACGCGGTCCTGTCCACCGACGACCTGGTCAAGTCCGACAACTGCTACTTCGCCGCCACCGGCATCACCGACGGTGACCTGCTGCGCGGGGTGCGCTATGACAAGAACCGCGTGATCACCCAGTCCATGGTGATGCGCTCCAAGTCCGGCACCGTGCGGATCGTGGAGGCCGAGCACCAGGTGCGCAAGTGGCGCAAGTGGCTGGACGACTGAGTCCAGCCTGAACCACTGCGGCTGAGTTGATCAGCTGAGCGCGGGGACCGTCACGGAGAACACCGTGGCGGTCCCTTCGTGTTCGCCCCCCGCGACAGCATGCACGGTGGTCTGGGCGTCGTCCGCCCTCAGGAACACGGACTCGCCCGGAGCCAGTGTCAGTGTCTGCGCGGCCTGACCGTCCTGTCCTGACGAGCGCACCTGAACGGAACCGGCCACGCACACCGCGATCACCGGGCCGTGGGCGGTCAGCGCACGCCCCTCGGCAGCTGGCAGGTCCAGGCGCTCCACCTCGAACTCTTCCACCGGCGGGGCGAACCGCTGGTGTCCCTCCGCGCCGGAGGAGCTGTTCAGATACGGCACGGGCATCGGCTCGAACACCACCACGCGCTCCAGCTCCGGCACGTCCACGTGCTTGCCGGTCAGACCGCCGCGCAGGACATTGTCCGAGGCGGCCATCACCTCCACGCCCAGTCCGTGCAGGTAGGCGTGCACGTTCCCGGCGGGCAGGAAGATCGCCTGACCGGGGGCCAGGTCCACGCGGTGCAGCAGCAGGGAGACCATCACCCCGGGATCGCCCGGGAAGTGCTCGGCGATCCCCACGGCGGTGGCCAGGTTCAGGTCATCCTCCAGCACGTCCGGGGCATGGTTCAGGGCCCCGACGGCGGCCTCCACCCAGTCGCCTCCGGCCCACCCGCCGCTGGGGTCCAGCAGGGCGGAGAAGACCTCCTGCAGTCGCCCGCCGTAGAGCTTCAGGCTCAGGTGGGCGGCTGAGGCGGCCTCCGGTGAGGTGGCCCCGTCCCCATACTCGGTCAGCACCTGGGCCAGCCGCTCGAAGGACCGTGCCGAGGCCTCGGTGTCCCGGAATCCGCACAGGGCGGAGAACGGGGTCAGGGCCACGACCATCTCCGGCTTGTGGTTGTCGTCCTTGTAGTTCCGGTGCGGGGCATCGGCCGGGACTCCGGCCTGCTCCTCGGCGGCGTACCCGGCGCGGGCCTGCTCCAGGGTGGGGTGGGCCTGGATGGACAGGGGCTGTCCTGCGGCCAGCAGCTTCACCAGAAACGGGAGCCGTCCGAACCGCTCGGCGGAGCCGAGCAGACCTGCCGGGTCCTGCGCCAGGAGGGCGTCCAGCGGAACCTGCGTGCCGTCGTCGGGAAGGACTGCCAGGGAGGGGGCACCGGGATGCGCGCCCATCCACACCTCAGCCTCCGGGCGACCCGTGGGGGTGCGGCCTTCGAGGTCGGCGAGCAGGGTGCTCGAACCCCAGGAGTAGTCACGGACGGGACAGCGCAGAGCGAACATGGATCCCAGCCTATCGGCCGGGGGCGCACAGGTGGTTCGTGGCGGCGGCCTGCTCCAGCAGTCCCACCTGGCCGGTGTCCTCGGCCCACTGCAGGTACTCCGGGGTGATGGGGGAGCCGTCCGGCTGGGTGGGCGGTGCCGGCCACTCGCTCTGCGGGGTGCCGGGAGTGGCCGAGGGGGTGGACGCCGCCGGCAGCTGGGCGAAGCGGGTGAGCAGCGGCAGGGCCTGCGGGCCGTACGGGCCGGAGGAGGCTGCGGCCTGGGCGGACTCGGCGAGCTTCTGGTCCACGCGGGAGTGGATCAGCTCGTAGTCCGGGAAGGTGGTGAACCGGTCGCCCTCGAAGTCCGGCGGGCCGATGGTCATCCGCTCCATGGGATGGCTGCGGGACTGGGCGGCCAGGGAGACGAAGGTGCCCAGCTGCTGGCCGGGCAGGTCCGTCTCCACGATCTGCTCGCCGGCCCGCATGATCCCTTCGAAGCGGGTCAGCAGGGTCTGGGGGTTGAACTGGGCCAGCATGGCCGACTGCACGCACTGCTGGCGGGCGATGCGGGCGTAGTCGTTGGTGTGCAGGCGAGAGCGGGCGTAGCCCAGGGCGTCGGCGCCGTTGAACGTGTACTCGCCCGGCGCCCACCAGACGTTGCCCCACTGGCCGTCCGGGCGCACACCGCGGTAGGGGGTGTACCCGCCGGTGGTCACCGAGACACCGCCCATGGCGTCGATCAGCTGGGCGAACCCGTCCATGTCCACCAGTGCGTACCCCTGGATCTCCAGACCCAGGATCCCGCCGACGGCGTCCTTCATCGCCTCGGCGCCCGGGTCCGCCGCGCCGGGGTAGAGACCGGCGTGCTGGTTCGTCACGTCCATGTACAGCGCGTTGATGATGCACGCGTCCCCGCAGCTGTACCCGTCCGGGTAGACCTGCCACAGGGGGGAGTCCTCGGTGAACGGCGCGTTCTGCATGTTCCGGGGGATGGAGAACATGACCACCTGGCCGGAGTCGGCGTCGATCGAGGCCACGTGGATGGAGTCCGGCCGCAGACCCTCACGTCCCTCACCGGCGTCCCCGCCCATCACCAGGAAGTTGTAGCGCCCGTCCACGGGGTCGATCGCCGGGCGGACGGCGAAGATGTTGCCCAGGGAGTTCCGGGCGGTGTTCACCGCGTAGGATCCGTAGCCCAGCACGCCGCCGGTCAGCAGCATCAGCCCCACCGTCAGGGCGCCGACCACCCGTTTCATCCCGGGCGCCAGCAGGTTCCAGCTGATGATCCGGAAGGTGTCCACCCACAGGATCAGCCAGCCCACGGCCAGCGCCGCCAGCACCACCACGGCCACCAGCTGAACCACCGTGTTCGAGGCCAGCCAGAGCAGTGGCCGGTTGAAGAACAGGGCGAGCAGCACGCCCAGGACGAGCAGCGCCCACACGGTCAGGGTGACCCGCAGGGCCAACCGGCCCAGACGGCGGTCCCCGGCGACCACCTGGGCCGCGCCGGGCAGCACCAGGGTGAGACCGAGCAGCATCAGCGCTCGCTTGGTGCGGTCCGGAGCGGAGAGCCGTTCCGGGGTGCGCACGGGCGAGGGCGGGGTGGGATCCAGCTGCGAAGGGGAAGTCATACCGTCATTCCGGCTGGGCGCGGCGCCCGAGCCTCAGAGCGCTCCAGTGTAGTTCGATCGACCTGAGTCCTGGCTGAGAGACGCGCTCAGGGCGGCCCCCTTCCCTGCGGCGGTGTCCCGCAGGTCCGCGGCGAACTCGGTCAGCCGGGTGCGCAGGGTCTCGGCCTCCGGGGTGTCGCCCGTGGCCAGCATCCGCACGGCCAGCAGTCCGGCGTTGCGGGCCCCGCCGATCGAGACGGTGGCCACCGGCACGCCCGCGGGCATCTGCACGATCGAGAGCAGCGAGTCCATCCCGTCCAGGGTCTTCAACGGGACCGGCACCCCGATCACCGGCAGCGGCGTGGTGGAGGCCAGCATGCCCGGCAGGTGGGCCGCCCCGCCCGCACCGGCGATGATCACGCGGATGCCCCGCTCCTGCGCGGTGGCCCCGAACTCGACCATTTCGTGCGGCATGCGGTGAGCCGAGACCACATCCACCAGATACGGGATGCCGAACTCCTCCAGCGCGTCCGCGGCGGCCTGCATGACCGGCCAGTCCGAGTCAGACCCCATCACGACGGCGACTCGCGCCTGGGTGCCTGCGCTCGCCGGGGCGGCGGGCTGGGTGGTGCCCGGGGCGATGGGGGTGACGGGTGAGGACGGGGGAGTGGTCATCAGGACTCCTGGGTCTGGGCTGGCTGGGCGGGCTGGGCGGGCTCAGGGCGGGTGGCGGAGGACCCGTCCCGGATGATGGCTGCGGCTCCCTCGGCGGCCGCGCGGGCGGCGTCCAGGTCCTCGGGGCGGGGGGCCACCACGTTGACGTGGCCGATCTTGCGTCCCGGGCGCACGGACTTGCCGTAGGCGTGGACCTTGGCCTCCGGGTGGGCGCGCAGGGCCTCCGGGAAGGCGGAGTACAGGTCCTGGTTCGCACCGCCCAGGTAGTTCTTCATCACCGTGTACGCACCCACCGGGTCCGTGGAGCCCAGGGGCAGATCCAGCACCGCACGCACATGCTGTTCGAACTGACCGGTGACCGCACCGTCCATGGACCAGTGCCCGGAGTTGTGCGGACGCATGGCCAGCTCGTTGACCATGAACCCCGGACCAGTGCCCGGGGTCTCGAAGAGCTCCACGGCCAGCATGCCCGTCACCCCCAGCCCCTCGGCCAAGGTGACCGCTGCCTGCTGAGCCGCGCTGGCCGTCGTCGGGCTCAATCCTGGTGCGGGGGCCGTGACCAGGTCACACACGCCCTCGGTCTGGAGGGACTCGACCACCGGGTAGACAGCCGTCTGCCCGGACGGGGTGCGGGCCACCTGCGCGGAGAGCTCGCGGGTGAACTTGACCATCTGCTCCACCAGCAGCGCCTCGAAGTCCAGCTCGAACCAGTCGGTGCACGCGGCGGCCTGCTCCGGGGTGCGGACCACGCGCACGCCCTTGCCGTCGTACCCGCCGCGCGGGGTCTTGAGCACCACCGGCCAGCCGATGCGCTCGCCGAAGGCGGTCAGCTCGCTGATGGAGGACACCGCCGCCCACTCCGGGTTGGGCAGGCCCAGGCGCTCGCAGGCCTGACGCATCAGCAGCTTGTCCTGGGCGTACTGCAGGGCATCGGGGCCGGGGTGCAGGACCACGCCCTCGGCCTGCAGGGTGCGCAGGTGCTCGGCGGGGACGTGCTCGTGGTCGAAGGTCACCACGTCCACCGTCGCCGCGAACGCGCGCAGGGCCTCCAGATCGCGGTAGTCGCCGACCTCATGGTCAGCTGCCGTCACCGCGGACACGTCCGGGCCCTCCGCGAGCACGCGCAGTCGAATGCCCAAGGCGGTTGCGGGCGGGGCCATCATCCGGGCCAGCTGTCCGCCGCCGACCACTCCAAGTACCGGGAAAGTCACTCGTTCAGGGTATCGACCCCAGCTGGGTGTGGGGGACCGCACGCTGTGTGACGCCTGAACGTCCAGCGAATCGGAGGCTGGGCGGTCTAGAGTGTGCGGGTCACAGTCCCTCACAAGGAGCCGACCCCACACTCATGCTCAGCAACCTCTGGCAGCGTCTGATGGCGCTGGTGCGCATGCTCTGGCGGGAGGTCGCCAAATTCGGCACCGTGGGCGCGGCGGCCTTCGTGATCGACTCCGCCGTCTTCATCTGGATGCTCAACGGCCCCCTGGAGGGCAGCCCCGTCAAGGCCAAGATCGTGGCCGGCGTGGTGGCGACGATCTTCTCCTGGGTGGCCAACCGCTTCTGGACCTTCCGGCACCGCAGGCAGAACAACGTGGTCCGGGAGCTGGTCCTGTTCCTGGTGATGAACGCGATCGGGCTGGGCATCCAGGCCGGCTGCGTGTTCATCGCCCAGTACTGGATGGGCCTGACCGACTCCACCAGCCTGTTCATCGCCGGCAACGTGATCGGCCTGTTCTTCGGCACGGTCTTCCGCTTCTTCGCCTACCGCTTCTGGGTGTTCACCGAGGAGATGGACGCCGACCCGGCCTTCGCCCACGACCGCGAGCTGCTCACCGGACAGCTGCCGGTGGTGCGCGAACGCCGTGCTGATCCCGTGGGTCAGGACGCCGAGGCCCCGTCCGCTCGCACCCCGGCCGAGCCCGGCCGCTGACCCAGCCGCGCAGGGCGGTGCTCCCGCACTGACCAGCCCACCCGGCCGGCCCCGCTCGCCTGATCATGATCACGCCACGTGGGTGTCGGCTCGGCGTGTCTCAACACCTTCTGCGCACGTGATCTGGAGTCAGGCGGTGAGGCCTTCGTCGGTGAGGGCCTGGGTGCTGGTCTCGTCCAGTGCGGACAGCGACTCCGCGGGGACCAGGACCACCGGGCGCAGGGTGTCCCAGGCGGTGATGGCGGCCAACAGCAGGGCGGCATCGAGCCGTCGTCCACCCGCCGCGACAGCCGTCCCGCGGGACTGCTCGACGATCCATGCACGGGCCGAGGTGACGGAGCCGTCGTCGGGACGCTCATCCTGGGCCAGCGCTGGAAGCGTGGCCGGGGAGAGGTCCGGTGCCGGGAGCAGGAACTGGTCGGCCTGCTGGCGCACCTCGGCGGAGAGGTCCACGGCGTGGGCAGGCAGATCGCCGCTGAACTCGGTGTCCGTGGCGCCGGACGAGACGGCGATCAGCACCCCGGGATGATCGACCCACTGCTCGGGCCGGTCGGTGAGGACGGCATCGGTGGGCACGGCGTCCGGAGAGTCCGGAACGGAGCGGATCAGGGTCAGCTCGGCGCCGGACCACAGCGCCCCCAAGGACACGGCCAGCGACTTCCACGCGGCGGGCAGGTCCACCGCCATCCGGGAGCCGCTGCTCAGCCCTTCCACGTCCAACAGATTCGCGGTCTTGGCGGCCCAGTTCACCAGCACGCGGCCGGAGAGCTCGATCCGTCCCTCGGCGTCGGCGGCACCCGGATACTGCACCACCGCCGGTCGCGGCGAGGCCTCGAGGCGGTCGATCAGAGGGCGGGGATCGGGGCCGGAGAAGCTGAGCGAACCGAGGGAGACCATGGGTCCAGACTGTCACATCAGGGACCGTCGGCAACACGCCGAATCTGCGGGGCGGACGACTCGGCGTGTCGTGCTCAGTTCGGCCCGAGCCCAGGTCTGCAGAACCCCCGCCGCACTTGACGAAAGGGTACTTACACCCATGTAATTAGTGGCAGAGAACGGTCTCGGTGACCCAGGCGCTTCCCCTCGTCCGACCCACCGACGCAACTGCCCTCCGCCGCGCCATGAGAAGGCATCGCAGGCGGCGGGGACGGCGTCGGCTGCAGGATGCGCCCGGCAATCCCGCCGTACCCGGTACCCCGAGATCCGGATCCGGGACGCAACGCAGCATGGGGAAGGACCCAGAACATGGACAACGCACAACGGCTGGAGGACCTCCGGCACGGACACGTTGCCGACGCAGCACCTCCACGTCGAGGCGTACCAGCTGACTGGTTCGTTGACCCGGCGGATCCGGATGCCTCGCACCGGCTCCAGGAGACCGGATCCCTGGATGACCTGGCCACCGCCTTCCTGACCGCCCACGAGGACACCGACTCCGACGAGCAGGCCGAGGCCACTGTCACCGCCCTGCATCCGGGCACGGAGACCCCGCGCACCGACCGTGAGCGCCGCGGCTCCGACTCCCAGAGCGGCGTCTGGCTGGGACTGCCCGGTCTGGCCGATCCCCTGGAGGTCGAAGGCGAGCTGGCCTGGCAGGTGGACGCCCTGTGCGCCCAGACCGACCCAGAGGCCTTCTTCCCGGAGAAGGGCGGCTCCACCCGTGACGCCAAGAAGGTCTGTGCCTCCTGCACCGTGCGCAGCGAGTGCCTGGAGTACGCCCTCTCCAACGATGAACGGTTCGGCATCTGGGGCGGCCTCTCCGAGCGGGAGAGGCGCCGGCTGCGGAAGCGGTCGAGCTGATCGACACCCAGCACGAACAGCACGTCACGGCCCTGGTGGTCGTGGACGAGTTCCCGGAGCGGACGGCCCACGCCGTCCGCTCCGCTGTGCTGCAGACGTCCCCACCGCGGCGCGTGGTGGTGCATGCCCGCCCCGGGTCCCTCACCGGGGAGCTGAAGGAGCAGCTGCGCACCCTGGCCCGGGACGCCTCCATCCCGCTGGAGCTGACCGAGACGCAGGAACCGCTGACCGCAGACCTGACCCGCGCGCTCGCAGACCGCGCGGACGGTGCACCGGCGGATCAGCAGTGGATCTGGCTGCTGCGCAGTGACAGCCACGCGGATCCCTCCGCCCTGGACCAGCTGCTGCGCACGGTGGAGACCTCCCCGTCCGTGACCGTGGCCGGCTGCAAGGTGGTGGACGCCGAGCACCCGCGGCACCTGGTCTCGGTGGGCACCACGGTCACTGCCTCGGCCCAGCCGATCACGCTGCTGGAGCCCGGTGAGCTGGACCAGGGACAGCATGATGCCCGCAGCGACGTCCTGGCCGTCCCGCTCCCGGGCATGCTCGTGCGCCAGGACGTGTGGGCCATGCTGGACGGCCTGGACCCGCACACGCCGGAGCGCGCGGCTGCCACCGACCTGTGCTGGCGCAGCCGTCTGGCCGGGCACCGCGTGGTGGTGGTCCCCGGGGCTCGGATCCACCAGCAGCCGGCGGACACCGACCCGGATGAGTCGCGCACCCGGCGCCGGGCAGAGGCGGAGCTGCGCGAGGCCGCCGTGTGGCTGCGGCTCAAGCACGCCCCCGCCCTGGCTGTCCCGATCCTCTGGCTGTGGAGCCTGATCACCGCGGTCGGCGCCTTCCTGGGGTCACTGCTGGCCAAGGAGCCGGAGGTGGGGACGGCCCGGCTGACCGGCACCCTGCGCACGCTGCTGCGCCCCCTGGCCCTGGCCAGGTCCCGACGACGGGCCCGCACCTCCCGGACCGTCTCCCGGTCCCTGGTGGGTCCCCTGAAGGCCACCCGCCGCGAGGTGCGCGCGCATCGGCGAGGACTGCTGGACCTGGACAGCCCCGAGGAGGTGATCGGCGACGGCACCGGCAGCACCACTGATGAGCACCAGCCGACCGGGGACCACGACGACTTCACCGCGCTGGCCACACCGGAGCGCAACTGGGTGGGCCTGGGCCTGGTGGTCGCGCTGGTGCTGCTCGGGGGGCTCTCGCTGGTGGGCTGGTGGGGGCTGCTCGGTGCTGAGACCGCCACCGGAGGCGCCCTGCTGCCGCTGAGCGAGCAGGCATCCGTGCTGTGGCACCACGCGGTGAACGGCTGGTCCACCGCCGGACTGGGCGGCCCCGGACAGGCCGGCCCGTTCGGACTGCTCGTGGCGGTGGCGGGATCCACCGGACACGGTTCGGCGGTGCTGCTCTGGCTGATCCTGATGGCCATGCCGCTGGCGGCCGCCGGCGCGTGGGCGCTGGCCGGCAGCGTGGCACGCAGCCGAGGCGGTCGCCTGCTGATGGCCCTGCTGTGGGGGTGCTCCCCGGCCCTGCTGGTGGCCACCGGGCAGGGACGGATCGGTGCGGTGCTGGTCCACGTGCTGCTTCCATGGCTGGGCGTGGCCGTGCTGCGCGCAGTGGGGGCGGCCGCCCAGCATCGTCTGGACCCGGAGGGCACACCGGTGGATCGCAGGCCACGGCCGGGCCACCGCGGCGTGATCTCCTGGACCGCATCCGGATGGACGGCCCTGCTGCTGGCCGTCCTGACCGCCGCGGCACCCGTGCTGCTGCCCGTCCTGCTGGCCGGCCTCCTCCTGGTGGCCATGATCACCCGCAGCCGGGGCCGGACCCTGTGGTGGACACCGCTGCCCACTCTGGCCCTGTGGCTGCCGGCCCTGTGGGTGCACCACTCCACTCCGCGGGCGCTGCTCGCTGATCCAGGTGTCCCGTTGGCCGCCGACCCCGCTCCCGTCTGGCAGCAGCTGCTCGGCTTCCCCCTGGCACTCACCCCGGAAGCCGACCTGGCCGCTCTGCCCTGGGCCGGGGGGCTGGACCCGAACCTGCCGTGGACGCTGATCGCCGCGCTGGTGATCGGGGTGCCCGTGCTGCTGCTCGCCGGCCTCGGTCTCTTCTCGCCGGGCCGGCCCGGGCGGGTGGCCCGCACCGGTGCCGTGATCACCGTGCTGGGGCTGCTGGGCGCCTGGTCGGCCCCCCTGCTGGTGACGTCCCTGGACGCCGCCGGGCAGACCGTCACCGCCGGCATCGCCGCGTTCACCTCGGTGGTGCTGCTCGGACTGCTCCTGGCCGCCCAGGCCGGCGTGCACACCCTGCGTGAGGCGGGCACCCTGGCCAGGGCCGTCGTCGGGGTGCTGGCCGGTCTGGCCGTGGTCTCCGTGGCCCTGACCTCCACCCTGTGGCTGAGCCCCCGCCTGGCCGGCACGGCTCCTGCGGCCGGGGTCGCACAGGGCACCCACGAGGACGTCGGTTTCAGCACGGTGGTGCGCGGGGAGCGGCAGCGGACCGTTCCTGCCACGGCCGCTGACCAGGGGCTGAGCCCTCTGTCCACCCGCACCCTGGTGCTCGAGCGGACCGAGGAGGGACTGGCGGTGAGCCTGGTGAGCGGATCGGGCACCACCCTGGACCACCTCTCCGGTGCCGTCACCACACGCACGCTCACAGGCCCCCTCACCGCACCCCGGCAGGCTCGGCCCGACCCGGCCGACGAGGCCCTGCGCAGCCTGGCCGTCCAGCTGACCTCCGGCAGCGCCGAGGATCCGCGTCCGGCCCTGGAGTCCTTCGGGGCGGCCTTCGTGGTCCTGCGCGACCCTGAGGGGGGAGAGGCGTCCACGGCGGCCGCCATCGACGCCGTCCCCGGGCTCTCGAGTGTGGGCCTGACTGACTCCGGCTGGCTCTGGCGGGCCACCCCGGCCCAGGACGGCGGACCGGAGGCGGCGGGAGTGCTGGGGGTCGAGGACCGTCAGGGCTTCTTCACCTCCCGGGCGCGCGTGGAGGACGCTGAGGGCCAGGTCCAGCTGCTGCTCGCGCAGGCGGAGGGGCGCGTGCAGAGCACGGTGCCGGCAGCTGATGCCCCCCGATCCGTGGTCCTGGCCGAGCGCGCCGATCCGGGCTGGCGGGCCACCCTGGACGGCCGTCCGCTCACCGCTCTCCCGGCCACGGGTGAGGGGACGTCCGAGTCGGCGTGGGCGCAGCGGTTCGAGCTGCCCGCCACCGGCGGCGAGCTGACCGTCTGGTACGAGTCCGGTGTCCCGGCCTGGCTCTGGTGGGTGGCGGCGCTGCTGGTGGGCTTCGCCGCCTTGTTGGCCATCCCGACGCCGGCCCGCAGGGGGCGTGCCCCGCTCACCTCCCGCGACTCTGTGCAGGGCAGCGGGCCCGGCGTGGAGCCAGATGCCGCGGTGGGCACCGTCGATCCCGATCATGACCAGGATGCGGAGGAGGTCCGATGAGCAGCACCCCGGAACATCCTGGAGGGTCCGAGCGGACGGCGCCGGAGGAGGCGGTGGACGCCGCAGAGGCCGCCGCCGAGCGCGCCCAGCGTCGGGAGGCCGTCCTGAAGGCGCACCGCCGGTCGCGCCGCTGGCGCGGCCGTGCCCTGGCCGCGGCCGCAGGCGCCGGCGCCATGGTGCTGGTGGGCGGTGTGGCCGTCGTCGGGAGCATCTCTCCTGCCGTGATGCCGGAGGTGGATGGCGCCGCCCACCCTGCCCGTCTGACCGCCTCTGCGGCGAGCATGGTCTGTCCGCCGGCGCCGCGTCTGCCGGAGGGAGCCGCCGCGGGCACGGACACCGAGTTCAGCCCCGTCTCCACGAGTGCGGAGTGGACCTCCCGTGTCCTGCTGCTCTCGGATCTGGCCGGTCGTGTCCCTGGCGCCGTGGTCTCTCCGGTCGGTGCGGAGCCGGGATCTGAGGGTGAACGGCTCACCCCGGCCCAGCCCGTGGACCTCCAACAGGGTGCCCCGGCCACGGCAGGGCAGGACGGCGTGCCGGTCCAGCAGGCCTCGGTGCACTCGGGGCCGGACGGAAGGGACTTGGCGGCCGGCCAGCTCACCACCGTGGAGCCGCTGGGCGGTCAGGCGGCGTTGGCGTCCGCGGTGACCGGGTACACCGCGCAGGACGGGGACCTGGCGGGACTGGCGGCGGCCGACTGTCAGTCGCCCGCGCACCGTCACTGGTTGACGGGGGCCAGCACCACGCTGGGCACCACCTCGGTGCTGACCCTGGTCAACCCGTCCACCACGGCCTCCACCGTGGATCTGGACCTGCTGGGTGCGGACGGGCCGGTGGAGGCTCCGGGGGCGCGGGGGATCGTGCTGGCGCCGGGGGAGAGCACCTCGGTGGTCCTGGCGGGGTTGGCGCCGGATCAGGAGCATGTGGCCGTGCGGGTGATGGCCTCGGGCGGAGCGGTGACGGCCGGCATCCAGCAGCACCGGCTCGACGGGGTCACCCCTGCGGGAGTGGAGCTGATCCAGCCGGGAGCGGAGCCGTCCGCCACAGCCGTGGTCCCCGGGGTGAGGATCCCCAGTGCCACCGTGCTGGAGCAGCTTTCCGATCCGGCTGCGGGTCCCTCGGTGCTGATCGCCGCGCCGGTGACCTCCGGACCCACCCGGGCCGAGGTGAGTGTGATCGGTCCGGACGGCGAGGTGGACCTGCCCGAGCCGGCGGAGGTGGACCTCGCTCCGGGTTCTGCGGTGCGGGTGCCGCTGGCAGGGGTGCCCCGCGGCGAGTACACCGTCACGGTCTCCGCCGATGGCCCGGTGGTGGCCTCGGCCCGCGGTCTGGACACCATGGAGGCCGAGCTGCCGGAGGGCGGCGACGCCCAGCCCGTGGACCGCGCGATCATGCCCGCCGCGGCGCCGCTGGGGCTGGAGCAGCTGGTCGCCCTGCCCTCGCACGCACGCAGTCACCTGGTGCTGGCCGCTCCGGACGGTGGTGCGGTGGACCTGACCGCGGTGCATGCTGACGGCTCGGTGGGCCAGCCGCACGAGCAGGAGGTCGCCGCCGGGCGTCAGGTCCGCCTGGACGTGCGGGAGCTGGCTGAAGACGGTCAGCGGGTGGCCGGTCTGGTCATCACGACGACGGCCGGCTCGGTCCACGCTGGCCTCACCCAGCGCTCTGCGCAGGGGATCTCGGCCGTCCCGGTCCGGGCTGAGCCGGAGCAGGCTGCAGGCATCCCGGTGCGCGTGCGTCCGTGACTGTTCGGACGGCGCGGGGCTCAGTCCTGCTGGTCCGGGTCGATGGCGGCCGGGTCCACTCCGGTCAGGGCGGCCCACTGCTCCACCAGGGTGGCATAGACCAGTTCGGCGAGCAGCCCGTGGTCCGGTGAGGTCCCGGCTCCGCCGGCGCGTGCCTCCAGGGGCCTGCGGTAGAGGGTGATCACGGGTGTGCCGTCCGGGTCTCGGGTCGAGTCGCCGAGGGGATCGTCCACGGAGCCGGATCCCCAGGTCTGCAGGGCGCTGATCCGCTGATCGAGACGGTCCGGGATCATGGCGGTGCGGAATCTGGTCTGCTCCACAGCTGGGCCCACCCGGGGCGCCAGGCGGTCCACGGCATCGGCCACCAGGTCCTCGAACCGTTCGCCGGGCGTGCGCCGCGCGGGGGCGGCGGGCGGCAGCAGCGGTCCGCGCAGCCCCCGTCCATGTCGGTCTCGACGGCGGAGTCGGACCGGACGGCTGCGCGCCGCAGACGGCATCCGATCCTGAGAGTCCATGCCCCGATGTTAGACCTCGGGCTGGGCGGTGTGTGCACCTGGGGCAATCGGAGTGGCGGGGGTAGGGTGGTCTGCCGTGGGATCGAACCGTACGTGCTCCAAGACCAGCTGCCAGGGCTCTGCCGTGGCCACCCTGACGTACAACTATGCCGATTCCACGGTGGTGCTGGGACCCCTGTCTCGCCTGGCCGAGCCGCACACCTACGATCTGTGCCGCCGCCACGCACAGTCGATGACCGCCCCGAAAGGCTGGGAGCTGCTGCGTCTGGAGCTGCCGCCGGGGGAGTACCGGCCCGCTGAGCCCGATGACCTGCTGGCGGTGGCCCATGCCGTGCAGGCACCGCTGCAGTCCCGCACCCACGGGCAGTTCCGCACGCCGGAGGCGGACCAGCGGCAGCCCGAGCGCACCGAGTCGCGTGGCAGCTCGGTGGATCGCTCCGTGCGCAGCCCCCAGGACGATGCGCCGGCCACACCAGAGCGGACCTCCGGATCTCAGGGCGGCTCCACCGCTCGAAGTGAGCGCCCCGAGCCGCTGAGTGTGGACGGTCCCGCCCGCCCCGGCCGCCCCCCGCTGCGCCTGCTGAAGGACCCCGAGGCGAAGTAGATCTTTCCCCTTCTCTCGACACAGCTGTCCCCTGGTTCATTGGTCGTGCCAGTGCAGGTTGCGTGCGGGGACGGGTTGGTGTTCCTGGGTCTGCTGTGACGCGCTGGTGTCCTGAACGCGGGGGATGCCGTCTGTCATCTGGATGGTGAGTTGGTCGTGGTGCAGGGCCTGGTGGTGGTGGGAGCACAGCAGGACCCCGTTCTCCACGGAGGTGGGCCCTTCGTGTTTCTTCCAGAACCGGATGTGGTGGATCTGGCACCAAGCCGCTGGGATCCCGCAGCCGGGGGCGGCGCAGCCTTGGTCGCGGGCGATGATGGCCTTGCGGACCCCGGGCGGGAAGGGTCTTTGGGCTCGTCCGATGTCCAGCACTTCACCGGCACCTCCCAGGACGACGGGTATCAGGTCTGCATCACAGGCCCAGGCTCGGATGACCCGGGGGTCGATCGGCCCGGTGAACGTCCCGGCCGAGACGACCGGTCCGCGCAGCACCCCGGGTGGGTGTTGATCAGCCAGGTGCTTC
>NZ_JBHFFN010000009.1:0-69173 GCF_041927415.1 Micrococcus sp. IITD107 | reverse complement strand
GGGCTTGACGCACCTCACACCGACCCATATCCTGAACGAACGGTCAGTAAATCGCGCTGTCGTCGCGTCCACTGACCCCTGACTCACCGGTCGGGCAGCCGCCTGACACCCCTTCTCCCCGTGAGGTGAACATCATGGCCGCAACGAACACCGCCGGCGGACATCTCTCCGCTGTCCAGACCCCTGAGGAGCAGGCCGGTCAGGAGTACTTCGACCGCGTCATCGCCGAGGACTCCCGGATCGAGCCTCGCGACTGGATGCCCGAGGGCTACCGCAAGACCCTGGTCCGTCAGGTCTCCCAGCACGCGCACTCCGAGATCATCGGCATGCAGCCCGAGGCCAACTGGATCACCCGGGCACCTTCCCTGAAGCGCAAGGCCATCCTGATGGCCAAGGTCCAGGACGAGGCCGGCCACGGTCTGTACCTGTACTCGGCCGCCGAGACCCTGGGCACTCCCCGCCACGTGCTGAACCAGCAGCTGCTCTCCGGCAAGGCCAAGTACTCCTCGATCTTCAACTACCCGGCTCGCACCTGGGCTGACATGGGTGCCATCGGTTGGCTCGTGGACGGCGCCGCGATCGCCAACCAGGTCCCGCTGTGCCGCGCCTCCTACGGTCCGTACGGCCGCGCCATGGTCCGGATCTGCAAGGAGGAGTCCTTCCACCAGCGCCAGGGCTGGGAGATCCTCTTCGAGCTCTCGCACGGCACCCCTGCGCAGAAGCAGATGGCCCAGGACGCCGTGAACCGCTTCTACGGCCCGGCCCTGCAGATGTTCGGCCCGCCGGACGATGACTCCCCCAACTCGCGTCAGTCCATGGCGTGGAACATCAAGCGCTTCTCCAACGACGAGCTGCGCCAGCGCTTCGTGGACATGATCGTGCCGCAGGCCGAGGCCCTGGGTCTGACCCTGCCGGATCCGGACCTGAAGTGGAACGAGGAGCGCGGCCACTACGACTTCGGCGAGCTGGACTGGAACGAGTTCAAGTCCGTGATCGCCGGCAAGGGCCCGTGCAACGTCCAGCGCATGCAGCGCCGCCGCCAGGCCCATGAGAACGGCGCCTGGGTCCGTGAGGCCGCCGCCGAGTACGCCCGCAAGGAAGCTGCCGCTCAGCAGGCCGCCGACACCGCCCTGATCGGAGCCTGAAAGGTGACCCAGCAGCAGAGCAGCCAGAACGCTGAAGAACTGACCATGGCCGCCACCGCCCCGGAGCCCGAGGGCGAGACCGCCTGGGGCCTGTGGGAGGTCTTCGTGCGCTCCTCGCGCGGCCTGTCCCACGTCCACGCCGGATCGCTGCACGCCCCGGACGCCACCATGGCCCTGCGCAACGCCCGTGACCTGTACACCCGGCGCAACGAGGGCACCTCGGTGTGGGTGGTCCCCTCGGAGGTCATCTCCTCCTCGGACCCGGACTCCAAGGGCGGCTACTTCGAGTCGGCCCAGGGCAAGAGCTACCGCCACGCCACGTACTACACCAAGAGTGAAGGGGTGAAGCACCTGTGAGCTTCGCATCCCATGACTCCGCCACCAAGCAGAGCGCCGGCATCGCCATCACCGCCGAGGAGATCGGCGCGTCCGGGGTCACGGCCTCGGAGGATGTGGCGAACTACGCGCTGTACCTGGGTGACGACGCCCTGATGCTGGCCCAGCGCCTGGGCTGGTGGATCTCCCGTGCACCGGAGCTGGAGGAGGACATCGCCTTGGGCAACATCGGGCTGGACCTGCTCGGCCACGCGCGGTTCTTCCTGACCTACGCCGGCACCGCCTGGGGCAAGACCGAGGACGATCTGGCCTACTTCCGTGACGAGCACGAGTTCCGCTCCTGCCGTCTGGTGGAGCAGGAGAACGGCGACTTCGCCCAGACGATCGTCAAGCAGCTGATCTTCTCCTACTACCAGTACGAGCTGTACCGCCGTCTGATGGAGTCGAAGGACGAGACCCTGGCCGCCATCGCGGACAAGGCGCTCAAGGAGATCCAGTACCACCAGGACCACGCCTCCCAGTGGACCCTGCGTCTGGGCAAGGGCACTGAGGAGTCCCACCGCCGCATGGAGAAGGCCCTGTTCTACATGTGGCCCTATGTTGACGAGCTCTTCGCCGACGACGAGCTGCTCACCCGCCTGGCCGAGCAGGGGATCGCCGTGCTGCCCTCCTCCCTGCGTGAGGACTTCGACCGCCGGATCGAGGCGATCCTGGCCGAGGCCGAGCTGCGCGTGCCCGCCGTGGACGGCGCCTGGGGCGGTGACCGTTCGGGCGAGTTCTCCGAGCACCGCGGTCACATCCTCACCGAGATGCAGGTGCTCGCGCGCCAGCATCCCGGCGCCACGTGGTGAGCTGTCCCGTTCTGACCTGACCTGTCCTGTCCACATCCCCTGAGCGCCCTGATCCAGTGAGATGACCACCATGAGCTCCAGCCCCCGCCCCGTCCGGGACTCCCGCGAGGTCCTGGGTGACATCACCGAGCAGATCCTGGGCGCCCAGGAGATGGACCGGCGCACCGCCCAGCTGCGCCGGTCGCAAGGCCTTCCCGACGACGGCCCCGCACCGGAGGCGTCCGGCTCGCCGGACGCTGAGGTCCCCCACCACGAGCTGCGCCCGCAGGACCCGGATGCCGCTCGCGTCTGGGACGCCGCGGCCCGGGTGAACGACCCGGAGATCCCCGTGCTCTCGATCGCCGACCTGGGCATCCTGCGGGACGCCCGCGTGGAAGGCGACCGGGCCGTCGTCGTGATCACCCCCACCTATTCCGGCTGCCCGGCCATGGAGACCATCACCGATGATGTGAGCTCCGCTCTGAAGGCCGAGGGCTGGGACCAGGTGGAGGTGGAGCTGGTGCTGCAGCCGGCCTGGACCACCGACTGGATGACCGAGGACGGCAAGCGCAAGCTCAACGAGTACGGGATCGCTCCGCCCACCGGGAAGGCCGCGGCCGGACCGGTGCGGATGGGGCTGGCCGTGAAGTGCCCGCGCTGCCATTCGCTCAAGACCCAGGAGCTGACCCGGTTCGGCTCCACTGCCTGCAAGGCGCTGTACACCTGCCAGGACTGCCTGGAACCCTTCGACTACTTCAAGGTGCACTGATGACTGAGACCACAGAGACCACCGGCCGCCGCCGTGCCACGTTCAACGAGCTCGAGGTCGCCGAGGTCCGGCGCCTGACCGCCGACTCCGTGGAGGTGGCCTTCGCCATCCCCGAGCAGCTGCAGGACGACTACGACTACGTGCCCGGCCAGTACGTGGCGCTGCGCGCCCAGATCGACGGCCAGGAGGTGCGCCGGTCCTACTCGATCTGCACCGACCCGAAGCCCGGTGAGATCCGTGTGGCCATCAAGAAGGACCTGGGCGGGCTGTTCTCCACCTGGGCCAACGAGAACCTCAAGGCCGGAGACCGCATGGAGGTGATGAACCCGCAGGGCGCGTTCACCTCCAAGGTCAATGTGACCTCCATGAACGACGCCGAGAAGCTGGCTGAGAAGGAGGTGGCTGGCAAGGCCAACGTCCACCTGGTCGCCTTCGCCGCCGGCTCGGGCATCACCCCGATCATGTCGATCGCCAAGGCCGTGCTGCGCGCCTCGAACACCTCCACCTTCGACCTGGTCTACGCCAACCGCTCCGCGATGGACGTGATGTTCTCCGAGGACCTGGGCGATCTGAAGGACAAGTACCCCTCGCGTCTGGCCGTGCACCACGTGCTCTCCCGCGAGCAGCGGATCAGCCCCCTGATGTCCGGGCGGATCGACCAGGACAAGCTGGACGAGCTGCTGAACCATGTGGTGCGGGTGACCGAGGCCGACGAATGGTTCCTGTGCGGCCCGTTCGAGCTGGTGCAGATGTGCCGGGACACCCTGGCCAAGCGCGGCGTCCCGGAGGACAAGATCCGCTTCGAGCTGTTCACCACCGGTCAGCCCGATCGCCCGCAGGGCCAGCAGGGCCGTGCCGTGGTGGCCGACCCTTCCGGTGAGAACTACACCATCGAGTTCCGTCTGGACGGGCTCTCCTCCTCGATCGAGTCCCCGGTCTCCGCCCACGAGACGGTGCTCAACGCCGCCCTGCGCGTGCGCCCGGACACCCCGTTCGCCTGCGCCGGCGGCGTGTGCGGCACCTGCCGGGCCAAGGTGGTCAAGGGTGAGTTCGAGATGGAGGAGAACTACGCCCTGGAGAAGGACGAGGTGGAGCGCGGCTACGTGCTGACCTGCCAGACCCGCCCGACCTCCAAGGAACTGGTCGTCGACTTCGACGCCTGATCCTCTCCTGAAGGGACTGATCCCATGATCGAGCTGACCTACACCGGCCCGGCGGACTCCGTGGCCGAGGTGACCCTGAACGCCCCGCAAAAGATGAACTCGCTGGACGAGCAGGCCCTGGCCGACCTCGCCGCCGCCTACACCGAGGCCGCGGCGAAGGCCCAGGAGGGCTCCGTGCGGGCGCTGCTGCTGCGCGGCGAGGGCCGCGGGTTCTGCGCCGGCCGGGACATCTCCAACGTCACCCCCGCCACGGACGACGCCTACGACTACCTGGCGCAGAAGGTCACCCCCGTGCTGCGGCAGATGGCCGACTTCCCGGCACCGACCTTCGCCGCCGTGCAGGGTGCCTGCCTGGGCGTGGGCCTGGGCCTGGCCATCGCCACCGACGTGGTCTACGTGGCAGACACCGCCAAGATCGGCTCCCCGTTCGCCAACCTGGGCGCCACCCTGGACTCCGGCGGGCACGCGCTGTTCACCGAACGGCTGGGCGCCCACCGCACCCTGGACCTGATCTACACCGCGGAGCTGATGAGCGGCGACGAGGCTGTGCGCTCCGGGCTGTTCTCCCGGTCCGTTCCGGCCGATGAGCTGCTGGAGTTCACCCGGACCAAGGCCGCCGCCGCGGCCCAGGGCGCCACGCAGGCGTTCCTGGCCTCTCGCGCCCTGGTGGCCCAGGTCCGCGACGAGCGGATGGGCCTGTGGGACTCGGTGGAGAAGGAGAACCGGACCCAGGGCGACCTCTGCGGCACCGCCGACTACTCCGAGGGGTTCGCCGCCTTCCAGGAGAAGCGCAAGCCGAACTTCACCGGCCGGGGCTGACCGCCCCCGCCGCCGGGGAGGGGGCTGCGTCACCGATGGCGTTCAGCCCCTCCGGCAGGGTGCCGTTGATCCAGTAGTCCCCCAGGGCCCGGGCGCGGAAGGCGATCGGGTTGTGGGTGGCCACCGTCTGGGCGTTGCGCCAGTGGCGGTCCAGCCCCTTGGACGTGGAAGTGGCCGAGGCGCCCACCGTCAGGAACAGGTCCTGGGCCGCACGCAGGGCCAGCTCCGGCACGGTCACCTGGGCGTGCTCTACGGCGACCTCCGCCAGATGCAGCTCCCGGGGCACCTCACCCTGGTGGCCGAAGCGGTCAGCTCCGGTGGCGGCGGCCGCCGCCAGGGCGTCGTCGAAGGCACGGGCCGCGTGCAGCACCGTGGCCTCGGCGGAGAAGGCCGAGGCCGCGATCCGGCCGGTGGCCTCCTGGATGAGCGGATCCTCCCGGAACGGCAAGCCGGAGCCGGTGTTGAACGTGCGCGCCCGGCCGGCCACCGTAGCGGCGGCGTCCCGGCGGGCCGCCCGGGCGATCCCGGCCAGCACCGCCAGCAGCACCAGCTGGAAGAACCCTGCCTCATGAATGGCCTCCGGGGTCCCCACGGTGCGGCCCAGCACGGCGTCCTCCGGGAGCTGGACCTGATCGAACACGGCGGTGCCGGTGCCGGTCAGCTTCTGCCCGAACCCGTCCCAGTCGTCCTCCAGGGTGACGCCGTCCGCATCGGTGGGCACCAGGGCGAACCGGCGTCCGGGCTGCACCGTCCCGTCTGCGTCCTGCACCGCCGCGGAGACCCGGGTGTAGTCGGAGAAGATCGAGCCGGTGGCGTAGAACTTCCGGCCGTTCAGCGTCCACCCGTCCTCGGTGGGCCGCAGCACTGTGTTGAGCGTCCCCAGACGGTTCCCGCCCTTCTCGGTGGACGCGTTCCCCACCGTGACACCGGCCAGGACCCGTGCATACCAGGTGGCCTGGACGTCGTCGGGAAGGAAGCGGAGGGACTCCACGAAGCCGGCGTGGGAGCGGTACAGGTGGGCGATGTTCGAATCCGCCTCAGCCAGGTCGATCAGCAGGCGGATGAAGTCCTCGATGCTCGCACCCGCCCCGCCCTGGGCCACGGGGACGCGGAGGGCTCCGAACCCGGCCTCGTCCAGCATCCGCACCTCCTCGAACGGCAACCGGCGCTCCAGGTCCCGTTCCAGCGATCCGGCCGCGATCTGGTCGAAGAGCGGCTGGAAGCGGGCGGACAGGGCGGTGTAGGCGGTGCACATGCGGCGGTCCTCTCGGTCACACCGACGAATCGCGGTGCCCGCCGACGCGGCTCAAGGCCGGGCGATGCGGGACCGGGTCTCCATCGGTCCTGGCGGTAGCACCCGTCGGGGAGGCCCCACGGGTTGCTGCGGCGTCACGGAGCCAGGTCTCTCAGCCGCTCTGGATGGTGATGCGGTCAGACTAGGCGGCACGGGACGGAGAGCGCCGTCACATGGCGTCGTGTGACGCAGACGGGGGTGTCCAGGGAGGGCTGGTCGCCACGCTGCTGGACGCCGCCATGGGCGAGGCTGTGCGGGACGGGCTGGAGGAGAGCGAGAAGACCGCCACCGCCCAGCTCGCCGTCACCTACCTGAACCCTGGCCGGGTCGGAGACACCCTGACGGCCACTGCCGAGGTGCGCAAGCGCGGCGGGAAGCTGGTGATGGTGGAGGAAGAAGTCTCCACCCAGGACGGAGATCCGGTGGCCCACGGGGTGGCCACGTTCACCGTGAGCCGGGACTGATCAGGCGTCTGTCCCGGCGGCCTGGTCCGGGTCCTGCACGGCGGGGGTGCGCAGGGCCAGTTCGGCCAGCACCTCCACGGCGCGGGGCAGCACAGCGTCGTCGAACACGGCCCGGGGTGAGTGGTTGCTCTCGGCCGTCTCCGGGTCCTGCCCCTCCGGCACCGCACCCAGCAGGATGTAGGCCCCGGGCACGCGCTGGAGCACCTCGGAGAAGTCCTCGCTGCCCGGCTCGGCCTCCGGAAGGTCCAGGTAGGACTCCGGCCCGTACAGGTCCTCGATCACCTCGCGGGCGAACTCCACCGCGGCGGGGTCGTTCACGGTGACCGGGAACTCGCAGTCAGGCCGCACGTCCGCAGTCATCCCGTGGGCGGCGGCGATCCCGTGGGCCATCCGCTCCACCGCCGGGATCAGCCGCTCCCGCGACTCCGCCGAGAACGTGCGCAGGGTGATCCCCAGGGTGGCGGTGTCCGGGATGATGTTCGCCGCCGTCCCCGCGGTCAGGTGACCCACGGTGGCCACCACGGGGTCGAACGCGTCGAACTGCCGGGTCACCAGCGACTGCAGCGCCATCACCATCTCGGCCGCCACCGGAACCGGGTCCTGGGCCAGGTGCGGCACCGAGCCGTGCCCGCCGTTGCCCTGCACCGTGACGATCAGGTCATCACAGCCGGCCTGGATGGGACCGGGGCGGCTGACCAGCATGCCGTGCGGGTACTTGGCGGAGTACACGTGGATCGCGTAGGCGGTGTCCACGGGCTGCCCGGCGGCCTCGAGCAGCCCCTCCTCGATCATCCGCTTCGCGCCGCCATCGGTCTCCTCCCCCGGCTGGAACATGCCCACCACATCGGCCACCAGCTCCTCCCGGCGCTGTCCCAGCCAGGCCAGCGCGCCGTAGAGCCCGGCGGTGTGCAGGTCGTGTCCGCAGGCGTGCATGGTCCCGGGCACCTCGGGCGCATAGTCCAGCCCGGTCTCCTCGGTCACCGGCAGCGCGTCCATGTCCCCGCGCAGCAGCACCACGGGCCGGCGGGTCCCCTCCGGCACGGGGGCGCCTCCCCGCAGGACCACGACGACGGAGCTCAGCTCCCGGCCCACGGTCACCTCCAGCACGGGCTGGCCGGTGCGCGGGTCATCGCCCAGCTGCTGCTGCAGGCGGGCGAGCCGTTCCAGCACAGCCGCCTGGGTGCGGGGCAGATCCAGGTCCAGCTCAGGGTGTCCGTGCAGCTGCCGACGGAACTCGATCACGTCCCGTGCCAGATCGGCAGGGACGTTCGGCGCCAGGGAGCTGACGGAATTGGAGTCAGAAGCAGTCGGCGGCTGGGACTGGTTCACGGTGCACCTCGGCGGACGGGACAGCCCAGGCGGTACCGGGCAGTCAGCAGATCGGACTCCTTCACGGTACGCAGGCGGACCAGAGTGAGCCACTCCACGCGGACTCGAGCGGGGAGACCTGCGACCGCGGGTGACCGACGGATAAAATGATCGTCGTTCATTTTAGGAGTATGATGTGCGTCATACTCCATCCGCGGCCAGCGGAGGACGGCGGGAAGGAGCCCTTCCCTCCCCGACACCTGAGACGGAGCATCCGATGACCGAGACCACCACTCCAGCGCACGCCGGCACCGTCATGCCCCCGGAATGGGGCCCGCATGAGCTGACCTGGATGTCCTACCCCACCCCCAACGACACCTTCGGCCCGGCCGGGTCCAAGACCCTGGAGCGCGCCCGGACGGCCTGGACCCGTGTGGCCCGCACCATTGCCCGCTACGAGCCGGTCCGCGTAGTAGCCCATCCCGACGACGCGCAGGACGCACGTGAACGACTCGGAGAGGGCATTCAGGTCCTGACCGCGCCGCTGAACGACGCCTGGATGCGCGATGCCGGACCGTCGTTCGTCCACAACGCAGAGGGCGGTCTCGCCGCTGTGGACTGGGTGTTCAACGGCTGGGGCGCCCAGTCCTGGGCGTCCTGGGACCTGGACGCCCAGCTGGGCCGGCTCGTGGCGAGCCAGGCCGGTGTCCCCGCGCTCTCCTCCGATCTGGTGAACGAGGGCGGCGGATTCCATGTGGACGGCCAGGGCACGGTCCTGCTGACCGACACCGTGCAACTGGACCCCGATCGCAATCCTGGAGCCACCCGCGAGTCCGTGGAACAGGAGATCCATGCCCGCCTCGGCACGTCCCGGGCGATCTGGCTGCCCCGCGGGCTGACCCGCGACTACGACGGCTTCGGCACCCGGGGGCACGTGGACATCGTGGCCACCTTCGCCTCCCCGGGACACGTCCTGCTGCACAGCCAGCAGGACCCGGTACATCCCGACCATGAGGTGTCCCGGCAGCTACGCGAGGTGCTGGAGAGCGCCGTGGACGCCGCCGGGCGCCCCCTGCAGGTCACTCTGGTCCCCGCCCCCGCGGTCCTGCGGGACGAGGAGGGCTGGGTGGACTACTCCTACATCAACCACTACGTGGGCAATGGCGTGGTGGTGCTCTGCGCCTTCGACGATCCTGCGGACCAGCAGGCCGCAGCGATCCTGGCCGAAGCCTACCCGGGGCGTCAGATCGAACTGGTGGATGCCCGGGACATCTTCGCCTTCGGCGGCGGCATCCACTGCATCACCCAGCAGCAGCCCGCGCCCCTGCAGGCACTCGAGGCGACCGGAGAGAGCGCATGATGGACGTGACGGAGGCCAGCATCGCCGAGCTGAGGGCGGCCCTGGAGTCCGGACGGACCACGAGCCTCGAGCTGGTGCGCGCCTACCGCGAGCGCATCCAGCGCTTCGACCGCCAGGTCGCAGGGTCCACCCACGCGGCCGACGGCGGGGTCCCGCTGAACTCGGTGGTCGTGGACAATCCCGAAGCCGAGGCCGAAGCCGAGGCATCGGACGCGCGCCGCGCCGCTGGTCAGACCCTGGGCCCCCTGGACGGGATCCCGTACACCGCCAAGGACTCGTTCCTGGCCCGCGGACTGACTGCGGCGGCTGGTTCGCCGGCGTTCGGTGAGCTGGTCGCCCACCAGGATGCCTTCACCATCGAGCGGTTGCGTGACGCCGGGGCCGTGCTGATCGGGCTGACGAACATGCCGCCGATGGCCAATGGAGGCATGCAGCGTGGCCTGTACGGCCGGGCGGAGAGTCCGTACAACCCCGAGTTCCTCACCAGCGCCTTCGCCTCCGGGTCCTCCAACGGCTCGGGCACGGCCACGGCCGCCAGCTTCGCCGCGTTCGGGCTGGGCGAGGAGACCTGGTCCTCCGGGCGGGCTCCGGCCTCGTGCAACGCACTGTGCGCCTACACCCCCTCCCGGGGTGTCATCTCGGTGCGGGGGAACTGGCCGTTGGTGCCCACCATGGACGTGGTGGTCCCCCACACCCGCAGCATGGCCGATCTGCTCGAGGTCCTGGACGTGATCGTGGCCGATGACCACACCGCTCGCGGGGACTTCTGGCGCGTCCAGCCCTGGGTGCCCATCCCCCGGGCCTCCGAGGTGCGGCCGGACTCCTATCCGGCAGTGGCCCGGTCCGCTGCCGGCGCCCTGGAAGGTGTCCGCCTGGGGATCCCCCGGATGTACATCAACGCCGACCCCCAGGCCGGTACCGGCCCGGACCACACGGACCAGCCCGGGATCGGTGGGCCCATGGGCCAGCGCATCCGGACCCGGGAGTCCGTCATGGACCTGTGGCACGCTGCCCGCGCCGATCTGGAGAAGGCGGGGGCCGTCGTCGTGGAGGTCGACTTCCCGGTAGTCACCCGCTACGAGGGCGACCGTCCCGGCGCACCCACGATCTCCACCCGCGGTCTGGTCTCGGCCGACTACCTGCACCATGAGATCACCGACCTCTCGGCCTGGGCCTGGGAGGACTTCCTGCAGGTCAATGCAGACCCTGCCCTGCACTCCCTGACCCAGGTGGACGGCGCACAGATCTTCCCCCACCCGGAGGGAGCCCTGCCGGACCGCTATGTGGGCTTCGACGATGACATCGCCACCTATCCGGAGCTGATTCGCCACGACGGCCTGCGGCCCCTGGAGCAGATCCCCCACCTGGCCGACGGGATCCGCGGCCTGGAGGCGACCCGCCGGGCGGACCTGGAGGACTGGATGACCGAGCTGGGACTGGACGCGGTTCTCTTCCCCGCCCTGGCCGACGTCGGGCCCGCGGATGCGGATGTGGACCCGGACTCGGCCGACCAGGCCTGGCGAAACGGGGTGTGGGTGGCCAACGGCAACCTGGTCCCGCGCCACCTGGGCATCCCCACGGTGACCGTGCCGATGGGCACCATGGCGGACATCGGCATGCCCGTGGGGCTGACCTTCGCCGGGCGGGCCTATGAGGACACCCTGTTGCTGCGCCTCGCCGCGGCCTTCGAGGCCACCGGGAACGACGACGGCCGGCCAGGCAGGCGCACCGCGCCGGCTCGCACCAGCGGGAGCTGAGTGCTGGACCGAGCGGTCCGCGCAGAGAAGGGGAGCAGTGCCGGATCGGCACTGCTCCCCTTCTCTGCGCGCCCCGGGGTGAGGCGCGGGCTGACCTCAGACCGTCAGCATGCTCGAGGTGTCGTCCGAGACGGAGTCCTCACGGCGCAGGGTCTCTCCGAGGAAGAACCCCGGGTGGCGCAGCCGGGTCCAGACCATCAGGACCACACCAAGGACCAGAACGCCCATGCCGAGCACGAACACCATGCCCAGTCCGCCGATCGAGGAGCCCGAACCGTAGTCCGGGTCCATGGAGTCGAACGCGGTGATGAAGAACATGACCAGCAGCACCAGTCCGCCGATCAGCGGGAACAGGAAGCGGAACAGCGTGGTGCGCACGGAGACGAACAGCTCCCGGCGGAAGTACCAGACGCAGGCCAGGGCGGTGACCCCGTAGTAGAAGCAGATCATCAGGCCCAGCGCTGTGATGGTGTCCCACAGAGCGTTCTCGGAGAGCAGCCTGGTCACCGTGTAGAACACGGCTGACGCGGCCGCCGAGAGGACCGTGGCCACACCCGGGGACTTGAACCGCGGACTGATCTTGGCGAACACCGGAGGCAGCGCCCGGTAGTACCCCATGGCCAGCAGCGTGCGCGCCGGAGAGACCATGGTGGACTGCAGCGAGGCGAAGGAGCTGGAGAGGATCGCCAGGGACATCAGCAGCGCGAACGGACCCATGACCGGCCCGGCCAGCACCGCGAAGAGGGACTCCTGGTTGTCCGGGTTGCCCGCGCCCAGCCCGTCCGCACCCACGCCGGCCCAGGCGATGATCGCCACGGCGGAGAGCACGTAGACGGCGATGATCACCAGCACCGTGATGGTGGCCGCACGGCCCGGGGTCTTCTCCGGGTCCTTGGTCTCCTCGTTCATGGTCAGGGTCACGTCCCATCCCCAGAACATGAAGATGGACAGGGAGATGCCCGCGGCCAGGATGGACAGGTCGGAGATCTCCAGGGGGTTGAACCAGGACGGCTGGATGGGCGTGAACTCGAACCCGCCCCCGCCGTAGGCCTGCATCAGGGCCATCAGGGCGAACCACCCGAGCACCAGCAACTGGAAGCCCACCAGCACGTACTGCAGCTTCTGCGTGGACTCCAACCCCCGGTAGGAGATGTAGGCCGCCACCGCGATGAACACCAGCGTGGTGGGGATGTTCACCCACAGGTTGGTGGTCAGCTCGGCGATCGACTCATTGCCGGTGATCTGGGCCAGCAGCAGGTAGAAGAAGTCCACCGCCACCGCCGCCAGGTTGGACAGCACAATCACGGTCGAGGCCACCAGGCCCCAGCCGCCCATCCAGCCCACATAGGGACCGAAGGCCTTGGTGGCCCAGGTGAAGGAGGTGCCGGAGTCCGGAACCCGGTTGTTCAGCTCGCGGTAGCCGAACGCCACCAGCAGCATGGGGATGAAGCCCAGCACCAGGATGGCCGGGACGTACTGTCCCACCTCGGCGATGGTCGGTCCCAGACCGGAGGTCAGGGTGTAGGCCGGGGCGATGGTGCTCACACCGATCACCACGGCGCCGAGCAGACCCACCCGGCCGGTGGTCAGTCCCTTGGCGGAGGTCCCGGCGGACTGCGGTGCGGCAGTGCCGGGGGCAGACGCGACAGTGGTCTTGTTCATGGGGTCTTCTCTTCTGCAGGGCCCGCCTCAGCGGTGTGGGTGGACAAGCCGGTGTAGCCCGCGGGGACCACGACCATGGGGACGGGGATGCTGCGCAACATCTTGGCGGCGGTGCTGCCCAGGAACAGTCGGCCGCGGGCGGCCATCCGAGATGACCCGACGACGGCCACCTCCTCGGCCTCCCAGTCCAGTTCGTCCATGGCATAGTCCACGGTCTTGCCGGTCACCACCTGGGTGGAGGCGGTCCCGGCCTCCACCATCTCCTGGGCGGTCTCACCCAACCGCTCGTTGCCGTACCGGGTGACGGACTGGAGGACGCCCAGGTTCATCGCCCGGGTGCTGTCATCGAGCTGCTCCTCATCCTGGTTCCCCACCAGCAGGAGGGAGACCAGGCGCAGTCCGGCCGAGCGGCGCCGGGCGGCCTCCACGGACAGGCCGATCACGTCCACGGCACCGGGCTTGGGGCCGAACATGCAGGTGATGCGGCTGATCGGCCCGGACTGGCGGTAGCCGTGCGGGGCCAAGGCCACCGGGACCGGGGAGGAGTGCAGCAGGGCGGCGGCCACCGAGCCCACGCGGTAGCGGCGCAGCACCCCGCCCTCACGTGCGCCCACCACGATCATGAAGCAGTCCAGCTCCTCCGCGGCCTGGATCAGACCCTCGGTTTCGGACTCGCCACGGACCACCTGACCCACGGCGGCAACGTCGTCGGGAATCATCTCCAGGGCACCCTGCAGCCATTGCCCCAGCTGCTCCTCCAGGATGGAGGCGTACCCCCGGTCGTGCGGGTAGACCCCGGCATAGGGCCCGTCCTGGGGTGCCACCACGGCCACCTGCAGCTCGATGTCCTGACCGCGGGCCAGGGCAATCGCCAGGTTCAGGGCATCTCGCCCGTAGTCGGTGGCCACATAGCCCACCAGGATTCTGCGCGTCATGCTCAGCCCCTCTCGATGATCCGCTGCGCGGCGATCTCGCCCTGCCGGATGGCGCCGTCCACGTGCTGGTATCCCTCGGCGGCGATGTCCGAGCAGGCGTAGTGGATGGGTCCGGTGGGCTGGTTCTGCAGGTGGCCCCAGCGGGAGAGCCCGCCGAGGTCGTAGCTGGTGGCGTACGCGCCTCGGGTCCACTCCTCGGCGGCCATGTCCGAGAGGTAGAAGGCGATCGGCTCCATGGTCTTCGGGCCCAGGTAGTCGGCCATGGCCGAGAGGATCGCGTGCTGGCGCTCCTGCGGCGAGAGCTTCCACATCTGCTCGGCGTAGACGTCCGAGACGAAGCCCACCAGGGTGCCGAACGGGTCCTCCTGACCGGCCTGCCCGCCGGCGAAGTTGGCACCGTAGTTGGTGTTGTCGTAGACCTCCTGCACCAGACGGCCGCCGCCGAACCCGGTGCCGGAGAGGCCCTCCTCGCGCCAGAACGGGGTCTCGTAGACGGCGTGGACCTTGATGACCAGGCCCATGGAGAGGTGCTGGTGGACTATCTGCTGCTCGCGCGGCAGCGGCGGGACGTAGGAGATGCGCTCGTACAGGTTCGGCGGGACAGCCAGCACGGCGTAGCGGGCGCGCACCACGGCGCGATCGGAGCAGGCGGTGACGGAGCCGGGGCCGCCGTCGTTGTCCACACCGTTGCGCACGTCTGCGGGGACGTGGTTGAGCGGGTCCGCGGTGGACTCATCCGGGGTGGCCCATTCCAGGGTGCGGACCGGGGAGTCCAGGATGAGGTCCTCGCCCAGCTCCTCGGCGAGCTTCAGGGAGACCGACTGCATGCCGCCCTCCACGCGGCGGTCCAGGATGAAGTCCTCGTCCACCAGGTTGGAGAAGGACCCGGCGGAGGCGGCCATCAGCACGGCCTGCAGGGTGGAGAAGGTGTGGGAGGGCTTGGTGAGCATGCCGGAGGCCACGTAGATGGAGACGTTGTCGATCGCCTCCTGGTCGTCCGACTGCTGCTTGAGCCACTCGCGGAAGGAGATCGCGTCCAGCTCGGCGGCCTTCGGGTGGGCCCAGGGCTCCTCGGCACCGATCTCCGCGGCGAGCTGGTCCAGGGTGGCGATCAGCTGGTCCATCTCGGCCTGGGTCTTCTCCGAGGCGGGGAAGGTGGTGCCCTCGTACTCGTGGCGGGTGCCGTCCGGGGAGACGTAGATGGAGGTGCCCTCGCGGTAGCGCGGGAAGGTCTCCAGGCCGAGCTCGTCCACCAGCTCGATCAGCCGGGTCTGGTCCGGGGAGATCCACTGGCCGCCGATCTCGATGAAGTGCTCACGGCCCTGGGCGTCGGCCACCTTGCCGTTCCAGGTGCGGCCGCCCACGCGCGGGCGGGCCTCGAGCACGGCCACGCTGCGGCCGGCCTTCTTCAGGGTGCGCGCGGCCATCAGGCCGGCAGGTCCGGCACCGATCACGACGACGTCACGCTCGATCTCCAGGCGGTCACCGGCTGAGGCGGGGGTGGGGTTCTGCGACATGGTGAGGACAGCTCCTGTGGAAGGGATTCTGCGGCGCCAGTAAATGAACGCCATTCATATAGTGCTGGCGGTCACTATACTCGGAACATCACCCCCGCGAAAGGACCCGTCATCACCTCCTCCGCAGCACCGCCCACCCGTTCGAAGGGACGCCCCGCGAACCCTCTGGTCACCCGGGCGCGGATCGCCGAGGCCGCCCTGGACCTGGTGGTGGAGCACGGGTACGACCGGCTGACCATGGCCGGAGTGGCCCGGCGGATCGGAGTGTCACCGAGCGCGCTGTACAACCACGTGGACGGCAAGTCCGCCCTGCTGGCCGTGCTGCAGGACGCGGTGATGGGCCTGGTGGACGTGGATCCCCTGCATGCCGCCGTGCGCGGTGAGGTACCCGTGGCCGAAGCCATGCGCGCGTGGGCCCGGTCCTACCGAGAGGTGTTCGCCCGGCATACGCCATTGATCCCGGTGATCGCCACGCTCCCGGTGGCCGGTGCACCCGCCACCCAGGCCATGTACGACGCCGTGGCCGCCGCCCTGCGCACCGGGGGTGTGCCGGACGGGCAGATCATGCCCCGGGTGATCGCCTGCGAGTCCTTCATCTACGGCTCCGCGTTCGACGTCCACGCCCCAGCCCACCTGTTCGAGACCGTCCCGGGCGACGCCGAGCTGCCGGCCTTCGCCGCGGCGTCAGAGTCGTTCCGTGCGGCTGCAGGTGCTGACGGTGGTGCTGCCGCGGACGCCCCGCCGAACCCCTATGCCGACGCACCCTTCGAGCACGGCCTGGACCTGCTGCTCGCCGGGCTCTGAACTGCGCCGAACCGTCTGCCCCCCTCGGACGGAATGCTGTTGCACGCTTTGTCTCCCCGCGCGGATGTGTTGCACGAGTTGTCGAGAAACCCGCTCTCCAGCGACAGGTGGTGCAACAGGGTTCGAAAAAACGCCCAGGAGTGCAACTCAGCGGCAGATGCGGCCACCTGGTTCAGCTTGGATGCACACCCAGACCGCTCTCCCACCCTTGAGGTGCGCCGCACAGGAGGCCTACGGTTCTGGCACTCCACAGAACCGCCTGTGGAGGCTTCCACGAACCGAGGTCCGTCATGACCACCGAACGCACCGCCCTGCCGCCCGTGGTGGACGCCGAGACCTGGCGGTATGAGCTCGACGCCCTGCGCGTGCGGGAGAAGGCCGCCACGCGCGAGCTGGACGCGATCGCCGCCCAGCGCCGCCGCCTGCCCATGGTCGCCGTGCCGGACTACACGCTGGAGTCCGTCGACGGCCCCGTCCGCTTGGTCGACCTCTTCGAGGGCCGCTCCCAGCTGATCACCTATCACCACATGTGGTCCCCGGACTCCGAGTGGCAGTGCGGCGGCTGCACGTACTTCAGCAGCCAGTTCACCCGGCTGGACTTCCTGGACCGCTACGACGCCCGGTTCGTGATCGTCACCCATGGTCCGCTCCACGAGGCCCTGGCCTACCGGGAGAGGGTCGGCAATCAGATGGAGTGGTACTCCACCGAGAACAGCCCCTTCGGCGCGGACGTGGACGCCCCAGCAGGCGGCGAGTTCGCCCTGAACGTGTTCCTGCGGGACGGGGACACCGTCCACCGCACCTGGACCACCGGCAGCCGGGGCCTGGAGCAGGTCTCCCACATCTTCCCGCTGATCGACCTGCTCCCCTGGGGCCGGCAGGAGCTCTGGCAGGACGTCCCGGAGGGCTGGCCGCAGTCAGAGACCTACTCCCGGTGGCTGGAGTCCGCGGACGTTGCCGCACTCTACGGACGGGCCCCAGCCTGACCCCGACCAGCCCCGACTCACAGCGGCCGGATCCACGCCCCATGCGGTCCCACCAGGGCGGTGGGCTCTCCGTCCACGGACTGCACGAAGAACGGCTCCGTCATCTCTGCGGCCGCCTCCGCTGCCCCGCGGTGCACGTCCGGCAGGACGTTGACCCCCTCCTGGCTCACCCAGTGACCCGGCAGCTCCCGCAGCGTGTCCGCCAGAGCCAGCCGGGCGTCGTCGGGAAGGTAGGCCAGGACCGCGGTGTGGAAGACCACCAGTGTGTGGTCTCCCGGCACCTGCTCCACCAGTCGGTGCAGCGCGGGCACCCCCGGCTCGGACAGGTCCCCGGGCAGGATGCGCGGCTTCACCTGCTCGGCGAGGGCACCGGCCTGCCGCAGCCGGGCTCGGCGCTCGTGGTGCTCGGGCCAGACGAGGGTCTGCAGCCACGCGGTGGTGTCCGGATCGGCAGGATCCAGGGGGTTCAGGTCCAGTCCGGCCCGCCAGGACACCGGCGGGATTTCCGACGGCGGCCCCAGCCATCCGCGGTCAGGCTCGGCTGAGGTGGTGGTCCAGTCGCCGCGGAGCTCGCAGTCCAGGACGGGCGGCTCCAGGCCGGGGAGGGAGACGGTGGCGGAGATGTCCGTGGTGCGGTCCGCGCCCGTGGCTCCGAAGGCATCCGTCCGGTACCGGTAGGCGTAGTGGTCCGGCAGCAGGCAGAGCCCGGCGGCGGCGCCGATCTCCAGCAGGGCCAGCGGCGTCCCGGTGCGCTCGTGGATTCGCTGCAGCGCGGGCAACGCCGAACACCAGGTTGGGCTGCCGTTTGGCGCCCAGGTCCGCCAGGTGCTCGAGCAGCTCGGGGGTGTCCGCCACCCCGTGCGCCCAGTCCGCGCACTGCGGGGAGGTGCCGGCCACCTCCACGTCCGCCCAGTGGCGGTAGCGCGCGGCGATGTCCTCGTTCGAGGACCGACCTCCAGCGGCACCCCTCCCCCGGTCGTCCGGCCCTGACCCGCCGACCGGCTCCATCAGACCAGCTCGAGCTGATCGGCCACCACGCGGCCACGGTGGATGACGGTGCGGTCCGGGGAGCGGTCCATCACGGCGGCGGTGGGGGTGTCCCCGGCCAGCAGCACCAGATCGGCCACATCCCCCACGTCCACGCCGGGGCGGTCGTCCACGCCGTAGAGCCGCGGTCCGGCGGGGTCCAGCAGGGACGCGCCGCCCACGCCGGCCACGGCCAGGCAGTGCTCGATCATCTCGTCCTGCCGGTAGCCGTGCGTGAACGCCAGCTGCCAGGTGCGGTCCAGCATGTCCGCGTTGCCGTAGGGAGACCAGTAGTCGCGCTGGCCGTCCTGACCCAGACCCACGCGCACACCGGCCTGGGCGAGCTCGGCCAACGGCAGCGGTCCGCTCATGGGTGCAATGGTCGCCATGGCCACGTCCAGCCGGCCCATCCGTTCGAAGATCTCCCGGCGCTGGACCTCGGGCAGTGCCGAGAGTCCGTAGCCGTGCGAGATGCTCACGTTCCCAGCCATGCCCAGGGCCTCCGTCCGGTCCAGGATCAGTTCGGTGCTGAACCTGGCCAGCTCGGCGGGCTCATGCAGGTGCACGTCCACGGGCACGCCGTACTTCTCGGCCAGCCCGAACACGATGTCCAGGTGCCGCACCGGGTCCCGGTCCAGCTGGCAGGGGTCGATCCCGCCCACCACGTCCGCACCGGCCTGGACGGCCCGTTCCAGCACCTCGGCGCTGCCCTTCTCCTTCAGCAGCCCGGCCTGCGGGAACGCGATGATCTCCACCTCGCACCGCCCGGCGAACTCCTGTTGGGCGGCCACCACGGCCTCGAAGCGCTCCAGCCCGGCGTCCACATCCACCTGGGCGTAGGTGCGCACCCGGGTGGTGCCGCGCTCGATCGCCATCCGTAGGGCGGTGGTGGTGCGCTCGGTGATGCTGACCTCGGCGACCCGCCAGTTGTTGCGGTCGTTGAGCATCATCCTCCACACGCCCGGCGCACCGGTGTGCGGGCGGAAGGGCAGCTCCAGGCGGTTCGAGTCCAGGTGCACGTGCACATCGGCGAAGGACGGGACCAGGATCCTGCCCCGACCCTCCACCACCACGTCGTCGGGCCCACTCTGCCGAGGGGCACCCGAGGCGAGGGGGCGCACCTCACCGATGTGGCCGTCGTCGGGAATGATGACCTCTGCCGGCTCGCCACCCCAGGGGCGGACGTTGCGCAGGATCAGTGCCCCGCGGGACGTCGAGTTCGCCATCACAGACCCAGCGTCCGCGGCAGCGCCGGGGCGGGCTCGCCCAGGACATGCTCGCCCAGGAAACCGAGCACCACCTCGTACCAGACCTGCGCATGCTGAGGTGCCAGGATCCAGTGGTTCTCCTGTGGGAAGTACAGGAACCGGTGCGCCGTGGAGCCGTCCTCCCCCGCGGGCAGACCGGACGAGGCCAGCAGTTCGTACCAGAGACGCAGCCCCTCGCCGATGGGCACGCGGTAGTCCTTGTCCCCGTGGATCACCAGCATGGGCGAGACGATCTCGGAGACGAACCGGTGCGGCGAGTTCTCCTCCTGCATGCGCTCGGTCATCTCACGCGTCCAGTAGAACGAGGCGTCCGTGGTGGGGCCGAAGCCGTCCAACGCCCAGAGCGAGGCATGGGTGACCACGCAGCGGAACCGATCCGTGTGTCCGGCCACCCAGTTGGCCATGTAGCCGCCGAAGGAGCCACCCATGGCGGCGGTGCGCTGGGGGTCGATATCCGGCCGTTCCTCCACGGCGTCCGTCAGCGCCATCAGGTCGGTGTACGGCGCCTGCCCCCACTGACCCCAGCCGCGCTGGATGAACTCCTGGCCGTAGCCGGTGGACAGGGCCGGGTCCGGCAGCAGCACCGCGTACCCGCGCGCGGCCATCACCCACGGGCACCAGCGCCAGCTCCATGCGTTCCACGAGCCCAACGGGCCGCCGTGGATCCACAGCAGCAGCGGGTGACCCCCGTCCGGCACGGGTCCCTCCGGCAGGACCAGCCAGCCGCGCACACGGGTGCCGTCCTGAGTCACCGTCTCCACGTCCTCCAGGGTCCCGGGGACCTCCGGCCGGGCCGTGGGGTTGAGCAGCCGTGTGGTCTGGCCGGTGGCCAGGTCGATCCGCGCCACCTCCGGCGGGAACAGGTAGGAGGAGCGCACCCCGTAGGCGGTGGTCCCGTCTGGTGAGAGCACGACGTCGGCCCAGGCCTCATCCTCCCGGGTCACCTGAGTGACGGTCCCAGTGGCGATCTCGATGCGGAACACCGGGCAGCGGCCGTCCGAGTCAGCGAGCGCGATCACGGCGGAGTCGTCCGGCAGCCAGGCCACCACCTGACCCCAGCGGTCCCAGTCATGGGCCAACGGCTCGGTGTTGCCGGTGTCCGTGTCCAGCACGTACAGCTGCGGGTGCACGGCGCGCTCCGGGGTGGAGTCCGGGGTGCGGACCAGGATGGCGCGGGTGCCGTCGTGGCTGATGGGGCCCACGGAGGCGTCCTCACCGGGGACGTCATGCAGGACCCGGTGCTCGCCGGTGGCCAGGTCCACGCGGACCACCGTGCCCTCACGGACGTTGCCGCGGGCCTCGGCGGTCGCCACCGTGGTCAGCAGGAAGGTCCCGTCCGGGGAGAGCTGTGCGCCCAGGCTGAAGGCGTGCGAGCGGGGGAACCCGGAGACATGACGCAGGTGGTGCGGGGCGTCGATGGCCTCGGGGTCCAGCAGGGTGGCGGATGACGCCGATGAGGCGGATGCGGCGGATTCTTGGTCGGCCTGCTCGCCCCGCTCGGGGTGCTCGGCGTCGGCGGCGTCGACGTCTGAGGTGGGCTCGCCCTGGGGGTCCACGCCCTCCTCCAGCACGAACAGCTCAGGTCGGGCCGGGCCCAGATCGTGGTCCCAGAACCGGATCGGGTAGCCGGTGTGCAGGATGGCGTCCACCCCGGAGTCCTTCCGGGCCTTGGTCAGCTCGGCGTGCTCGGCCTCGGTGGAGGCGCCCACCAGCCGATTCGCTGTGACCACCACCCGGTCGGCGGCGCGGGCACAGGAGACCGCGGAGATGCCGCCAGGACGGGAGAGGACCATCCGGGCCTCGCCGCCGTGTGACGGGAGTGCCCACAGGGCGCTGCGCTTCTCGGCGTCCTCGTCCACGGGGTCCGGGCGCGCCGAGGTGAACCAGAGGGTGCCGTCTGCGGCGAACTCCGCACCGGCCTCTCCCTCACGAGAACGGGTCAGGCGGCGTGCGGCGCGTTCCCCGGTGGGGTCCACCTCCCACAGTGCGGTGGCATAGCCGGTGCCCTTGGGGTCCCGCGTGGCCACGGTGGTCACCAGACGCTGTCCGTCGGGGCTGAGGGTCAAGCCGGAGAGCCGGGGCAGGGCGGTGAAGACGTCGAGGTCGTGGAAGGGGCTGGCGGGCTCGCCTGCGGGAGAGGTCATGGGGTCGTTTCTACTGGCCTGGCGCTCTGGGGGCAATCTCAGGCAGCGGTCAGCTGTGGTGGGGTGCATCCGGATCGGGCGGAGTCTGGTCTCGGTAGTGTGCCACCAGCTCCTTGGTCCGTACGATGCGTAGAGCGGTCACCAGGAGCAGGCCGCCCAAGACGTTGAAGACCACCGTGTAGCCGAACCATCCCAGCCACTGCAGGACGGTGATCTCTGCGCCGGACATCATGGCTCCGAAGATGAACAGAGAGTCCAGGATCGAGTGGAAGAGCTGGAGGCCGGCCAGCAGGAACCCTCCGCCAATGGCCGCCACCACGCGCACGATCTCCGAGTCCGTGCCCTTCTGCATCCGCGTCATCAGGGTGATGGTGCTTCCCCCGAGCAGAGCGAGGCAGGCGGTCTGCAGGGAGAACGGCGCGTCTGCGTAGTGATGGGCCGTCTCCCCGAGCAGGCCATGCCACTGCGGGAACGCCTGCACCACCAGCCACATGATGATCAATCCCCCGGCCAGGTTGCTGACCAGGGTGACGGCCCAGAGCCGCAGCAGCCTCCAGATGCTGGCCTGGCGCGTGACCAGGGCCATGACGGGGATGTGGAAGTCCTCGGTGAACAGCTCACTGTGGGCCAGCAGAACGGCGATGAACCCGATGCCGAAGGCCAGGCCGGCCAGCAGGTGGCTGTCCGTCTCCTCCAGGACGGCCAAGTAGGCCATCACACCGACGCCGATCTCCATCCCACCGAACAGCCCGGTGATGACCAGGGATCGGAAGGTGCGGTGGAGACGCTCCGCCCCCTCCTCCATCGTGCTCTCGAACGCATCCTGCAGATGCTGCTCGACCGGAAGATCGTTCTCGCCGAGCTCACGGCGCCGTTCTTCACTCATCCTGGTTCCCCTCGCGTGGGCGGTGCGGTGGCCTGTGGTGGGGTCTGATCCTACTGCGCCCACGCGCGGTCAGGTCAGTTGACTGCTTGACGCGGTGGCCCTCATCACAGTGGTCAGCGCGCCTGCACTCGCGTACCCTGGATAGGTTCTGCTGTGTGCACTCCGGCAGGCGCACCCGCTCTCGGACACTGTGGTCCGCCACCCCATGACCTCTGCGCACACGCGCTTCCCTGCCCGACCTGGCTCATCTGACTCTCCGCCCGAAAGGCACCGCTGTGACCTCTGCCCCTGACACCGACCGGCCCACCGCCGATCTGAACCCCAGCGGACAGGGCTCGCACACCGACGATCTCCCCGCCGGCACCGGGAAGCTGATCGCCCTGCTCGTGGCCGCCGCGTTCGTGGTCATCCTGAACGAGACCATCATGTCCGTGGCGCTGCCGGAGCTGATGGAGGAGTTCTCTGTGGGTGCGGCCACCGCACAGTGGCTGACCACCGCGTTCATGCTGACCATGGCCGTGGTCATCCCGGTCACCGGCTACCTGCTGACCCGGATGCCGCTGCGCACCGTGTTCGCGATCGCCATGACCAGCTTCAGCATCGGCACCCTGGTGGCCGCCCTGGCCCCGGTGTTCCCGCTGCTGGTGACCGGCCGCGTGATCCAGGCCATCGGCACCGCCATCATGATGCCGCTGCTGTTCACCACCGTGCTCAACGTGGTGCCGGCCGAGCGGCGCGGGCGGACCATGGGCGTGATCTCGATCGTGATCGCCGTGGCACCGGCCACCGGCCCCACCGTGGGCGGGATCGTGCTGGACATGCTGACCTGGCGCTGGATGTTCTGGCTGGTCCTGCCGATCGCCCTGCTCGCCCTGGTCCTGGGCACCCTGATGATCCGCAACGTCACCGAGCCGCGCCGCATCCCGCTGGACGTGCTCTCCGTGGTGCTCTCCGGCATCGGCTTCGCCGGGACCATCTACGGGCTGAGCAGCATCGGCTCCGCCGCCGAGGGCACCGCCGCCGTGAACCCGCTGATCCCGCTGGGGATCGGCCTGGCCGCTCTGGCGGTCTTCGTGTGGCGGCAGCTGAACCTGAAGGACTTCGCCCTGATGGACCTGCGCGCCTTCAAGGTCGGTGCGTTCAGCCTGGCCGTCTGCCTGGTGGCCGTGAACATGATGTACCTGTTCGGCACCCTGATCCTGCTGCCGATCTACCTGCAGAACGTGGCCGGCTACTCCACCCTGGAGACCGGCATGGCCCTGCTGCCCGGCGGACTGGTGATGGGCGTGCTCGGCTACTTCGTGGGACGGCTCTTCGACCGCCTGGGTCCGCGCCCCCTGGTCATCCCCGGTGCTGTGCTGACCTCAGGGGCACTGTGGGGCATGACCACCCTGGGCGCGGACAGCACCCTGGGCACGGTGATCGCCTGGCACGTGACCCTCAACGCCGGGCTGGCCCTGATGTTCTCCCCGCTGATGACCAACGCCCTGGGCGCCCTGCCGCGTCGGCTGTACCCGCACGGCAGTGCGATCGTCTCCACCATCCAGCAGGTGGCCGGAGCCGCAGGCACCGCACTGTTCATCACCGTGATGACCGCCGCCTCGGTGGCCGGCGCCGCTGCGGGCGTGGATGAGCAGACCGCCCTGATGGACGGCGTGCACAGCGCCCTGCTCTGCGGCGCCGCGATCTCTCTGCTCGCCGTGGTGGGCACCCTGTTCGTGCGCCGCACCACCGCCCCGGAGGAGCCGAAGACGTCAGCACTCACCCACCCCTGATCACGTGCGCAGTTGATGGGGCGACACGCCGAAGGGGACCACAGTTGGCGCTCTCGTGATCCGAGGGGGGACTGGTAATCCAGGAGGTGGCGGTTCGGAGGAAACTCACCGGCAGCGATTGACCGCGCCGCGCGGTCCGAGTTGACTGGGACCATTCGCTTGTGACTCCGTTCACGCTGCCGTGCATCCGGGTCACTCAACCGAGAGGACCCGTCCCATGCGCCGCACCCACACCCCGCTGTCCCCCACCTCCACCCCTAGCCCCCTCGCCTCACGCTCCAGGCGACTGGCCGCCGTCGTGCTGGCCGCAGGACTCACGCTGGGAGGCGGAATGGCCGCCCAGCCGGCCTTCGCCGTGGGCGAGGGCCCGGGCTACGGCGGGAACGAGACCATCAACACCTCGATCCTGCACACCTACGACGAGCTGGTCGCGGAGCTGAAGAAGCAGGACGCGAAGCAGTCGGCCATGGAGCTGGAGGTGATCGGGCAGTCGGTGAAGGGCCGGGACATCCACCTGGTCAAGTACATCTCCGACCCAGACAACCCCACGATCCTCTACCTGACCCAGCAGCACGGCAACGAGCAGCTGACCACCGAGGGCGCGCTGGCGTTCATCAAGTCGCTGGGCACCGGGAAGATGAAGGGCGTGCTGGACGGAGTGAACATCCTGGTGCTGCCCATGGCCAATCCGGACGGCGCCATGGGGGATGTGGACTTCTCACTGGAGGACTACATCGCCTCCGGTGACCGCAACCTCACCCGGTACAACGCCAACGAGGTGGACCTGAACCGCGACCACGTGGCCAAGACCCAGCCCGAGACCCAGGCGCTGCACTACAACGTGCTGCAGAAGTACAGCATCGACTACATGATCGACCTGCACCACCAGAGCGCGAACCGGGCGATCGACGAGGGGCTGGTCTCCGGATCCATCCTCTACCCGACCTCGCCGAACGCCGACGCGGACGTGGTGGAGGCCTCCCAGCGGCTGGGCGCCGTGGTGTACGACGCCCTGTCCCAGTACGGCTGGGCGCTGCTGGGCAAGTACGTGGGCGGCACGGCCGAGACCATCGGCCGCAACGGGATCGCCGTGGAGTACGGCATCGCGACCCTGCTGTTCGAGATGCGCGGCATGTCCGACCACGAGAACGCCAATTCGGTGCTGGGCCAGAAGTCCAACGGCTACCTGATCCGCCAGACGGTCCTCACGCTCGAGGCCACCGCGCGGGCGATCGCCGACGGCTCCGTGGAAACCGCCGACACCTCGGTGTGGGACACCATGCAGGAGCAGTACAGCGTCCCCCGCTGACCCGGCAGGTCAGCTCTGAGCAGGCAGTTCCCGACGACGGCCGGCAGGTGGCGCTTTCGCCTCACCTGCCGGCCGTGGTCATCCCTCCCCCCTGATCACGTGCGCAGTTGGTGCCGCGACACGCCGAGGCCGACAGCAGTTGGCGTGATCATGATCGACGGGTGGGGAGCGGAACGACCTCGATAGGGTGGAAGGATGACCTCCGGCCCTCCACCTGCCTCTGCGTCCCCGTTCGGCGCCGATGACCACGAGGACCAGCTGCTGCCCGACGGCACTCGGCTGGGCGACGCCCTCTCCGCCGGTCGGCGGCAGGCCTGGGCACCCTGGTTCATCGGACTCGGGGTCATCGTCGTCGGGCTGGTCTGGGCGTGGATGACCCTGCCCACCCTGCCGGACCAGATGCCCACCGGGTTCGGACCCAGCGGGGAGGTCCGCGGCTGGGAGGACACCTCGTTCGGCTCTGCCGCCCTGAGTCTGATCATCGGTGCCGGTGAAACCGTGCTGCTGGGCCTGATCGCCGCCATGGTCCCGATGTTCGACTCCACCGACCCGGCACAACGCTCCCTCTGGGGACACTTCCGCGTGGAGGGCTCACACCGTGCGCTGCGCGCCGTCCTGGGGTGGATCACGCTCCTGCTGAATCTGATGTTCGTCTACCTGACGGCCCAGTCCTGGTCGTACGCGCGCGAAGCCGCGGACGGCACCGGCGCGGACATGCCAATGTGGCCGGTCCTCCTCTTCCTGGTCGGCATCTTCGTGGTCATGGTCCCGCCCTTCCGTCAGTGGGCACGGTGGTCCCGCCGCACGGCCGCAGAGCACGGCGTCCACCCCACCCCGGAGGAGGAAGCGGAGGAACGGCGCTGGCTGCCCGGCGGAATCCTGAACGACCCCACCGAGCCCAAGCTGTTCGTGCCCAAGCGCGAAGGCTATGGCGTGGGAGTGACACTGAACGTCGGGCACGCCAAGGGGAAGGCCGTCGTCGTGGTCTTTCTGCTGGTGATCATCGGCCCCCTGGTCCCGATCTTCCTGACCCCTGGGAACTGACCTGGCCCACCCCTATCCTGAGGGGACGACGACGTGACCCCGCGAGCCCAGGATGTGGTGCAGATGTCAGACCAGATCGATCAGCCCCGGCCGTCCGAGGAGGTCCACTTCCACACGCGCAAGTGGGTCAAACCGGAGGACCTGAACGCCAACGGCACCCTGTTCGGCGGATCGCTGCTGCGGTGGATCGACGAGCAGGCCGCGATCTACGCCATCATCCAGCTGGGCAACCAGCGCAGCGTCACCAAACTGATCTCCGAGATCAACTTCGTCTCCTCCGCGCAGCAGGGCGACATGATCGAGATGGGACTGAAGGCGGTCTCGTTCGGGCGGACCTCGCTGACCATGAAGGCCGTGGTGCGGAACATGATCACCCGGCAGACCATCCTCTCGATCGAGAAGATCGTGTTCGTCTCGCTCGGGGAGGACGGCAAGCCTCAGCCGCATGGGTACACGGAGATCACCTACGACCGCGACCGCCTTCCTCGCGAGCTCCCCGAGGAGTAGGCGTCGGCACCGGACGCCGCGAGCGAGTCGGCGCGCCACCGTGCTACGCCGGATGAAGCGTGCACACGCGCCGTCCAGGTTCAATGCGTTGCGTGGAGGGCATGACCACGAACCCCACGCACACCGCACAGAACACCGAGAACACCGACCGCACCACCACCCCGCTGCTCGTGGGCGCCGCCTGGCTCGCCGAGCACCGGAAGGATGAGAACCTGCGGATCGTGGACGCCACCACGTTCCTGGAGCAGCCCGAGGGCGACGGCTACTACGTGGTCTCCTCCGGCCGTCAGGCGTACGAGCGCGAGCACATCCCCGGTGCGGTCTTCGCCGACCTGCTCACCGAGTTCGCGGACACGGACGCCCCCACCACCTTCACCGCGCTGGACAGCCAGGCCTTCGCCGAGCGGATGGGGGCCCTGGGGATCGGGGACGGCGCGCACGTGGTGATCTACGACCAGGGCGTGAACATGTGGGCCACCCGCCTGTGGTGGAACCTGCGCTTGGAAGGGTTCGAGACCATCTCCGTGCTGGACGGCGGGCTCACCGCGTGGAAGGACGCCAGCCTGCCGCTGGCCTCCGGCACCGAGACCCTGCCCGCCGCCACGTTCACTGCACGCCGCCGCCCCGAGCTCTACGCCGACCGCGCGCGCGTGCTGGCCGCCATCCAGGACGACTCCCAGCTGCTGATCAACGTGCTGGACGAGGACACCTTCTCCGGCCACCGCCTCACCTATGACCGCGCCGGCCACATCCCCTCCAGCGTCAACGTCCCGTTCCAGGGCGCGCTCACCCCGGAGGGTCGGGTGGCCGGGGTGGAGGACGCCCGCGCGCTCTTCGCCGAGTCCGGCGCCCTGGAGGGCTCGAAGCAGCCCATCACCTACTGCGGCTCCGGGATCGCCGCCACCCTCATGGCATTCGAGCTGGCCCGGCTCGGCCGTGAGGACGTGGCCGTGTATGACGGCTCCATGACCGAGTGGGCCGCGGACGAGACGCTGCCCCTGCAGACCGGCCGCTGACCCCCGCCCCTTGACCGCCCGTCCGGCACCAGTGGAAGAGTGGTGACGTGCCCCTTCACCTCAGCCACGACTTCGCCACCGCCCTGCCCGAGCTCTCCGTGCCCTGGAGTGCGGAGGAGGTCGCGGACCCGCAGCCGGTGGTGGTCAACGCCCCGCTGGCGCAGCGGTTCGGCCTGGACCCGGAGTGGCTGGGCGGTCCTGAGGGTGCACGGTTCCTGAGCGGCCAAGAGCTTCCCGACGGCGCCACACCGGTCGCGCAGGGATATGCCGGTCACCAGTTCGGCGGGTATTCACCCCGCCTGGGTGATGGGCGCGCCCTGCTGCTGGGCGAGGTGCGGGGCGAGGACGGCCGGCTTCTGGACGTGCACCTGAAGGGCTCCGGACCCACGCCGTTCTCCCGGGGCGGGGACGGGCGCGCGGCCCTGGGCCCGATGCTGCGTGAGCACCTGGTCAGCGAGGCCATGCACGCCCTGGGGATCCCCACCACGCGGTCCCTGGGTGTGGTGGCCACGGGGCGGTCCGTGATGCGCGCGGACGGTCCACTGCCGGGCGCCGTGCTGGCCCGGGTGGCGTCCAGTCACCTGCGCGTGGGCTCCTTCCAGTACGCCGCGGCACTGCAGGCCCAGGACCAGGACCAGGACCAGGACCAGGATCTGGTGCGCAGGCTCGCCGACTACGCCATCACCCGGCACCATCTGCAGGCGGCGGACGCGGATCAACCGTACCTGGCCCTGCTGCAGCACGTGGTGCGGGCCCAGGGTGAGCTGGTGGCGCAGTGGATGTGCGTGGGCTTCGTGCACGGGGTGATGAACACGGACAACATGACCATCTCCGGGGAGACCATCGACTACGGTCCGTGCGCCTTCCTGGACGCGTATGACCCCGCCGCGGTGTTCAGCTCGATCGACACCGGCGGCCGCTACGCCTACCGGAACCAGCCGGCCATCGCCCACTGGAACCTGGCCCGGTTCGCCGAGACCCTCATCCCCCTGCTGGACCCGGACCAGGACCGTGCGGTGCAGATCGCCACCGAGGCGCTCAACGGGTTCGCCCGCGCGTTCAGCGTGGCCTGGGTGGACGGGATGCGCCGCAAGCTGGGGCTGTCCTCTGACCAGGACGACTCCACGGTGGGCCCCCTGGCCGACCAGCTCCTCCAGCTGCTCACGCAGGACCGCGTGGACCACACCGGGTTCTTCCACGCACTCACCCAGGCCGCCGCCGGGGACACGCGCCGGGTGCGCTCGCTGTTCACGGACCTGCCCGCCTTCGACGACTGGCTGGCCGGGTGGCAGGCCTTCACCCCGGATGCGGAGCTGATGTCCCGGGCCAATCCCGTGTACATCCCGCGCAACCATCTGGTGGAGGAGGCCCTTCAGGCCGCCACCGCCGGAGACCTGGACCCCTTCCACCGGCTCAACGAGGTGCTGGCCCAGCCCTACACCGAGCGCCCGGGCCTCGAGAGGTACGCCCAGCCGGCACCGGACTCCTTCGGCCCGTACGTCACCTTCTGCGGGACCTGACGCTCCCCTTCGCTGGATCACATACGCGCCAACTGTGGAGACATGCCGAGCCGAAGCGCACGTGGCGTGACCGTGATCGGTGAGGGGCCGGCGTCGGGTACTGCTGGCCAGGCCCCCTGGTGGCGCACTAGCGTCAGGACCTGGACCGATGTCCCAGGTGGCCCGCCACACCACACCCCTTGAGGCCGCCGCGAGAAAGGTGGATGCCATGAGCAGTGCAGACCAGAGCCAGCCGAAGATCCCCGGAGCCCCCGCGCCCCAGCCACCTGCTGTGGAGGAGCCCACCACCCCGGCGCCTCCGCTGGACCCCAAGCCGGACCAGAAGGGACCGGCCACCGTGTCCCCCACCGGCCAGCAGACCGGGACCGATCCCGCCCAGGTGGCCCAAGGCGGCGAGTTCCTGACCACCGCCCACGGCGCCCGCCTGAAGGACACCGACCACACCCTGCGCGCTGGGCCCCGCGGTCCGGCCCTGCTGCAGGACCACCACTTCCGGGAGAAGATCAGCCACTTCGACCATGAGCGCATCCCCGAGCGCGTGGTCCACGCCCGCGGCGCCGGAGCGCACGGCGTGTTCACCGGCTACGGCACGGCCGCGAAGATCTCCCAGGCCGGGGTGTTCGCCAAGGACAAGGAGACCGAGGTCTTCGTCCGGTTCTCCACCGTGCTGGGCTCCCGAGGCTCCGGTGACCTGGCGCGTGACACCCGCGGCTTCGCCACCAAGTTCTACACGGACGAGGGCACCTGGGACCTGGTGGGCAACAACATGCCCGTGTTCTTCATCCAGGACGCCATCAAGTTCCCGGATGTGGTGCACGCCGCCAAGCCCCACCCAGACCGAGAGATCCCGCAGGCCCAGTCTGCCCATGACACCTTCTGGGACTTCGTCTCCCTGCACACCGAGGCCCAGCACCACACCATCTGGAACATGTCCGACCGCGGCATCCCGCGGTCCTACCGGATGATGGAGGGCTTCGGCGTGCACACCTTCCGGCTGATCGGGCCGGACGGATCCACCTCCCTGGTGAAGTTCCACTGGAAGCCCAAGCTGGGCGTGCACTCGGTCACCTGGGAGGAGGCGCAGCTGATCAACGGCGCCGACCCGGACTTCCACCGCCGGGACCTGGCGGACGCCATCGAGGCCGGCGCCTACCCGGAGTGGGAGCTGGGCGTGCAGGTGTTCGAGGACACCGAGGACCAGATGTTCCAGGGCATCGACCTGCTGGACCCCACCAAGCTGGTCCCGGAGGAGCTGGTCCCGGTGGAGCCGATCGGCAAGATGGTGCTGAACCGGAACCCCTCCAACTACTTCGCCGAGACCGAGCAGGTGGCGTTCAACCCGAACAACCTGGTCCCGGGGATCGACGTCACCAACGACCCCCTGCTGCAGGGCCGGCTGTTCTCCTACCTGGACACCCAGCTCAGCCGGCTGGGCGGGCCGAACTGGACCCAGTTGCCCATCAACCGTCCGCACGCCGCGGTCAACGACATGCTGCGTGACGGCATGCATCAGACCGCCGTGCACCGCGGAGTGGCCCCGTACCACCCGAACTCGCTGGACGGGAACAACCCCTTCCCCACCCCGGCGGACGACCGGCCGTTCATCGACCACCCCGCCCCGGTGGCCGCATCCGTCAAGGAGCGCGAGCTGGCCGCGTCCTTCGAGGACCACTTCAGCCACGCCCGCCTGTTCTACCTCTCCCTGTCCGAGGTGGAGCGCGAGCACGTGGCCCAGGCGTACACCTTCGAGCTGGGCAAGTGCTACGAGCAGAACATCCGCGAGCGCCAGCTGCGCTGCCTCGGGGCGATCGACACCGGACTGGCCCAGCAGGTGGCCGCGGGGCTGGGCATGCCCGTCCCGGAGCCGGAGGAGGCCCCCGCGGACGTGCAGCCCTCGCCGGCACTGTCCCAGGTGGGGCAGGAGTGGCCGCTGGACGGTCGGCAGATCGGCCTGCTGGTGGGCCCGGATCCCGACGCCGGCCAGCTCGCCTCCGCGGTGCAGGCGATCGACGGCGCGGGGCTGGTTCCGCTGATCATCGCCCCGCAGGGCGGGCCGGTGGGCGGTGCGGACTCGGGCCTGGTGGCCCAGCGCACCTACCTCACCGCCCGCTCGATCGAGTTCGACGCCCTGCTGGTGCTCTCGCCGGCGCCGGCCGGGGACGACGCCGCCCACGGACTGGATGCCAAGGCCGCGGCCGCCGGACCGCGGACGGACGTGGATCCGCGTGCGGCTCTGCTGGTGCAGGAGGTGTGGCGCCAGGCCAAGGCGATCGCCGGGGTCGGCGGCGGGACGGACATGCTCCAGGAGGCCGGCGTGGCCGACTCCGCGGGCGTGGTCTCCGTCGGTGACGCCGCTGCTGCCGTGCAGGAGCTGCTCGGCCTGATGCCGGCCCACCGCGTGTGGGAGCGGTTCCCCACCACCGGGCGCCTCTCCGGCTGACCCTCAGCCGCGGCACTCTTCGTGTGACAGGAACCGGTCCCTCGGGGCCGGTTCCTGTCACATGAACGGTGTCTGCCGTCGTCGGCTGTCACTCGAACGGTGTCCGGGCTGCTCCCCCGCGCCTTGACCCCCTTCCCGGGACAGATCGGACCCTGTCCACCCGCGGAACTGTCCCGGGAAGGGGGTGAAACCGTCCCGGTCCGGCCCCACCCCGTCAGTCGCGGCCGGACAGCAGCCCCAGCAATCGGGCCAGCTCGGCCTGGTCCTCACTCCCCAGCACCGCGAAGAAGTCCCCGGCCTCGCGCCGGCGCACCTGCGTGACCTGACGCCGCAGCTCCACCCCGGCCTCCGAGAGCACGATCCGCGTGGCCCGCCGATCGGATGGATCCGGGGTCCGCTCCACCAAGCCCTTGTCCGCCAGCTGGTCCACCACTTCGGTGGCCGAGCGCGGGGCGATCCGCAGCCGCGCGGCCAGATCCTTCAGGCGCACTCCGGCCCCGTCGTCGCCCCTCTCTCCAGGACCGCCGTGGTGGCTGTGTCCGCACGGGGCAGGGTGGGAGCATCCTCCGTGCTCCACGGCGAACAGCGCCCGGGACTGGTGCGGCGTCAGATCCAGCGGCGCCAACTGCTCGCTCCACCGCCGGCGCAGTTGCCTGAACGCCGCGTGCATCAGCTCGCCCAGGTCCCCGCCGTCCACACCAGCGCCACCAGCGCCGCCCACGGCCCCAGCCGCACCAGAGCCTGGCTCCCCAGCACTCGCACTATCCACCTCTCGCATGCCCGCAGTCTACCCAGATTGCGCGGCAACCTCTTAGTGAGGTAACCTCACTACATCGAACCGCTCGGACGCATCTGTCCCCGAGCCCGGCGCACGCACGAAGGAGCGCCCCATGAACCACCCTTCCCCGAACATCCCCGCCGCCACCCCTGGCAGCATCCCCCACACCTCAGACCGCCCCGGCCGCGGCCCTGCGCGTCTGAACCCCGCAGACCGGACCCAGCTGACGCGTCATCCGGTCTCCCTGCGCCGCATCGCAGCCCTCTTCGCCCCGCACCGCCCGACCATCGTCGTCGTGGTCCTGCTCATCACCGCCGCCTCCGTGATCAACCTGGCCCAGCCGTTCCTGGTGCGCGGCGTGATCGACGACGCCCTGCCCCACCAGGACATCCCCCTGCTGATCTGGCTGACCGCGGCCATGGTGGGCGTGGCCGCTCTGACCAGTGTGATCGGGGTGGTGCAGACCTGGATGGCCACCGCCATGGGCCAGAAGGTCATGCATGCCCTGCGCGTGAAGCTCTTCACCCACCTGCAGTCCCAGCCGCTGTCCTTCTTCACCCGCACGCGCGGCGGCGAGGTGCAGTCGCGGCTGACCCATGACATCGCCGGCATGCAGTCCGTGGTCACCTCCACCGCCACCGGCGTGGCCAGCAACCTGACCACCACCGTCGCCACAGCCGTCGCCATGGTGGCGCTCTCCCCGCAGCTGAGCCTGATCTCCCTGGTGGTGCTGCCCCCGGCCATCTGGCTCTCCCGACGCGTGGCCCTGATTCGCCGCCAGGTCACGGACGAACGTCAGGCCACCCTGGCCGCCCTGCACACCCAGGTGGAGGAGGGACTCTCGGTCTCCGGCGCCCGCCTGGCCAAGACCCTGGGCACCACCGCGCGGGATGCCACCCTGTTCACGCAGCGCTCGGACCAGCTGATCGGCCTGGAACTGCGCAGTCAGCTGGCCGGGCGGTGGCGGATGGCCACCATGCAGATCGTCTTCGCGGCCATCCCCGCGGTGATCTACCTGGCCGCCGGCCTGCCCGCCACCTCACAGGGCATGACCATCGGCACCCTGGTGGCCTTCACCGCGCTGCAGGGTCAGGTGTTCCGCCCGGTGATGGGGCTGCTGAACATCGGCGTGCAGTGGGTGACCGCGCTGGCTTTCTTCTCTCGCATCTTCGAGTACCTGGACCTGGATCCGGACCTGAAGCCGCCGGCGGATCCGGCCCCGTGGGACGCCGAGCGCGTCCAGGGTGAGGTCCGCTTCGAGCAGGTCAGCTTCGCCTACGACGACGGCTCCCCCACCTTGGCAGAGATCGATCTGGTGATCCCTGCGGGCACCACCTCGGCGGTGGTCGGTTCCACCGGGTCTGGCAAATCCACGCTGGCCTCCCTGGTGCCGCGGCTGTACGACGCCACCTCCGGACGGGTGATGATCGACGGCGTGGACGTGCGGGATCTGGCCCCGGCGGACCTGGCGGCCACGGTCGGCGTGGTCTCGCAGGAGACGTACCTGATCCACGCCAGCGTGCGGGAGAACCTGCTGTTGGCCCGGCCCGGGGCCACCGACGCAGAGCTGTGGTGCGCCCTGGAGACAGCGTCACTGGCCGGGACCATCGCGGCACTGCCGGAGGGACTGGACACCCTGGTTGGAGCGCGGGGGCGTCGGTTCTCCGGTGGTGAGCAGCAGCGGCTGGCGATCGCCCGGACGGTGCTGCGCAACCCGCCCGTGCTGGTGCTGGACGAGGCCACCTCGGCGTTGGACAACACCACGGAGGCGCGCGTGCAGGCGGCCCTGGACGACCTCTCCTCCGGCCGCACCACCCTGATGATCGCCCACCGCCTGTCCACCGTGATGGACGCGGACCAGGTGATCGTGCTGGAGGACGGGCGGATCGTGGAGCAGGGCGCCCCGTCCGAGCTCCTCACCGCAGACGGCCCGTTCGCCTCCCTGGCCGCCGGCCGGGAATCAGCCCTGGTGGCTTGACGAGAATCAGGAGTGCGGCCCCACCAGTTCCGAGACCGTGCCCAACAGGTGTTCGTAGATGGTCCAGGACGGCTCGGCCTGCAGGCTGACTTCGCCGGAGTCACGACTCGCGGACGCATAGAGCCGGTAGGTGCCCCTGTCTCCGGCCGACACGCGCACCACTTCCTCCATCTTCGAGGTGGGGCCAGCGGCATTGAGCGTCCAGATGAACCATGGCTCCGCCCATACGGCCTGGTCCACCGGAGAGCTCCCCGGAGCCTCCGCCTGCGCAGTCCAGTGGCGCATGAGCTGCTCCTGGGAGACGGTCTCCTCATCCAATGCCAAGGACCAGGCCGGCCCTGCACCAGCCCAGGCGAAGAGTGATCCGGGAAGGTCTTCAGTGGTCACCACATCAAGCTGGCGGTAGCCGGAGTGCCCCACGTCGGCGACCTGTTCGTGGTCGAGGTACCCGGCAGACGGCCCCGCGGCGATGACCGCGAATCGGCTGTCGAACCAGGCCTGGAAGTCCGTGGCCCTCTCGCCACGGTGTGCGTGCACCGTGATCTGGGCCTGGGGACGAGCCAGCAGTCCCAGGATCAGCCCTGCCTCCTCGGACGGACTGGTTCCGTCCATCAGCTCGGCCCGTTGCAGCTCGTGGACGGCCGGCGTCCCCTGCGCCATCCGGCCCGGACGGTGTCCCTGCGCCAGGCTGACCAACAGCTCCCAGGCCTCGGAAGAGAGCACCGGTCCGCTCGAGCGGTAGACGCCCAGGGAACGCACTGAGTCCAGACGTTCACAGGGAAGGCCTATGGCCTGGGTTGCCACCTCGTCGAGTCGGATCTGGTGCCCCACATCAGCCGGCCCATCGCCGTCATGGACGTGGTCCGCCACCCTCGCGCTGGCAGCGATGGCGTCGAACACCGGACGCAGCGCACGGTAGGACGGTGGGGTCATGGTGGCAGTCAGCTGGACGGCCCAGCCCTTCTCGATGAAGAGGTAGTCCACCGACACCAAGATCCTGCCGTGGTCGGTCCTTGAGGAGAGAATGGCCCGCGCGGGCCCCTGCTCACGTTCCCACCAGGTCACGTCGATCACTCGGAGATCCTCGAACTGGGCGAAGAGGTGCCCCTGTGCGGAGGCCGAGAACTCGTGAAGGCCACCGGCGAACGGGTTGATCGTGCCGACGATGTTGGGGACGAACACGCCCTCCCCACTCACCTGGGGGAAGGCGAAGAACTCCACCTCGGGGCGAGGAGACTCCTCCGCTGCCCAGCCCCCGGGGATCTGGACATGGATGCGCGAGGTCTCCCCCGTTGTCGCTGAATGCTGGTCGGAGGAACTGGTCATCGGTGCACTGTCCTTGGTCGCTGGGGTCGGTGTCAGTCTACGGTCGTCGGTTCAGTGTGATCTGGTGCAGACCGATTCAGCCGAAGAGCCCACCGATGAAGTCCTTGGCCTTGCTGGCCGCGCCAGAGACCGCTCCTCCAATGTCCTTGGCCGCTTCCGTGAAGTTCGTGTTGTCCGCGATCCATCCGCCGACCTTCCCGCCGACCCATCCGCCGACCGCACCACCGACGAAGTTGCCGACGAAACCGCCGACCACGCCGCCGACGGCCGCGCCCACGCCGGGAATGGGGATCAGAGCCTGCCCCAGTGCGGCCCCACCGGCACGCCCGATAGCCGTGCCAACCTTCGAACCCACCTCCTCGCCCAGCGCCGTGGCGAACTGGGTCGTGGCTCCGTCAGCGACCGCCTCGGCCATCAGCTGTTCCTCAGACCAGTCAGGGTACTTGGTCCGCAGTTCCTCGTACTGCTCGCTGGTGGCCGACGCGAATCCGAGAGCATGTCCCCCGACGTTGATGCCTCGGAGGGTGTTCTTGGCCCACCCGGGGACCTTCGGCTTGCCCTTGCGATCGCCGAGCGTCGCTGCGTAGCCGACGGTGATCGTGCCGTCCTTCACGGAGATGTGATGGCGCTCCAGCAGACGCCGGAAGCTGGCGTTCGAGTTCGCGCCACGGGCACCCAGGAGCTTCCGGAAAGTCGGGGAGGCCATCAGCGCGGTGAAGCGTGGGTTGGCGAAGGGGTCGAAGCCCGCGGTCTCGGTCACGAACCGGTTCTTGGTGACGTCCGGAAGCAGGCGACGATGCTTCTCATCGATCCACCGATTGCCGCTCTCCACCCACTCATCCAGGCGGTTGACAAGCCCCGGAGGGATGGGGAGCCGATCCAGGACGGAGGGCCTGACGATCCGCGGGTTGGCGAACTCGTACGTGAAGTAGGTGGCGTTGCCCTTGGTGCTGTATCCCTCCAGGGCCTTGGTGGTCACGAAGGACGCGAGGCCGACCGGAAGTCCGCCGTCTCCGATCTCGAAGAGCTTGCCGGTGTTGGCAGCGCTGATCGCATCCGCACACGTCTTGGAGGCCTCGTCATAGGTGGTGGCCACGGCATCGATGCGGCCCTGAAGCGCACTCCGCTCCCTGCCATGTGCATCCCAGTCGAAGTCCTCGACCGAGGTGTCCACCGCGTTGTGCGTGGCGGCCTCGGCCTTCACCGCGTCGTACTCGGCTTTCAGGCCGTCGATCGTCTCCGCGAAGGCATCCAGGGCGTCCTTGATGGAGGTGGAGCAGGTCTCGGCCTCCTCCGCGTAGGTCTTGACGATCTGCGGGGCCGTGCTGACCAGCTCGTCGTCCGGGGAGGTGTAGACGGCGGAGAGACCGGCCCAGGACGCTGCACCGTCCTCGGCGTAGGTGACCGCGTCCTTCCCGGCTGTGGAGATGTTCGCGGCGGCAGTGCGGATGTTCTCCGTAGTCGGCAGCTTGGCCGGAAGGCCCTCAAGATAGACGGTCACTGGGGAACCCCCGGCCGGTTGCGGACCTGAGGCGTGACCTTGTCCGCCTCCGGGTCCTCGTCCGGGACGGCGGAGACAGCGGCCTGCGCGTCCTCGGCCACCTGTCGATCCCCGTCGACGTAGGCGTTGATGGCCTCATGCATCTTCAGGCAGATGTTGTCCCCCACGGCCTCGGCCGAGCCGAGCATGATGGACAGGTACTCATTGTTGGTCATCGACAGCGCCTGACCGATCTCCAGGTTGTCCGTGGCCGTGATGGCGTCCATGACGGCACCCTGCGAGTCGACCTTGAGCTGATCGATCTTGTCGAAGTGCCCTTTGGTGGTGTTGACGATACCCCGGGCAGTCTCTACCTCGATGTCCCACGAGCTCAATGCCATGGGTATCCTCCCTGTCTGTGCATGAAAGCGGTCTGTCCTGGTCCGCGAAACGGTTCCCCGTCATTCTAAGAACCCGACCTGTCGGCCGCGATGGGGAGTTCTCCCCATCCCTCGGCTCGGCACAGAGACGCCGGCCCACACGGTTACCCTGGAGGCATGGACATGTGGATCGGCATCGGCGTCCTGCTCTTCGGCGGACTGTTGGTCATCGCCAACCTGACCCGCATCCTCGGCTTCGACCGTGAATGGGCCCGGGCCACCCCGTCGATCTTCAACTATCTGGCCCGCAACTTCATGCCGTACACCTACCTGGGACTCGGCTTGGTCCTGGTGGGGTTGTCTCCGCAGCTCATCGTCACCGACCCACCGGAGCTGGTCAGTGCCCTCGGGGGAATCCTGGCGCTGCTCGGCATTCCCATTGGTCTGATCTCCCTGGTCCACTGGCCGCTGTTCCTCTCCCCGCCCTGGTACCGCCGCTGGTATCGCCGCGGCGGTCGCATGGGCAACAACGCTCCCCTCTGGGAGCCCGGCGAACGCCGGTGACCGCGGCCCCGGCCGAGCCCCCACGTAGCCCGAGGACACACGCCCAGGTGACCGGGCCGTCGTCGTGAAGAATGACCGCATGGAAGACCAGCCCAACCAGGCAGACCACCAGTTCGGATTCCGCACCCGCGCCCTGCATGCCGGGGCGGTGCCGGATGCCGTGCACGGCTCGCGTGCGGTGCCCATCCACCAGACCTCCTCGTTCGTGTTCGAGTCCGCGCAGGACGCAGCGAACCTGTTCGCCCTGCAGAAGTACGGCAACATCTACTCCCGGATCGGCAATCCCACGGTCGCCGCGTTCGAGGAGCGGATGGCCTCCCTGGAGGGCGGCCTGGGCGCTGTGGCGACGGCGTCCGGCATGGCCGCGGAGTTCGTCACCTTCGCCGCGCTGGCCGGGGCGGGCGATCACATCGTGGCCTCCTCCAAGCTCTACGGCGGCACCATCACCCAGCTGGACGTCTCCCTGCGCCGGTTCGGGGTGGAGACCACGTTCGTGAACTCCACCGAGGCCGAGGACTTCGCCGCCGCCATCCAGCCCAACACCAAGGCGGTCTACACCGAGATCGTGGCCAACCCCTCCGGTGACGTGGTGGACCTGCCCGGTCTGGCCCGGGCGGCGCATGAGGCCGGCGTGCCGCTGGTGGTGGATGCCACCCTGACCCCGCCGTACCTGATCCGCCCGATCGAGCACGGCGCGGACATCGTGATCCACTCGGCCACCAAGTTCCTCGGCGGGCATGGCACCACCCTGGGCGGCGTGGTGATCGAGTCCGGCCGTTTCCCGTGGGACAACGGGCGCTTTCCGGCCATGACCGAGCCGGTCCCCTCCTACGGCAACGTCTCCTGGTGGGGGAACTTCGGGGAGTACGGCTTCCTGACGAAGCTGCGTTCGGAGCAGCTGCGCGACTTCGGCCCGTCTCTGGCCCCGCAGTCCGCGTTCCAGCTGATGATCGGCGTGGAGACCCTGGCCCAGCGGATGGACGCCCACCTGGCCAACGCCCAGCGGGTGGCCGAGTGGCTGGCCGCCGATGATCGAATAAGTTGGGTCTCCTACGCCGGCCTGCCCGAGCACCCCCACCACGCGCGGGCGAAGGAGCTGCTGCCGCTCGGTCCCGGTTCGGTGTTCAGCTTCGGTGTGAAGGGTGGCCGGGAGTCGGGGGCCCAGTTCATCGCGAACCTGCAGCTGGCCAGCCACCTGGCCAACATCGGCGACGCCAAGACCCTGGTGCTGCACCCGGCCTCCACCACCCACCAGCAGCTCACCCCCGAGCAGCTCGAGGCCGGCGGTGTCCCGGAGGACCTGATCCGGATCTCCGTGGGCATCGAGGACGTGGAGGACATCCTCTGGGACCTGGACCAGGCCCTGACCGCCGCCGTCACGAACCCGGAGGAGACGAAGTGAGCACCGCACTGCCTGACCGCACCTGGACCGGTCCCACCGCCCCGGAGCGGCTGGACCTGTTGCGCCGCGCCCGGTCGATCGCGATCGTCGGAGCCTCGGACAAGCCGGCCCGTGCCTCCTACTTCGTGGCCACCTACCTGCTCTCCTCCACCACCTACCGGGTGTACTTCGTGAACCCGGTGCTGGCCGAGGCGGGCAAGCAGATCCTGGGCCAGCCGGTCTACCCCTCGCTGGCGGACCTGCCGGAGACCCCGGACCTGGTGGAAGTCTTCCGCAAGGCCTCGGACGCCCCGGAGATCGTGGAGGAGGCCCATGCGGCGGGGGCCAAGACCGTGTGGCTGCAGCTGGGCATCTGGAACGAGGACGCCGCCCACCTGGCTGAGTCCAAGGGCATGAACGTGGTGATGGACCGTTGCGTGAAGATCGAGCACGCTCGGTTCCACGGCGGCCTGAACCTGGCCGGCTTCAACACCGGCGTGATCTCCTCCAAGCGCCAGGAGCTGGACCGCTAGTCCGCTCCCCCCGCCCCTGAGACGCACTGAGACCGAGCCACACGGCTCGGTCTCAGTGCATCTCAGGGCGCCTCAGCGCAGAGAAGGAGAGCTCAGCGGCGGCGACCGCGGCCCAGGAACTGCTGGGCCAGACCCATCAGACCGCCACCGGCGGGACGGGTGCCGCCGCGGCGACCACCGCGACTGCGGGCGGCCCGGCCGGCCTGATTGATCATGCGCTTGCCCTCCGGGCTGCGCGCGAAGGACTGGGCCCGGCGGAACAGGTTCTTCAATGGCATGGTGGCCTCCGTCAGTGGAATGGGGTGTGCACCGAGGCTGGCTCGCCTCAGCGGTCTGATCACTCTACGGTCCTCAGCGGTGCACGCACAGGCTGCCGGTCCTCCCGGCTGTCCCGCCGCGGGGACAGCGCATCGTGCGGCAGCGGACAGAGCAGGGCCCCGGGTAGTCCGGCTGCGTGAGGGGGACGCATTCTGCCGGGCCCGGGGCCCTCTGTCATCACTCGCACCTTGATGAGGTGACTTCAGGATAGGAAGCCACGATGTGCATAGACCGGAGACAGCCTGGGAGGAAGCTGTCAGTCCTGAGGCGAGCGACGTCGTCGGGGTATCAGATACCCCTCTTGCGCGCAGGGTTACTGACTGGTAACCATTGACGCTAGTGCTTGTGACCCGGCTCACATCCGGCGTGATCAACGCGAAGGATGCGGATCGGAGCGATGGACCACCCGTCCAGCACTGCCCCTGACCGGTCACCCTGGTCGGCATCCACTCGCCCCCTGGATCTGAGGATCCTGGATGTACGGAAAGAACGCACCTATGCATTCACGCACTCGCCATCACCTGCCCTGGGCGGTGCTGGCCTCGCTGCTGGCACTGTTCCTGATCGGCGGCCTGGCCTTCTACTCGCTGTACAGCACCAAGGTCGCCGACGGCGCGGTCCGACTGGACGACGGCATGCGGACCGCCCAGACCGGCTCGACCGAGCTCAACGACGGTGCCGGCCGCGCCGCTGAAGGCGCCCAGGCCCTGGCCGACGGCTCCTCGGACCTCGAGGCAGGGACCGCCAAACTGGCCGACGGCGCCTCGAACGCGCACGAGGGCTCGACCGAGCTGGCCTCGGGTGCGGAGGAGCTCAAGGACGGCGCGGGTGAGCTGAACACCGGCGCCGCCCAGGCTGCCACCGGAGCGCAGAAGCTGGCCGAGGGTGCCCAGAAGCTCTCCACCGGTTCCGGTGAGGTGACTGCCGGTGCACAGCGCGCCGATGCCGCCGCCGGAAAGCTGGATGCAGGTGCACAGAAGCTCAAGACAGGGGCCGGTGCCGCCGCTGAGGGGGCAGGCAAGGTGGCCGGCGGTGCCGGGGAGCTCCGAGACGGTGCGGGACGCCTCAACGCCGGCGCCGGGGAGATCCAGGCCGGTGCCGGCAGGCTCGCCGACGGTGCAGGACAGGTCGACTCCGGCGCCCGGGAGCTTCAGGCTGGAGCAGGTGCCGCAGCCGAGGGCGCCAAGAAGGTCGCCGGCGGTGCCGGTGAACTGAAGACCGGTGCGGGGCGCCTCGATGCCGGCGCCAACGACCTGAAGACCGGAATGGGCTCCCTGGCCGCCGGTGTGGACCAGGTGGACGCCGGTGCCCAGGAGCTCCAGACCGGTGCTGATCGCGCCTCCCAGGGAGCCGCCCAGCTCGCCGCCGGCGCCGACTCCCTCGCCGCCGGGGCCCAGCGTCTCAGCGGCGGTGTGGACGCTGCCGCCCAGGGGTCCACCGACCTCAACCAGGGCCTGGGCCAGCTCTCGGGCGGGCTGACCAGCGCCCTCACCGGGGCCACCGCCCTCAAGGGCGGTTCGGCCCAGGTCGCCACCGGAGTGCAGGAGCTGGAGACCGGTGCACAGCAGCTCGCTGCCGGCCTGGCTCAGGGCACGGAGGGCCAGGCTCGTCTGAAAGCCGGCTCTGCAGAGCTCTCCACCGGACTCGGTGACCTGCTGGAGTTCGCCCAGAAGAACCCGGCCGTCCCCGTGGGCATGATGCTGGTCCAGCTCGAGCAGCTCAACGCGGGTGGCCAGAAGCTGGACGCCGGCGTGGCCGAGCTCCAGGCCGGCTCGGCTCAGATCCGTGCGGGCGCCGACCGACTCTCCGCCGGTGCCACTGAGGCGTCCACCGGGGCCGACCAGGTGGCCGGCGGAGCCTCCCAGCTGCAGGCCGGCCTGACCGAGCTGGAGGCGGGAGGCAAGAACGCCTACGCCGGGTCCACCGAGTTGAAGACGGGGCTGGCCCAGATCCAGGCCGGGGTGAAGGGGACTCAGTCTCAGCCGGGCCTGGTCGCCGGGGCACAGCAGCTCAAGGCCGGCGCCGGAGAACTGGCTCAGGGCAACCAGGCGCTGGCCGACGGTGCCGGGCAGCTGGTCGAGGGCACCGGGAAGCTTCAGGCAGGCGCAGGCCAGCTCAGCGACGGGGCCGGCGCACTGGCCACTGGTGCCCAGCAGCTGTTCGCCGGTGCGGGCTCGCTCTCCAGCGGAGCCTCTGAGCTGGCGCAGGGCAACCAGGCACTGGCTGAGGGCTCGGGCCGCCTGGCCCAGGGCACCGGTCAGCTCAAGACCGGTGCAGGAACGCTGCAGGCAGGCGCCGGGGACCTCTCCGACGGCGCGGGCCAGCTGTTCACCGGTGCCGCCACGCTCTCTGCCGGAGCCGGCGACCTCGCCGAGGGCAACCAGGCTCTGGCCACGGGTGCCGGAACCCTGCAGGAGGGCACCTCGGAGCTGAAGTCCAAGACCCCGGACCTGGTCGCCGGGTCCCAGAAGGTCACCACCGGAGCGGGAACCCTCTCCGCGGGTGCTGTGACGCTGCGCGAGGGCAATGCCGCCCTGGCTGCAGGCACGTCCAAGCTGAACCAGGGCACCAAGAAGCTCGCCCAGGGTGCGGGCAAGCTCGAGGGCGGCCTGAAGCAGCTGGACACCGGCGCCGGTGACCTCAGCGATGGTGCGAAGGAGCTCAAGGCCGGTGCCCGGGAACTCTCTGAGGGCAGCGCTGAACTGGCCGACGGAACCGGGCGGCTGGCCTCCGGATCGCTGCAGCTGGCCTCGGGCACCGAGGAGCTGCGCTCCTCCACCCAGGCCGCCTCGGCCGATCGGGTCTTCACCGGTCCGGCTGCCTGGCTGCTGCTGATCCCGTTGCTGCTGCTGGCGATTCCGGCGGTCATGTTCGTGATGAACCGCCGCCGCGAGCAGACCGCAGAAGCTCATGCCTGGGACGGTGAGGGGTGAGGCTCACCTGAGTGATCCATCCCCGAGGGACTTCCCTGGGGATGGCGAAGGGCCCCGGGCGATCCGGCTGCGTGAGGGGGAACGCATGCCGGACCCGGGGCCCTTCTTGTCATCACTCGCACCTTGATGAGGTGCTTTCAGCGTAGGAGTCCAGTGTGTGCACAGCCGCAACGCCGGCTGGGAACTCCCTGGCAAGGGTGGTCAGCGGGTGAGCTGGCCCTCGGCGACGGTGACCTCCAGGACGTCTGTGCGGCGGTTCTGCAGCACGGGCAGGAAGGAACGCACCTCGTCGATCCGCTCGCGGGTGACCTCTGCCGTCGCAATGGCCTCGGCCTCCTCGCCCAGGTGAGCGACCGGGATGGCCAGCGGATCCACGATCGCCGAGTGGCCCACGGTGTTGTCCGAGCGGGTGCCGGCGGCGACCACCCAGACGGTGTTCTCCACGGCGCGGGCCTTGAGCAGCGTCTGCCAGTGGTCGATCTTGTGGTCGCCCTTGAACCAGGCGGCGGGGATCAGCAGGACGTCGGCGCCGGCCACGGCCAGGGCACGGGCGACCTCGGGGAAGCGCAGGTCGTAGCAGGTCATCAGCCCGAAGGTGAGTCCACCGAGCTGGACGGTCAGCAGCCCGGAGTCGCCGGGCTGGATGCGGTCGGACTCCTTGTACTTGAAGGCATCGTAGAGGTGCAGCTTCCGGTAGGTGCCGGCCACCTGTCCGCTCTCGTCCACGGCCACCAGCGTGTTGTAGGGCAGCTCGGTCCCGGAGGGCTCGTACCCGCCGGCCACCACGGCCAGCTGCAGGTCCTCGGCGATCTGCTGCAGGCCCTCCACGAATCCGTCCCACTGCTGGGCGACCACTTTGGACAGGGTCCCGGCCACGTGCCGGATGGTGAACATGGACTCCTCCGGGAACAGCACCAGTTCGGCGCCGTCCTCCCGGGCAGACTCGGCCAGACGTCGCATGGAGGAGAGGTTCTCCGCCATCACTCCGGTGGGCCGGAACTGACCGACACTGATCTTCATGGTCCATCCTCCTGACGGGGCGGGGCTCTGGGACTCCAGCCTATCGCCCGGCCGCCCGCCGGGATTGCGCCCGTGGGCCGAACCGGGTGGGATGGAGTCATGAGCATTCCTCCCGCCGGCTGGTCCGGACGCACTGACGGCACCGGCCCCGAACACCTGCGCTGGCATCAGGCGGTCCGCGCCCTGGACTCCACAGCCTTCCCGACGACGGCCCCCTCACCGGAGCAGGCCGGTTCGGCTTCTGCAGGGGGAGACAGCACGGCAGACGGCGATGCGCACTCCACGGCGCTGGTCGGCTTCGCCTCGGACGAGGGCGTGCGCCGCAACCATGGCCGGGTGGGTGCCGCCCAGGGCCCGGCGGCCCTGCGTTCTGCCCTGTCTTCCCTGGCCGTGGTGGACGGCACCGGCTCCCTGGCCGACGCCGGGGATGTGAGCGTTCAGCTCGGTGATGAGGACTCCCCCGGGGATCTGGAAGCCGGTCAGGCACAGCTTGCCCAGCGCATCACCGCACTGCTGGACGCCCACGACCTCACGGTGGTGCTCGGCGGCGGGCATGAGACCGCGTACGCCTCCTATTCCGGCCTGGCCGGGTCAGCCCGCGTCGGCTCGGACACCCGGATCGGGATCCTGAACCTGGATGCCCACTTCGATCTGCGCCAGGCCCCGCTGCCCAGCTCCGGCACCCCGTTCCTGCAGGCCGCCCAGGATGAGCAGTCCGCCGGGCGGCAGTTCTCCTATGCCGTGGTGGGGATCAGCGAGGCCAACAACACCCGCATCCTGTTCCAGACCGCCGAGCGGCTGGGCGTGCGCTGGCTGACGGATGAGCAGTCCCATACCGCCGACCTGGATGCGGTGCGCCAGTTCGTGCGCGGGTTCATCGCCGAGGTGGACGTGCTCTACCTGACCATCGACCTGGACGTGCTGCCGGCAGCCGTGGCCCCGGGCGTGAGTGCACCTGCCGGATTGGGGGTGCCCCTGGAGGTCATCACCGCCTGCGTGCAGGAGGCGACCCGGTCCGGGAAGCTGGCGCTGGCCGACGTCGTGGAACTGAATCCCACGCTGGATGTGGACGGGCGCACCGCCCGGACCGCCGCGCGACTGATCCACACGATCGTCACGCGTCACCAGTGCTGACCTAGTGCCCCTCGGCGGTGGGGTGGTCCACCCCGGCGAGGTCCTCGGCACCTGGTTCGCCGGCACCGGCCTGGGACAGCACCTCCTCCACGGCGGCCAGCACGAAGCCCTCGCGCAGCAGCTGCTCGGCGGCGGCGAGCTGGGGTGCCATGAAGGAGTCGGGGCCGGGCCCCTCCACGCGGGTGCGCAGCACGCCCAGGGCAGCACCGGTGGCGGGACCGGGCTGCAGCGGGGCACGCAGGTCGATCGCTCGGCCAGCGGCCACCAGCTCCACCGCCAGCACCCGGCGCAGATTCTCCACCGAGGTGCGCAGCTTGCGGGCGGCGTGCCAGCCCATGGACACGTGGTCCTCCTGCATGGCGGAGGACGGGATGGAGTCCACGGAGGCCGGGATCGCCAGGCGCTTCATCTCCGAGACCAGTCCGGCCTGGGTGTACTGGGCGATCATCATGCCCGAGTCCACGCCGGGATCGTCCACCAGGAACGCCGGCAGCCCGTGGGAGCGGGCCGGGTCCAGCATGCGGTCGGTGCGCCGCTCGGACATGGAGGCCACATCCGCCACGGGGATGGCCAGGAAGTCCAGCACGTAGGCCACGGGTGCGCCGTGGAAGTTGCCGTTGGAGGAGACCCGGCCGTCCGGCAGCACCACGGGGTTGTCGATGGTGGCGGCCAGCTCCCGTTCGGCCACGGTGGTGGCGTAGTCCAGCAGGTCCCGCAGTCCGCCGGAGACCTGGGGTGCGCAGCGCAGCGAGTAGGCGTCCTGCACGCGGGAGTCCCCCTCACGGTGGGAGGCGACGATCGGCGAGCCGGCCAGGATCCGCAGCATCCGGTCCGCAGCACGGGCCTGACCCGGGTGCGGGCGCAGCGGGGCGTGCAGCTCGGGGACGAACACCCGGTCCGTGCCCAGCAGCGCCTCCACCGCCATGGCCGCCGTCAGGTCCACGGTGTCCGCGAGCGCAGTCAGGTCATGCAGGGCCAGGATGAGCATGCCCAGCATGCCCTCGGTCCCGTTGATCAGGGCCAGCCCCTCCTTCTCCCGCAGCTCCACCGGCGCGATCCCGGCCTCGGCCATCAGCTCCCCGGAGGGCCGGACGGCTCCGCCCGGCCCGGCGGCCTCACCCTCCCCCATCAGGGTCAGCGCCACGTGGGACAGCGGTGCCAGATCTCCGGAGCAGCCCAGGGAGCCGTACTCCCGCACCACGGGGGTGATGCCGGCGTTGAGCAGGTCCACCATGGTCTGGACCACCACGGGGCGCACTCCGGTCCGCCCGGAGGCCAGAGTGGTGGAGCGCAGGAACATCAGGGCCCGCACCACCTCGGTCTCCACAGCCGGGCCCATGCCCGCGGCGTGGGAGCGGATCAGCGACTTCTGCAGCTGCGCGCGCGACTCCTGCGGAATGTGCTTGTCCGCCAGCGCCCCGAACCCGGTGGAGATGCCGTAGGTGGGGGTCTCCCCGGCGGCCAGGTCCTCCACGTGCTGGCGCACCTCGGCCACGGCCTGCAGTGCCTGGTCGCTGAGCCGGACCTGGGCCCCGTGCCGGGCCACGGCGACCACGTCGGCGAGAGTGGTGCCGGAGGGGCTGAGGGTCACGGTCTGGGCTGACTGAGGGTGGGTCACAATCTCTCCTGGGTCCGGGCCGGTGGGCCCGCGAGTGTGGACGGGGGTGGTGTCGTAGGGGTCATACAGGTGGTGCAGCTCGCGCAGGTCGTACTGGAGCGGCGGCTCAGACCACGCGGCGGCCGGCCCGCCAGACGGCGTGGGTGAGCGGCATCCCGGGGCGGTAGGCCAGGTGGATCGCGGCGGGAGCGTCCACCAGGTGCAGATCCGCCCGCTTGCCCACCTCGATGCTGCCCACCTCCTCCTGCGCCCGCAGTGCCAGCGCCCCGCCGAAGGTGGCCGCTCGCACCGCCTCGGCCAGGCTCAGGTGCATCTGCAGCACGGCGGTGCCCACACAGAAGTTCATGGACGAGGTGTAGCTGGTCCCGGGGTTGCAGTTGGAGGCCAGCGCGATCTGCACGCCCGCATCGAGCAGCTCCCGGCCCGGCGCCAGCGGCTCTCGCGTGGAGAGGTCGCAGGCCGGCAGGCAGGTGGCCACGGTGCCCGGTGCACTCTGCCCGCCCCGCTCCCAACCGGACCAGGACTGTGCCAGGGTCGCGACGTCGTCGGGAGTGAGGTGGTTGACGTGGTCCACGCTGGCGGCGCCCAGCTCGACGGCGAGCGCCACGCCCGGCCCCTCCCCCAGCTGGTTGCCGTGCACGCGCAGCCCCAGCCCGGCCTCGGCGCAGGCCTGCAGGACGGTGCGGGACTGCTCCTGGGTGAAGGCGCCGCGCTCACAGAACACATCCGCCCACTGCACGTGCTCGCGCACGCCCTCCAGCATGGGCCCGACGACGTCACGCACATAGGCGTCCGCGTCACCTCCCGGGGGCACCAGGTGGGCGCCGAGGAAGGTCACCTGGTCCACCACGCCCTCGGTCCGCAGCTCGGCGAGCAGGCGGGCCTGGCGGATCTCCTCGTCCACGGAAAGCCCGTACCCGGTCTTGGTCTCCAGGTAGGTGGTGCCGCCCCGGACGGCGTCCTGCACCCGCCCGGTGACCAGCTCGCGCAGCTGGGCGTCGCTGGCCGCGCGGGTGGCCTCCGTGGTGACGTTGATCCCGCCGGCGGCGTAGGACTGCCCGGCCATGCGGGCCTCGAACTCTGCGGAGCGGTCCCCGGCGAACACCAGGTGGGTGTGGGAGTCCACCCACCCCGGCAGCAGGGCACGGCCCTCCACGGAGGTGACGGTGTCCGCGGCGGGGGCCTGGGCGGCGGGGCCGATCCAGGCGATCCGGTCCCCCTCGATCACCACGGCGGCGTCCTGCAGGACCCGTTCCTCCGGGTCCACCGTGGTCAGTTCGCCGATGTCCGTGATCAGCTCTGCGCTCATCGTGTCCTCTCGCGCCGGGCGGCTGGCCCTCTGAGGGGCTGGTTCAGGGTTCGTGCTGGTTTCGTGTGGGTGGCTGTCCGGTCAGTGTGCACCGACCTCCGGACAGGTTAGGTGACCGCGGCCACCAGATGGGCCAGCGGGGTGGCCAGCAGGATCGTCAGGATCACCCGCTGAGCCCAGATCACCAGCAGCTGCCACAGCTTGATCGGGATGTCCGTGGCCAGGATCGCCGGGACCAGGGCGGAGAAGAAGATGATCGCGGACACGCAGATCACCCCGATCACGAACCGGGAGACGAAGTCCTCATGCCCGGCGAGCATGGTGGCCGGAATGAACATCTCCGCCACCGAGGTGGCCGCAGCGGAGGACATCAGGGCGGGATCGGAGAAGCCCAGGATCCAGAAGAACGGCAGGAAGATCACCCCGATCCAGGAGAACACCGGGGTGTAGGTGGCCAACAGCAGCGCGATCAGGCCCACGGACATGATCGAGGGCAGGATCTGCATGACCATGATCAGCCCGTCCTTGAGGTTGATCCACGCGTTGCGGGGCAGCGCGGGAGCCGCGGCCAGGGTCTGCTCGGCGGCGCGGCGGGCCACGGCGAACCGGTTGCGGGTGACCGGGTGCTCCGGCTGCGGCTCCACCCCCTCCATCACCGCATCGGGGATCCGGCTCAGCGGCGGGATCCGCACGGTGATGGCGGTGACCAGAAAAGTGACCACCAGGGTGCCCAGGAAGTACCAGAGCCACACGTCCATCAGGTCCAGGGCCCGGGCCACGATCACCATGAACGTCACCGAGACGGTGGAGAACCCGACGGCGATGATCGCCGCCTCCCGGGCGGTGTAGCGACCCGTGCGGTACATCCGGTTGGTCAGCAGCAGGCCCACGGCGTAGCTGCCCACGAAGGAGGCCACTGCATCCACGGCGGAGCGTCCCGGGACCCGCCACAGCGGGCGCATGGCCGGACGCAGGTAGACCCCCACGAACTCCATCAGCCCGTAGCCGATCACCAGGGCCAGGAACACCGCTCCGACCGGGACGATCAGCCCCACGGGGATGACCAGGCTGTCCATCAGGAACGGTCCGATGCTCGGCTCGTGCAGGAACGCCGGGCCGAAGCCGAAGGTGATCATGCTGGCGCTGACCAGCCCCAGGACCGCGAACAGGGCGAACACCGTCTTCAACGGGCTCTGGCGCCACCGTCCCGTGGCGAACGGGAACACCGCACCGGCGGCGATGATCGCCAGGGCCACGTACCGATCGGCGTCACCGAGCAGCGCCCGGATCCCCTGCACCAGGTGGTCCAGGGGGATGGTGTTGGCACCGTTGAGGGTGATGGGGACGAAGAACATGAAGATCCCGATCACCGAGTAGACGATCATCCGCCATCGGTGGGGCGGACGGGGCTCGTCCTGTTCGATCGCGGCCATCGCCGTGGTGTTCGTGTGCAGCTCGGACCGACCGTGTCCGTGGTATTCGGGCGCCATCTGCGCTCCTCTCGATCAGTCGCGGATCTGCGATTCCATGGGGACGCGCACACCGCGCGCCTCGGCCACCTCGGCGGCCCGGCTGTACCCGGCGTCCACGTGGCGCAGCACGCCCATGGCCGGATCGTTGGTCAGCAGGGCCTCGAGCTTGGCGGCGGCCAGCTCGGTGCCGTCGGCCAGGCCCACCTGCCCGGCGTGGATGGAGCGGCCGATCCCCACACCGCCGCCGTGGTGGATGGACACCCAGGTGGCGCCGGAGGAGGTGGCGGTCAGCGCGTTGAGCAGCGGCCAGTCGGCGATCGCGTCCGAGCCGTCCAGCATGGACTCCGTCTCGCGGTACGGGGAGGCCACCGAACCCGAGTCCAGGTGGTCGCGGCCGATCGCGATCGGGGCCTTGACCTTGCCCTCGGCGACCAGTCGGTTGAACAGCAGCCCGGCCTGGTGGCGTTCGCCGTAGCCCAGCCAGCAGATGCGTGCGGGCAGGCCTTCGAACTCCACGAACTCAGCCGCGCCGTCCAGCCAGCGGTGCAGGTGCTCGTTCTCCGGGAAGAGTTCCTTGAGCGCCTCATCGGTCACGCGGATGTCCTCCGGGTCTCCGGAGAGCGCGACCCAGCGGAACGGGCCCAGCCCCTCGCAGAACAGCGGACGGATGTAGGCCGGGACGAAGCCCGGGAACTCGAACGCCCGGGAGTAGCCTGCCTGCCGGGCCTCGTCCCGGATGGAGTTGCCGTAGTCGAACACCTCGGCGCCGGCGTCCTGGAACCCCACCATCGCCTCCACGTGCCGTGCCATGGAGGTCTGGGCCTTCTTGGTGAAGCCGTCCGGGTCGGCCTCGGCCTCGCGGGTCCACTCCTGAAGGGAGTACTCCACGGGGAGGTAGGACAGCGGATCATGCGCGGAGGTCTGATCGGTGACGATGTCGATCTGCACCTGCCCGGCCTGGTGGCGCTTGAGCAGCTCGGGGAAGACCTCGGCGGCGTTGCCCACCAGTCCCACGGAGACGGCCTCGCCGTCCTGCTTGGCCTGGTTCACCCGGGCGATCGCCGCGTCCAGGTCCGGGGCGATCTCGTGCAGGTACCGCTTGGAGACCCGGCGGCGCAGCCGCTCCTCGGAGACGTCCACGATCAGGCAGACGCCGCCATTGAGGGTGACGGCCAGCGGCTGGGCGCCACCCATGCCGCCACAGCCACCGGTGAGGGTCACGGTGCCACGCAAGGTGCCGTCGTCGTTCCTGCCCAGCTTCCGGCCGATCGCCGCGAAGGTCTCATAGGTGCCCTGCAGGATGCCCTGCGTGGCGATGTAGATCCAGGAGCCGGCCGTCATCTGGCCGTACATCATCAGGCCCTCGGCCTCGAGCTTGCGGAACTCCTTCCAGTTCGCCCAGTCCCCCACCAGATTGGAGTTGGCGATCAGCACGCGCGGGGCCCACCTGTTGGTGCGGATCACGCCCACGGGCTTGCCGGACTGGACCAGCAGGGTCTCGTCCTCCTCCAGGTCCTTGAGGGTCTGCACGATCGCGTCGAACGCCTCCCAGGATCGGGCCGCGCGGCCGGTGCCGCCGTAGACCACCAGGTCCTCGGGGCGCTCGGCGACCTCCGGGTCCAGGTTGTTCATCAGCATGCGCAGGGGTGCCTCGGTCTGCCAGCTCTTGGCGCTGATCTCGGTGCCGCGGGGCGCACGGACGGTGCGGGTGGGATCGTGCTGGGTGAAGGAGGTCGTCACGGTTATGCCTTTCACTGGATGGCAGTGGATTGCCACCTATTGAAACGCGGATGTGTGATCTGCACAACCCCCCGGGTACGATTCCGTCCATGACCAGCCCCTCCGCCCCGTCCACGCGCACGGTGGATCGCGCCCTGAACCTGCTGGCGATCGTGACCGAGCACCCGCCGCTCTCCCTCGCCGACGCCGCACGTCAGACCGATCTGGCCACCTCCACGGCGCTGCGTCTGCTGCGCAGCCTGGAGACGGCGGGACTGGTGATGAGGGACGACGACGGCCGCTTCCGTCCGGGGTCGCGCCTCCTGCAGCTGGGGGCGCGGGCGTTCTCCCGGGAGCCGTTGATCGCGTTGGCGCAGGTGCCCATGGAGCAGGTGGTGGAGCGGACCGGCGAGTCGGTGTACCTGTCCATCCCGGGCCCGGCCGGCACGGCGATGTACATCAAGATCGTGGAGGGCACGCACTCGGTGCGGCACACCAACTGGGTGGGCCGCTCGGTCCCGTTGGAGGGCACGGCGGTGGGACAGGTGCTGCGCGGGGAGATCCCGGCCAGACAGTTCGCGTTGATCCAGGACACCGTGGAGTCGGATGTGACGGCGTTGAGTGCCCCGGTGACGGTGCACGGCACGGTGGTGGGCGCCCTGAGCACCCTGGTGCCGACCTACCGGTGCACGGACGAGCTGGCCGAGCGGTGCGGCCAGGCCCTGGTGGAGGCCACACAGTCCTTGGCCGGCGCACTCAGCGGGGAGTGAGCCGGCCAGGGACTGTGCAGCAGTCAGGCTGTCAGTCCGTCAGGCTGTGCCGCTCTGGTGAGACTCAGTCGTTGACCAGGTCGCGCACCTGGATGACCTGGTCGCGGCCCGGGCCCACGCCGATCGCGGAGATCCGGGTGCCGGACATCCTCTCCAGGGCCAGCACGTAGTCCCGGGCGTTGGTGGGCAGATCGTCCAGCGACCGGGCGCCGGAGATGTCCTCGGTCCAGCCCGGGAAGTGCTCGAAGATCGGCTTGGCGTGGTGGAACTCGGTCTGGGTCATCGGCATCTCGTCGTGCCGGACACCGTCCACGTCGTAGGCCACGCACACCGGGATCTGCTCCAGGCCGGTGAGCACGTCCAGCTTGGTGAGGAAGTAGTCCGTGAACCCGTTGATCCGGGTGGCGTAGCGGGCCATCACGGCGTCATACCAGCCGGTGCGGCGGGGGCGTCCGGTGTTCACGCCGAACTCGCCGCCCACGGTGCGCAGCCGCTCACCCATGTCGTCGAAGAGCTCGGTGGGGAACGGGCCGGCACCCACACGCGTGGTGTAGGCCTTGACGATCCCGATCGTGCGGGTGAACCGCGTGGGACCGATTCCCGCGCCCACGGAGGCCCCGCCCGCCGTCGGGTTGGAGGAGGTGACGAACGGGTAGGTGCCGTGGTCCACGTCCAGGTAGGTGGCCTGGCCGCCCTCCATCAGCACCACCTTGCCGGCATCCAAGGCGTCGTTGAGCAGGATGGTGGTGTCCACCACCATGGGGCGCAGGCGGTCGGCGTAGCCCAGGAAGTACTCGGCGATCTCGTCCACGGTGATGGAACGGCGGTTGTAGAGCTTGACCAGCAGCTCGTTCTTCTGCCGCAGGGCACCGTCGATCTTCTGGCGCAGGATGGACTCGTCGAAGATGTCCTGCACGCGGATGCCCAGGCGGGCCACCTTGTCCATGTAGGCGGGGCCGATCCCGCGCCCGGTGGTGCCGATGGCGCGCTTGCCCAGGAACCGCTCGGTGACCTTGTCCATGGTCTGGTGGTACGGGGCCACCAGGTGCGCGTTGGCGGAGATCTTCAGGTGCGAGCAGTCCTGGCCGCGGGCCTCCAGACCGTCGATCTCCTGGAACAGTGCCTCCAGGTTCACCACCACGCCGTTGCCAATCACCGGGGTGGCGTTCGGGGAGAGGATGCCGGCGGGAAGGAGCTTGAGCTCGAACTTCTCGCCGCCCACCACCACGGTGTGGCCGGCGTTGTTGCCGCCGTTGGGCTTGACCACGTAGTCGACGATTCCGCCGAGCAGGTCGGTGGCCTTTCCCTTGCCTTCGTCGCCCCACTGGGCTCCGACGATCGCGATGGCGGGCATTGGTCCTCCTGGAGGTCAGGTGACATCGTTCTGCCGGGGTGCCCCCGGACATGACAACGCCTCCGTTTTGCCCGTTCACGGCCCGAGGGCAACACCGGCAAGACAGAGGCTCTTACCTTTGGATCCTAGCGCACGGGCGCCCCGCTGGGCGCTGGTCGCGTCTTCCGGCTTCCCGACGACGGCGCTCGGCTACTGTGATCACCGTCACCTGAGCGCACCGCGGGTCGAGGGGCCCGCCTGAGGAGAGAAACGTCATCATGCCTGCACCTGCAACCCAGCAACAGCCCCCGAAGGAACGGCAGGGGACGGCACTGTCCCGGGCGATGCGTCCGGTGAACAACGTCGTCGAGCGGTTCATCCCCTCGGCGCTGGTGTTCTCGATCGTGCTGACCTTCGTCGTCGCCATCCTCGCCCTGATCCTCACCGGCACCGGGCCAGCGGACCTCGTCCTGCACTGGGGCGAGGGGCTGGCGGGGCTGCTGAGCTTCATCACCCAGATGGCGCTGATCCTGCTGTTGGGGCACATCCTGGCCAACACCGGCCCGGTGCGGCGTCTGCTGGCGTTCCTGGGGAGCATCCCCCGCACGCCGTTGGCCGCCTACGTGTTCGTCTTCGTCGTCGCCGCCATGGCCTCCCTGATCACCTGGGGCCTGGGCCTGGTGGTCGGTGGACTGCTGGCCCGCGAGGTGGCCTACCAGGGCCGCGAACGCGGGATGCACCTGCACTTCCCCATGCTGGTGGCCTCCGGGTTCGCCGGGTTCGTGGTGTGGCACATGGGCTACTCCGCCTCCGGCCCACTGACTGCCGCCACCGAGGGCTCGTTCCTAACCGAGTCCCTGGGCGGACGCACCGTGCCGATCACCGAGACGGTGTTCTCCAGCTGGAACATGATCGCCGCCGTGGTCACCGTCGTCGTCGTGGCCCTGGCCCTGTTCCTGGTGGCACCGCGCGGCGGTGACCGGATCGTGGAGCTGGACGTGGATGCCCGCGAGACGGTGGGTGACGGCCAGGAGGAGATCGTCACCCCGGCAGACCGGGTGGACGCCAGCCGGATCCCCACCCTGCTGCTGGGTCTGATGCTCACCGCCTACCTGGTGCTGCACTTCGTGGAGGGCGGCACGCTGACCCTGGACACGGTGAACTGGTCCTTCCTGGCGCTGATCCTGCTGCTGGTGCGCAACCCCTTCGAGCTGATCCACCTGACCAAGGAGGCGGCGTCCAATGTGGGTGAGATCCTGCTGCAGTTCCCGCTGTACGCGGGCATCCTGGGGCTGATGACCGGCTCGGGCCTGATCCAGGTCTTCTCGGATGCCTTCGTGGCGATCTCCAACCCGGTGACCTTCGGGGTGCTGGCGTTTCTGGCGGCCGGTCTGGTGAACTTCTTCGTCCCCTCCGGCGGCGGTCAGTTCGCCGTGCAGGGACCGATCATGCTCTCTGCCGGCGAGACTTTGGGCGTGGATCCGGCCATCACCATCATGGCCGTCTCCTACGGCGACCAGTGGACGAACATGATCCAGCCGTTCTGGGCCATCCCGCTGCTGGCCATCGCCGGACTGAAGATGCGGGACATCCTGGGCTACACCACCGTGGTGCTGATCGCCTCCGGCCTCGTCTTCGCCGGGACCCTCCTGCTCGTCTCCCTCTGACCCCACCCCACCCCCACCACCCACCGGATCACGTGAACGATGGCGGTCGAGACTCGCCGAGCAAAGCCTCATCCAGCGTTCACGTGATCTGGGGGCCGGAGCCAATGAGAGTTCGTTGATGAACCCGTACGGAACGGGTATCCTCATACCCATCAAGACCGGTTCCGCCTACCTCGGTAGGTCCAGGGCCGGTCCTCATTTTTCCGGGGGGGAATCATCGATCGAACAGTCAAGGTGTTCAAGACCTACGATCAACAGGTTGACCAGCTCATTGAGCGTGGAATGGATGTGGGTGACCGCACCACAGCTGTCAGTACCTTGAAACGCGTCAACTACTACCGGCTCAGCGGATACTGGTATCCCTTTCGTGTCGCCAGCCGCCAGGGTCCACGAACGAGCGACTTCTATCCGAATACACGGCTCTCAGACGTCCTCGCTCTCTACGAGTTCGATGCTCGACTCCGCACCGCGACTTTCGCCGCCCTGACGCCGATCGAACTGGCCATCCGCTCGTCGCTGGGACACGAGCTGGGCCGTATCGATCCCTGTGCACATCTCGACGTCCAGAAGCTGGGAGCGACAGCACGACAGGAGGATGTCTACGGCAGATGGCGCCAAATGCTTGAAGAAGAGATCGAACGGTCCCGCGAGGACTTCGTGGAACATCATCGACAGCGCTACGGTGGCCTTCTGCCAGTTTGGGTCGCTGTTGAAGTTCTCGACTGGGGCGGCCTGACCCGCCTGTTCGGCTTCGCTCCTCGAGCTGTGCAGGATGCGGTCGCGAATGCCTACGGCCTGACGGCTCCCCAGCTGACCAGCTGGTTGAAGTCCTTGAACATCGTCCGGAACATCTGCGCTCATCATGGACGCCTGTTCAATCGCGTCCATGCCTTGTCTCCGAAGCTGCCGACAATCGGACGCCAGCCAGATTTGGATTCAGTCTCGACAGATTGGTCTCGAACTTTCGGCCAGCTGACGCTGATTCAATTCCTCCACGACAGACTTGACGGGGGACGGACGACCCTGCTCCCCGCAGTGGTCAGGTCTTTCCCCGCAGTGCGGGCAGTTCCCCTCGAGCACATGGGCGCTCCCAAGGACTGGGAGCACTGCAGCCCCTTGTGGCACACGTAGACCCAGGCGTCCGCATGCACAGATGGTGGAGCGTGCGATCCCTGACCCCGGTAGGGTCTGAACCATGACCATCGCGGGACTGATCATCGGACTTCTGCTGCTGGCCGGCGCCGCCGTCACCTGGGTGGGTGCCTGGCGTGGCTGGGCCGACTGGCGTGGCCCGTTCACGGACCACCTCTACCTGCCGCCGATGCTCACGTTCCTCGGCCTGGCCGCCGTGCTGTGGGCCTTCTCGGACTGGGCCGGTGACTCCTCAGCCGGAGCGGCACTGGACATCGCCGCTGGGATCGGTGTGGCCGGCGTCGTGTTCACCCTGTTCTGGTGGAACCTGAACTGGATGCCGCGCTGGTACCGCGACCATCACGCCGCTCCCGGTCAGGGGCCGGACAGCACGCCGGTCCGCCGCTGAGTCTCAGCCCAGGCGGCCGCCGGACTCGGTGAGGTAGCAGACCGCGCAGAGGGACTCATAGGTGACCTCCACGCCGTCGATCGCCACCTGGTCGCCTTCGAACACGAAGGTCTCCCCCGCCTTGCGGGTGTTGAAGATGGCCTTGCGCCCGCACCGGCAGATGGTCTTGAGCTCCTCCACCGAGTGCGCCAGCTCCATCAGCCGGCCCGAGCCCGGGAAGGACTGGGTGCGGAAGTCGGTGCGGATGCCGTAGGCCATGACCGGCACGTTCTCCAGGACCGCGATCCGCAGCAGGTCATCCACCTGGGCCGGCTCCAGGAACTGGGCTTCGTCCACCAGCAGGCAGGCCACCGGCTTGACCTCGGCGTCCACATGGGAGAGCAACGCCTCGGGGTCGTCCCCGGTGGCGTGCTGGTGGAAGATCTCCAGGACGCTGGTGCCGTGCGGGATGAGGAAGTCCACCGTGCGGGTCACGCCGAGGCGGGAGACGATCTGGTCCTCGCCCTTGGAGTCGACCTGCGGCTTGGCCAGCAGCACCCGCTGGCCCCGCTCCTCATAGTTGAAGGCAGCCTGCAGCAGCCCGGTGGACTTGCCGGAGTTCATGGCCCCGTAGCGGAAGTAGAGCTTGGCCACGGGCTACTTGATGGAGTTGGGGTGCTTGGCCAGCGGGGTGACCTTGATCTTCATGTAGGGGTACATGGGGAAGCCGGAGAGCACGGCGTGCAGCTCATCATGATCGGCCACGTCATAGACGGAGTAGTTGGCGTACTCACCGACCACGCGCCAGATGTCCACCATCTTGCCCTCACGCTGCAGGTTGCCGGAGTACTCCTTCTCCTGCGCCACGAAGTCTGCCCTGGTCTCAGGGCTCATCGATTCGGGGAAGGTCACGTCCATCCGTGCCAGGTACAGCATGTGGTCTCCAGTCTGGTGAGGTTCGTCGGATCGGTGCCCTTTCACTGTAGGCCCCATCCGTTCTTGGCGGCCTTGTTCAGTCCAGGTGCAGCCCTTCGGGACGGTCTGGGACAGGCTGGACCTGAGCGATGACGTCGAGCACGGCCTGCGTGGCCGGTGATGGGTTCTGCCGGTGCACCACGGTGGCAGTGAGGTAGCGCGGAGGCCCGTCCAGCGGGACCAGTCGGAGTCCGGGGGTGGCCACGTGGGACACCGATGAGACTGTCAGCGTCACTCCTACGCCGGCTGCGACCAGACCTAGGATGGTGTACGAATCCGGTGCCTCCTGAGCGATCCGCGGCTGATATCCGGCCTCATCCGCCAGCCGCAGACCCATCTCCCGCACGGAGGAGCCACGCGTCCCCGGAAACATCACCCATGGTTCATGCCGCAGGTGCTCCATCCCCACGGACTCTCGGTCCGCCAGGGGATGGTCCGACGGAAGCCCCACCAGAATCCGCTCGTACTCGAAGATGCGCTCGACCAACCCGGGACGCGAGAACGGTCGTCGGCTGAACGCCAGATCCACGTCACCGGACTCGAGGCGGGACGGGCCAGCACCGGCATAGACCATCGAGCGCAGGTGCAGTTCGACTCCCGGCGCCTGCTGTCGCACTGCCCGGGCGATCGGCGGAAGCCAGGGGCGAGACGAAGCACCGGCGTACCCCAACGTCACTGCGCCCACCACCGGGGCTCCGTCCAGGTCGGCAGCCCGTTCCATCAGCCGAGCCGCCTCCACCGTCTGACGGGCGAACGGAAGGGCCGCCTGCCCCGAGGCGGTGAGTCGGGCAGCTCGGGTCGTGCGCTCCACCAGGACCGCGCCCAGCTCCTGCTCCAGACGGCGGATCCACTGGCTCATGACCGGCTGTGCGACTCCCAGCCGTTCGGCGGCACGCGTGAAGTGGAGCTCCTCCGCGAGGACGACGAACGCTCTCAGCACCTTCAGATCCACGTGTCCTCCTGGCTTCACTCCCTCGATTCATCAGGATTCTGCATGAAACACTACCGATTCTATGTTGGACAGAAGTCCAGCGGCAGGTCCACGATGTTCCTCTGTGGGTCAGGTCATAGCATGCGGTGATCCACCTCACTCGTATCGCACTCAACGCTGACAACCCAATCGTTGCGGACAGAACCCAGGAGGCCACCATGGACACTTCATCGTCCCCCCGGTGGACCCACCGACCCGAGCGCTCGACGTGGGGTGACTTCGGCGCCGACGACGCCCTGGGCCGGATGAACCTGCTCTCGCCGCAGAAAGTCAGGGAGGGCCTGGCAGAGGTGCAGGAGGGTCGGGCGTTCAGCCTGGGCCTGCCCTTGACACTGCCCGGCGGGAACTCCCTGAACCCCAACCGTCTGCCACCGGTGCACCGCCCGAACCTGCGTGAGGGCCTGCCGAACGTGAACTGCGCGTTGGAGTCTCTCCGCCCTGGCTCCTCCGATGTGATGAACGACGACCTCGTGGTGCTCCACACCCAGTACTCGACCCAGTGGGATGCCCTGGTCCACGTCGGCTCGATGTTCGATGCTGACGGCGACGGACACCCCGAACCGGTCTACTACAACGGTTTCCGCCCCCACCACGAGGTGCGCGGACCGCAGGACCCCTCGGACTGCGGCCTGCCGGGCCCCGGCGAGCCCTCCACCATGAACCTGGGCCCCTTGGGGATCGGTACCCTGGCGGCCCACCCGGTTCAGGGCCGTGCGGTCATGATCGACCTGGCGCACCATTTCGGGACTGAGCACCAGGTGATCGACTTCCCCCTGCTGGACCAGGTCCTCCGCGCCGACGCCATCGACGTCCGTCCCGGAGACATGGTCACCGTGCACACCGGATATGCCCGCCGACTGATCGAGATGGGCGGCGCCCCAGACCCGGAGGTGCTGCATGGATTCGGCGCCGTCCTGGACGGTCGCGACCCCGCCTTGCTGGAGTGGATCACCGAGTCAGGCATCTGTGCCATCGCAGCGGACAACTACGCCGTCGAGCTGTATCCGGCGCATCCTGCCCCACCCCCGGCCTCCATCCTGCCGCTGCATGAGCACTGCCTGTTCAAGCTCGGCGTTCAGCTAGGCGAGCTGTGGCATCTGAGCGAGCTGGCAGATCACCTACGCACGCAGTCCCGAACCGCCTTCCTGCTGACAGCCCCGCCGTTGAACCTCCCGGGCGCCTCAGCGTCCCCGCTGAATCCCATCGCCACCGTCTGAGAATGACCACCACCGTCAGGAGTCACATGCCAGCCACCGCCGAACGGGTCCTCATCACTGGCGGCGCCCACGGTATCGGCGCCGCCATCGCCCAACGCTGCGCCGAGGATGGGTACCGTCCCGTGGTCCTGGACCGTGAGGGAGAAGGCGCGATCCACTGCGATCTGGCGGATCCAGAGTCCACACGCCGGGCCCTGGAGACCGCGCTCGCGGACGGACCCATCACCCGTCTGGTCAACAATGTGGGCGCGGTCTTCCCCCACACGCTGGAGGAGCAGACCCTGGAGGAGTTCGACGCAGCCGTTGCTCTGAACCTGCGGTGCGCCTTCCAGTGTGCTCAGGCCCTGTTGCCGGGCATGAAGGCGACCGGCTTCGGGCGCATTGTCTCCATGTCCTCGCGGGCTGCGCTGGGCAAGGAGCTGCGCACGGCTTACGCAGCCACTAAGGCTGGGTTGCAGGGCATGACCCGGGTCTGGGCGTTGGAGGCCGGACCGTTCGGAGTGACGGCCAATGCGGTGGGGCCGGGCCCGATCGCCACGGACCTGTTCACCCGCGCCAATCCGCCGGAGGCCCCGCGCACCCAGGAGATCATCGACGCTGTCCCGGTCCAGCGCATGGGCACCCCGGAGGACGTCGCGCACGCCGTGTCCTACCTCTTGGACGCCCGCTCCGGTTTCGTCACGGGCCAGACGCTGTATGTCTGCGGCGGCATGACGGTGGGGCAGAGCCATGGGTGATCAGGAGATTCCCGATGGCGGCCCAGTCCAGGTCGCGGTGGTGGGTGGCGGTTCCATCGGTGTCGCCTTCGCGGTGGTCTTCGCCCGCGCCGGCTTCACGGTGTGCCTCACCGACCCTGATCCACAGCGACGCGAGGCTGTCCCAAGGGAGGTGACGGAACGACTGGATCGGTGGTCCCGTGCCGGCCTGGTCACCGAACCGGCTGAGCAGGTGGCCGCCCGCGTCCGGGTGGAGGGTGAACTGGCCGAGGCCGTGGCGAGTGCTGAGCTGGTCCAGGAGTGCGTGCCGGAACGGCTGGAGATCAAGCAGGAGCTGTTCACCGAGCTGGGCCGGCTCACTGGACCGGACTGCATCCTGGCCTCCTCGTCCTCGGCGATCCCCTCATCCCAGAGCGCCCAGGGATCCGATGCCGCCCACCGCTCCTTGGTGGCCCATCCGGGCAACCCGCCGCTGCTGATCCCCGTCATCGAGCTGGTGCCCAGTCCGCAGACCGATCCTGAGGTGCTGGACCGGGCGCAGGAGCTGTACTCCCGTGCCGGGCTCTCCCCGGTCCTCGTCCAGAAGGAGGTCGAGGGATTCGTCTTCAACCGCCTCCAGGGCGCGGTGCTGCGCGAAGCGTACGCCCTGGTCCGGGACGGGGTGGCCACCGTGGAGGACATCGACACGGTGATGCGCGATGGCCTGGGCCGCCGCTGGGCTTTCATGGGCCCGTTCGAGACCGTGGACCTGAACACGCGGGGCGGCATCGCCTCGCACGCCGAGAAGATGGGTCCGGCCTATGAACGCATGGGCGCCGAGCGTGGTCAGCATGATCCGTGGACGCCCGAGCTGGTCGCCGAAGTCACCCGTCAGCGCCGCGAGCTGCTGCCCCTGGACCAGTGGGAGCAGCGCATCGCCTGGCGGGATGAGCAGCTGCTGCGTCGCAGCTGAACCCTTCTTCACCTAAACGTCACTGCATCACCTCTCATCGCACCGTTTCACTGAAAGGCACATCATGAGCACCACCACCACAGCCCAGCCGCAGCGTCGGCGCGGGGTCCTGGAGAGGGTCGCCGGATTCTTCTCCAACCTGATGGACAAATATCTGCCTGATCCGTTGGTCATCGCGATCATGCTGACCGGGCTGACCATGATCCTGGCCGTGCTGTTCCGCGGCACCAGCCCCATGGACGTCGTCACCTACTGGGGCGACGGCTTCTGGGACCTGCTGGCGTTCACCATGCAGATGACCGTGGTCTTGCTGGCCGGCTACATCCTGGCCAAGACCCCGATCGTCGACCGGCTGCTGGACGCCCTGACCAGCCGGGTCAGCTCCCCGCGCGCGGCGATCATCGTGGCCACTTTGGTAGGCGGCATCGGCAGCTGGCTGAACTGGGGCTTCGGCCTTGTCATCGGCGGCATCGTCGCCCAGAAGCTGGCCATGAACGTCAAGGGCCTGCACTACCCGCTGGCCATCGCCGCCGGCTACTCCGGCTTCGCCGTCTACGGCATCGGCCTGTCCGGATCCGTCCCGCTGCTGATCGCCACCGAGGGACACTTCCTGCAGGAGCAGATGGGGATCGTCCCGCTGACCGAGACCATCTTCTCGCCCTACCTGCTGCTGACCAATCTGGCCGTGATCATCATCCTGCCGCTGTTCAACGCCATGCTGCACCCGAAGGATCCGGCCTCGATCAAGGAGATCGACCGGTCGAACCAGGAGGCCACGCGGGCGGCCGTGCTGGAGCAGAGCCTGGACGAGCGCCCCACCCTGGCCGCGAAGCTGAACAACAGCCGCTTCATCGGCTACGGCATCGGTGCCATCGCTCTGGTCTTCGCCGTGTCCTACTTCGTCCAGGGCGGCACCCTGAACCTGGACGCCGTGAACTTCATGTTCCTGTTCCTGGGCATTGCCCTCTTCGCTCGCCCGTCTCAGTTCCTGGCCGCTGTCAATGACGGTGTCAAGGTCGTCTCCGGCATCATCATCCAGTACCCGTTCTATGCCGGCATCATGGGCATCCTGGTCGGTTCCGGCCTAGTGGTGTCCTTCGCCGACCTGTTCGGTGCCACCTCCACCGCAGAGACCCTGCCGTTCTGGTCCTTCGTCTCCGGCGGCATCATCAACCTGCTGGCACCCTCCGGCGGTGGCCAGTGGGCAGTACAGGGGCCGGTGATGATCGAAGCCGCACAGGCACTGAACGCCGACCTGGCCGCCACCTCGCTGGCCGTGCAGATCGGTGACCAGTGGACCAACATGGTCCAGCCGTTCTGGATCCTGCCTGTCCTGGCCATCTCCGGCCTGAAGCTCCGCGACGTGATGGGCTACATGGTCCTGATCCTGGCGCTCCTGGGCGTCATCTTCGGCGCCGCAGTGCTGATCTGGGGCTTCACCGCCTGAGTCCCGGGACCATCTCCTCCTGACGAGAGAAAGGCAGACCATGCCGTACCTGATCGAGACCTACGACGATCCCGCCTCCGCCCACGTGCGCCAGGAGCGCTACCAGGAGCACCTGGACTTCCTGGACCGCAACGCGAGCCTGCTGCTGGCCTGTGGTGCCAAGCTCTCCGACGACGGCGCGCGGGCTGACGGAGGGATCTACCTCGTCGATCTGGACTCACGCGAGGACGCGGAGGAACTGATCGCCCAGGACCCCTTCAGCCAGGGCGGACTGTTCCGCAAGGTCGTGGTCCAGCGTTGGCGCAAGGCCTACCTGGATGGGACCTGTCACCTCTGACATGGCCCAGCTGCTCTGCAGGGTCAGAGCGGGAGCACGAAGCCCGGGCGCCGGACAGTCACCTGACCGGACGGGGCCTGCGGCGTTCCGTTCTCTCCCAGAGGCAGGAGCACGACGGCGTCATCGCGTTCCAGCGCCACGGCTAGGGCCTGCCCCGCGGGTGTGGAGACGAGCCCGATGTGGCGGGGCCAGGAACCCCCGCAGGGGACCTCGGCGATCAGCTCGGGGATCTCGGCCACACGGATGACGCCGATGGTGTCCCGTCCACGGTTGGCCACGTAGAGCAGCGAGCCGTCCTCAGAGAGGACCAGGTGGGAGGGCAGGTTCTCCTGGATGGAGTCCGGATCGGCGTCCGGCAGGTGGGTGGGGGTGATCGCCACTCCCTGGAACCCCTCAGGACCGGGGTCGCCGGCGGGGACGTCCATCACGTGGATCCGCGAGTCCAGCTCGCCCACCACGGCCAGGCGCACCGAATCCGGATCATGGGGGCACGCCAGCACGGCGATGTGCCGGGGGCCGGTGCCGCCGGGGAGGCGGTGGGTCTGACGCGGCTCGGTCTGCCCCTGAGTCAACGCCTGCATCGAGTATTCGAGGATGCGGTCGGCACCGAGATCGGTGACCAGCAGACGGTCGTCGTCCAGGAACAGCACGAAGTGCAGGTGGGGCTCGCCCTGGCGGCCCTCGATCGGACCGGCCCCCTCCGGGGCGGTGACCGCGATCGCCTCACCCAGCCGGCCGTCGTCGTGCACGGGGACCACGGTCAGCGTGGCCGAGTCATACGAGGCTGCGGCCAGCCACGTGGCGGAGGGGTTGAGATCTGCGTGGCAGGTGCTGCTCCCCTGCGTGGGGACCTGCTGGACGGTGGTCCAGGCGCCGGGGTCCTCGCCGGGTTCGAGGACCGCGAGCGCCCCCTCCTCCACGTGCAGGGCGGCGTAGAGGCGTCCCTCCGTGCGGGTGCCGGGGCGGCCGCGGACCAGCCAGGAGGGTGCGTCCGGGCCGGAGCCGTGCGTGACCTCAGGGGCGGTGGGCCAGCCGGTGGTGGTGACCAGGCCGTGGGAGGACGGGGGCGCGCCGAGGTCGGAGCCGGGGTCGTTGAACGTGCCAACCAGGAGGGAGCCGGTGGCCACGAATCAGCCCTGCTCGATCGCGGCGGCGGCGGTGGGGTCGGAGTCGTCCAGGAAGGTGCGGATGCGGGTGACCTCCTCGGACTCGCCGATCGCTGCGGCGGCGCGGCCCAGGGCGTAGAGGGCGCGCAGGAACCCACGGTTGGGCTCGTGGCTCCACGGGACGGGGCCGGCACCGCGCCAACCGGAGCGGCGCAGGGCGTCCAGGCCACGGTGGTAGCCCACGCGGGCGAAGGCGTAGGACTCGATGGTGCGTCCCTCGGACCAGGCGTCGTCCGCCATCAAGGCCCAGGCCAGGGAGGACTCAGGGTGGTGCGGGGCGATGTCCTCGGGCAGGTCCCCGGCCTCGATGCGCTGCAGCACCTCCGGCTCCTCCGGCAGGAGGGTGGGGTCAGGCTGCATGAGGTTCTTGCCGATCACTGAGGACATGGGGTGCTCCTGGGACGCGGTCGATTCGGTGCGGGGCCGGCGTCAGGGGGCTGACGCAGGTCCCGTGGTCGCTTCCGACTCTACCGCCGGGGTGTGACGCCGTACGGGTCGATTCGCGCAGGGCCGAGCGTGCGCGCGCAGCGTCAGCCCAGCTGGCCCAGCACCTCGTTGAGCGCCTCGGTGGAGGAGGGGTGGGTCCAGATGCCGTCGCGCAGCTGCGTGGCGGTGATCCCGGCGCGCATGGCCAGGGCCAGCAGGTTGATGACCTCCTGCGAGTCCACATGGAACAGCCGGGCGCCCAGCAGCAGGTCGGTGTCCGCGTCCACCACGATCTTGGTGACACCGCGGGCATCCCGCAGGGTCTTGGGCCGGGGCATGGCCTTGATCTTCTCCACCTGGGCCACGGCCGTCTTCACCGAGTGCCCGGCCTCGCGCGCCTGGGCTTCGGTGATCCCCACGGTGGACAGCGGCGGGGTGATGAACGTGGTGGCAGGCACCGCCACCCGGTCTGACACCCGGCGAGCGCCGTCCCCGGTGACCGCGCTGAGCACCACGCGGTGGTCGTCCAGGGAGAGGTAGGTCTGCTGCTGTCCGCCGTGGACGTCACCCAGGGCGAACACACCCTCGGCGGTGGTGCGCAGCTGGTCGTCCACCACCACGGCGCCCTGCTCATCGGTCTCCACACCGGCGGCGTCCAGACCCAGATCCTCGGTGGCGGGCTTCCGGCCGGTCGCCACCAACACGGCATCGGCCTGCACCGGGTCCTGGTCGGCGATCCGCACCACCACGCCCTCGCCGCTCTCAGCATCCGCGATCGACTCCGCGCTGGCGTCGCTCCTCAGGGTGATGCCCTCCCCGGTCAGCACCTCGACCACCGAGTCACGTACCTCCGGCTCCTCCTCCGCAAGGATCTCCCCGCGGGCGATCACCGTGACCTCGGATCCGAAGTCGCGGAACATCGAGGCGAACTCCAGCCCGATCGGCCCACCGCCGATGATCGCAAGCCGGCGCGGGAACGGTTCGGCGTGCTGAATGGAGGTGGAGTCGTACACGCGCGGATGGTCGATCCCCTCAAGCGGCGGCATCACGGGGACCGCGCCGGTGTTGATCACCACGGTCTCGGCACTGATCCGCAGATGCTCGGCCACGCCCTGCCCACCGGCGGACGGGGTCACCTCCACCTCGCGCGGACCCACGAACCGGGCCCGGCCATCCACCACGGTTACGGCGTCCTGGTCCAGCAGCATGTGCAGGTTCACGTCGTTGAGCTTGCCGATCAGGGTGTCCCGGAACTGCACCGCCTCGGCGAAGAACTCCTGAGGGTCGTCACCCTCACGCCGCCGCGCAGCCTCATGCACCAAGGCTTTCGTCGGCACGCACCCGATGTTGATGCAGGTGCCGCCGTACATCAGCGCGTCCTGCTCCACCATCACCACGGTCTTGCCCTGCCCCGCCATGGCCCCGGCGAAGGTCTTGCCGCCCTTGCCCCAGCCGATCACGAGCACGTCGGCTGTGAGATGGCGCGGCTGTTCGGAGACGGTGGTCGGCGCAGATGTCATGACCTCAACGCTACGCCCGGCCTCTGGACGGACGCTCAGCGAGTCCGGCTCAGTCCTGGAACCCGATCAGCCAGTGCACCCCGAACCGGTCCACCACCTGGCCGTCGCTGTCACCCCACGGCCGCACCTGCAGCGGATCCATCACCGTGCCTCCCTCAGACAGCTGCTCGAACCAGATACGCAGGGTCGCCGCATCCGCCGTGCCCAACAGCGAGAAGTGCATCCCGGCCATGCTCAAGGTCGGCTCACCCTCAGCGGCGTCCGAGGCGAAGAGCGCTACCGGCCCGCTCCCGAGTTCCCCGTGCGCGATCGCCTCGCCGGGACCGTCCTCCCGCTGGAACTGCTTGTAGGTGTGCAGCTGGAGTTCGCCGCCGAACACCCCCTGATAGAAGGTCAGTGCCTCACGGGCGGTGCCCGGCAGGTAGAGGTACGGGACCAGTCCGGCCATGGTCAGCTCTCCCCCAGCCCGAGTTCACGCGCCTGGCGCTCCCAGCCGTCGTGTTCCAGCTCGCGGGCCTCACGCTTGTCCAGCCGGGCCTCGATCCGTTCGATCCGCCGCTCCACGTGTGGGTCGGTCTCTCCCGACTCCAGTGCCTCGAGCCGCTCACGCAGCTCCTGCAGCTCCTGGGCCCCCACGTGGGGCGTGCCCGGCAGCGGCTTGCCCAGCACCATGGACAGGATCATCACCACGCCCCACACGCCGATACCCACAATGGCGACGATCGCGAACCACGGCATCCCAGCCTCCTCCGGCCTTGAGAACTCCTCTGCCTCCCACTCTTCCAGTTACCCCCGGGTACGACGACGGCCGGTCACCTTCTTTCTGGAAGGTGACGAACAAGCCAGCTCGGGTGACCTGCCCTGCGGTTTGGTTTCCACTCTTGGTCGCTAGCTTCCGGTGGTGGTGAGTGCCCGCGGGGTGCGGGCGAGGTCGTAGTCGTGGGGTGTCGCGTACTCGAGTGAGGAGTGCCGGCGACGACGGTTGTAGAACACCTCGATGTACTCGAAGATCGCGTTCGCGAGCTCGATGCGCGTCTTCCACTTCTTCCGGTTCAGCAGCTCGATCTGCATCGTCGACCAGAACGACTCCATCATCGCATTGTCGAGGCCATCGCCAACGGCCCCGAACGAGGGCAGCAGTCCCGCTGAACGGATCTTCTGCGTGAAGACCCAGGAGGTGAACTGGACTCCGTGGTCTGCGTGCACGATCCCTCCGGGCCCTGGCTGACGTGCGCGGATTGCCATGTCCAGAGCGTTCACGACCAGGGTGGAGTCCTGTTTGGAGTCGATAGCCCAGCCGATGATCTTGCGGCTGCAAGCATCCAACACGGCGGCACAGTAGATCTTGCCCTCCCGGGTGGGATGCTCGGTGATGTCGGTGACCCAAAGCTCGTTCAGCGCGAGACGGTGGAACTTGCGGTTGACCAGGTCGTCCGCTGTGGCGACCCCCTTGAGTCGCTTGATGCGGGCTGGGCCTGGAAGGCCACCGATTCCGGCGCGAGTCATGAGGACGGAGATGAGCCGGCTGGAACACGGAATGTTCATTCCGATGGTGAGCTCGGCGTGGATGCGGCGGTAGCCGGAGGTGCCGCGGGACGCGACGTGGATCTCCCGGATCAGGCCGGTCAGCCAGCGGCGGCGCAGCTCAGTGGCACTGGTCGGGCGCTTTCGGTACCGGTAGTAGCCCTGACGGGAGACGCCCAGTAGGCGGCAGCAGGTGCTTGTGGGTGCCCCGGCATCGACGAGTCGGTCGATCACCGGGTGCGCCCTTTTGGGGCGACTCCTCCCTCCTCGTCGAGCCACGTCGCGGCCCGGCGGAGGATCGCGATCTCCTGCTCGAGCTGCCGGACACGGCCGCGCGCCGCGCGGAGCTCAGCAGATTCCTGACTGCTTAGTCCCGGCCGGCGGCCGTGGTCGATATCGTCCTGGCGCAGCCAGGTGTGGAGGGTGACCTCGTGGATACCCAGGTCCAGTGCGGTCTGCTTGACCTGGCGGCCCTCGCGAACCAGAGCGATGGCACGGGCACGGAACTCTGGAGGGTACGGGCGTGGCATGCGAAGAGCCTTCCATGAAGACCATCGACTAGGGCGTGTCTCCCTTATGCGCGTAT
>NZ_JBHFFN010000008.1:0-85534 GCF_041927415.1 Micrococcus sp. IITD107 | reverse complement strand
GCGGGACAGACCCCCACGAAGGATCAGACCGTTACACCACAACAAGGGACTTGACCCGAGTGCCTCTGCGATGGTCGGGATGTCGCTTCCCTCAACACCGATCATCAGATCGACAACATCTTTTGCGGGGACCCCGGGCACAGATGTGGATCCCATATGTTCAACGTCCAGGCCTGGGAGTATTGCGCCGAGCTGTACGGCCATCTGCTCGAACTTGGACTTCCACCGGGCATGGTCGCTGGGGACGAGGACTACCCGTTCTGCCTCTGTCATCTGACACATGATGCCACGGCGACCCTTTCGCAGCGGGGCAGTTCAGGATCTGTCGCCCGGACTACTGAGTCTGGCTGTCACCGGTCTCCGTGGTGCCTTCGTAGAGTCCGATCTCGTTGCCGTCGAGGTCGCGGAAGGAGGCCCACCAGCTGGTGTCTGAGATGGGGGACTTCTCCATCAGCACTTCACCGCCGAGCTTCTTCACCTGGGCGAGGACGTCGTCGATCGAGTCCACCTCCACATAGGAGCGGGGGTGGGTGAAGCCCTCCTCGCACGGGGCCAGTCCGCCGCCGCTGATCTTGTTGGGCGCCTGCCACATGGGGTAGCCCTCGAAACCGGGGATCTCTCTGATCTCCCAGCCGAACAGCGTGCCGTAGAACTCGGTGGCCTTGACGTGGTCCTTGACCGGGATGTCGATGTGCGTGATGTCTCCGTGTGCCATGCGGCCAGTCTTCTCCGGCATGCTGGCTCGGGGAAGTGCTGACCGCCTGACACCGCCTACCCTCGGGGGGTGACCTTCTCGACTGCAGACACCGAGTCCAGCCTGATCTTCTCCTTCGGCACTCTCCTGCTGGACCAGGTCCAACAGCAGATCCTCGGCGGACCGGTCGCCTCGACTCCGGACGAACTGCTGGGCCACGGGATCACCGAGGTGGTGATTGAGGATCCGGCCGTGGTGGAGCTGAGCGGGCTCGCCGTGCACCGGGGTCTGGCACGTCAGGAGGGCTCACGGGTGCCCGGCGGGGTCCTCACCCTGACTCCGGATCAGCTGCAGTCCGCCGACGCCTATGAGGTCGCGGCCTACACCCGCCGTCGCGTCAGCACGGCTGTACACGGACAGGTCTGGGCCTACGTGGATGCCTACCCCCTGCAGGCGGCCCAGCGGGTCGCAGTCATCGGCGACTCGATCGCGTACGGTCTCGACTGCCTTGACGGTGGCTGGTCCGCACGACTGGGACGAGACCACATCAGCCGCGACCAGGAACGGAACCGATTCTTCAACCTCGCCATCCCTGGGCTGACGCTGCACGAGTTGACAGGGATCGCCGCTGATGAGCTGCGGGTGCGTCGAGCGGACACTGTGCTGGTCTCGGCCGGTGTGAACGACCTGATCGACGGGGCCACGCCGCAGGACGTGGTGACGTCCATGGACCGACTGTGCAGCCAGGTCGAGTCCCTCGGTGCACGGCCGGTGGTGCTCGGACCTCTGTGGAACGACGAAGAGGCCACTCGGACGTGGTTCGGCGCGGATCTGCAGACGGATGCGGTGGCTGAACTGGACACTCTGCTGCAACAGTGGGGGAGCGGTTCCCACCGAGACGTGCTCTCACTGTTCACCGTCCTGCAGGACCAGCCCAGCAGCCTGACAGACGGACTGCACCCCACTCCTCAGGCTCACCGGGTGCTGTACGAGGTGATCTCTGCCGGGCTGGTGGGTCCGTCCGCGCCGATCAGCTCTCCGCCTGGCCCTGACGCCAGTAGCCCATGAACGAGACCTGCTGCTTGGGGATGCCGGCCTCGTTGACGCACAGCCGGCGCAGCCCGCGCACCATGGCGGACTCGCCGGCCAGGAACACGTAGCGACCGGCCGGGTCCGCCTCGGCACCCTCGGCCACGGTCCACTCCCGGGCCTCGCCCTCCGGCGGCGGTGCCGGCTGCGCGGCGGTGGGGTCCTCGCCCAGGCCCAGCAGTGCGGCCACGCGAGGCCTCGCCCAGCTTCCCGACGGCGCCCCCTCGCCTCGGGTGCCCACGTGCACCCGGATGCGCCCCTCCGAGGGGTGGTGCAGCAGCAGTCCCGGAGTCGACTCCAGGTCTGAGGCGGAGGCCGCCGGGACCCACGGCTCGGGCAGGGCCAGCCGCCGGGGCAGCAGGTCCGCCAGTTCGCCGCCCTCGGGCAGCTCGATCACGATGTCTGCCACCCCGGTGAACCCGCCGAACGGGTCCGCCAGCTCCTCGGCCACGGACACCAGGGCTGGCGCCGCGGTCTCGTCCCCGACGGCCAGGACCTGACGGGCGCCGGTGTGCTTCCACGCCGACCACGCCGGGACCTCCCGGCCGGGCACGATCACGTTGACCTCCTCGCCCGGGGAGACCGTGCGGCTCCAGCGCAGGCCCGGACCCTGATGGGGATCGTCTGCCTCGCCGTGCAGCACCACGTCCAAGGTCAGGGACGGCACCAGGTGCCCGTCCAGGCGCACCCGCCCCGCCGAGCGGACGGTGTAGGTGCGCATCCAGCCGCGCTCCTCCTCCGGACGGGCGAAGAACTGCTCGCGCAGACCCTGGGACGGATCCACGTCCAGCGGCGGCCTGCCCGGTGGCGGGATGAGGACCTTGACGTAGGCGTCCCGCCGAGGACGGCAGCCCCCGCAGGAGCCGTGCACCCCGCAGTGGAGGGTCGGAGCGGTGCGGGTGCCGGCCAGGCCCGGGCCGGGCAGCAGGTCGACGAGCTCGCAGGCCGCCGACTCCAGGTCCGGCCCCGCCAACACGATCCGGCGGAAGGACCGGCACGGCTGCTCCACAGACACCACCCGGGTGCGGGCGCAGATCATCTCGTTCATCGGAGGTCCTCTCGGGGTGCGGAGGGCGGGGTGTCGCCGGACGGAGGTTCGGTGACCAGACCCCGTTCCTGGGCCGAGGCGCGGTCAGCGGCGGTGCGGGGCAGCACCACCGGGTGTCCCAACAGAGGATCGCGCACCACATCGGCGTCCAGGCCGAACACCTCCAGCAGCAGGTCCGGGGTCAGCACCTCCGTGGGAGTGCCCGCTGCCGCCGCCTGCCCGTCCGCCATGGCGATCACGTGGTCCGCGGTGCGGGCGGCCAGGTTCAGATCGTGCAGCACGGCCACGACTGTTGCTCGCCGTGGGCGCTCCGTCTCGCCCTGCCCAGCCGTGCTGGAAGCCGCGGTGGACGCATCGGTCCCGGCCGTCGTCGGGACGGTGGGGTCCGGGAGGGAGCGGACGAGGTCCATCAGCTCGACCTGGTGGGAGAGATCCAGGTAGGAGGTCGGTTCGTCCAGCAGGATGACCGGGGTCTGCTGGGCCAGGACGAGGGCGAGCCAGGCGCGTTGGCGCTGTCCGCCGGAGAGCTCGGTGATGTCCCGTCCGGCCAGTTCGACCAGGTCGGTCAGTTCCAGGGCGCGGGCCACGGCCTCGGTGTCCGTGCGGGAGGAGGAGCCGAACCAGCCGCGGTGCGGGTGCCGGCCGCGGTCCACCAGCTGCTCCACGGTCATGCCCTCCGGGGCCACCGGGGACTGGGGGAGCAGGGCGACGGTACGGGCGTAGTCGCGCGCGGGCCAGCCCTCCACGGAGCGGCCGAGCACCTCCACCGTGCCGGACTGCAGGGGCAGCTGGCGGGTCAGTCCCCGCAGGAGAGTGGACTTGCCGCAGCCGTTGGCCCCGATGATCGCGGTGGTCTGGGCGGCCGGGACGTCCAGGTCCACGGGGCCGACGACTGTGCGCTCGCCATAGCCCAAGGTGACGCCGCGCAGGGTGAGAGCGGGGGTGGGGTGTGCGGCCATCGTCCGGCTCCTCTTCGTCTCGGTCAGCTCGGCTGTGCTCATCTGGCACCCATCCTCGTCCTCATCAACAGCCACAGCATCAGGGGCGCTCCTGCGGCGCCGGTCAGCACGCCCGTGGGAAGCCGTACCCCGCCCAGCGCCTCGGCCGCCAGGAAGTCCGCCAGCACCACGATCACCGCGCCGGTCAGCGCCGCCGCCGGGAGTGACGGCCGCCCGCCGGTCAGACCCCGCGCGATGGGGGTGGAGAGCAGGGCCACGAACGCCAGCGGCCCGGTGGCCGCCGTGGCCGCGGCCGCCAGCAGTGCTCCCACACCGAGCGCGCCGAGACCGGTCCGGCCCGGGCGGGAGCCCAGCCCGTGCGCGAGGTCACTGCCGAGGTCGGAGGGGGAGAGGGCGGCGTGCAGGGCGGCGCCGACCGGCAGCAGCACCGCCGCAGTCACCGCCAGGTAGCCGATCCGCTCCCAGGTCACCGCGTTCAGCGAGCCGGCCGTCCAGACCGCAGCGGTCTGCAGATCGTGCTGGCTCAGGGCGAGCATGGCGCTGGCCACCACCGCCTGGCCCAGGGCCGCCACGGCGATCCCCGCCACGATGAACCGCTGACCGCCCAGCGCTCCGGCCAGTCCGCCGCCCGCCGGACCTCCGGAACCGCGGGAAGACCGACCGGGCATCGAGACCAGCAGCACCGCCGCCGTCACCGCCAGCCCGCCGCCCAGTGCCGCCACGGCCATCCCCGCACCGCGCACGCCACCGGCGGCCAGCACCAGCACGGCTGCAGCGGCCGCACCCTGGGTCACGCCCAGGATGTCCGGGCTGGCCAGCGGGTTGCGCAGCGTGCGCCGGAACAGGGCACCGGAGGCACCCAGCGCAGCCCCGGCCAGCGCCGCCGCCACCGCGCGCGGCAGTTTCTCCTGCAGCACGATGAACCGGGCCCCGGCAGCGCCCTCGATCCGCTCGCCGGCCAGGATCGCGAAGAAGTCCGGGATGGCCACCGTGTAGCCGCCCAGCAGCACGCGCACGCCCATGCCCAGCACCAGCAGCACGGCCAGCCCCACCAACACGAAGCTCAGTCGCCGCGTGGACCGGGCGCGCAGGTCACGCACGGTCTGCAGGGCAGCCGTGCTCCCAGCCCGGCGGGGTGTCTCCAGCACAGCACTCACAGGGACACCGCCTTCCGGCGCAGCAGCACCAGCAGCACGGGCACGCCCAGCACCACCGTGGTCACCCCGATGTGGATCTCCTGCGGCGCCACCACCAGCCGTCCGAACAGGTCCGCGGCCACCAGCAGCACAGCGCCCCACAGGGCGCAGCCGAACACGAGCACCCGCGTGCTGGGCGGGTGGAAACGGCGCAGCGCGTGCGGGACCATCAGTCCCACGAAGCCCACCGGCCCGGCCAGCGCCACGGCGGCCGCAGTCATCACCACGGCCGATCCCAGCAGCAGCACGCGGGTGCGCACCGGACGGGCACCGAGCCCGTGCGCCAGCTCATCGCCCAGGGACAGGGCGTCCAGCCCTGGCGCGCACAGCACCACCACCAGGATCCCCACCAGGATCAGCGGGGCCAGCAGCGCGGCGTCCTCCAGGGAGGTCCGCGCCACCGAGCCCACCGTCCAGAACCGGAAGCGGTCCAGCACCGCCGGGAAGAGCACCAGCAGCGCGGTGGTCAGGGCGGTGCAGCCAGCGGTGATCGCCGCTCCAGCCAGCACCAGGGACAGCGGCCCGGGGGCACCACCGGTCCCGGTCGCTATCCGCGAGGCGGTCCCCGCCACGGCATAGACCACGACGGCGGCCACGAGGGTCCCAGCCACAGCGAGCCCGATGATGGGCACCAGGGTGGCGGGCACGCCGAGTGCCAGGCCGGCGGCCACGGCCAGCATGGCCCCGGCGGAGAGCCCCAGCAGGGAGGGGTCGCCCAGCGGGTTCCGGGTGGCTCCCTGCAGTGCGGCACCGGTGACCCCGAGCGCGGCGCCGACCAGCACGGCGGTCACCGTGCGGGGGATGCGCGAGAGCACGGCGGCGGCGTCGATCCCCTCGGCGGCGGAACCGTCAGTGCCGCCGAGCAGCACCTGCAGCGTGGTGGCCGGGTCCACGGCGCGCGCGCCCAGGGCCAGTGCCGCCAGGCAGCCGAGCATCAGGAGCACGAGGGGAACCAGCACGAAGGCGGCCGAACGCCCCGTCTGCCTCCCGGCGGGCACCGAGGTGCCGTGGTGCTGGGAGGTGACGGGGCGTCGTCGGGAGGGACCGGCCGTGGCCGGAGCGGACGGTGAGGTCACTGCTGGCTCGAGCTTGCTTCCTCTGCCGCCTCTGCGGTCTCGGCGATCTCCGGCAGGACGTTCTCCAGGGCCCACGGGATGGACAGCGGCGAGGCGGCGGAGACGGAGAGGGTCTCCTGCTGGTCGGTCTGCAGCAGCAGGGAATCGTTGGCCACGGCGGGGATGGAGCCCAGCAGCGGATCGGCGGCGATGGTCTCGCCCACGGAGGCATCGGCGGCCCAGCTGATGAACACGTCCGATTCCAGCTCGTCCGCGCGCTCGGGGGACCAGGTGATGAAGAACTGGCCTTGCGCGTCCTGCTCGGCCATGACGGGGGCCTCGGTCATTCCCAGCGACTCCAGGAACTTCGGGCGGTTGTCCACCTTCGTGTACAGGCTGATCTGGTCCGCGGCAGCCGGGTCGATGGTGCCGTACAGGAACGTGGTGTCCTTCAGCGCGGGGTGCTCCTGGGCGGCCTGGGCCACCTGCTCCTCCACGTCCTGCACCACGGCCTCCGCCTCGGCATCCTTGCCGAGGGCCTGGCCGATCAGCCGCGTGGAGTCCTGCCAGGAGGTGCCGAACGCGGGGGCGTCCTTCGGATAGGCCACCACCGGCGCGATGTCGGAGAGCTTGTCATAGTCCTCCTGGGTGATGCCGGAGTAGGCGGCGAGGATCACGTCCGGCTCGAGCGCGGCGATCGCCTCGAAGTCGATTTCGTCCGCCTCCGAGTACTTCTCCGGGGCGGTCCCGCCGTGCTCCTGCAGGGCGGCGTCGAACCAGTCGGTGGACTGCCCGGCGTTGGCGCCGAACTCCACGGCCGCCATGCCCACGGGCACCACGCCCAGGGAGAGTGCCACGTCCTGGTTCACCCAGGAGACGGTGGCCACGCGCTCAGGCTGCTCGGGGATCTCGGTGGTGCCGTACACGTGCTCGACGGTTCGGGGGAACTGGGCAGTGGAATCGGTGGACTCGGTGGTCGCCGCGCCGGAGGGCGTGCTGGAGGTTCCCGATCCGCCGGACGGGCCGGTGGAGCAGCCGGCCAGCAGGGTCAGGCTGAGCACGGCGGCGCCGATGGTGAGGGCGCTGTGCTTGCGAGTGCGCTGGGGGCGGGAGGTGAGGGACGATGACGTCACGTCAGTGACCTTTCCACGTCACGGGAGCCGAGGCGGAAGGGCTTCCATGGGACGGGCCGGACCCGGTGCGGGCCGGCAGGGCAAGTGAGTCGAGAAGTGGATTCCGCAACATCAGCGTGCCCTAATTGCGCCAGGTTAGCCTGACCTAAGTTCGGCACGCAAGCCGAGGGGTGCGGCGCGGTCTACGCTGACGGATCGGGCTGCGGTTCCACCGAGATGGCCAGGTATCTCAATGGATCAGTGGAACCTGGAAGCACAGAGTAGTCGCTCCAGGTCAAGGGGTATCTCCCGCGCAGGGCCAATGGGTTCACCCGCTCACGGCCCATGGTTCCCTTGCCGGTCTTCTCACCCCATGCTCGAGACCCCTCCAGGATGACGCCGTCGTGCAGGCGAAAGGCATCAGAGTTGGTCGTGCGCTCATGCGTCGGCGGGCGCCAGTAATTGGGATCGTTGCTCAGGATCAGAAGTAGACCTTCTTGGGCGTAATGTCCGTCGAGCAGACGTTCAAGGCGGACGATGTCTTTGACGCAGTCGTAGGAGTCGACGTCCTGGGCGCCGGCGCGCAGCATGAACTGTTCGCCGTCGTGGTCGCCAGCCCACGCACGCACTGGATACTTCAGTTCGACGGCGAGGGATCGGTCGTCATCACCCGTGTCTGTGACCAACAGATCCAGGTAGGTCCGTCCCTCCAGCCGGCTCTCTACTCGTACACGCAACCGGGGGTGTGCGGATCGGATCTCCCACGCCAGTTCGTGCTGCAGGTCGGACTCGGAGTGGAACACCGGCCGTCGCTCGGCGAGCTGGGGGAGGAGGTCGAGAAGGTCGTTCGCGGTGAACATGCCGATCACTTTTCCCTAGGGAGTTGCTGCACGGACCACTCGACGAGGTCATCGAGGTCGTCTTCAGGACCGACCTCACAGAGGATGCGAACGTCCCTCATCGCGAGCTCGTGGTTGCTCAGCTGCTCATCGCTGGCGGGGTGCGATGAATCCATGTCAGCAACATACCCAGTCGAGTCCATCCGTGATATATGTGGAGCAACCCCAGCCGACCAGCTCTTGTCAGGCCCGGGGGTCGTGCCCGAAGAATCGGTGAATGACCGCCCTGATCAGATCCCTGGCCACCGCCGTCCCGCCCACCCTCCTCCCGCAGGATCGCATCAGGGATGTGCTCGCCGCGCAGCCCGGGGTGGACCGCCTCAGCGCCCGGCTGATCCCCGCCGTGTTCAACGCCTCCGGGATCGAGCGCCGCTACACCTGCGTGCAGGAGTGGGAGAAGGGACTGCACGACGTCGGCCAGGCGGCTTCCCCGGATGAGGTCACCCTGGGTGAGGCGAGTGGAGCGCAGGAGGAGCCGGGCGTCTTCTTCGACCCCGGCACCCACCACGTGCTCAGTCCGAGCACCGGGGTGCGCAACGCGATCTACGCCACCGAGGCCACCAAGCTCTACGTGGAGGCCGCCCGGGGTGCCCTGGAGCGGGCCCCGGAGATCGCGGCCGACCAGGTCACCCACGTCATCACGGTCTCCTGCACCGGGTTCTACTCCCCGGGCCCGGACTATCAGATCGTGCGGCAGCTGGGCCTCTCGTCCGCGGTGAAGCGACTGCACATCGGGTTCATGGGCTGCTACGCCGCCATGCCGGCCCTGCGCGAAGCCGCCTCGATCTGCCAGGCCGACCCGGCCGCCGTCGTGCTGGTGGTCAGTGTGGAGCTGTGCACGCTGCATGTGCGCGTGGCCAACGACCAGGACACCATCCTGGGGGCCTCACTCTTCGCCGACGGCGGTGCCGCCGCCCTGGTGACCGGCGCCGATGCGCCCGCCCTGCCGGAGGGTCGCCCGGCCCTGGAGCTGGATCGGTTCTCCACCGTGCTGACCCCCGTGGGGGAGGACGCGATGGCGTGGAACATCGGGGACGAGGGGTTCGAGATGATCCTGGGCAGCTACGTCCCCCACATCATCGACGAGCACATCACCGATGCGCTCAAGCCGCTGCTCGGCGCGGACACGGTGCTCTCCGGGCGGCCGCACCGCGAGGTGGAGCACTGGGCCATCCACCCCGGCGGTCGCAGCATCCTGGACAAGGTGCAGGCCCGGTTGGACCTGGCCGACGAGCAGCTTGTGGCCTCACGCGAGACCCTGCGCGACTACGGGAACATGAGCAGCGCCACCGTGATGTTCGTGCTTCAGCACATCACGGAGTCGGCGGGCGAGCCGGGGGAGCGGATCTGCGCCATGGCGTTCGGACCGGGGCTGACGGTGGAGTCAGCCCTGCTGACCCGGGCGGCCGGATGAGAGTGCCGGGTGCACCGGACCTGAGCCGGCGCGCGGGGCATCTGCAGGAGCTGATGGACAGCCCGGACTGCGACCACAGCGCCCTGATGAAGACCTACCGAGGGTTTCACCTGGTCAACACCGTGGTGGCCGGCTGGCAGCTGACCTACCGGCGGTGGCTGCGCCCGCTGATGCGCCCGGACGGGGTCACCACCGTGCTGGACATCGGCTGCGGCGGCGGGGACCTGGTCCGGGCGATGGCCCGCCGTGCCCGCCGCGACGGGTTCCCGGTGCAGATCACCGGTGCGGACCCGGACGAGCGGGCCCGGGACTTCGCGCTGCGGCAGGACAACCCCCAGAACGTGCGGTTCCTGCAGGCGGAGAGCTCCGAGCTGGTGGCCGCCGGGGAGCAGTACGACCTGGTGATCTCCAACCACCTGCTGCACCACCTGGGAGACACCGCCCTGCAGGGTGTGCTGGCCGACTCCGAGCAGCTGGCGGCGCGGCGTGCGGTGCACAGCGACATCCACCGCTCGGCGCTGGCGTACCGCCTGTTCTCGATGGGCACCCTGCCGGTCTACCCGGGCTCGTTCATCCGGCCCGACGGGCTGACCAGCATCCGCCGCAGCTGGACGCCGGGGGAACTGGCCCAGGAGTTGCCGGACGGGTGGCAGGCCGTGGGTCAGATCCCGTGGCGCACCCTGGCGGTGTTCACGGTGGACGGAGTGCAGGTCGGACGGAGCCACGGGGGCCATGCCGATGCCCACTGAGTTCGGAGGCGACGGCGGTGGTGCTGGAGGCGACGGCGGCGAGCTGGTGCTGGACACAGACGTCCTGGTCGTCGGCGCCGGGCCCACCGGGCTGCTGCTGGCCGCCCTGCTCGCCCAGCGCGGGGTGAGCGTGATCGTGCTGGAGCGTCGGACGCAGCCCTCCGCCCACTCGCGGGCCATCGGACTGCACCCTCCCGCGGTGGCCGCGCTGGCCGCCGTCGGGCTGGAGGAAGACGCCGTGGCCGCGGGAGTCCAGGTGCAGACGGGCGTGGGGGTCTCCGACGGTCGGACCTTGGGGGAGCTGCGCTTCGACCACCCCGGCGCCCAGCGCTCCTCCATCCTGGTGCTGCCCCAGAACCAGACCGAGCAGCTGCTGGCCGAGCGGGTGGAGCAGCTGGCCCCGGGCGCGGTCTGGCGCGGGATGGAGGTGATCGGACTGGAACAGGATCCGGCCGCCGGGACCGCGCAGCTGACCGTCCGGACGGCAGACGGGACCGAGCGGCGCCCCACTGCTCGCATGGTGGTCGGTGCGGACGGCACGCATAGCACCGTGCGGGCGCTCGCCGGCATCCCCGTCACCGCCCGCGACTGGCCGGACCGTTACCTGATGGGCGATTTCCCGGACACCACCGACCACGGGTCAGACGCCCGCATCCACCTGCACGCGCACGGGGTGGTGGAGTCCTTCCCGCTGCCCGTGGGGATGCGCCGCTGGGTGGTGCACACCGGCCACGAGCTGCTGCCCGAAGACCCGTTCCTCCTCGCCGAGCTGGTCCACGCGCGCACCGGGGAGCGGATCGACCCCGCCGAGGCCACCATGGTCAGCGCGTTCAGCGTCCGCCGGCAGCTCGCCCAGACCATGGTGTCCGGGCAGACGGTGCTGATCGGGGACGCCGCGCATGCGGTCAGTCCCATCGGCGGGCAGGGCATGACCCTGGGCTGGCAGGACGCCGTGGAGCTCGCCCCGCTGATGGCCGCGCCGCCGGACCAGCGCCCGGACCTCACCGAGTTCTCCGTCCGCCGCCTCCGCACCGCGCGCATCGCCGCACGTCAGGCCGAGGTCAACATGGTGCTCGGCCGTGCCCTGCCCCGCCCGGCCCGCGTCGCCCGCGACCTCGCCGCCCGTGCAGTCCTCGCCTCCCCGCTGCAGCGCACCCTGGCCTGGACCTACGCGATGGGCTGGGCCGGTGAGCCGAGGCACCCGCGGGGCGTGGCCGTCGTCGAGACAGGGACTAACGTGGATCCCATGCCCACCGAGCCCGCAGCCCAGCCCTCCCAGCCCACCTCACCGGACGCCTCGCAGGTGTCAGTCCAGCCCGACGGCGGCTCCCTCGCCTCCCCGGTGGCGCGCGGCGAGCGCGGGGCGCAGGTCTCCTCCATGTTCAATGGCATGGCCGACCGGTACGACCTGATGAACCTGGTGATGACCTGGGGTCAGGAGCCGCGGCTGGTGCGCCGGACCGTGGAGCGGGCCGAGCTGCCGGATGCGCCGCGGGTGCTGGATCTGGCCACGGGCACCGGGGACATCGCGCTGGAGATCCTGCGCTCGCGGTATGCCGCCGAGGTGGTGGGCGCGGACTTCGCCCCGGAGATGATGGAGATCGGGCGGCGCCGGCCGGGCGGGGACCGGATCCAGTGGGTCGAGGCCGACGCCATGGACCTGCCGTTCGAGGACGAGTCCTTCGACGCCGTCACCCACGGCTACCTGCTGCGCAATGTGGAGGACATCCCGCGCACGCTGGCCGAGCAGTTCCGGGTGCTCAAGCCCGGCGGACGGATGGTGGCCCTGGAGACCTCCCCGGCGCCGAAGAACGTCACCCGCCCGTTCTCCACGGCCTACATCCAGCACGTGGTGCCGTTGATGGGCAGGCTGATCACCCAGAACCCGGACGCCTACGAGTACCTCTCCTCCACCACGCGCGCGTTCAAGACCCCGGCGGAGATCGCGGGGCTGCTGGAGGACGCCGGGTTCGTGGACGTGGGGCATGAGCTGCACATGTTCGGCACGCTGGCCATCCACTGGGCGGTCAAGCCCGGCGGCGCGCAGGCCGGACAGGAGGGCTGAGCCGTGCGGGGGAGGCGTGCTGTCGGTGCCCTTGGGGCCGCTGTCCTCACCCTGACCCTGGCCACCGCCTGCGGTGAGGAGGGCACCTCACCGGAGGGGCCGTCGTCGGGAACCGCTGTGCAGGAGTCCACGCCGTCCGCGAGCACTGATCTCACGCCGACCCCCACCCCGAGCGGAGCAGCCATGCAGCAGATCACCTCCGAACAGTTCTCCGTGCAGATCCCGGACGAGTGGGAGGAGTACGACCTCTCCCACCACAACTACATCGACCAGACCCGGGCCCAGCCGGATGTCCGCCGGCACTTCGGGACACCGCGCGGGCCGGAGCAGAAGAACCGGTCCGTGGCGTTCCTGTCCTACACCTCCACCCCGGGCGCGGCACCGGGCACCGACGTGGAGATGGCCAAGATCGTGGAGGCGATGGACCAGGCGCAGAAGAACCTGGCCCCGGACCAGGCTCGGCAGGCGTACGCCTCGATGGAGGGGCATGGCTGCTTGGACGGCTACGAGTCCCTGGGGGAGGTCCAGCGCACTGAGGGGTACGGCGAACCCGGCCACCTGACCGGCGTCTGGTATGAGTACCGCTGCCTGAACTCCGGCATGCCCATGCGCGGCTACGCCCTGGCCGCCTACTCCGAGGACGGCCGCCGGCATGACGTCTTCCTCACCACGGACTATGCCTACTGGGAGGCGCACGAGGATCAGCTGCGCGCCGTGATCGAGAGCATCAGCGCGGGCTGAGCGGATCGAGCGGGCTGAAGGGACAGGGGGACCGGAGTTGAGGACGTACTCGTTCCAGGAGGGGTTCGGGGACACGATCCGCCGGACGATGCGGACGATCGCCGTGGTGGACGAGGACGGGCAGCTCGCCGGGCGCGTGATGCGTGGGGAGATCGAGGGATGTGAGCGGGCCCGGACGTTCCGCTGGGAGACCCCTGCAGGAGAGCGGACCCAGATCGGTGTGCGGACGATGACCGTCAGGTCCGTGGTCGGTCGGCTGCTGCGGCCCAGCTACGCGGTGACGCACGCTGGCCCGGAGAGTGATGGAGGGCCCGAGTCGGACGAGCCGGCTGGGGTGCTCAAGGACCGGATCGGGGAGAACATCCTCTACTTCGCGGTGGAGGGCACGGTGCACGGCCACCGCGTGGTGAGTCTCGAGGACTGGGACGGCACCGTCGTGGTGGAGGTGCGGCCGAAGGGTGCGAAGAAGCGGCGGATCGGGCGGTTCTCCTCCGGTGGACTGCTCACCCGGACCCAGGTTCAGGTGGACGAGGACGCGGTGCAGGAGCTCTGCCAAGGTCAGGCACCGACCTCCACCGTCCTGTTCGGCCTGCTCATCCTGATGCCGTACATCCACCGCGTCTACAAGGAGGAGGCCGGCTTGATCGAGGAGCTGCTGGGCTGAGCCTAAGTCGCTGACCGGCCGTCCGGGTCGACCCTGATCAGACCTCAGGGTCCACACCACCCGAGGTGGTCCTGCGGTCGCAGTCCTCTGGTCCTGGGGGCGGATCCGGGTGGGCCACAGGTCATTACCCCGCCCGACGCGCCCACCCCCGGCTGCGCGGGAGGCTGGAGGCATGACCGCATCTCTGCCTCTTCCCCACCGCCAGGGCCCACCGCTGCTCAGCGCGCTCGGCCTGACCAAGACCTACGGAACCACCCGCGCCCTGGACGGCGTGGACCTGAGCATCATGCCCGGCGAGTCCGTGGCCATCATGGGCCCCTCCGGCTCCGGCAAGACCACCCTGATGCACTGCCTCTCCGGCATCCTGGTTCCCGACGACGGCTCCGTCCAGTTGGCGGCGCCCGGCACCTCCCCGGTGGAGATCACGGTCTACGGAGAGGAGGAGCGGGCTCGCCTGCGCCGCGAGAAGCTCGGCTTCGTCTTCCAGGAGGGTCTGCTGCTGCCGGAGCTGACCGCCCAGGAGAACGTCGCCCTGCCGCTCATGCTCTCCGGTGTGGGCCGGGCCGAGGCCCAGGATCGCGCCCGGCAGTGGCTCGGTGCACTCGGACTGGACGGCATGCACGAACGGCGTCTCGGTGAGCTCTCCGGCGGTCAGGCTCAGCGCGTGGCGATCGCCCGGGCCCAGGTGGCTGAACCGCTCGTGGTCTTCGCCGACGAGCCCACCGGAGCCCTGGACTCGACCACCTCAGAGCAGGTGCTCACCGCACTGCTGGAGTCCACCACGGGACGAGGCCGCACCCTGGTGATGGTCACCCACGACCAGGCCACCGCCGACCGTTGCTCCCGCCTGGTGCGCGTGCAGGACGGTCGGATCGTGGCCGACTCCGCCTGCGGCTCCCGCCGCTCGGACGGATACGCCACCGCCCACCCGGCAGGGGGTGCCCGGTGACCAGCATGACCGGAACCTTGCCCATCCTGACGCTCTTCCTGGGCAGACTGTTCCAGGACCGGAAGGTCTGGCTGCTGCCCGTGACCGCCTATGCGGTGGTCGGGGCTCTGGCCCTGACGGTGACCGCCGGGGCGCGGTCGTTCTGGGGGATCGAGGGGGACTGGGGTGGGTTCTACACCCTGCTCTCGATCTTCGCTCTGATGCTGCTCTCCATCCCGCTGATGGGCCTGGCCGGATCCGCCGCCCGCCTGCTGGCCCGCCGCCGGGACGAACGCCTCTCCTCCCTGCGCCTGATCGGCGCCTCCTCCTGGACCGTGCGCTCACTGGCCGTGACCGAGGCAGCCGTGCTGGCCGCCGTCGGGCTGGTGGTGGGGACCGTGGTGTACCTGGCGCTGATGCCCCTGGTGGGGCTGCTGCAGTTCGCGGGACGGCCGATCGGTGTGGCCGGGATGTGGCTGGGTGTGCCGATGCTGCTGCTGGTGCTCGGCGTGCTGATGCTGATGGCCGTGGGCAGCTCCGTGATGGGGCTGCAGCGCATCGAGATCTCCCCGCTGGGCGTGCGCACCCGGCAGGCCCCGGCGAGGGCGCACTGGGTGTGGGCGCTGGTGGCCGTGGGGGCCGTGGCGGCGGCGCAGGTCCTGGTGCGCTCCACCGGTGCCCAGGACATGGCCATGGTGCTGGTGATGGTGCTGATCGGTTTCGGCCTGCCCATGCTGGCGCTGCACTTCATTGGGCCGTGGCTGATCGCGGTGCTGACCCGCCGGACCCTGCGCCGCGCGGATACTCCGGAACGACTGGTGGCCGCGCGGTCCGTGCTCGAGTCTCCGCAGCAGGCCTGGCGGCAGATCGGCGGGGTGGCCGTGACCACCTACATCGGCGTGGTGGGCGGTGCGGGCATGGCCCTGGCCGGGTCGGCGTCCAGTACGGGGATGCGTGCGGAGGACATGCTGATGACCCAGGACCTGCGCACGGGTGTGCTGCTGACCATGCTCATCTCCTTCCTGCTGACCGCCTGTTCGGTGGGCATCACCCAGGCCGCCCAGGTGCTGGACCGCGCTGAGCTGTACCGCGGGCTCGGACAGCTGGGGATGACCCGGACCCACCTGGACGGCATCCGCCGCCGTGCCGTGTTCGGGCCGCTGTGGATCGTGCTCGGCTTCGCGCTGACCGCGGCGGTGGTGACCACGCTCCCGGTGCTCGGCCTGAGCCTGGTGCTGGCGCCGGTGTCCATGCTGGTGGTCGCCGCCACGCTGATCGGCGGAGTCCTGTTGGTGCGCGGCGGTGTCTCCGCCTCCGGCCCCACCCTGCGCGGAGTGCTCGCCGAGGCCTGAGCCGCCCGGCCATACTGGGACCGTGAGTCAGAACGCAGTGATCGAGTGGGACCGTGACCGGGTGTGGCAGGCCGTCCGGGAGGAGCGAGCTCGGCTGGCCGCCGACCTGGAGCACCTGACCGAGGAGCAGTGGCACTGCCGCTCCCACTCGGCGGCGTGGACCGTGGAGCAGACCCTGGCCCATCTCACGGCCGGCGCCTCCCTGGGCCGGCTGGCCTGGCTGCGCAGCATGATCGGGGCCCGGTTCAACGCCGACGTCCACAACCAGCGCCGGCTCGAGGAGCACCTGGGCCGCACGCCGCGGGAGACCTGGGAGCGGTTCGCCGCTGTGGTGGACAGCCGCGTGGAGCCGGCACGCACCACCTGGGCGTGGTTGGGCGAGGTGATCGTGCACGGCACGGACATCCGTTCCCCGCTCGGGATCGACTCCGCACCGGACACGGATGCGGTGACCTACGTGGCCCAGCACTTCGCCGAGCGTGACTTCGCCGTCCATTCCAGCACCATGGTCGAGGAGCTGGAGCTGGTGGCCACGGACGCCCTGTTCCAGCACGGTCAGGGCCCACGCGTGGAGGGGCCGGTGCTGGGCCTGCTGATGGTGATGTCCGGCCGCTCGGCGTTCCTGGCGAACCTGACCGGACCCGGCGTCCCCACACTCCGCCAGCGTCTCGCCCTCTGACCGCACCCGCCCCGGACACAGAGTGACCAGACCCCCACCAAAGTGACATTGTCTCGTCACTTTGTGCCCGAGGGGACCCGCACCACTTTGGACGTTCAAATTTCAAGGAATTTTCCGTCGTCGGGAGGTGTTGTACCCGGCGTGACTGAGAACCAGAGCTTTGCCTCCACCCCCGCGCTCGCCGCGCCCACGCCCAACCCGTCCACCGAGATGGCAGACTCCGTGCCCGCTGGCACCCTGGAGTTCGGCCTGCACACCTTCGGTGACATCACCGCGGACCGCTCCGGCACCCGCCTGGACCACCCTGAGGTCCTGCGCAACGTGGTGGCCGAGGGCGTCCTCGCGGACCAGGTGGGCGTGGACGTGATCGGAGTCGGCGAGCACCACCGTCCTGACTACGCCGTCTCCGCGCCGGACATGGTCCTGGCCGGGATCGGCGCCCAGACCGAGCGGATCAAGCTGATCTCCGCGGTCACCGTCCTCTCCTCGGACGACCCCGTGCGCGTCTACCAGCGCTTCGCCACGCTGGACGGCATCACCGGCGGCCGCGCGGAGGTCTCCCTGGGCCGGGGCTCCTTCATCGAGTCCTTCCCGCTGTTCGGCTACGACCTGCAGGACTACGAGCGTCTCTTCGAGGAGAAGCTGGACCTGTTCGCCGCCCTGCGCAGCGAGGGCCCGGTCACCTGGCAGGGCAGCACGCGGTCCGCGTTGTCCCGCCAGAGCATCTTCCCGACGACGGCCCACGCCTCGGGTCTTCCGGCGTGGGTTGCGGTGGGGGGCACCCCGGCATCGGTGGTCCGTGCGGCGAGGTACGGCCTGGGCCTGGAGCTGGCGATCATCGGCGGTCAGCCAGCCCGGTTCGCCCCGTTCGCCGACCTGTACCGACGCCAGATCCAGGAGAACGGCATGGAGCCGCGCCGCGTGGCCGTGCACTCCCACGGATTCGTGGCCCAGACCGATGAGGAGGCCGCCGAGCGGTACTACCCGCACTGGGAGGCGTCCATGCGCAAGCTCGGCGCCGAACGCGGCTGGCCGGCTCCGAGCCAGGGCCAGTTCCGCCAGGAGATCACCCAGGGCGCACTGCACCTGGGCTCCCCGGAGACCGTGGCCCGCAAGATCGCCACCACGGTGAAGGCACTGGGAGCCGGGCGCTTCGGGATGAAGTACGGCAACGGCTCCCTGCCGCACGAGGACATGATGGAGTCGATCGAGCTCTACGGCACCCAGGTCAAGCCGATGGTGCTGGACATGCTCGCTGGTTCCTGACCTGCGCAGACCCTCGGGGCGCCGTTGGCCCCGTCACTCGATGTAGGTGGCGTCCAGCGTCTCGGCGAGGGCGGCGACGTCCTCGGATTCAGCCCGGGGGAGGTCGCTCTGAGCACGCGAGGGCACCCCGGTCACGTCCACCACGATCCACTGGACCGCCTGGGCGAACGCCGTCTTGCCCTCGGTGTTCTGCATCTGTTCGGCGATCTCGCGGATGTGCTCCGGGTCCTCCGACCACGCCATGAGCACACCGGCTCCGCAGTCACGCCCCTCCAGCTTGCTGTTCTTGAGCATGAAGGTGAAGTGCTCCTCGCCCTCCGGCTCTGGGCAGCCAAGCTCCTGGTCCACCGCTTCGTACAGTTCCTCCACCGAAGCGAATGCACTCGCGGTCTCGGACGCTGCAGGTGAGTGGGCTGAGGAACCACTGGACGCGGAAGGCGACTCAGACGCGGGGGAGGTGGCCGTCGTCGGGCCGGTTCCGGTGGTCTGGGCGGAACAGCCGGCCAGCGTGAGGCACACAGCCAGGAGCGCGGCCGGGAGGGTCCGATGCGAGCGACGGCTCTGCCGTGAGGGTTCCATGGACTGACCTTACGGCTCCCACCCATCCGCTGACCGGGACTTGCCAAGCTCCCCCCGTCTCTGCGTAGCGTCCGAACCAGAGGTACGGCGTCGTCGTGGGCGCACCCGGAGACCGGCAGTCCGTCGGCTCCTCCCCACGCGCCGTGCACGAGAGGAAGGTTCACCATGGAACTTCGCACCCTGGAACTTCGCAAGCCCGTCGCCATCCTGACGCTCAGCACGGCTGCGCTGTTCGGCACCGCCACGGCCGCCACCGCCACCACGTCCCCGAGCCCGTCGCCCACCACGACGGTCACCCAGGAGGACGACGACAACGACAACAACAACGGCCTGTGGGGCCTGGCGGGCCTGCTGGGCCTGGCTGGCCTGGCCGGACTGCGCAAGCGCCGTGACCACGTGGAGCACGTGCACGCCGACCGCGACCACCGCCGCACCGACCACCGGGACGACCACCTGAACCGTCGCGAGGGCCACGTGGATGTGGATGACACCCGCCGCGGCGCTCCTGGAGCCCCCGGGACCACCGGAACCGGCAACGTCGGCACCGGGTTGGGCACCGACCGCGGGACCGGCGGACTGGGCGGACCCGGCGGAGCGGACCGTGGGGTGGACGGCATCGACCCCAACACCGGCACCCCGGGCACCGGCGGACCCCGCTGATCCGGCCTCTGACTGACCAGCAGACCCGCCGGACACGATGACCGAAGGACCGGCCTCCCTGTGGAGGTCGGTCACTCGGTGCGTCCTGACAGGTGCCGCCCCGGAGGCGGTCCAGGGTTGACAGTGACGCAACGTCACACCTGCATGATGGGTGCATGAAGGTCAAGAAGCTCGCCGAACTGGCCCGCACCACCGTCCGCACGGTGCGCTACTACCACCAGATCAGCTTGCTGCCCCTGCCCGCCCAGCGGCACGGGTGGCGCGACTACGGGATGGCGCACGTCGCCCGGTTGCTGCGCGTGCGCTGGCTGGTGGACGCCGGCGTCCCCTTGGCCCAGGTCAAGGAGATGCTCACCGCCGAGCTGTCCTCCCCGTTCACGGTCCCGCCGGGAGCCCCAGGCTCCGCCGACCTTCCCGACGACGGCTCCCTCGCCCGAGCCTCCATCCTCACCGACCTGCGCCACACCTTGGACGGCGTGGACCGGCAGATGGCCGACCTCACCTCCCAGCAGGACCGGCTGGCGGCGCTGATCGCCTCGGTCGAGTCCGACGGGCCCCTGACCCCGGTCCCGCGCCAGCTGGTCTGGATGTACACCGAGCTGATGCGCCGGGCTCCGAGCGAGCGTGCCCACCGGATCATGCAGGCCGAATGGGACGTGCTCGAGGTCGCCTGCTACCGGATGGAGCTGCCGCACGGGGTGGTGGAGTTCGTGGACCGGCTCAGCGCCGCAGACCTGGACCGGATCGCTGAGTTCTTCGACCGGTTCCAAGAGCTCTCCGGCAGCCGTGCGCCAGACACCGAGCAGCGCCTGCGTGCACTGGCCGCCGAAGTGGCGCAGTTCAGCCGCGCGGTGGCCCCGGAGGTGGTGTCCGACTGGGAGGACCTGATGGAGGACGGCAGCTACGCCTGGGCCTGGCGCGCGTTCATCCTGGCCTTCCCCGGGCGGCACTACCGCATCTACGCCCAGGCGATCGCCGAGGAGCTGGGCGTCCGGCTCTCCGCCGAGGACCACCGAGCACTGAAGGGGTGGGAATCTCATGACCAGTAAGCCCAGTACGCCCAGCGCTGAGCACGCCGGCACCGAGCGCCTGGGCACCGAGCACCCCGTCGAGGTCCGCGGCCTGACCAAGCGGTTCGGCTCCTTCACCGCCGTGGAGGACTTCGACCTGACCGTCCAGGCCGGCACCGTGCACGGGTTCCTCGGGCCCAACGGGGCCGGGAAATCCACCACCATGCGCGTCCTGCTGGGACTGTACCGGCCGTCGTCGGGAACCGTCCGGGTGTTGGGGCACGATCCCGCCACCCATCCTGCCGAGGCGACCCGGGGCATCTCCTCCGTCCCCGGGGATGTGAGCCTGTGGCCGAACCTGACCGGACGGGAGGCGCTGGACGTGCTGGCCGGACTGCGCGGGCGGTACAGCCACCGGCGCGAGGCCGAGCTGATCGAGCGGTTCGCGCTGGATACCACCAAGAAGGTGCGCAGCTACTCCACCGGCAACCGCCAGAAGGTCATGCTCGTGGCCGCATTCGCCGCTGAGGCCCCACTGCTGCTGCTGGATGAGCCCACCGCGGGCCTGGACCCGCTTATGGAGATCGAGTTCGGCCGCTGTGTGCGCGAGGCTGTGGGGCAGGGGCGCACCGTGCTGCTCTCCAGCCACCTGCTTGCCGAGGTCGAGGAGCTGTGCACGGAGGTCACCATCATCCGCGACGGCCGACTGGTCGAGTCCGGTCACCTGGAGCAGATGCGGCACCTGGCGGCCTCCAGCGTGACGGCCTCGGTCCCGGCGGCGCGGGCGGAGGAGCTGAGTGCCCGGCTCGCCGAGCGCGGGTTGCGCCTGGCAGGGCCCGACGACGGCCTCTCGGCTCCCAGCACCGCACCGGCTCCCAGCGCGGAGGGGCAGGGGGAGGTCCGACTGCGGGGCTCCGTGGACCGCGAGCAGGTGACCGGTGTGCTCGGTCTGCTGGCGGAGTCGGGGGCGCAGGACATCACCTGCACCCCGGCCTCCTTGGAGGAACTGTTCCTGCGTCACTATGAGGTGGGTGCGCGATGAGCCGGGCGCAGCCGACCTCCGGGTCCGGGCAGTACCGGCGGCTGATCCGACTGGTGCTGCGGCGGCACTGGCTGATGCTCGGAGCCTGGTTGGGCGGGCTGCTGCTGCTCGTGGCGATCACCGCCCCCGCGTATGAGACCACGTATCCGGAGCTGTCCCAGCGCACGTTCATGGTGGAGTCGCTGCGGGCGAACACCGCCACCACACTGCTCTACGGTCCGCTGCCGGACCCGGGCCGCCTGGGTCAGCTGCTGGTGTGGGAGACCGGGACGTACGTGCTGGCGCTCGGCGCACTGAAGGGCATCCTGCTCGCGGTGGCCCTGGTGCGCCGGCCTGAGGACGAGGGCACCCTGGAGCTGATCCGTTCCACGGGAACCGCCCCCTGGGTCCCGGCGGCTGCGGCGCTGACCGTGCTGATCGGACAGTGCCTGGCCCTGGGTGGCGGGGCGGGCCTGATCCTATGGGTGCAGGCACAGCGGATCGCCGAGCTGACGGAGTCCGGAGCCATGGCCTTCGGGCTGCTGGTGTCCGCGGTGAGCCTGGTGTTCGCCCTGATCGCCGTGGTGTGCTGCCAGCTGGCCGCCGACGCACGCACCGCCCGGTCCTGGGCGCTGATCGTGCTGGCGGCGGCGTTCCTGGCCCGGGCCGTCCCGGACGCCACCGCCACCCTTGACGCGTCCCACCGTGCTCCGGTGACGGTCCTGCACTGGATCTCGCCGCTCGGCTGGGCGCAGGTGGTGGCGCCGTACACCGACGACCAGATGGGGCCGTTCCTCGCCTTCGGTGCGGCGGCCGTGGTGTTGCTGGGCGCTGGGCTGGGGCTGTCCGCTCGGCGCGAGTACCGGTCCGGCCTGCTGGCCCGCACCCGGGGCAGCTCGGCGCGGATGAGGGTCCGTTCCCCGCTGGCCTTTGCGTTGCGTCGTGGGGTCGGCTCCTGGGTGGGCTGGACGGTGGCAGTGGTGGGACTGGCCGCCCCGTTCGCCGGGATGAGCTCGGGGATCCTGGAGCTGATCGAAGGGTCCGATGCCACCGCGCAGATCGTGCAGCAGATGTTGGGGGAGGGGTCCGTCACCTCGATGTTCTTCCGCATGACGGCCATGTTCGGGGGCATCCTGACGGCGATCTACGCCGTGGGAACGGTCCTGCGGGTCCGGGCCGACGAGCGCGAAGGTGTCCTGGACGTCGAGATGACCACCGGCCGGCGCCGCTGGGAGCCGCTGGTGGCCGCCCTGCTGACGGCCGCCGTCGGGTCCTTGGTGATGCTGCTGCTGGCCGGTGGGGTGACCGCTCTGGTGGCACAGGGTCAGCTGGGGGATGAGGCGGCGCTCGACGAGACCCTGGGTTACCTGGTGCTGCAGTGGCCTGCGGCGCTGTGCCTGGCTGGGTTGGCCACTGTGATGGTGGCCGGACTGCCGCGTCTGAGCTGGCTGATGTGGGCGCTGGTGACGGTCTCGGCCACGCTGGCCTGGCTCGGTGGCCTGCTGGACCCGCCGCAGTGGCTGATGGACCTGGTGGTCTTCGAGCACGTGCCCGACCTCTCCGTGGGCGAGCCGGAGTTCTGGCCGTTGGGTGTGCTGGCGGGGATCGGCGTGGCGGGGCTCCTCGTCGCCGTACCCCTGATGCGTCGCCGCGACCTCTCCCGCGCCTGATCCTCCTTCGGGCACAAAGTGACCAGACCCCCACTACAGTGACCGGGCGTGGTCACTTTGTGCCTGGGGGGGTGGGGCAGGATGGTCGGATGAGCAGTTCTGACCCGGCACCCGCACCCGACTGGAAGCCGATCCTCGCCGCCCTGGGCAACGAGGCCGCCCGGACCGTCTTCGCCCACGCCGCCTTGGGCACCCTGGACGCGCAGGCCCGCGCGGCGCTGAACTCCCGGGAGGCCAAGGCCTTGCAGACCTGGCTCTCGCTCGGTGTCCTCACCCAGGTTCCCGACGACGGCCCCGTCACCTCAGCCGGTTCGGTCACCGTGGACGGTGGCCTCCTGCGCGCCACCCTCGCCGCACCCCAGGTGCGGGGCGAGCAGAAGGCGCGGGCCGGCGTCGGGAAGTTCCTGGTGGGCGGTCTGGGACCACGGATCCAGGCCCTGCCGGCGGCTCCGGGGGAGCGGCGCGAGCTGCTGATGTGGGTGCGGGACGCGGCGCTGCGGCCCGGCGAGGTGCTCACTGAGCCGCAGCTGAACGAGCGGCTGCGCGTGTTCCATGAGGACGTCGCCCTGGTTCGCCGGTACCTGGTGGACCACGGACTGCTCGAGCGCACGCCCACCGGTACGCAGTACGCCCTGCCCCGATCATGATCACGCCAACTGGGGTCGGGCTCGGCGTGTCGCAGAGTCTTCTGCGCACGTGATCCGTTGGGTGGCAGCTCAGACCATGTGGCGGGCGGCCTGTTGGACGGCGGCCGTGAGCCGGTCCAGCGCCTCCGTCCCGGCGGACCACCGCTGCCAGTGCAGTTGGACCTGGGCTGCGCCGAGCTCCGGGATCGCCTCCAGCTCAGGGTGGGCGCCCTCTAGCACGCCCGGCGGCAGCTGCCCGTCCGGGAACATGCCCCAGCCCATGCCCAGCTCCACCGCCTGCAGATAGGTCTCCGCGTCGGGGACCACATGACGCGGCGGGTCCAGGGTCAGCCCACGCTCGCGGCCGAGCCGGGCCAGGCGGGAGCGCTGCAGGTTGTCTCGCGTGCCGAAGTCGACCACGGGCATGGCGCCGAAGTCCACGGGCGCCTGCCCGTTGCCGACAGTGTCCCCGGAGCCGCCCGTTCGGTACCGGTCCAGCAGGGCTGAGGCGGCCACGGCGTGGTACCCCATCTCGCCCAGCTCCATGGACACGCAGCCGGACACGGGGGTGGGGCGTTCGGTCACCGCCGCCACCACCGCACCGGAGCGCAGCAGTTCGTGGGTGTGCTCCTGGTCCTCGGTCTGCAGCTGGAGCGCGACATCGTCCCAGGTGGCCGCCTGGCGCAGCACCTCCACGAACCAGGTGGCCAGCGAGTCCACGTTGACCGCCACGCGCAGCACCGTCCGTCCGCCGCTGCCCCGGCCGAGCGAGCGCCGGGCGTCGTCCTCCAGCACCGCCACCTGACGGGCCAGCCGGAGCACGCGGTCCCCGGCCGGCGTGGTGGCCACGGGCACGGTGCGGGTCAGCAGCACCTGGCCCATGTCCTTCTCCAACGCCTTGATCCGTTGGGAGAACGCGGACCCGGAGATGCGCAACAGGTCGGCCGCCGCCTCGAAGGTGCCCTCGTCCACGGCGGCCGCCAGGGCGCGCAGATGATCGGTGTTCATGAAGGAAAGCTTAGGACTCTGAAGGATCTTCACGTGGAGCGGACGCTTCACACCTGTCTACAGTCACGGGGTGACTCCCGTGATGACTGTCTTCCTGACCGGCCTGCTGACCTGCCTCGCCCTGAGCGCGGCGATCGGTGCGCAGAGCGCCTTCGTGCTGCGCCAGGCGATCCGGCGTGAGCATCTGGCCGCCGTGCTGGCGGTCTGCATCGCCGGCGACGCGGTGCTGATCTTCGCGGGCACCGCGGGCGTGGGTGTGGTGACCGACCGCGCCCCGTGGCTGCTGGAGGTGCTGCGGTGGGGCGGCGCGGCGTACCTGGTCTGGTTCGCCCTCAGCTCGTTCCGCTCGGCCTTCACCACCCAGCGGCTGACGGTGGACGTGTCCGACGAGCCGGCAGAGCCCGCCGACGTGTCTGAGTCCGCCGCTCTCGTGGTCCCGCCTGAGGAAATCGAGTCGCCCGCACCGGAGCCGTTCGCCGCTCCGCGCGAGGGTGGGGTCGCCCTCGCCACCCGCACGGACGCCCGACCGGACACCAGCGCCTGGCCGCGCATCACTCCGAGCGTTCAGCGCACCCGGCTCCGGATGCCGCGCCCCGCCCCGCTGCTGCGTGTGATGCTCACCGCGTTCGCCGTGTCCTGGGTGAACCCGCAGGCCATCGTGGACTCCACCGTCATGCTCGGCACTCTGGCGGCCGCCTTCGGACCGGACCGCTGGGCGTATGCCGCGGGGGCCGTCGTCGGGTCAGCCGTGTGGCTGCTCGCGCTGGGACTGGGCGCCCGCGCGCTCGCCCCTGTGCTGGACACGCCGCGCACCTGGAAGGTGATCGACGTGGCCGTGGGCTGCGTGGTGCTGGTGGTCGCGGGCGCCCTGGTGGTGGGCTGACCGGTCAGGCGCCGGGCTCGGAGACCTTGGGGGCGTCCTCGGCGTCGTTCTCGGCGCCGGCTCTCTGCTCAGCCTCGGAGTCGTGCGAGTCGTCTGCGGTGTCCTCGCCCTCGGCGGGTGCCTCTCCGCTGCCCGCCTTCGCTGAGCCGTTCGGATCCTGCTCGGAGACCTCCAGCTCCTCCTCGAGGTGCTCGGCCTCGGCCACCACGGTGGGCTGGACGGGCTGCTGCAGGTGGGTGACCCACTCGTCCATGGGCACGTCCTCGCCGGACTGCAGGTAGACCTCGCGGCTGGGGCCGGACGCCACCCACTCCCCACTCTCGGCGATCCACTGCTCCAACGCCCGCCAGGACTGCCCGATGCTCTGCATGGACCCCCGGTGCGCCAGCACGGCGGCCTCGGTGGCGGGCAGGTCGGCCAGCTGCAGCCCTTCCACCGGGCCCTCGGCGTAGAGGTAGCCCACGGTGAAGCTCAGGCCGTTCTCCGGGTGCTCGGGGTCCATGTCATACACGCTGATGCCGGTGCCGGGCGTGCCTCCTGCGGCGGCGATCTTCTCTGCGGCGGTGCTGAACATCCCGCCGATCACCTCGCCCACCTGGTCCGGGCCGGACAGCTCGGCGGGCACGCCAGCCATGGTGGCGCCCTCCAGCCGGGTGATCTTCACCTCCGGGGACTTCTGCTCGGCCTGCTTCTGCTCAGCCTGCTCGGTCTGCTCCGGCTGCGCGTCTGACTTCTCTGCCACGGCGTCCTCCTGGGGATGTAGGGGTGCGTGGACCGGTGGGGTGGAGCCCGCCGATCTCGGTCTGACTCCAGTCTTCACCACGGACCCCGGCCGGTGAAAGGGGCCACTCTCAGGCATCGGATTTCCGCACTCGCCCAGGTCACCGGGATCATGGACGGGTGACTCCCTCGCACCGTGACGCCGCCAGCAGCTCCGGCCGCACCGATCCAGTCCCTGCCGCACCGGTCCATCTGGGCCTGATCTTCGCCCCGGACCTGGCCGGGCGGTACCAGGAGCACCTGCTGGCCGACCTGCCCGCCCTGCTGGAGTCCCGCTTCCCGGGCGTGCAGTGGACCCTGTCCACCGCGCTGGAGGACCGGGACGATCCGGCCGAGGACGCCCTGGGCCTGCTGGAGGCCACGCGCGACCGCATGCTGGATGAGGGCTGGGACATCGCCGTCGGGATCACCGATGACGTGCTCCGTCAGGGCCGGCACACCTACGCCAAGCAGGTCTCCGCCGTGCACGCGGCGGGCGTGATCTCGGTGCCCGCGCTGGGGGTGACCACCACGCGTGCCCGGGTGGCGGAGGCGGTGGTCAGCGCGGTGGGCGTGGTCTTGGGAGTGGATCCCGACGGCGGCGGCTCACCGGAGGCGGTCGCGGAGAGGGCGCGTCAGCTCGCCACGGATGTGGAGGACCGGCAGGAGGAGAACGTCACCTCCTACACGGCGCGCGTGCTGGGCGGGAACGTGCGGCTGCTGCTGGGCATGGTCCGCACCAACAGGCCGTGGCTGCTGGCCGTGCGACTGTCCAAGTCGTTGACCGTGGCGCTGGCGTCCGGTGTGCTGACCCTGGTCACCACGGACCTGTGGCTGCTCTCCTCCGAGTACTCGCCGCTGCAGATGACGCTGTTGGGCCTGGTGTCCATGGGGGCGGTGACCGGTGCGCTGATCGTGGGCGCCGGGCTGTGGGAGCAGGCGCGCCGGGACGGGGAGCGCGAGCAGGTCACGCTGTTCAATGCGGCCACCGTGCTGACGGTGCTGATCGGGGTGATCGTGCTGCACCTGCTGCTGTTCATCGCCTCTCTGGGCGGGGCGCTGCTGCTGGTGGACGCCGATGTCTTCACGGAGGTCACCGGGGAGGTGGCTGACCTGGGCGAGTACCTGAAGCTGGCCTGGCTGGTGGGCGGACTGGCCACCCTGGGCGGTGCGCTCGGCGCCGGCCTGGAGAACGACGACGTGGTCCGCGCCGCCGCCTACACCCGGTCTGACTGAGGGGGGCTGGCCACCCTGGCACGTGGCCGGGCGCAGTGAGAGGCGGCGGGTTCCCCTCGCATGGGCCCGCCGCCTCCCGGTCTGTGGTGATCCGGATCGGGATCAGCGATCAGTGGTCATGGCCCTCATGACCCTCATCCTCGTGACCCTCGTGACCCTCGTGGTCTGAGTGGTCAGCAGGCTCGGTGCCGGACTCACCGCTGGAACCCTGCTCGTCGGCGTGACCGGTGTGGCCGTCGTCGTGCCCTGCCTTCTGGCCTGAGTCCTTCGCCGCGCCCTCGGCGTTCGGGGTGCTCTCGGCATGACCGGTGACCACCACCATCTCCACCGGGGCCACCGGCAGGTCCAGGGTGCGCTCCACAGTGCCCTGGGCGATGTCCACGACCACGAGCTTCTGCTGCTCGGCGTCGGTGATGTAGGCCAGGCCGTCGGCCGACTTCAGGATGGGGCCGGGCTGCTGCCACTCGGCCTTCTCCTCCCAGGGCTCGATCGCCTTGACCTCGTGGAGGATCTTCCCGGACTCGTCCAGGATGTTCAGCTCGCCGTCGTAGGTCAGAACGAGTGACTCGCCTTCCGGCCCGCGCGCGAGTGAGCGGAACCAGTAGGAGGAGCCCAGGTCCACAGTGGTCAGAGTGTCCTGGACGGAGTCGATCAGCGCGATCTCGGTGGGACGCTCCTGCTCGGCATCGGCGTCCACCTTGTGGTCTCCGAGCACGATGCTGGAGGCCTTGGTGCCGGCCAGGTTGCCCGAACGCTGGTACTCGGTCTCCACCGGGACCTTGTGGAACGCTCCGTCGCGGTACACCACGGGGCCGTTCTCGCAGCCCAAGACCACTGCTTCATCGGCGGCGACGGTCTCGCCGTGCACGCCGGGGCAGTCGGTGGTCTCGGCCAGGACCTTTCCGGACTCGCGCTCCAGGACCTGGACGGTGTTGCGGCCCTCTTCGGTTCCCTGCGTGGTGAGCAGGCTGCCGTCGGTCAGCTCCAGAGCCACGCCGTGGTGCGCGTTCTCGGTGGAAGTCTCCACGGCGCGGGGCATGCCGCTGCGCAGGTGTTCGGAGGTGAAGGTCTGGATGCCGCCGGTGCCGTCGGCGAACAGCGTGGTCTGACCGTTGTGGGTGACCACGTGGCCCGCGGCGGGGGCCGGGAAGGTCACCTCGGTCAGGCCGGGCTCCGAGGAGTAGAAGTGGTGGTGGTCGCCGTGGATCTGGGCGTCGATGCCGGCGTCGTAGACGAGGAACTCATCGCCCGCGGAGACCATCACATGCTGTCCGTCGCCGGCGTTGTTCAGCCTCAGGAACCCCTCGCGCTCCTGTTCGTGCACCACCTCGCCGGTCTCGGCGTCCAGGGTGCTCAGTCCACCCTCATGGGAGAGGACCACGCGCGGCGTGACCGAGGCGACCTCGGACCTCTCGGTGGAGCGCGGGCTGGGGGACTCGGACGGGGCAGTGGAGGCTGATGATCCGGCGGCGGTGGCGGTGGACGATGCTCCAGAGCCGGCACCACCGGCACCGCAGGCGCTGAGGGCGAGTGCGGTGACGGCCAGGCCGACGGTGAGCAGGGGCAGGCGGACAGGGGTGGGTGCGTGTGAATGACTCATGATGGGACGAGGTTACATGCCGATGAGAACGAGTTGCAATAAGCGGCGGGGGGCGGTGTCACCCGTGCTGGAGGAGCGGTCCCCGTGCTCTCCCGCGGCACTCGGACAGGGTGCAGGATGGACCCCATGACTGAATCGCGTCCTGCCCCGTCCGGAACCGATGCCGACGGCGGGGTCAAGGCTGTTCTGCACTGGTATCTGCGGAGGTCGCGGCAGACCCTGCGGTGGAAGCTGGAGGGTCTGACCGAGCGGCAGCTGCGGATGCCGATGACCCCCACGGGCACCAACCTGCTCGGAGTGCTCAAGCACGTGGCCTCGGTGGAGGTCGGCTATTTCACCGAGTGCATGGGGCGACCTACGTCGATCGAGGTGCCCTGGTTCGCCGATGACGCCGAGCCGAACGGGGACATGTATGCCACCGCAGAGGAGTCGCTTGAGCAGGTTCTGGCCTTCGCCGACCGGTGTGCCGCTGAAGCGGATGAGGCGATCGAGGCGCTGGACCTGGATGCATCGGGTCGTGTCCCGTGGTGGTCTCAGCCGGACGTCACGCTGGGCCGTCTGTTGACGCACATGGTGGACGAGTACGCGCGGCACCTGGGGCACGTGGACATCGTTCGAGAGCTCCTCGACGGCCAGGCTGGACTCATGCCGGGGAACTCGAACCTGCCCAGCGGCCACGATTCCGATGATGAGCGGTGGTGGTCCGACTTCACGGGCCGACTGCGTCAGATCGCCGAGCAGTTCTGAGGTCCTGTGGTGAGTGATGGTGCGGTGATCAAGGTCTCCGCCGTGGTGGTGCGGCGCGCGGACGGACAGGTGCTCACGGTGCGCAAGGCCGGGACGGTGATGTTCATGTTCCCCGGCGGCAAGCACGACGGCGGCGAGTCACCTCTGCAGACGGCTCGCCGTGAGCTGGTGGAGGAGACGGGCCTGGCGGTGGCGCTCGAGGAGCTGGATCACCTGGGGGCCTGGGACACGGCCGCGGCCAACGAACCCGGCCGCCTGCTGCACTCCGAAGTGTTCATGGTGCGCCAGCCGCTCACCGAGAGTGAGCGCCCTGTCCCCGCCTCCGAGATCGAGCAGCTGACCTGGATGGATCCGCGCAATCCCGTGGCCCCGGCCGGGTTCAGCATCGCTCCTCTGCTGCTGGAGGTCTTCGAGGACCTGTCTTCTGCCTCCCGCTGACCACGCTCAGGGTCTGAAGACCCTGTTGCGCTGGGGTGTCTGGTGGGGGTCGAGCCAGGGCTCAGGGGTGAACCAGGGGCGGCCCTGATCCATGGTGATGCTCCAGGCGCCGGCGTGAACGGCGTGATGGTGGTGGGAGCAGAGCAGGGCCCCGTTCGCCAGGGAGGTGGGGCCGTCATGGATCCACTCCTGGACGTGGTGGGCTTCGCACCAGGGGGCGGGGATGCGGCACCCCGGTGCGGTGCAGCCGCCGTCGCGGGCGATGATCGCCTGCCGCAGGGGCCCGGTGAAGAACCGCTCGGCCATCCCCACGTCCAGGACCTCTCCCTCGCCGCCGAAGACGACGGGGAGGAGGTCGGCGTCGCAGGCCAGTGCCCGGATGTGGGTGGGGTGGATGGGTCCGAGGAAGGTGGCCTCACTGATCCCACTGGCCTGTCCGGTGCGCAGCACGGTGGTGGGGGCGGGAAAGTCTGGCGGTGGTGAGCCAGGCGGTGAGATCCCGGGCAGTTCGGCCTGGCCTGGCGGACTGATGGTTCCGGGAGAGTCGGATCTCGGCGCTGCCGGGTGTGGACCCACTGATGCGTGGCTGGCCTGCACCTGGCCGAGCAGCTGCTGGTAGTCGATGTGGACCATCACCTGCGGGCGGGTGCCTCCGGTGTTGGGCAGCCCGTTGCCGCTGGTCATGCGCAGCGCACCCTGGAGCGCGGAGATGAGTCCGTTCATCTGCTTCTGGGCCACGCTGCGTGGATCGGTGGGCAGCTGGTGGATCTCACCGGGGTTCTCCGCATCGGGGTCCGGGTCCATGGCCGCTGCCGTGAAGAGGTCCTCGACCGGATCGAAGGGACCACGAGCCCGGGGGTTGGTGGCCGCTTCGGCCACGGTGGTGATGATCTCATGCTCCAGGTCGTCGGCGGTGATCAGCCAACGGTGCAGTCCCTGCCGTTGGCCTTGGTAGAACAGCCCTCGCCGGTGGTCGTAGTCACCGTCCACCGGCTCGTCTCCGTCTGGGTTGAGCACGGACTCGGCCAGCCGAGCCCAGCGGGCGCAGACCCTGCGCACGCCGTCCGGGTCCAGGGTGCGGGCCTCTCCGGTCAGCATCGCTTCACCTTCGGCCAGCACAGTCTCGATCAGCTCCGGTCCGGCTGGTCCCGCCTCGGCCAGGCCGCGGACCTTCTCCATGATCGAGGTGATGTGGTCCGCCGAGGCCCAGGCCACGGCGCGATCGGCGGTGGCCGCCGCCAGTACGGAGTAGGTCGGTTCGGTGGCGGGCTGCCCCAGCGCGGCCGGAGCTGCAGTGAGGTGCCCAGCCCGGCTCAAGCGGGTGCGGGCGGCCTTCAGCTCGATGTTCAGGCTCTGACGCAGGTAGTCCGCTGGGCAGCGGAAGGCGGTCATCCCGGCTGGCATGCCCAGCACCCGGGGCCGGATCGACTGATCGAGGTAGGCGCGTTCGGCATGGCCGGCCAGCTGCATCTGCACCCGGGCCACCGCTCGGCTGATCCGTTCCACGTGCTGGTTGGCCTCCGGCAGCGACGGGGTGGTCACGGGCTCCAGCGGCACGAGTGCAGGCGATGCCTCGGGCTCAGGTGGCGGCAGGTGGGCGCCCCAGTCCGCTCCCGGGTGCTCGGGCACGGTGAGCTGGCGGAACTGATCCACGGCCTCCGGGGCCTCCAGGCGACGGCCCAGCTCGACCAGCGCCGTCTGCGCGCGGTCCATCAGCTCGTGCAGGGACAGCTCCGACAGTGGGCTCGCTGACTCGATGCTGCGCACGGGGATGACGGCCAGGGGCGCGCGGGAGCCTGAGTCGGTCAGCTGTGCCGTCATCCTCACCACCTCTTCCGTGTGAACACCTGTCCGCTGTTCGAAGATATGTTCGACTGCTTCCATTCGACCACGAACCACGGACGGGATAAAGGGCCGGCCGAAATCTGTGGACAGCCACCCGAGACAGGTCACCTGTGCAGGAGTCGACCCCGGGGAATCCACAGGGTGGGGACGGTTTCCGGTGCTCGGCTGGTTCTCCGCCGACGCTCGGTCAGCCACGGATCTTCCCTCTGCCGTCCACCCACCCCACGACCCGCCGGAACGCCACGGGACCAGGAACAATCCACCCCCTCCCGAGGTTGACCACCACCGTGAGATCTCTGGCGCGCATCCTGTCCTTCACCCGCGAACTGACCCCGCTCTACGTGGGGATCGTCGTCGCGGCGGTGATCACGTCTCTGCTCACCCTGGCCGTCCCGTTCATCACCGGCGCCGCCACGGATCAGATCGTCGCCGGGCTCAACGGCAGCCAGACCGTGGACACCACCATCGAGGCCGTCCTCTGGCTGGCCGGGGCCTTCCTGGTGGTCGAGCTGATCTCCACCCTGGTCAGCTCCGTGGGCGGCTACTGGGGCGATGTCATGGCGGCCCGGATGCGCACCATCCTCTCCACCCGCTACTTCGCCCAGCTGCTCGCCCTGCCCCAGCGCTACTTCGACAACGAGCTCACCGGCAAGATCACCTCACGACTGAACCGCTCCATCACCGAGCTGACCCAGTTCCTGAACTTCTTCGCCAACAACGCCTTCACCATGCTGATCACCACGGTGGCAGTCCTGGTCATCTCGGCGATCTACTGGTGGCCCCTGGCGGCGCTGCTGGCCACCATCTTCCCCATCTACATGTGGCTCACCGCCAAGACCTCCGTGCGCTGGCAGGCATTGGAGAAGGAGAAGAACCACGAGGTGGACGTGGCCGCGGGCCGCTTCGCCGAGGTCGTGGCCCAGATGCCGGTGGTGAAGTCCTTCGTCCAGGAGCCGCACGAGCACGCCGGATTCAGCCGGCACTACCACCGCATCATCGGCGTCACCCGCACCCAGTCCCGCTACTGGCACGGGATGGACGCCTGGCGCCGCGCGGCCCTGAACCTGGTGTTCTTCGGCCTGTACGCCCTGATCTTCATCCGCACAGCCACCGGCGAGTTCTCCGTGGGAGACATGGTCATGCTCATCCAACTCATGGCCATGGCCCGCCAGCCGGTCACCTCCATGAGCTACCTCGTGGACGCCTCCCAGCGCGCCATCGCCGGGTCCACCGACTACTTCGAGGTGATGGACCAGCGTCACGACCGCCAGCCCGATCCCCGCATCCTCGCCGCCATCGGTCCGGTGGAACAGACCAACACCACCACCCCGACGACGGCCGCCTCGCCTGACGCATCCGGCTCACCGGAGGCCTCGCCTCACCCGGCCCCCGCCTCCGGCGAGGAGAACGCGTCGGTGCGTGCCGTCGTCGGGAAGCCCTCCTCACCGCGGGCCGAGCTGGAGGTGAGCGATCTGCGCGCGCTGCGGGCCAGCGCAGTGGCCGGGCAGGACGGGCCGGGCAGTCAGGAGGCCGTCCCGGCGGTGGCGTTCCGGGACGTGACGTTCGGGTACGAGGATGGTCCAGACGTGCTGCGGGGCATCTCCTTCCACGTGGGGCAGGGCGAGAAGGTGGCGCTGGTGGGCGAGTCGGGCGGCGGCAAGTCCACGTTGGCCAGCCTGTTGATGGGACTGTATCCGGTGCACTCCGGGGCCGTGGAGGTGTTCGGGGCGGATGTGGACGAGCTGCCCGTCCCGGTCCTGCGTGCAGGAGTGGCCGCCGTGTTCCAGGACCCCTCACTGTTCTCCGGCACCATCCGCGAGAACATCGCCTACGCCCGTCCGGACGCCACGGACGAACAGGTCCGTGCCGCCGCCCGGGTGGCCAACGCGGACCGGTTCGTGGAGCGACTGGAGCAGGGCTACGACTCCCTGATCGGCGAGCGCGGACTGAAGCTCTCCGGCGGCCAGAAGCAGCGGATTGCGGTGGCCCGTGCGGTGCTCAAGGACGCCCCGGTGCTGATCCTGGACGAGGCCACCAGCTCCCTGGACACCCGGTCTGAGCGGCTGGTGCAAGCCGCGCTGGACCAGCTGATGGTGGGCAGGGCCAGCCTGATCGTGGCGCACCGGCTCTCCACCATCGCCGCAGTGGACCGGATCGTCACCCTGCGCGACGGCCAGGTGGATGAGATCGGCGCCCCGGCCGAGCTGGCGGTCTCCGGCGGGATCTACGCGGAGCTGCTGGCCCTGCAGAACCAGGGGACCGAGGCGGCGAAGAAGGCCCTGCAGCAGTACGGGATCGCCGGCTGAGAGCAGTCCGAGGACAGACGGAATCCGGCCGGGTCGCCCGTTCTGGTCGACCCGGCCGGTGTCTTCGGCGGTTCCCCGCATCAGCCCGCCAGGGCCTGCTTCCAGCTGATCCGCTTGCCCGTGCGCAGCACCGAGCGCTCGTACACCCGGGAGGCCAGCCACAGCACCACGGCGGTGGTGGCGAGCAGGATGCCCAGGCTGAGCAGGTGCTCCCACAGCGCGCCCTCACCCAGGTACACGCGCAGCGGCACGGCCACGGGTGCGGAGAACGGGATGAAGGACATGACCCGCAGGATGTCCGGGTTGTTGTTGAACACGATCACCGCGAAGTACGGGAGCATGACCAGCATCATCACTGGGGAGGTGGCCGAGCCGATGTCCTCCGAACGGGACACCAGGGACGCGGCCGCGGCGTACAGGGCGGCGAGCATCACGAAGCCCACGGCGAAGAGCAGCACGAACCACAGGATCGGCATGCCCAGTCCGTCCAGGGGCAGGGTGTCCTGGTTGATCTGCATGCCCAGCAGCGCCGCCGCCGCGAACAGGGCCACCTGACCCAGGGCGATCACCGAGTTGCCGATCACCTTGCCGGCCAGGATCGCCCGGGCCGGCACGGTGGCCAGCAGGATCTCCACGATCCGCGTCTGCTTCTCCTCCACCACCGACTGCGCGATGGTGGCGCCGAACAGGCTCGCCGCCATGAAGAACACCAGTCCGAAGCCCAGCGCGATGAAGTACACCAGCATGGGGTTGGGGGCGTTGGGGTCCAGCAGCTCCACGGCCGGGGACTGCGAGAGCGCCTGCACCAGTCCGGTGGGCACGTCCCGCTCAGCGATCACGGTCAGGCCGGTGGGAGAGTCACCGGAGGGCACGACGGCGGCGCTCGCCTCCCCGGACTCCACGGCGGCTCGCGCTGCCTCGGCAGAGTCGACGGGCATCGCCTCGACGTCGTCGCCCAGGGCGGCCACCTCGGACTGGGAGGCGGTGGTCACGGCCACGGTCTCCGTGGAGGAGAACGCGTCCGAGAGGCGGGGCAGGACCAGCGAGCCCAGCAGGATGCCGCCGAGCATGATGGCGGTGGTGATGATGAACGCCTTGGAGGCCAGGCGCACCCGGATCTCGCGTCCGGACACCACCCCGACCGCCTGCCAGAACGGCGTGCGGCGCAGGCCACGGGTGTCGCGCGTGGTGGCGGTGCCGGCGGTGTCCCCGGTGTGCGGTGGGTTCTGTCGGTTCTGCGGGCTCTGCACTGTCTCGGTGCTCGGTGTCATCACTGGATCGTCTCCTTGAAGATCTCGTGCAGGGTGCGGCTGGTCTGGCCGAAGTGGTGGACGGTGCCGCGGCGCTGGGCCTCGGCGAGGACCTGGTTGGCCTGCTCGGGTGAGCTGGCGGCGAACCGCACGCGGCCGCCGTCGAAGGCCTGGACCCGGACTCCGGTGTCCCGCACCCAGCCGGTGTCCGCATCCACATGCAGCTCCCATTCGGGCTCGGTGGCGCTGGCCAGCAGCTCCTGGCGGGTGCCCTGGGCGTGGACCTGACCGCCGGCCAGGATGACCAGCTCGTCGCAGAGCCGCTCCACCACGTCCAGCTGGTGGGAGGAGAACAGCACGGGTGCGCCGGAGTCGGCCACGTCCCGCAGGACCTCCACGGTGGTGTCCACGGCCATCGGATCCAGTCCGGAGAAGGGCTCATCCAGGATCAGGGCAATGGGGTCGTGCACCAGGGCGGCGGCGATCTGTGCGCGCTGCTGGTTGCCCAGGGACAGGTCCTCCAACGGGTCCTTCATCCGCTCGCCCAGGCCGAGGCGCTCCAGCAGCCCCTTCGCGTTGGCAGTGGCCTCCTTCTGGGTCTTGCCGTGCAGGCGGGCCAGGTAGACCAGCTGGTCCAGGATCTGCATCTTGGGGTAGAGGCCGCGCTCCTCGGGCATGTACCCGATGTTCGCGCGGTACCCGGGGGTGATCGGTGCGCCGTCCACCTCCACCGATCCGCTGTCCGGGGTCAGCACGCCCAGGATGATGCGCATGGTGGTGGTCTTGCCGGCACCGTTGCCGCCCACGAACCCGGTCATGCGGCCGGGGCGGATGTCGAAGGAGATGTCCTTCAGGACCCGGTGGTCCCCGAAGGAGCGGTTCACGTCTCTGAGGCTGATCATGCTTCCACGCTAGGCAGGATCAGGGCCGTGGGCCTCCGGCGTGGGGTGGAACTTCGGCCCAGATCAGGATCGCGTCGATCGTGCGCTCTCTCCACCCTGCGGGGGAGGGACGGGTCCCTGACGGGGCGGTCAGGCCCCGACCAGCCCGTTCTCGTACGCCCAGATCACCGCGTGGATCCGATCTCGGGCGCCCAACTTCATCAGCACATTGGACACGTGGGTCTTCACGGTGGCCTCGCCCACCACCAGGTTCGCGGCGATCTCTGCATTGGACCAGCCCCGTGCCAGCAGCAGCAGGATCTCGCTCTCGCGCCCGGTCAATGCCCCACCAGGAGGCACCGGCATGCCCGACGGCGGCTCCGTCACCGGTGCCTCGCCGGTCGCCTCAGGCGTGGCCTCACCGGAGGCGCTGTGCTGAGAGGCGACCGTGGGCTGGGAGGTGCGGGAGCCGTCGTCGGGACGCTGTGCAGGAGCGGGTGCGCCCGGGGTGCTGAAGCGGGCCAGGACCCGGCGGGTGACCTGGGGGTCCAGCAGGGCCTCGCCGCTGCCCAGGACCTGGACGGCGCGGATGAGCTCCTCGGCCTCGGCGGTCTTGAGCAGGAAGCCGCTGGCGCCGGCCTGGAGGGTCTGGAAGAGGAAGTCGTCCCGGTCGAAGGTGGTCAGGATCAGGATGGATCCGCCGACCCCCGAGTCCACCAGCTGGCGGGTGGCCTCGATCCCATCCATCACCGGCATCTGCACGTCCATGCAGATCACGTCCGGGTCCAGCTGCGGGGCCAGGGCCAGCGCCTCGGCGCCGTTGGAGGCCTCGCCGACCACCTCCAAGCCCGTCTCGGACTCCAGGATGGTGCGGAAGCCGGTGCGGATCAGCGGCTGGTCGTCCACCAGCAGGATGCGCAGGTGCGGGGCCGAGGTGCTGGTCATGCGGGGTGTCCTTCGGGGGTCGGGGTGGAGGAGTCTGTGGCGGTCCGGCCCAGGGGTGCGGCACCGCGCGCGGGGACGGCGGCGCGGACCAGCCAGCCGCCGTGGTCGTCGTCGGCCAGGCGCGGACGGGGGCCGGCCTCCAGGGTCCCGCCCACCGAGCCCAGCCTCTCGCGCATGCCCTGCACGCCCATCCCGGTTCCGAGGGGGCGTCCGGCGGGCTGGCCGCGGCCGGTGTCGCTGACCTCCACCTCCACCCGGTCCGGGCGTCCGCGCAGCCGCACCTCCACGGCTGCGAGCGGCCCGGCGTGCTTGCGGGCGTTGGTCAGTGCCTCCTGGATCACGCGGTAGACGGTCAGCTCGGCGGCAGGGGAGAGCTCGGGCAGCTCCTCCACGCGGTGCAGGTGGACCTGCTGGCCCCTCTGGCGAGCCTGCCCGATCAGCTCGTCCAGGTCCTCCAGGGTGGGGGTGCGCTCGTCGGAGTCGTCCCCGGAGCGCAGGGTCTGGACCATGGACTGCAGCTCGACGATCGCCTCCCGCGCCGAGCCCTCCACCCCCTTGAGCTGCTGTTCTGCGGCATCAGGGTCCCGGGTGATCAGGCGCCGACCGGCCGCGGCCTGGATGCCCATGGCGGTGACGTGGTGGGCCACCACATCGTGCAGCTCCCGGGCGATCCGCATCCGCTCCAGCTCCACAGCGTTGCGCCGCAGCTGGTCCTGCTGGTCGCGGATCTCGGCGTGGGCGCGCTCCAGCTCCTCCCGCTCCAGGGCCTGCTGGTACGCGCGGTTGCCGAAGAACCAGGCGGCGGAGAAGTAGGCGATGTTGGTGGCCAGCTGGATGCCCAGCATGGACAGGTATGCGTTGACGCCGCGCTCACCGAACTCCGGGTCATAGAACCCTTGGACAGCCGCGCTCACCAGCCAGGCGGCCATGGCCACGGCGATCACCAGCCGGGTGATGAACGCCCTCCGGCGGTGCGGATCCCAGGCGCCCACCGCGTAGAAGGTCAGGAAGAGCATCACCTGCGAGGCGTACAGCTCGATCCCCACGAACGTGCCCAGCAGGATGTAGCCGGCCGACATCACCACGGCGGAGGAGGCCGGCCACCGGCGGCGCGTGAGGACGGGCAGGGCCAGCAGCGCACTGCACAGGGCCACCCAGGGGACGTCGAGCTGGAAGATGCCCTCGGTCATGCCGGCCCCGGCCATCAGGTAGGTCATCTCCACGGCGGCCAGGGCCAGGATGACCGTCAGGATCAGGTCCTGACGGAACCAGCTCTCCGGCAGGCTGCGGCGGCGGAGGGCCGCAGGCGTGGACTCCGGCGTCGGTTCAGTCGCTTCGGTGGGCAGATCGGTGACAGCTGACACAGTCCCTGACCCTACCCAGGACCGTGCGCCCGGACCTCCCCCGCAGGGCGGAGATGGACCGGGCGAACCCGTCAGGAGGGCAGCTGGACGATCGGGAAGCCGGCGCCCTGGGGGTCCCGGACCACGGCCATCCGACCGTGCGGGGAGTCCACCGGGCCAGCCAGCACCGTGCCGCCCAGCTCCTGGGCCTTCTGCACGGCGGCCTCCAGGTCATCCACTCCGATGTACACGCGCCAGTAGGAGATGGTCCCGGTCGGCAGATAGTTGGTGGCCTCGAGCATGCCGGCGGTGGCCTGCTCCCCGGGGAAGTCCGTGGTGTACCGGGCCGAGAGGTGATCGCCCTGCCACGGGGCCGGCTCCCAGCCGCTGACCTGACGGTAGAAGGAGAGGTGGGTGTCATAGTTCAGGCTCATCAGCTCGAACCACACCGGGGCGCCGTGCCCCGGGCGGGACAGATCCGTGGCCAGCGCCTCGGCGCCGCCGTAGGACTGCCACCAGCCCACCCGGTCGCCGGCCGGGCTGATCGCCACCGCCCGGGCACCCACCTCGCCCACCGGGGTGGGTGCGGTCAGGACCTTGCCGGCCGCAGCCTCCACCGTGGTCATCGTCTCCTGGAGGTCATCCGAGGCGAGGTACACCGTCCAGGTGGGGCGGCCGTCGTCGTGCTGTCCGTTGTGCTGGACCGAGGGCTGGTCTCCCGTGGAGCGCGCCCCGCCCACCACGGCGCCGCCCTCACGCTCGACCACGTGGTAGCCGTCACCGGCCTCGAGATCGCGGAAGCTCCAGCCGAAGAGCTCGCGGTAGAAGTCCTGGTCCGCGGCGACGTCCGGCACCGAGAGGTCGATCCAGACCGGAGAGCCCTCGCGGGGGGCCTGGGCGAGGTCGGTGGTCCCGGAGACCAGGGGTGCTGAGGGGGCGGACTCGGTCATGGCGTGACTCCTGTCATCGGCGGTCGGCGGTCGGCGAAGTGCAGCCTGCTCCCATTGTGTCCACGTCCGTGTCCCAAGTCACAGGTTCAGGTGCGTATGACGGTCCGCCGTCATGCACGAGGGCCGGATGTCCCCGTTCTGAGACATCCGGCCCTCGCAGGCTTTGTGGGCCCGGGTGGGGTCAGGCGGTGGCCAGACCCTGGACGGGGGAGAGTCGGGTGGCGCGGCGGGCCGGGGCCACGGAGGCCAGCAGCCCGGCGCCCACGGAGACCAGCACGATCACGCCCAGCTCCCACCACGGCACGGTGGGCCAGATGGTCCCGCCCACGATCCCGCCGAGCACGGCCTGACCGCCCATCCAGCCGTACAGCGTGCCCAGCGTGCAGCCCAGCACCGCGGCCACCCCGGCGATCAGCACCGCCTCCAGGGCGAGCATCCCGCGCAGTCCCTTCCGGGTCAGCCCCAGGGCCCGCAGCAGCGAGTTCTCCCGGGTCCGCTCGATCGCCGAGAGGGAGAGCGTGTTGGCCACACCGATCAGCGCGATCAGCACCGAGACCGCCAGCAGCGCGGTGACCACCAGCAGCATGCCGTCGATGATCGAGGTGTACAGCAGGCGCAGGGTCAGCGAGCCGGACACGTTGCCCTGGGAGGTCTCCGCCGCCGTGGTCACCTGGCTGGTGATGTCCTGCGCGGAGTCCAGGGTCAGCCCCTCGCCGGTCTTGACCCACACCTCGTGGGGTGCACCGTCCGCTGTCCGCTCCGCAGTGGAGCCGATCTGGGCCGCATCCTCCACGGTCATCACCGGGGCGATGCCGCCGGAGGTGGAGCGGACGGTCTCCAGCTCCACGCTGCCGGACGGGCCGTTCACTCTCAGGGTGTCCGTCTCCACGATCGCCGGCACCAGGATGGTCCCGGGCCGGCCCAGGCGCTGCATCCCGTCACCGTCCAGACCGGCGACGACGGCCCGCAGCTGAGCGGGATCCGCGGCCAGCACGGTGGTCCCGTTCTCGGTGGTCCCGGCTGGGCTGAGCAGGGCGGCATCGGCCACGTCCGGCACGGCGGCCACGCGCTCGCGGGCCTGTTCGGCCTGGACCAGGGCCTGCGTCTCGTACTGCTCGTCCACCAGGGTGACCTGCAGGTCCACGGGGTACTCGTTGGCCATCATGGTGTCCATCTGGTGCTGGGCGGTGCGTCCGCCGGTCAGCATCATGGCCACCAGGGTGGTCCCGATCAGCAGTGCCGCCGCGGTGGAGGCCGTCCGACCCGGGTTGCGCACGGCGTTGAACCGGGCCATCACCCCGGGAACACCGGCCGGACGTGCGGCCACACCGGCCACCTTCACGGCGGCGGGCACGAACAGCACCGCCAGCATCAGCACGCCCAGGAAGGACACGGCACCACCGGCCACCGCCACCAGGATGTTCCCGGTGAAGGACCCCCAGACCAGGGCGGCGGCACCGGCCAGCAGGGCCAGTCCCCCCACCACCAGGCGCACGACGCCGGCCCGGTTGCCCAGCGCTGCATCCTCCCGGGGGCGCATGGCCTCCAGGGGAGAGACGCGAGTGGCCAGGGCGGCTGGGGCAAGCGAGGCGAGCACGGTCAGCAGCACGCCCACCCCCACCGAGATCAGCACGGTGCCGGGATCGACTCCGAAGGTCAGGAAGGAGAAGCCGGGCAGGGCCGAGCCGATGGCGATCAATCCGGCCACGATCCCCGCGGCCAGGGCGAAGCCGATCAGCGAGCCGACCACGCCGATCACTGCAGCCTCCACCAGCACCGAGCCGCGGATCTGGTTCCGGCTGGCCCCCAGGGCGCGCTGCAGGGCCAGGTCGCGAGAGCGCTGGGCCACGAGCACCGAGAAGGTGTTGGAGATGACCAGGGCGGTCACCAGCAGGGCGATCGCCGCGAAGGCCGCCAGCACGTAGACGAAGATGTTCGATCCGGCCATCTGGGCCACCTGTGCCTGGACCTGCTCGTCCGGGGACTTCACGGTGGCGGCGATGCCCTCCCGGTCCAGGGTGGATTGGAGTTGGGCCGTCACCGTTGCCGGGTCTGCCCCGTCCTCGAGGGCGATCAGCACGTACTCGGCGGCGGGCTGGTACGAGATCTCCTCGGTGTCCTCACCAGTCTCGGAGCCGCCCCGGGAGACGGTCTCGATCTGGCGGATCAGCGGGTCGGCCGCACGGATCTGTGAGCTTCCGGCCAGCATTGGGTCCTGGGAGGGCTCGAGCAGGGCCGAGACGGTCACCCGGATGCCGGAGTCGGTGTCATCCGGGGAGCCGGCCAGCAGGAAGGTGGTCTCGCCGACGGAGAGTCCGTGCCGCTGTGCGGTCGCCTGGTCCAGGGCGATCTCGGTGGCGGAGTCCACGGAGGGAAGCTGACCCTCCAGGAGCTGCTCCGGGACCAGCTCCGGGTTCTGCGGCAGGGTGGTGACGGCGGCGAAGTCAGCGGACTCCGAAGCGGTGCCACGCCCCTCCAGGGAGCCGGGGCGCTGCAGACCCACGTAGGTCGACACCGGCGCGAAGGCCTCCTGCACGCCGTCCACGTCGGAGAGGAGCCCGGGGCTGGAGGCGGTGCCGGCGGCGACCGTCATCCGCTGGCCTGTCTCCCACGGGTCCTCAGCGGAGTCGCTGGCGGCCACCACCAGGTCCGAGGTGGAGTAGGTGCTGCCCAGGGAGTTGCGCAGGCTGGCGTTGGAGGAGGAGCCGACCATCAGGGCCGAGGCCAGGAAGGTCACGCCCACGATGATCGCCAGCAGCACCGAGATGTAGCGGCGGGGCTGGTCCCTCAGCTGGGACAGTGCGAGCTTCAGCATGGCTCAGGCCACCCCCAGCTTCGCCAGGGCGGCCAGCACGTTGTCCGGGGTGGGTGAGGTGATCTCGCCGACCAGGCGGCCGTCGTCGAGCAGCACCACCCGGTCCGCGTAGGAGGCGGCGGCCGGGTCATGGGTGACCATGATGATGGTCTGGCCCATCTCCCGGGTGGAGCGGCGCAGCAGGGAGAGCACCTCGGCGCCGGTGGTGGAGTCCAGGTTGCCGGTGGGCTCGTCCCCGAACACCACGTCCGGGCGGGTCAGCAGGGCTCGGGCCACGGCCACTCGCTGCTGCTGTCCGCCGGAGAGCTCATGGGGCTTGTGGGAGAGACGGTCGGTCAGGCCCAGGGTGTCCACGATCGAGTCGAACCACGCGCGGTCCGGCTTCCTTCCGGCCAGCTCCAGGGGCAGCAGGATGTTCTGCTCGGCAGTGAGGGTGGGGACCAGGTTGAAGGCCTGGAAGACGAAGCCCACGCGGTCCCGGCGCAGGCGGGTGAGGTCGGCGTCGCCCAGGCCGGTGATCTCCTGTCCGCCCAGGACGATCTGGCCGGAGTCGGCCGTGTCCAGCCCGGCCAGGCAGTGCATCAGGGTGGACTTGCCGGAGCCGGAGGGGCCCATGATGGCGGTGAACTGACCGGCGGCGAAGTCCACGTCCACGCCGTTCAGCGCCTGGACGGCGGCCTCCCCGCGACCATAGGTCTTGAACAGCCCGCGTGCCGAGACCGCAGGGGCAGACGGTGCAGACGGTGCTGTCGGAGAAGCGGGTGCGGTGGTGGGATCGGTGGTCTGAGAGGCATCCATGCTCCTCAGTGTTCCGCGAGAGGGGGTCTCCGGGGATCGGACCGGGGGCGGGACTCATGGCGAGACACGTCATACCAGGGGATGAACGCCGATAGCATGCCAGTACCCGCCGAGCGGGACGGGCGATGTGCCCGAGATCGAGAGGAGTCGCCGTGGATGTGCTCATGGCGGCCACCCCGATCCTGCTGGCCCTGGTCCTGTACCCCACGCGCCTGCCTGGATGGGTACCGCCCGCCGCCGGTGCGCTGGCCGCGCTGCTGCTGGCCCTGACCTGGTTCGAGACCTCCGGGGCGCAGATCCTGCAGACCGTGGGCACCGGGGCGTGGACGCTCGTGGAGGTGATGGCGATCATCGCCGGCGGCGTGCTCCTCTCCCGGGTGATGGACCGTACGGGGGCCCAGGCCCGATTGGCCGGCTGGCTCTCCTCCGGTGGCGGGCCGACGGTCGCCGCCGCCCTGTTGATGGTCCACGGCGTGGTCCCGTTCATGGAGACGGTCACCGGGTTCGGGGTGTCCGTGATGATCGGGCTGCCCCTGCTGTTGGGCTTCGGGTTCACGCCCTACCGGGCGGCCCTGCTGACCCTGCTGGGCCTGATGATCGGCCCGTGGGGCTCCATGGGACCCGGCACGCTGCTCGCCTCCCAGGACGCCGGGGTCACGCTCCAGGAGATGGGCCTGGCCTCTGGCGTGGTGAACGGGGTGGCGTTTCTGGCTTCGGGCCTGGTGGCCGCCGTGATCGCCGGACGGGGCACCGCCCACGGTGCCGACGCGGACGGCCGTCCCCTTCCCCTGCGCCGCATCCCACCCGCCGCCGTCCTGACCTGGCTGGGGGCCGGCGTCGTGTCCGCTGTGGTCCTGTGGGGACTGGTGCTGGTGGCCAACCTGGTGCTGGGCACCCCCGTGGCAGGTGCGGTGGCCACACTGGTGGTCTCCCTGCTGTGGCTGCTGGTGCTGCGCCGGGGTCGGCTGCGGCCGGGACCGGGACGGCCGCTGGTGCCGTACCTGGTGCTGATGGGCGGGACGGTGGCCGGCCAGATGCTGAACCGTTCTCTGGAGCTCGGACCTGTGGGCGAGGTCATCAGCTCGCCGGCACTGTGGTCCTTCACCGCGGCCCTGACCGCCGCGTGGCTGCTGCACCTGGCGCGGAACCAGCACAGCGCCGTGCTGCGTGACGCCGGACGGCTGTGGATGCAGGCCGGACTGCCGACCGCCCTGTACATGGTGCTGGGCGTGATGGTCGCCGGCGGCGGACTGGCCGCGGTGATGGGCCAGGCCCTGACCGGACTGGGCCCGGCCTACCTGTTCCTGGTGCCGTTCGTGGGCGGGCTCAGCGGGTACATCACCGCCTCCGGCACCGGGGCCAACGCGATGGTCGGGTCCATCCAGGTGGCCGCGGCGCAGTCCCTGGGCGTCTCACCGCTGTGGCTGATGGCCGTGCAGAACTCCTCGGCCGGCTGGGGGATCATCGCCGGTCCGGCCCGCATCGAACTGGCCTACCGGCTGGCCATGCCGCACCAACGTCCGGAGCACCGTGGCCTGACCGCCACGCGGCGGAACCTGCTGGTGGTACTGCTGCCCACTGTGCTGGTCTCGCTCGTGGTCTACGGACTGATCGCGGTGCTGGTCCTGCCCGCTACGGGGTGACCAGGCCGGAGCGGTAGGCGGTCACTACGGCCTGGACCCGGTCCCGGGCCGCCAGTTTGGCCAGCACCCGTCCCACGTGGGTCTTCACGGTGGCTTCGGAGAGGAACAGCTCCGCGGCGATCTCCTGGTTGGACTCGCCCCGGGCCATCAGCACCAGCACCTCGCGCTCGCGAGGGGTCAGGGACTCGACGGCGGCCCGCTCGGCCCGGCTGCCGGCGTCTTGGGCGTTGCTCTGACGCAGGCGCGGGGCCATGTGGTCCAGCAGCCGGCGCGTGGTGGAGGGGGCGATCACGGCGTCCCCGCGGTGCACCGTGCGCACCGCGTCCAGCAGCACCTCCGGCGGGGCGTCCTTGAGCAGGAACCCGGAAGCGCCGGCCTCGATGGCCTCCATGACGTACTCGTCCAGGTCGAAGGTGGTCAGCACCACGATGCGCGGACCGGCCACTCGCCCGGACTCCGGATCGGCGGGGGATGACAGCTGCTCACCCAGCAGGGCCCGGGTGGCGGCGATCCCGTCCATCTCCGGCATGCGCACGTCCATCAGCACCACATCGGCACTGCGCACGGCGTTCGAGGCCACGGCTGCGCGCCCGTTGTCCGCCTCGGCCACCACCTCCAGGTCCGGCTGGGAGTTGATCAGCATGGCCAGCCCGGACCGGACCAGCTGCTGGTCATCCACCAGGGCCACGCGGATGGGGCTGTCTGCAGGAGTGCTCATGGCTCCATTCAAGCAGGCAGGAGCGATCAGACCTCCTGGTAGGGCAGGGTGGCGAAGACCCGGAAGCCGCCGCCCTGGCGGGGACCGGCCTGCACGGTCCCGCCGAAGATCGCGATCCGCTCCTGCAGCCCGATCAGGCCCTGCTGGGACCCCTGGGTCTCCTGGGAGGCCGCGGCGCCCCGGCCGTCGTCGAGCACCTCGATCTCCAGACCGGACGGAGTCCAGCGCTGCGTGACCCAGGCCCGGGCCCGGGGCCCGCCATGGCGGACCGTGTTGGTCAGGGACTCCTGGATGGCGCGGTAGGCGGCCAGCTCCGAGCCCGCCGGCAGGGCCCGCCGCGGCTGGCCCTCCACAGTGTGCTCCACGTCCAGTCCGGTCAGGCGGATCCCGTCCACCAGCTCCGCCACGTCCGCCAGGCTCGGCTGGGGCCGCAGCTCGGTGGCCTCCGGTCCGCGCAGCACGCCCAGGAGTCGGCGCATCTCGCCCAGGGCCTGCCGACCGGTCCCGGAGATCGTCTCCAGGGTCTGCACGGCCACCTTCGGGTCCGCCGCACCGGCATACCGGCCGCCGTCGGCCTGGGTGATGATGACCTGGAGGGAGTGGGCCACGATGTCATGCATCTCCCGGGCGATGTGGTTGCGTTCGTCCGCGGCGGCCAGCTCCCGTTCCTGGGCGGCCTCCACCTCCAACTGCCGTGCGCGGTCCTCCAGCTGCTGCAGCGCGATCCGCCGGGTGCGGGCGAGGTCGCCGAACGCCCAGGCGGCCAGGGCCACCGCCGAGCACATGATGGACATGATCAAGAACGCGGTGACGTCGCCCGGGGTGGCGCTGATCTCCGTCCCGTCCGGGGCCAGCCACGGCCGGGGCCACAGCCACACCTTGAACCCGTTGGCGAGGGCACCGGCCACCGCCAGCCCGATCCCGGTGAATGAGGCCCACACCGGGCCACGGACCGCCAGGTTGTAGACCGTCATCGGCACGGCCACGAGCGAGCCCAGGAACTCCGGACCCCAGAACAGCTGGATCAGGCACGCTGCAGTGATCAGTCCGGCTGAGAGCAGCGGATTCCACCGGCGGATGGCCCACGGCGCGAGCTGGCCCACCGTGAGCATCATGAGCAGGACCTGCTCCTGCACGAACGTGGGGTGCAGCGGCTCCTCATAGAAGCCGAAGAAGCCGACGTTGCTCACGCTGAACAGGAACAGCAGCACCGCCGTGACCAGGCAGTCCACCAGGACCGGGCGGCGGCGGAACCAGGCGTCCATGCGGCGAAGAGGGTTCACGGTCCACCACCGTAGCCGCGCGAGAGCATCCCGGGCGTCCGTCTCCAGGCTGATCCGTGCCGTGCCGGAGGCGGATCAGGGAGTGAGGGTGCGCAGGATCCGCTCGGCCGGTCCGGTCTGGGCCTGGGCCACCCCGACGCCGGCCCACAGGTTGGTGCCCTCCGGGTCACCGGCCGCGGTGGCCGCCTTCTTCAACGGCCCGGTCAGCACGTTCACCTCGGGATAGGCGGCCGGCGCGTCCGTGTGCGTGCGCATGAACGCGTTCTCCAGGCCCCGTGCCGACCGGCCGGAGAAGGCTCGGGTGAGGGCCGTCGTCGGGAATGCCGTGCCGGCGGCGCTGGCGTCCAGCGCCTGCCGATGCACCGGGTTGGTCCCGGCCTCGTTCGCGCGCAGGAACGCGGTCCCACACTGCGCGGCCATGGCGCCGGCCTCCAGCACGCGGCGTACGTCCTCGGCGGTCATCAGTCCGCCGGCGGCCACCAGGGGGACATCCGTCCCGACGACGTCACGCACCTGGGCGATCAGCTCCAGCAGAGACGCGGTGGGGGGAGTGGCGGCGGGGTGGTGCGTGGAGCGGTGGCCGCCGGACTCCGGTCCCTGCACGGTGAGCAGATCGGCGCCGTGGTCCAGCGCCGCACGGGCCTCCTCCGGGGTGGTCACGGTGACGCCGAGAGTGCAGTCGGCGGCATGGAGGCGCTCGAAGACCTCGCGGCTGGGCAGCCCGAAGGTGAAGGTGACCAGGGGCCAGGACTCGGCCACGGCGGCATCGAGCTTGGCGTCCCAGTCGTCCATCGCGTCCGGGTCCAGGTCGGTCATCTCTGGGAGCGTGACGCCCGCCTGCTCCGCCGGGGTGAGGAGGCTGGAGCGGAACTGGCGCACCTGCTTAGCGCGCCGTCGTCGGGCGTCTGAATCCGCGGAGCGGTCCGGTGTGGGGATGGCCGTGTTGGCCGGCTCCGGCACGAAGAGGTTGACCCCGATCAGATGTCCGGGGGCGGCCTCGCGAGCTGCGCGGAGGTCCTCGGTCAGCCTCTGCGCCGAGACCATGCCCCCGGCCAGGAACCCGACCCCGCCCGCGTTCGCGACCGCAGCGGCGAGTCGCCACGTGGACGGGCCGCCGGCCATGGGAGCGGCCCACACGGGGACCTCGGAGCGGACCTGCCGCAACTGGCGGTCAGTTATCTGCGTCATGGGGCCTCACATCTGGGAATGAGAGTGATAACTGACCTCTCGATGAGTGGGGGAGGGGGTGCGGGGTGGGCGTCACAGGATGCCCAGGGCGGCGGCGTTCGGGGAGACGCAGGCCATGGGGTCCACGTCGTCCACGAGCGAGGGATGGCGGTTGATCAGCTGCACCGTCCACTTCTCTCCGGGCTCCATGGTCTTCTCCCGTCCCTCCACGTTCAGCGTGATGGGGTGGGCGGAGCCCTCGAGCAGCTGCAGGGTGATGCAGTACTGGGTGATCCGCACACTCAACGGCTGCTGGCGGAACCGGATGGTGAACTGCACTCCCGGCAGCTCCAGCGGCAGCAACGGGTGCAGGCGCAGGGTGTCCCCGCGGGTCTCCACCCCGGCGTAGCAGCGGATGATCATGTCCACCGTGCCGGCCATGGCGCCCAGGTGCACGCCCTCACGGGTGGTGCCGCCCTGGGTGTCGGACAGATCCGCCTCCAGCGCCTCCTCGAACAGCTGCCAGGAGCTGGACCGGTCTGTGCGGGCGGCCACCCAGCCGTGCACCAGCCGGGAGAGCGTGGACCCGTGCGAGGTGCGCTGCAGGTAGTACTCCACCGTGTTGGTGAAGTCCTCCGAGGTGAACGCGTAGCCCATCCGCCCCATGATCTCCTGCAGCTCCTCGGAGGAGAAGAGGTAGGCCAGCATCAGCACGTCGGCCTGCTTGGAGAGTTTGTACCGGTTGGTGGTGTCACCCTCGGACTGCAGGATCAGGTCCAGGCGGCCGATGTTGCCGTACTTCTGCCGGTAGTGGTCCCAGTCGAACTCCTCCAGGTCCTCGTACCCGTCGAACTGGGAGACGATCCGCCCGGACTGGATGGGGACCTTCAGCTTCAGACTGATCCGCTCCCACTGGTCCAGCTCGTCCTCGAACACGTCCAGCCACTCGGTGAGGGGATCATCCCGTCCGTCCATCCAGCGGATCAGCCGCACGGTCTCGGAGAGCACCCAGGAGGTGAGCACGTTGGTGTACGCGTTGTTGCGCAGGCCCGAGCCCGGGGTGTCCGGGGAGCCGTCGTGGTACTCGTCCGGTCCCATCACCCCGTGGATCTCATACCGTCCCGACTCCTCGTTGAAGTGGGTCAGCGAGGTGAAGAACCGGCAGACCTCCACCAGCATCTCCGCACCGTAGTCCGAGATGAACGTCAGGTCCTTGGTGGCCTCGATGTAGCGCAGCACCGAGTACGCCACCGCCAGGGAGACGTGCCGCTGGTTGTGCGAGTTGTCCGGCATCCACATCTCCGAGCGCGGGTTCCACAGTTCGGTGGGGGTCTCCTCCCGGCCGTCCGACCCCGACTGCCACGGGTACATGGCACCGGCGTAGCCCTCCGCACGGGCGTTGGCGCGGGCCTCCCCGAGCCGGCGGTACCGGTACATCAGCAGTCCCCGGGTCAGCTCCGGCCGGCGCAGGGTGAGCATGGGGTAGATGAACATCTCATCCCAGAAGATGTGCCCCCGGTAGCCCTCGCCGTGCAGTCCGCGTGCGCCCAGACCGGCATCCAGGTCCCGGCGGGAGCCGAACGAGGTCTGCAGCACGTGGAAGGTGTGGAAGTTCAGCGCCAGCTGGTGGCGGTCTCCCGCACCGGAGGGCAGGGCGAGCTCGTCCGTGGCGCCGGTGGTCCCGCCGGCCGGGGCGACCTGGGCGGGGACCTTCTCCAGCTCCATGGCGAAGCGGTTCCAGTTGATCCCCCACATCTCCTCGTGGAAGGTCAGCAGCTGCCGGAAGGACCCGGCCCGCTCCACGCGCTTGGCCGCGTTGTGCCAGACGGTGGAGACCGCGTGGTCATGGGTGTTGGCGGTGGCGGCGATCTTCTCCAGCACCACGGGCCGGCCCGGCTCCAGGGTGATGGAGAGATCGTGCCCCACCACGGCGGGGCCGTGCTCCACGGGGGTGCGGATCGGCTCCGGGGCATTGCCGGGGGCCATGAACCGGGTCCGGGCCACGGTGGCGATGTGAATGTCGGACTGGTTGGTGACGGTCTCCAGCAGCACCGTCTCGCCGTCCAGCTCGCGGGACTGGACCACGTCCAGGTGGTCGGCGGCCAGCTCCCGGTCCGCGGCCACATTCTGGTTGGAGACCCGCCCGTCGATCATCGAGCGCACGGTGGCGGTGCCGGTCCAGTCCTCGGCCTCCACGCTCATCTGCAGCGCGGCCAGATGGTGGCCGGCCATGGACTGGAACTGCCGGGTGTGCACCCGGGTGGTGCGTCCGTGGCTGTCCCGGAAGCGCATGGTCCGGGAGAGCAGTCCGCGGCGCAGGTCCAGCTCCTGCCGGTAGGAGATCAGGTCCGGGTTCTCCGGCAGCAGGGGCTGCCCGCCGGTGGGGGTGACGCGTAGGAACGTCCAGTCCGGGCAGTTGACCATGTGCTCGGTCTCCACCTGGCGGCCCTGCACGGTGGAGGTGAGTCGGTTGAAGACTCCGGCGAGGTAGGTGCCGGGGTAGTGGACGGCGCCGGAGACGGTGCCCGGGACCGAGCCGCGGGTGCCCCAGTAGCCGTTGGCCAGGGTGCACAGTGCCTCGCGGGTGCCCTCGTTCTCCGGGTCGAAGTCCTCCCAGACCAGCACCCAGTCCGGGTCGTGCGGGCGAGTGGTGCGCCGGCCCAGGTTCAGGGTGGCGATGTCCTGGACCACCACGTCGGCACCGGCGTTGCGCAGGCGGTCCGGGTCCTGGGCGCGGTCCACACCGACCACCAGGCCGAAGCCGCCGTCGTGCGCGGCCCGCACACCGGAGGCGGCGTCCTCGAGCACGATCCCATCCGCCGGGTCCACGCCCAACTCGCGAGCGGCCTCCAGGAACATCTCCGGGTCCGGCTTGCCGGGGATGCCGCGCTCCACGGCGGTGTTCCCGTCCACCACCACGTCGAAGAAGTGGGCCACCCCGCCGGCGTTCAGCACGGCGGAGGAGTTGCGCGAGGAGGTGACCAGGGCGGTGGGGATCCGGTCCTGCTTCAGCTGCTCCAGCAGTTCCAGGGTCTCGGGGAACACCCGCACGCCGTCCCGCTCCAGCACGTCCTCGAAGAAGCCCTGCTTGCGCTCGGCCAGCGCGGAGACGGTCAGCTCTCCGCCCTCCTCCGGCACGCTCAGCCCGCGCGAGGCGAAGAACGAGCGCACCCCGTCCTCCCGCGGACGTCCGTCCACGAACTGCAGGTAGTCCGAGCCCAGCTCGAACGGCCGCAGGCATTCCGGCGCTGCGGCCACCGCGTCCGCGTTCTGTGGCAGCGCCCCGACCTCGGCCAGGGCGGAGTCGAAGAGGTCCTTCCATGCCTGGGCGTGCACGCCGGCGGTGTCCGTGACCACGCCGTCCATGTCGAACACCACCGCGCGGAAGTGGCGCAGCGAGTGGCGGCGGGCGGGTCCATCCCAGGGGGCTGGGCGGTTCAGGGGATGCATGGGGGGCGGGTCCTGGTCTTCCTGGTCGGGGTGCTCGGTCGCGGGTGCGCACGAGTGCGGTCCGAGTCCCATGCTATGCACGGCCGGTCCCCTGGGCGCACGCTGAGCCGCGGCCTGGCCCGGGAGGCCGCTGTGCTGTGAGCGGAATCCCGCTCCAGGATGGATCAGCGCCGGGCCAGCTGCACCAGCACCTCGTGGTGGGCGGTCTGCGGGAACATGTCCAGCATCCGGGCCTGCACCGCCCGGTAGGTCGGCATCCGGGCCAGGTCCCGCACCAGGGTGGTGGCGTTGCAGCTGGAGTAGAGCACGTGGGGGATCCCGGAACGCTCCAGCCAGTCCGCCAGGTCCTCACCGATCCCCCTGCGGGGCGGATTCACGACGACGGCGCCCGGCAGCTCGCCGGGCAGGTCGCCTTCCCTGCCCCCTGGCTCCGCCGGGCGGGGCAGGGAGGCGAGGGAGGCGCCCGGGTGCGGGGACGTCGTCGGGACCTGGGTGGCGTCTCCCACAGCGAAGCGGACCCGGTCCGCGAGCCCGAGCTCCTCCGCGGTGACCTGTGCGGCGGCCACGGCGTCGGCACTGGTCTCCAGGCCCCAGACCTCGCGCGGGGTGCCCACCGGCAGCGGTCCGCCGGGGGTGCGGACCTCGGCCAGCTGGAGCCCGAACCCGCCCACTCCGCAGTACAGGTCCCAGACCAAGCGGGCGTCGGTGGTGTCCAGCCAGGCCGAGGCGTGGGCGTAGAGCTCGGCGGCGATCGGGGTGTTGGTCTGGAAGAAGCCCTGCGGGCGCAGGTTCAGCGGCAGGCCGTTCACGCGCATGGTCAGGGTGGGGGCGCCGGCCAGGTGAATCTCCTCGGGTCCCTCCAACAGGGCCTGGTGCTCGGGCAGGATGTTCGCGGTGATGACCCGGGCGGGGACACCGGCGGCGGCGAGGGAGTCCTGCAGCTCGGGCAGGGCGCGGCGCAGCTGGGGGAGGGTGTCCGTGGAGCGCAGCACGAAGCGCACCATCAACTCGGCGTCCGGGGAGACGGTGACGATCACGTGCTTGAGCTCGCCGGTGCGGGAGGCGATGTCATACGGGGGCAGACCGGCCGTAGTGACGGTGCGGACGATCAGCGGCAGGGCCGTGGCGATCCCGGGCTCGTACAGACCGCAGTCGCGCAGGTCCACGCCGGTGCCGTCGTGATGCCGGGGGTGTTGGCGGGGGTCCAGGATGCCCAGCAGGGGCCGCTGTGCCGAACCGGTCACCACCATCTTGGCCTTGTTGCGGAACCCGGACTCGGGGCCGGCCAGCGGCTCGTGCCAGTGCACGTCCGGGCCGGTCACGGGGTCCAACAGCTCGCGCAGGACGCGCTGCTGGTCCGCCACCTGGACGGGGTGGGGCACACCCATCAGCGGGCAGGAGCGGCATTCGCCGGCATCGAAGTGGGGACACTGCATGGCGGGTCCAGCGTACCGGGGCGGAGTAGGCTCATCTGCGCCTGATCCACACCCCCCGATCGTCAGGAGCACTCCGTGACCGCAGCATCCATCCCCTCCGTCCCCACCGTCACCCTGAACGACGGCCACACCATCCCCCAGCTGGGCTTCGGGGTCTTCCAGGTCCCGCCCGCCGAGACCCAGAAGGCCGTGGAGGAGGCGCTCGCCGCCGGGTACCGCCACATCGACACCGCCGCCGCGTACCGCAATGAGGACGGCGTGGGCATGGCCCTGGCCGCCACCGGCATCTCGCGGGATGAGGTGTTCATCACCACCAAGCTGCGCAACGGCGAGCAGGGTGTGACCCGGATGGCACTGGAGAACTCTCTGGCAGCCCTCGGCCTGGACCGCGTGGACCTCTACCTGATCCACTGGCCGGTGCCCTCGCAGAACCTGTACACCGAGGCCTGGGCCGAGCTGGTCGCCGCCCGCAAGGAGGGCCTGGCCACCTCGATCGGCGTCTCCAACTTCCTGCCCGAACACCTGGAGCGCCTGGAGCAGAGCTCTGAGGTGGTGCCGGCCGTGAACCAGATCGAGCTGCACCCCTCCTTCCAGCAGCGCGCCACCCAGGAGGCCACCCGCCAGCGCGGGATCGCTGTGGAGGCCTATTCACCCATCGGCCAGGGCGTGGACCTCAAGGAGAAGGTGGTCAAGGGGATCGCCGCGGACCTGGGCGTCACCGCCTCCCAGGTGGTGCTGGCCTGGCACCTGGCCCAGGGGACCATCGTGATCCCCAAGTCCTCCCGGCCGGAGCGGATGGCCGAGAACCTGGGCGCCGTGGACGTGCAGCTCACCGCTGAGCAGATCGAGGCGATCAGCGCCCTGGACACCGAGAAGCGCGTGGGCGCCGACCCTGCGACTGCCGCCTTCACCCAGCTCTGAGCATCATCCTCCGTCCGGCCAGGGCCACCGTTCGGCGACGTCCCTGGCCGGACGGTCAGAGCACGACGACGGCCGCGTCACCTCGAGGCGTCTGCCTCACGTGGGGATGTGAGCTGGGTTACAGTGTAGTCGACCCCGGCGCAGTGAAAACCGCGTGGGGGGAGCTGCACCACTGAACCCACACGCACCGCACCCCACTGCACTGATGAGGTCACCATGAATTCTCTGGTCCTGGCCGTCGTCGGGGTCTGTATGATCCTGCTCGGCTACTTCCTGTACTCGAAGTTCCTGTCCCAGAAGGTCTACAAGCTGGACCCGGCGTACACCACGCCAGCACACCGCTTCGAGGACGGCGTGGACTACGTCCCCACGAACAAGTGGGTGCTGTGGGGCCACCACTTCACCTCGGTGGCCGGCGCCGCACCGATCGTGGGTCCGGCTGTGGCCGTGATCTGGGGCTGGCTGCCCGCCTTCCTGTGGGTCACGCTGGGCACCATCTTCTTCGCCGGCATGCACGACCTGGGCGCCATGTGGGCCTCCAACCGGAACAAGGCCCGCTCGATCGGCACCCTCTCCGGCCGGTACGTGGGACACCACGGGCGCAACCTGTTCCTGGTGGTCATCTTCCTGCTGCTGCTGATGGTCAACGCCGCCTTCGCCGTGGTGATCTCCAACCTGCTGGTCTCTACCCCCACCGCCGTGATCCCCACCTGGGGTGCGATCGTGGTGGCCCTGCTGGTGGGCCAGGCCATCTACCGCCTGAAGTGGAACCTGATGGCGGTGTCCGTCGTCGGCGTGATCGCGCTGTACAGCCTGATGATCCTGGGCGACATGTACCCGATCGAGCTGCCCGAGACCATCCTGGGCCTGAGCGCCAACGCCTTCTGGATCGTCATCCTCTTCCTCTACGCCGGTGTGGCCTCGCTGCTGCCGGTGTGGATGCTGCTCCAGCCGCGTGACTACATCAACGGCCTGCAGCTGTTCATCGGCCTGGGCATCCTCTACGGCGCGATCATCATCTCCTCGCCCACCATCGTGGCGCCGGCGATCAACGAGAACGTCCCGGACGGCACCCCCGGCATCTTCCCGCTGCTGTTCGTCACCATCGCCTGCGGTGCCATCTCCGGGTTCCACGGGATCGTGGCCTCCGGCACCAGTGCCAAGCAGCTGGCCAAGGAGCCCGACGCCCGCCTGGTGGGCTACTTCGGTGCCGTGGGTGAGGGTCTGCTGGCCCTGGGCACGATCATCGCCACCACCGCCGGGTTCCGCACCCTGGCCGAGTGGGAAGAGGTCTACTCCGCGTTCAACCAGGGCGGCGTGGTCGCCTTCGTGCAGGCCGGCGGCTCCATCCTCAACTCCGGTCTGGGCATCCCCGAGTCGCTGTCCGCCACCATCCTGGCGACCATGGCCGTGCTCTTCGCCGCCACCACCATGGACACCGGCGTGCGCCTGCAGCGGTTCGTCGTCGCCGAGATCGGCGAGATCATGGGCTTCAAGCTCAAGACCTGGGTGGCCACGATCATCGTGCTCGTGGTGACCATGGGCCTGGCCTTCGGCGCCGGTGCGGACGGCTCCGGGGGCATGGTCATCTGGCCGCTCTTCGGCACCACCAACCAGCTGATGGCCGCCCTGACGCTGTCCATCATCGCCGTGATGCTCATCCAGCTGCGCCGCCCCGTGTGGCCGGTGCTGATCCCGCTGGTGTTCGTGGCGATCGTCAGCGTCTACGCCCTGATCATCCAGCTCGGCACTTTCTTCACCACCCAGAACTGGCTGCTACTGGTGCTGGACGTGATCATCCTGGTCTGCGCCCTCTGGGTGATCGTGGAGGCCGTGGCCGCCATGAACCGGGCCCGGAAGGCTCCGGCCATCGAGCTGCCCACCGCTGAGGAGGAGGACGCCGACGACCGACTGAGCGCCTCCAGCTCGAAGCTCTGAACATGCCAGCGAGCCGGACGGGGCACTCACGGTGAGCCGACTGGGTGACTGGTGGGCCGCCGTCGGGAGCAATCTCCAGGAGTTCTACGCCGGGCCCTACCGTGAGACCTTCGCGCGGGCCCGGCGGGACGAGGAGGACCTGTTCATGATGATGGTCTTCTCCGACGCCCTGGGCGTGCCCAACCCCGCCACGTACTACACCGTGGAGCTGCTGCCCGTGGTGTACGAACGGTTCCATGAGTGGCACCGCCGGATGGGCATGGAGCGCTCGCCGCTGGACTCGCTCTCGTGCTGCTGAGGGGTGGTGAGTGGTGTGGCGACGGAACGGACAGGGACAGGGACTGAGATGGGACTGACCGGGCTGCTGGGAGAGCGCCGCGTGGTGTTCTTCGGGGGCAAGGGCGGCGTGGGCAAGACCACCGTCTCGTCCGCGTGCGCGCTCGCTCTGGCGCGTGCGGGGCGGTCCGTGCTGGTGGTCTCCACCGATCCGGCGCACAACCTCGGGCATCTGTGGGGAGCCGAGGTGGGTGCCGGGGAGACGCTGCTGTGGGGCGGTGATGCGAATGCTGGTGCTGGTGCTGGGGACGCTGGTGGCGCGGAGGCCGGTGCGGGGTCGGTGACCGGGATGGAGATCGATCCGGACGCTGTGGCGCAGGCGCACCTGAGCACCGTGGGCCGGACCGTGAAGGGCATGATGCCCGAGCACCTGCACCGCGAGGTGGACCGGTACTTCGCCCTGGCCCGGCAGTCGCCCGGGACTCAGGAGGCCGCCCTGCTCGAGCGGATGTCCGAGGTGGTGCTGGACGGGCTGGAGCGCTACGACGCCGTGCTGTTCGACACCGCCCCCACCGGCCACACCGCCCGACTGCTCGAGCTGCCGCAGCTGATGTCCGCGTGGACCGAGGGGCTGCTGAGCCGGCGCACGAAGTCCGAGCGGTTCTCCGATGCCATGCGCGGGCTGGAGGGGCGACGGGCGGATGCTGCGCGGTCCTCCCAGGAGGTGCGGGACGCTGAGATCCGCCGTGTGCTGGAGCGGCGGCGGGACCTGTTCGTGCGGATGCGCGAGCTGCTCACCGATGCGCAGCGGACCGCGTTCGTCATGGTGCTGGCCGCCGAGCGGATGCCCGTGCTGGAGACCGTGGAGCTGCACGGACAGCTGCGGGGGATCGGCGTGGACGTGGCCGCAGCCGTGGTCAACCGGCGCTCGCCGACCGACGCCGGGCAGTTCCTGGCCGGACGGTCCACCGCCGAGGGGGAGCACGTGGCCGAACTGCGCCGGCAGGTGCCCGGCGTGCCCCTGGTGCAGCTGCCGCTGCTGCCCGGCGAGGTCACCGGGGCCGCAGCCGTGGGGCGGTTCGCCGCGCTGCTGGACTGAGGTCCGCGATCCGACGAGCGTTTCTCACCCCCGGCCCGGAAACTCCTCGCCCTGTAGGGCGGTGGGAATCCGGGCCGGGGGTGAAGAACGGCGGGAGGGCGTCAGTACTCCGAATCGGGGCGCAGGTCAGGGCGGTCGAGGCGCTCGGCCAGGCGGGCCAGGGCCGTCTCGGCGGCGTCGGCCAGCACCGAGTCCGGGTCCATCATCAGCTGGTCCAACGTGGGCGCCGCGCGGTCGGACCCCACCTCGCCCAGGGCCCGGGTGGCGGCCGAACGGACGTGGGGGACCGGATCACCGGTGAGCGTCATCAGAGTCTCCTCGGCTCCCCGCACCCCGTGCACCGCGGTGATCTGCGCGCACAGCACCCGCACGCGCCACTCCTCGTCGGACAGCCCCGCCAGCACGGCGGACTCGGCCACGCCCGCCCGGGACGGCCACACGTGCAGCAGCACCCGGGCGCCCCACACGCGGGACCAGTACGGCATCCACCCGGGCACAGCGCCGATCAGTACGGGGTCCGGATCAGCCGGATCGCCCACCCTCGCCGCACCGGTCAGCAGTCGCACGGCCCAGTCCGCCAGCCGCGCCTCACCCAGGGTGTCCGCCGCGGCCCGGATCATCGCCGCATCCCGCTGCGCCCCGGACGCCGGCAGGGTCACGTCCCACTCAGCGCGTTCGCTCACGCGTCTCCACCCTCGCCCTGCTCAGCCGAGCCCGCGCTGGGAGCCGACCGCCCGTCGTCGGGACGGCGCTGTTCCAGCAGGTGGTTCGGCAGGCGGTTGCCCTGCGCCCGGCCGCGGATCTCCAGCAGGTCCCGGGCGTGCTGCCACAGGGCACGGTCCTCATCCGAGACCGGCTCCCAGGCGGGCACGGGCACCGCGTCGCCGTCCTCGTTGCGCGCCACCATCACGGTCAGGCAGTACGTGGTCAGGTGCAGCTCGGCGCCCTTGGGGTCCCCGGAGCGCACGTGCACGGCGATGTGCATCCCCTTGTTCCCGGTGTAGATCAGCCGCGCCTCCACCTCCACCAGGTCCCCGATCAGCAGCGGACGGTAGAAGCGGATGCCGCCGGAGAACACGGCCACGGTGTCCTGCCCGGCGTAGCGCGCGGAGCAGAGGTAGGCGGCGGTGTCGATCCACTCCATCACGATCCCGCCGTGCACCTTCCCGCCCCAGTTCACGTCCGTGGGGGCGGCCAGGAAGCGCAGCACCACCCGTTCGGCGGTCCCGGCCTCCGTGTAGGTCTGGTCCTTCATCGCCTCGTTGATCTCATCGCGCACGGCCACGCGGGACAGCGCCCAGTCACGGGCCAGCTCCTGCTCCAGCGAGCGCGGCACGAACTCCGGCACCGGGGTCGGCTTGCCGTCCGTCCCCACCGCCACGAAGATCACCAGGCAGCGGGCCCGCTCGGTCAGCTCGCCGGTCTTGGGATCGCCCGAACGCACCACGGTGTTGATGTGCATCGAGGTGCTGCCGGTGTACAGCACGGTTCCGCTCACCTCCACCATCTCGCCCACGGTCACCGGGTGGCGGAAGTGGATGTTGCCGACATACGCCGTCACGCAGTAGCTGCCCGACCACGCCGTGGCCGCCGCGAACGCCGCCTTGTCCACCCACTCCAGCACGCGCCCGGCATCCACCGTCCCGGAGTGGCCCTGGTCCGTGGGGGCGGCCAGGAACCGCAGGGTCACCTCGTGCCGGCCCGGTGCCGGCGGGGCGGGGGAGGCTCCGGCGGACACCGGATCCTTCCCGACGACGGCCGGTCCAGGGGCGCTGGCAGGTGCAGTGGAGTGGGGATCAGGGCGCATGGCACCATCTTCGCCGATGCCCGCCCGGAACGGACCCCTGATGTCCGCGGGTGGCATCCGTCACACTGCGTCCGTGCGGGGTGCTACGTTCAAGACATGGCCCGTCGCAGTTCCGTTGCTCTCCAGTTCCGTGCGGAGTCGTACGATCATCCGGACGGCACCGTGGACGGCGGCACCGTGATGACCTGGATCGACAAGGCCGCCTACGCCGCCGCCGCGTCCTGGTCCGGCACGAACGTGGTGACCTCCTATGTGGGGAACATGCACTTCGCCCACCCGGTCCCCGTGGAGACCCGGGTGGTGGTGCAGGCCCGCGTGGTGCACACCGGGACCACCTCCATCCACGTCCAGACCCGCGTGATCCTGCCTGATCTGCCGGGCGGACCTGCCGGCAGCGCGGAGGCGGCCGGCGGCGTGGTGGCCGCGGGAGTGGCGGCCGGCTCCGGCGAGTCGAGCACCGAGCCGGTGGTCTGCACCGAATGCGTCATGGTCTACGTCTCGGTGGACGAGCAGCACCGTCCCCAGCCGGTCACCCCGTGGGAGCCCGCCACGCCCGCCCAGATGGAGCGCGAGCGCCTGGCCAAGATCCGCAGCCACATGCGCCGCGAGGTCGAGGAGCTGATCGCCTCCGCACCCCGGCCTGAGGGCTCCACGGCCGAGCGGATCGTGCTGCGCTTCCTGGCCACCACCAAGGACGTCTACCCCGGGGAGACCATCCAGGGCGGATCCGTGATGCGGTGGATCGACGAGGCCGCCGACGTCTGCGCCTCCCGGTGGTGCGGGGAGTCGGTGGTGGCCGTGTTCGCCGGGGGCGTCCGCTTCTATGAGCCCGTCCGGGTGGGTGACCTCGTGGAGCTGGAGGCACGGCTGGTCCACACCGGACCGCGTTCCATGCACGTCTCCGTCCAGGCGCGCGCGGGGGACCGCCGCAACCCGGTCCCCTCGCTGATCGCCCACGGGCTGGCCGTCATGGTGGCCACCGGGGAGGACGGCCGCGCGCAGCAGATCCGGCAGTGGGAGCCCACCACGGAGGCCGACCGGGTGCTGGAGCGCCGGGCCGTGGAGCTGGTGGGACTGCGCAACCGCTCCGCGCACGAATGGGCTGCCGGCTGAGCTGATGGCAGCACCCTCCGGACTCGCGCGCTCCCCCTGGGACGAGTCGGTCCTGTGCGGCACCTGCGGCGTGGAGCATGAGACCTCTGCGTCCCACCCGCTGCCCGAGGTCTGCGCCATCTGTGCGGACGACCGCCAGTATGTCCCGCCCACCGGTCAGGAGTGGACCACGGTGGGCCGACTCCGCGCGGACGGAGCGTCCATCGGCCTGCGGGAGCTTGAACCGGGGCTGTGGTCCCTGCCGGTCTCCGGGGGTGCCGGGATCGGACAGCACGCCAAGATCCTCACCACCGAGCACGGGAACCTGATGGTGGACGTCCCTGCGTATATCGACCAGGAGGCGGTGGCCGTGGTGGCTCGGTTGGGTGGACTGGCCGGGATCCTCGCCTCCCACCCCCACATGTACGGGGTCCAGTCCGAGTGGTCGCTCGCCTTCGGCGGTGCTCCCGTCCACATCTCCGAGCCCGACGTCGGCTGGCTGGCACGGCGCCCGGCCCACCTGAACGTGTGGTCCGGCACGCTGCAGCCGCTGCCCGGGGTGACGGCGTCCCAGCCCGGGGGCCATTTCCCGGGCAGCGCGGTGGTGCACTGGACCGCTGCCGACGGTGCGGGCGTGCTGCTCAGCGGGGACACGGTGGGGGTGTCCCGCAGTGGGCACTGGGCCACGTTCATGCGCTCGTTCCCCAACTACCTGCCGCTCTCCGGGGCGGTGGCCCTGCGGATCGCCGACCACCTGGACCGGTACGACTACGCGCGGTTGTACGACAACTTCGGCGGCGTGCTCGGCGGAGAAGGCCGCGAAGGGCAGGACGGGACGGGTGGGCAGAACGCTGCGGACGTGGTGCGGCGGTCCGCGCAGCGCCATGCGGACTGGGCTGAGGGCAGGAACGACCACCTCACCTGAGCGGTGCCTGCTCCCGCTCGACCACCTGCGCTGCATCGCCCGCAACCCACCCCTCCGGCAACGTGTGGCCCGAATTCTGCGAGTGACGCGTCCTGAATCCCCCATATCGGGCCACACGATGCAGCGCTGGGGCCGGTTCGCCCGCGCGGACTTGACCCTGACGCGGCGTGAGGGTGTGCACTGGTGACCATGAAGAGATCAGGACCTGCACGCCCCGGTGAGGGGCCGTCGTCGGGACGCGGCGCAGCCGTATCCCAACCCGCCCGCACTGCTCAGCCCTCCCATCCGGAGGTGGAGCTGATGACCGTGGGGGAGACCGCCGCGGCCACCGGGGTGACGGTGCGGACGCTGCACCACTACGACCGGATCGGGCTGGTGACCCCGCAGGCGCGCAGCTCGGCCGGCTACCGCCTGTACTCCGCCGCGGACCTGGACCGACTCCAGCAGGTGGTGGCCTACCGACGGCTCGGGATGGGCCTGGAGGATATCGGCGCAGTGCTGGAGGACTCGGGCCCGGACGGCCAGGACACCCGGGACACCCGGCGCGTGCTGGAGCGGCAGCGGGACCTGATCGAGGAGAGACTGACCGAACTCACGCGGCTGCTGGCCGCTGTGGACACTGCATTGGAGGCAGACATGAAGGGACATCAACTGAGCCCGGACGAGCAGAAGGAGCTCTTCGGCAATGGCTTCAACGACGACTACGCCGAGGAGGCCCAGGAGCGCTGGGGTGACACGGAGGCGTGGGCGGAGTCGCGCCGCCGGACCAAGGGGTACGGCAGATCCGAGTGGGAGCAGATCAAGGCGGACACGGACCGGGCCAACGAGCAGATCGCGGCCGCGCTGGACGCCGGACTGCCCGCCGACTCCGAGCAGGCCATGGACGCCGCGGAGGCCGCCCGCCAGGTGATCGACCGTTGGTTCTACCCGCTGGACGGGGAGTTCCATCGCTGCCTGGGGGACATGTACGTCCAGGATCCGCGGTTCACCAAGACCTACGACGACGTCCGGCCGGGTCTGGCTGTCTACCTGCGGGACGCGATCCACGCCAACGCGGACCGGCTGGCCGCGCGGAACTGACCGGCAGGACCGGTCAGCGGGACGGTCCCACTGCCCCGGAGCGTGGTGCACAATGGTCCTCTGACGTTCACCCGCGGCACCCACGTCCGCCCGTAACGTGTCAGCACGCTGTGCTGTGATCCTCCTGGCGGCATCCCGCCCCGAGCCGAACTGATCTGGGAGCGACCCATGCTCTGGAAACTCGTGCGCGAGCACGCGCGCCCCTACACGGGCCACATCATCGCCGTGCTGGTGCTGCAGCTGGTCTCCACCCTGGCCACGCTGTATCTGCCCAGCCTGAACGCGGACATCATCGACCAGGGCGTGGCCGTGGGGGACACCGACTACATCTGGCGCACCGGTGCCGTGATGCTCGGCGTCGCCCTGGTCCAGGTGATCGCGGCGATCTCCGCCGTCTGGTTCGGCGCCCGGGTGTCCATGGCGATGGGCCGGGACATCCGCCGTTCGGTCTACACCCGCGTGGACCGCTTCTCCGCGGAGGAGGTGGGCCGCTTCGGTGCGCCCACCCTGATCACGCGCGGGACCAATGACGTCCAGCAGGTCCAGATGGTCGTGCTGATGGCACTGAACTTCATGGTCATGGTGCCGATCATGTCCGTGGGCGGGATCATCATGGCCGTGCAGGAGGACGCCGGCCTGTCCTGGCTGGTGTGGGTCTCGGTGCCGATCCTGCTGGTGATCGTGGGGATCATCGTGGGCCTGCTGATGCCCCTGTTCCAGCGGATGCAGGACAACATCGACGCCATCAACGGCGTGATGCGTGAGCAGATCATGGGCATCCGCGTGGTGCGCGCCTTCGTGCGGGAACGCCATGAGGCTGAACGGTTCACGGACGCCAACGCCGCCCTGACGGACACCTCGGTGCGGATCGGCCGGCTGTTCGTGCTGATGGGTCCGATCATCACCATGATCCTGCACCTGGCCACCGCCGCCGTCCTCTGGTTCGGCGGACAGCGCGTGGACCAGGAGCTGGTACAGGTGGGTTCCCTGACGGCGTTCATGCAGTACCTGCTGCAGATCCTGATGGCGGTGATGATGGGCACCTTCATGTTCATGATGCTCCCGCGCGCGGTGATCTGCGCCCGGCGCATCATGGAGGTCCTCACCACGCCGGCGTCCCTGATGGAGCCGGCGCACCCGCGCACCCCCGAACACCATGACGGGACCGTGGAGTTCCGCGAGGTCACCTTCTCCTACCCCGGAGCCGAGGCCCCCGTGCTGGACGGCGTGAGCTTCATCGCCCCGGCGGGGAAGACCACCGCGATCATCGGGTCCACGGGCTCGGGCAAGACCACTCTGGTCAACCTGATCCCGCGGCTGTACGACGCCACCTCCGGCGAGGTCCTGGTGGACGGCGTCCCGGTGACGCAGATGGACCGGGCCACCCTGACCCGCGCCGTCGGGCTGGTCCCGCAGAAGCCCTACCTGTTCTCTGGCACCGTGGCGGAGAACCTGCGCTTCGGCCGCCCGGAGGCGAGCGAGGATGAGCTCTGGGCCGCCCTGGACACCGCCCAGGCCACCGACTTCGTCTCCGAGCGCACCACCGGGTCTGGGGAGGACGTCAGGACCGGGCTGGAGTCCGGGATCTCGCAGGGCGGCACCAACGTCTCCGGCGGTCAACGCCAGCGCCTGTGCATCGCCCGTGCGCTCGTGGCTCGGCCGCGCGTCTACCTGTTCGACGACTCCTTCTCCGCACTGGACGTCACCACGGACGCGAAGCTGCGGGCCGCGCTCGGGGAGTACACGCAGGACGCCACCGTGATCATGGTGGCCCAGCGCGTCTCCAGCATCACCGAGGCCGATCAGATCATCGTCCTGGACGAGGGGAAGATCGTCGGCCAGGGCACCCACCACGAGCTGCTGGACAGCTCTGAGACCTACCGGGAGATCGTCGACTCCCAGATCACCGCGGAGGAGCTGGCATGAGCGGCAGGCACGCGAAGACCCGCGGTTCGTCCGCGGCGAAGCTGAAGCGCGGCAGCACCAAGAAGCAGGACACCACGCCGACGGACCTCACCGAAGAGGAGATCGCCCAGTTCCAGGAGCAGGGCGTGACGGACGAGTGGGGAGGCGGCGCGCCCCGCAAGGCCAAGGCCTTCTGGCCCTCCGCCAAGCGACTATTCGCGACCTTCGGGGCAGAGAAGGTGGGGATGATCGCCGTGGTGGCGATGGTCGTCGTCGCGGTGGTCTTCAATGTGTGGGCACCCTCCATCCTGGGGGACGCCATGAACGTGATCTTCGGCGGCGTCCTGTCCGCCCAGATGCCCGCCGACCTCACCCGGGACCAGGTGATCGAGGGGCTGCGCGCCACCGGGAACGGCCAGGCAGCGGACATGCTCTCGGGCATGGCCTTCGTCCCGGGGCAGGGGATCGACTTCGGCGAGCTGGCCCGGCTGATCCTGATCGTGCTGGGCATGTACGTGGTGGCCCAGCTGTTCATGTGGCTGCAGGGCCGGGTGCTCAACGACATCGTGATGCGCGTGGTCTACCGGCTGCGCCAGGACATCGAGGCCAAGGTCAACCGCCTGCCGCTGAGCTACTTCGACACCCGCCAGCGCGGCGACCTGCTCTCGCGCACCACCAACGACGTGGACAACGTGCAGTCGGCCATGCAGCAGGCCTTCGCCACCCTGGTGTACTCGGTGCTGACCATCATCGGCATCATCTTCATGATGTTCTGGCTCTCGTGGCAGCTGGCGCTGATCGCGCTGATCGCCCTGCCGCTGTCCGGCGTGGTGATCGGGATCATCGGCACCAAGTCCCAGAAGCTGTTCACCGCCCAGTGGCGGCACACCGGGCAGCTGAACGGGCACATCGAGGAGTCCTTCACCGGGCATGAGCTGGTGACCGTGTTCGGCCGCCAGCAGGACATGGGCGAGCGGTTCGACCAGCGCAACGAGGAGCTCTACCAGGCCTCGTTCAAGGCCCAGTTCTACTCGGGCATGATCATGCCGATCATGCAGTGGGTGAACTACCTGGGCTACGTGGGGATCGCCGTGGTGGGCGGACTGCGCGTGGCCACCGGGCAGATGACCCTGGGCGCGGTGACCGCGTTCATCCAGTACTCCCGCGAGTTCAACCAGCCGCTGGGCCAGGTGGCCGGCATGTCCAACATGCTCATCTCCGGGGTGGCCTCGGCCGAGCGGATCTTCGAGCTGCTGGACGCGGACGAGCAGGAGCCGGACCTCACCGAGGGTGCTGGCCGGAACGAGCTGGCCCAGCCGGTGCGCGGGCGGATCGAGTTCCAGCACGTGGCCTTCTCCTACACCCCGGACAAGCCGCTGCTCTCGGACCTGTCCCTGACCGCCGAACCGGGCCAGACCGTGGCGATCGTCGGCCCCACCGGCGCGGGCAAGACCACCCTGGTCAACCTGATCATGCGGTTCTACGAGATCGACTCCGGCCGGATCCTGCTGGACGGGGTGGACACCTCCACCCTGGACCGCGGGGTGCTGCGCGGACAGGTCGGCATGGTGCTGCAGGACGCGGTGCTGTTCGGCGGGACCATCCGCGAGAACATCCGTTACGGCCGGCTGGACGCCACGGACGAGGAGGTCATGGCCGCGGCCCGTGCCACCTACGTGGACCGCTTCGTGCACACCCTGCCGGAGGGGTATGACACGGTGATCGAGGACGAGGGCGCGAACATCTCGGCCGGCGAACGCCAGCTGATCACCATCGCCCGTGCCTTCCTGGCCGATCCCGCCCTGCTGATCCTGGACGAGGCCACCTCCTCGGTGGACACCCGTACGGAGGTGCTGGTCCAGCAGGCCATGGCGGCCCTGCGCACGGACCGCACCTCGTTCGTGATCGCCCACCGCCTCTCCACCATCCGGGATGCGGACGTGATCCTGGTGATGGAGCATGGGGACATCGTGGAGCAGGGCTCCCATGAACAGCTGCTGGCCGCTGGCGGTGCCTACCACCGGCTGTACATGTCCCAGTTCACCCAGGGCGTGGACCTGGACGCCCAGGCCGCTGCGGTGGCCCCGGGCACCGGTCCCATCCCGGTCCAGGCGGGCCCCGACGACGTCACACCGGCTGAGCGCGAGGGCACCGGAGATCCTGGGGTCGCCGCCACGGGCGGTCTCGCCGCGCCGCAGGCGCCCGGTGACGACACGATCGCACCGGACGTGCCCGGGGAGCCGCCGGTGCCGCCGTCGGGAGAGGACACCCCCGCGCGGCACTGAGATGACGCGACACGACGAGGCGGTCCGGGCATCCTGCCCGTGCCGCCTCGTCGCGCGGTTCATCATGGTGCTGATCGAACAAGGGGGACCATCATGGCTGACGCCACCACACTGCGGATTCTGGGCGACCTCGTCCAGCCTGGAGACACCGTGCACGCACTGGACCGGATGAAGAAGCGGTCCGGGCTGATGAACACCGTGGACCTGTTCACGTTCGGGATCTTCACCGACGCCGAGCGGTTCTCGAATCTGGGCCGCCGCTGGGTGCTGGTGTCCCAGGAAGAGCGGGCCACCCTGGTGCAGATCGAGGGCGAGTCCGTGGTCTCCTCCACGGTGTTGACGGACTGGGATCCCTCACGCCGTCGGCTGTTCAAGTCCTTTGAGCACGGTGAGCACCGCTACCGGGTCATGCACCCGCTGAGCTGACCGCTCCGGTGCCACACTGGAGGGCGTGACCCCCAGCACCGCACCGATCCCCATCGTCCACCCGGCTGTCTCGGCCGACCGGGTCTCGGGCCGACGCCTGCCGCGGCTGCGCCGGGTTCCGGCACCGCGCAGCCCCCGGGCCACCGGCGTGATGCTGGTGATCGGCTCCTGCCTCTCGCTGCAGTTCGGGGCGGCGCTGGCCACCCAGCTCTTCCCGGTGTTCGGCAGCTGGGGCACCACGGTGATCCGATTGGGGGCGGCCTCGATCCTCCTGCTGGCCGTGTTCCGCCCCAAGGTGTGGCAGTGGACCCGTCAGCAGTGGCTGGCCGTGACGCTGTTCGGGCTAACCCTGGCCGGGATGAACGGGTTCTTCTACGCGGCCATTGAACGGATCCCGCTGGGGATCGCCGTGTCCATCGAGTTCCTGGGTCCGCTGGCCCTGGCCGCCGCCCTGTCTCGCCGCTGGAGAGACGCGCTGTGGATCGGACTGGCCCTGGCCGGCGTCGGGCTCTTCTTCGTGGACGACCTGCTGGGCACCTCCCGGCTGGACCCGCTGGGAGTGGCGTTCGTGCTGATCGCCGGACTGTTCTGGGCGCTGTACATCCTGGCCGGGCACCGGGTCAGCGCCACCGTTCCGGGCACCGGCGGCCTGGCGGTGGCGGCGACAGTAGGGACCCTGGCGGTGTTGCCGTTCGGGGCCTCCGGGTTCGTGGGAGTGGAGTGGGACGGGCGGCTGCTGTTGCTCTGCCTGGGCGCCGCGCTGCTGGCCTCGGTGATCCCGTACTCCATGGAGTTCGCGGCGCTGAGGCGGCTGCCCCGGCCGGTGTTCGGACTGCTCCTGAGTCTGGAGCCGGTGATCGCGACCATCGCCGGGTGGATGCTGCTGGGTCAGGGGGTCAGCGCCCTGGCGATCGGTGCTGTGGTCCTGGTGGTGTGCGCCAGCGCCGGCTCCACCGCCACGGCCTCCGACCCCCAGCCCGGCTCCCCCTCCCCCTCATGATCACGTGCACGCTCGAGGTCGAGACTCGCCGAGGAAGTCCACATACGTCGTACACGTGATCGGCTGGTGGTGGGCGGGTGGCGGTTCAGGCGGTGCAGAACTCCCACTGGTGTCCGTCCGGGTCCACGATCTCTCGGACGTGCATGCCGGCCTGGCCCATCTCGGTGCGTATCTCCTCGGTCAGCTCGACCTCGGTGGCACCGGCCTTCAGGGCGGTCTCGGCCACCCGATCCACCTCCTCGCGGGTGCCCACGGTCAGGGCCAACAGCGCGGCCGAGGTGGCCAAGGTGTCCGCGCGGGGCCGACCGCCGGTGAAGTTCTCATAGTGCTGGGGCGTGAGGTACATGGCGTAGGTGGAGTCGGTCAGGATCACGCACAGACACATGTCCGTGGCGGTGTACTCCTCGTTGATGTCCGCCCCGAGCGCGGTCCAGAAGGTGCGCATCCGCTCGAGGTCGGAGCTGCACAGGTTGATGAAGACGGGCTGCTGGAACAGTGACATGGCCGGAACGTTACTCCGGCGATCCGCCGCGCAACAGATCACGTGAACGCTGGAGGTCGAGACTCGCCGGGCGGATCGACATCCGTCGTACACGCGATCCCCAGCAGGCGGGGGTCACGGCGATGAGGTCCGGCCCAGACTCGGTGCCTACGATGGAGCGCATGACCACGGACCCGCAGCAGCCGCACGCCCAGCAGCCCGCGCCGTCGAATGGCGGCTCGTACGGTCAGCAGGTCCCTCCGCCCTACGGCCAGCCTCCGCAGCCCCATGGGCAACCCCCACAGCCCTACGGCCAAGCTCCCTACGGCCTACCTCCGTACGGGCAGCCGCCTCAGCACCACGGCACCCCGGACCGGTACCCCGCGAACCAGCCGTACCAGGTGCCCGCGCACATTCCGCCGGGCTGGCCCGGCCGGCAGAACCGGCGGCAGATCCGCTCCGAGGCCGGCCCGTTCCGCTGGATGGACCTGGTCACGGTGCTGGCGTACATCGCCCTGATGATCGTCGGACTGGCCTCGCTGATCCTGTTCATCCCCACCGTCCAGGAGATGTTCCGGGACGCCGAGGGCACCCTGGACCAGACCACCGCCGGGTTCGCGGTCAACCTGACGGCCTACGTGATCCTCACGGTGCTGGCCCTGATCGCCTGCTGGCGCCCGTTCGTGCAGTCCCTGCAGACCTTCCGCACTCAGACCTGGCTGAAGATCGGGCTGATCCCGGGGGCCTGGCTGGCCACCATCGCGGTCAACGCGCTGATCGTGACCTTGGCCGGGGAGCCGATCAAGAGCGAGAACCAGCTGGGCATCGAGGCGATGACGCTCTCCGTCCCGTTCCCCCTGATGGCCCTGGTGGCCGTGGTGATGGGGCCGTTCGTGGAGGAGTACCTGTTCCGGCACTTGATGATCGGCAAGCTCTCCCGCCACCTGAACGTCTGGGTGTGCGTGGTGATCTCGATCTTCACCTTCGCCCTGCTGCACTTCGTGGCGACCGGCTTCAACTTCAACCCGGTGGAGGTGCTGCCGTACCTGACCCTGGCCACCGTGATCACTCTGGCCTATGTGTTCACGGGGATGTCCCTGGCGTACGCGTACATCCTGCACGTGTTCAACAACCTGATCGCCCTGACGGTGGCCTACACGCTGCTGCCGCTGGTCAGCTGAGCGCCGAAGTCGAACCGACACTGTGAGCACCTCTGCACCGGACAGCCGTCCGCTCTCCCGCCAGATCCTGGCCCTGGCCGTCCCCGCCTTCGGGGCGCTGCTGGCCGAACCGCTGTTCCTGCTCGCCGACACCGCGATCGTCGGGCACCTGGGGACCGCCGAGCTGGCCGGTGTGGGCGTGGGCACCACGGTGCTGCACACCGCCACGGGACTGCTGATCTTCCTGGCCTACTCCACCACGCCCGCGGTGGCCCGGTACCTGGGGGCGGGGAACCTGGGTGCGGCCATGGCCAGAGGGCGCGACGGCGTCTGGCTGGGTCTGCTGATCGGCCTCGCCCTCGCGGTGGTCGGGTGGGTGACGGCTCCCGCGCTGACCGGACTGATCGGTGCCGAGGGCGCTGTGCAGGATCACGCTGTGGCGTACCTGCAGTGGTCCATGCCCGGTCTGCCCGCCCTGCTGGGGGTGCTGGCGGCCACCGGCGTGCTGCGCGGACTGCAGGACACCAGGACCCCGCTGATCGTGGCCGGTGCCGGGTTCGGGATCAACATCGCCTTGAACTTCGCCCTGGTCTACGGGCTGGGGCTGGGCGTGGCCGGTTCGGCGATCGGCACCAGCCTCGTCCAATGGGGGATGCTCGTGACCTACCTGGCCGTGCTGCTGCCCCGGTTCCGTGCCGCTGGGACGCACCTGGCGCCGTCGGGAACCGGAATGCGGGCCACCGCCCAGGTGGGATCCTGGCTGCTGCTGCGCACCGCGAGCCTGCGGGCCGCCATCCTGGTGACCGTGATCGCCGCCACCGGGCTGGGCACCGCCACCCTGGCCGCGCACCAGCTGGTGTTCACGCTGTACTCCACCCTCGCCTTCGCCCTGGACGCGCTGGCGATCGCCGCCCAGGCGCTGATCGGCAAGGAGCTGGGCGCCGGGCGGACCCACGTGGCGCGGGAGCTGACGCGGACCATGGAACGGTGGGGCATCTGGTTCGGGGTGATCACCGGGGCGCTGCTGGCCGCCCTGGCCTGGGTGCTGCCGCCGCTGTTCACGCCGGAGCCGGCCGTGCAGGCCGCGGCCACCGCCGGCCTGCTGGTGCTGGCCGTGTCCCAGCCGATCGGCGGGTACGTCTTCGTCCTGGACGGCGTGCTGATCGGAGCCGGCGATGCCCGCTATCTGGCGCTGGCCGGCGTCGTGAACCTGGTGGTCTACCTGCCCGCGCTGGCCGGGCTGGTGTGGGTGGCCAGCGGGGGACTGGGCTGGACCCAGGACTGGTCAGACCCGGGTCAGGCCCCCACTGCCGGCGTGCAGCTGGCCCTGCTGTGGGCCGGGTTCGCCGGGGTGTACCTGGGGGCGCGCGCCGTGACGCTGGGCTGGCGGGCCCGCTCGGATGCCTGGATGCGCGCCGGCGCGGAGTGAGCGCCCGGCGGCGAGCGGCCTAGACTGGATCGGTGCCTGCCGTGAAGACCCCCGTTGAGACCGCCGTCGCCGTCTGGAAGCCCGTGCTGATCCGTGCCCTGGTGGCCGCGATCTTCGGGATCTCCACCATCTTCCTGCGGGACCCGGAGGTCTCGCTGCTGAAGTACGGCGTGGCCGCCTACCTGGTGTTCTCCGGCACGGCCATGTGGGAGTACCTGCGGCGTGAGCCCGTCCCCGAGGCCATGCGCGGCCCGCTGTCCATGGCGGCCGCCGCCTGGATGGTCGGGGCCATCGTGCTGCTGTTCCTCTCGGACACCGTGGCGATCGCCTGGGTGGCCGCCGCCACGCTGCTGCTGGGTGGGATCGCCGAGCTGGTGGCCTGGGCCCGGCACCGCCGCGAGTTCATCCCCGCGCGCGACCAGCTCTACACCGGCCTGATCGGGGTGGGCACCGCTGTGGGTCTGGCCCTGTTCAACCACCTGGATCCGCACGGCCTGCTGGGCATCATCGGTGGCGGGGCCATCATCATCGCGGTGGTCATGGCCATCTCCGGATTCGGCTTCCGGCACGACGCCGGCTCCGAGGCGGACAGTGCGGCCTCGGGTGGATTCCCGGGCGGGGCGCCGAAGGACTGACACTCCGGATCGGCGCACTGTGGACCTCGTCTCGCGTCAGCGCCGATCAGCCGGACCGCCTCGTTCTCTACACGGCGTAGAATGAACGGGTGCGTCCTGCGCACACCGCATCCCCGACTGGATCCTCCTGTGAGGACCTCCAGCCCCCCGAACCGTCAGGAGCAGCACCTGTGAGCTCGTCCACCTCCGGCCCGAACCGGGGCACGTCTGGCCGTCCCGCCCGTCCGGCCGGTGACCGCAGCGGCCGCGACCTGCCCGAGGTGAAGAACAGCTTCCTGGCCTCCATCAAGGGTCCGCTGGTGTTCTCCCTGGTGTTGGGCCTGGTGGGCGGAGTGGTGGCGATGATGACCGCATCCGGCGGCACCGAGAACCCCATCCGCGTGGACATCGGGCTGATCGCCTTCGGTGTGTTCTTCATGACCTCCCTGGTGGTGGTGGCCATGCTGCAGCTGGCCTCCAAGGAGAACCCCGAGCACCTCTCCCAGGGTTCGGGCATCCACCGCTCCTCTGAGGAGCTGCACCGCGAACAGGTCGCCCGCCGCAAGCAGGAGCTGGCCGAGGAGAAGCGCCGTCAGGCTCAGGCCGAGCGCGACTCCCGCGGCGCCTGAGACTCCCGCCCCGCACGAGATCCGGACGGGACGGGTCAGAATTCCAAGTCTGCCGCCGACTGCTTCAACGTCTGCGCCGAATGCTGCAGCCGCCGCAGCTCCTGTGCGGACAGGTTGATCTCCAGCACCTCGCGCACCCCGCCCCGGCCCACCACGGACGGCACGGACAGGGCCACATCGGAGATCCCGTACTGCCCGTCCAGCACCGTGGACACCGGCAGCACCGCGTTCTGTGAACCCAGCACCGCCTCCACGATCCGCACCGCAGAGACCCCGATCGCGTAGTTCGTGGCGCCCTTGCCCTGGATCACGGTGTACGCGGCGTTGACCACCTGATCGGCCAGCGCATCCAGACCGTCCTCGGTGAACACCTTCCGCCCCTCGCGCCGCCAGTCCAGGATCGGCACCGGGCCAATGGTCGCCGAGGACCACACCGGGAACTCGGTGTCCCCGTGCTCACCCAGGATGTAGGCGTGCACGGACTGCCGCGAGACCCCGGCCTGCTGGGCGAGCAGCCACCGCAGCCGTGAGGTGTCCAGGGTGGTGCCGCTGGCCATCACGCGTCCGGCGGGCAGTCCGGAGATGCGCTGCGCGGCCAGGGTCAGCACATCGCAGGGGTTGGAGACCAGGATGTACACGGCGTCCGGCGCCTGCTCCTGCACCACGGGCATCAGCTGCTCGAGGATGCGCACATTCGTGGCGGCCAGGTCCAGCCGCGTCTCACCCGGGTGCTGCTTGGCGCCAGCAGTGATGACCACGACGTCGGCCCCCTCCATCACCGCAGGATCGTCGCCCCCGGTGATCGAGGAGGACCCGGTGTAGAGGGTGCCGTGGGCCAGGTCCAGCACCTCGGCCTCCACCTTGGGCCGGTCGATGTCATACAGGGCCACGTGCCGGGCCACCCCGCGCAGCAGGGCGGCATAGGCGGTGGAGGTCCCCACCGCACCGGCCCCGACGACGGCCAGCCTGCTCGAGCGTCCAGCGGCGGCGGGTGCTGGTGTGGGGGAGTGATCGGTGGGCGAGGGGAGGCTGTGCACGTCAGGTGTGGTCACGGCACCAGCCTACGGGCTGCCCGCCCCTCCGGATCACGTGCGCGCCAACTCGGTTTCGGCTCGGCGCGCCGCACGATCTTCTGCGCACGTGGTCCGAAAGGGGAGGATCAGTAGTGGAAGGTGTCGGACGGGGCGGGGGCGTGGTCGTCGTCGTCCTCGTGCAGCCAGCGGACCCCGAAGGCCTCGGCCAGGGTCAGGATCTTGGTGGCGCGGGCCTTGCGGGGCAGGTCGGAGCCGTTGCGGATGACGCCGCCGTCGGCCTCGAAGTCGTCGAGGAACTCGTGGGCCCAGGTGATCTCGTCCTGGGAGGGGCTCAGACCCTCGTTGATCGCCCCGCACTGCTCCGGGGTCAGGCAGAGCTTGCCGGTCATGCCGAACTCGGCGGTCACGGCGGTGGCCTCGGCCAGCTTCACACCGGTGGTGCCCACGGTGGGGCCGTCGATGGCGCCGGGCAGCCCGGTGGCCTTGGCGGCGATGGTGAACTTGCTGCGGGCGTAGGCCAGGGCGGCGGGGGACTCCCCGAACCCGGTGTCGCGGCGGAAGTCGCCGATGCCGAACGCCAGGCGGTAGGTGCCCTTGGCGGCGGCGATCGAGTTGATGCGCTGCAGCCCGCGGGCGGTCTCCACCAGCGCCACCACAGGGATGCCGGGCAGGCGGGCGGCGGTCTCGTTGACGTGGTCGGTGGACTCGACCATGGCCAGCACCACGCCGGCCAGACCGCCCTGGGCCAGGGGTCCGCCCACGGACTGGGGCAGGGTCTGGGCGAGCGCGGCGACGTCGTCCTCCCACCACTTGGTGCCGTAGCCGTTCAGCCGGACCCAGGCGCTGTGCCCGCCGTTGAGCCACTGCACGGCGTGGTCACGCGCGGCGTCCTTGTCCTTGGGGGCCACCGCATCCTCGATGTCCAGGATCACGATGTCCGCCTCGGACTCCTCAGCCGCGGCGAACCGCTCCGGCTGCACAGCGTTGACCAGCAGCCAGGACCGGGCCAGGACCGGGTCGATCTTCTGCCCGGGAGAGGTGCTGAACTGCTGGGGCGCGGACGGGGTCAGGGGAGTGCTCACGGCGGGGTCCTCGGGTGGCTGGAGAGGGTGGAGGTAGTGCGCTTCGAGCCTATCCGCCAGGGCGGCCCGGACCCGCTGTGGGCTACTTCTTGACGTCCGGCGCCAGCCGCTCCAGCAGCTCCACATCGGCGGAGCCCTTGAGCTGCTTGCGCAGTTTCTTGAACTTCTTGACCACCTTCTTGCGGTCCTTCTTGGACAGCTCCGGGTCCTGCAGGCGTGCGGAGAGCTTGCGGATCTTCTTGGAGATTCCCGACGACGGCGACTCCCCGGAGCCCTTCGCCGCGCCGGAGGAGGGGGCCGGGTCAGTGGTGGCGGGTGCTGCGCTGGGGGTGGTGGCTGTGGAGGTCGGTGCCTCGCCGGCGGCCTGACGTTCCCGGTAGGCGCGCACGTGGGTGCGGTTGGCGCAGTTGGCCTCGTCGCAGAACTGTTTGGACTGGTTGCGGGTGGCGTCCACCACCGCGTTGGCGCAGTCCGTCCCGGCGCAGACCTTGAGCCGGTGCAGCTCTCCGGCCACGGCTGTCTCGGCCACCGCCATCACCAGCTCCCGGGCGAAGCGGTCGGCCGCCGGCCCGGTGGACTCGCCGAGCACCCACCGAGCCGCCGCTCGGGCACCTGCCGGTGTGGCGTCGTCGGGCCCTGCCTGTGCCGAGGCCTCGGGCTGCTCCAGCTGCAGGCGCACCGGACCGAGGGACTCGACCAGGGCGTTGAGATGGTCCTGCACCACGGCGGGCTGGACGTCCGAGGCCACCTGGTCCCACAGGGCGGAGAGGTCATCGCGCAGGGTGTGGACATGCTCCAGGGTCTGAGTCGACGCCGAGGCGAGCTGGCGGTCCGGGAACTGCCGGGACAGGGACGCCGCCGTGTCCAGCTGGTCGGGGCGGTGCCGACCTCCGCGCGGGCCGGCGGCCGTGTTGATCAGACGGGCGGCCTCGTGGAGCTGTGCGGCGAGGTGTGGGGCGAGCATGGCGGCCTCCCTGGAAGCGCGGTGGTGTAGTCATCACTGTAGTCCTGCATGCTCCTGATCAACCAGGGCGCGGCGTCGGCACGCCGTCGTCCAGCGAGGTTTCGTCATATGGAACCGAGGACTCGGCGGTAACAGTGGCCTGCGGTATTTTGAACCCCAGCATCTGCCGCCCGGTACACCTGGGCACCACCGGCAGCGTCGCCGCGTGGATCCTGCAGGACGCCGCTGTGCGTCACCGACCGTGAGGAAGTCTTGATGGGCACCGATCACCAGTCCACCGCCACGAAGTCCGCCGGCCACGTCATCGTGGACACGCTGGAGGCCCACGGGGTGCAGCGGGTCTACACCGTGCCTGGCGAGAGCTACCTGGATGTGCTGGACGGCCTGCACAACTCCTCGATCGAGAACGTGATCTGCCGTCACGAGGGCGGGGCCGCGTACATGGCCGAGGCCGACGGCAAGATGAACCCGGTGCCGGGCATCGCCATGGTCACCCGTGGGCCCGGTGCGGCCAACGCCCATGTGGGTCTGCACACCGCCTGGCAGGACTCCACCGCCATGGTGCTGTTCGTGGGACTGATCCCGTTCGAGCACCGGGACAAGGAAGCCTTCCAGGAGTTCGACCCGCATGCGTGGTTCGACTCCGGCGCCAAGCGCGTGATGGTCCTGGACCACGCCAGCCGCGCCTCCGAGGTGGTGGCCGAGGCCATGTTCGCCGCTTCCTCCGGACGCCCTGGACCGGTGATCGTGGGTCTGCCCGAGGACGTCATCAAGGAGCAGATCGACTCCACCGTCCACCCGCAGATCCCGGTGGCCCCCGGCGGCATGACCGTGAACGACTGGAAGGCGCTGAACGAGGCGCTGCTGGAGTCGGAGAAGCCACTGTTCATCACCGGTGGCAACGACTGGACCCGTGAGGGCGCTGAGACCTTCACCAAGTGGCTGGAGGACCACCACATCCCCGCCGCTGCCGAGTGGCGCACCGAGGGCACTGTGCCCTTCAGCTCTCCCTCCTACGTGGGGCCGATCGGCTACGGCCGCCCCAAGCCCACCTACGACCTGCTCGAGGAGACCGACCTGATCGTCTTCGTGGGCACCGTCCCGGGCGATGTGGTCACGGACGGGTTCAAGATCCGGCAGAACTGGGACAAGAAGAACTTCCTGGTCACCATCGACCCCTCCCTGCGCGGACGTTCCGGTCCGGTGTCCTACCAGATCGTGGCGAAGCCGGACGTGTTCGTGCGGGATCTGGTGCGCATGGACATGCCGGTCAAGGACTCCTGGAAGGAGTGGACCGCGAAGATGCGCGGAGAGCAGGTGAAGTTCGCCGAGCTGCCCTCCGCCGAGCCCGCGGAGGGCCAGGCCCGGATGGACACCCTGATGGCCCACCTGATGCCGGCCCTGCCGCACGACTCGATGATCACCCTGGGCGCCGGCGAGCACACCAACTGGGCGCACCGGTACTTCCCCACGGAGTCCTACGCGTCCATGATCTCCGCGCGCAACGGCTCCATGGGCTACTCGGTGCCCTCGGCCGTGGCCGCTTCGCTGAACTACCCGGACCGTGTGGTGGTGACCATTGCCGGTGACGGTGAGTTCCTGATGAACGGACAGGAACTGGCCACCGCCGCCCAGTACGGTGCCACTCCGCTCGTGGTGGTCATGGACAACCAGGAGTACGGCACCATCCGCACCCACCAGGAGCGCGACTACCCCGGACGGGTCTCCGGAACGCAGCTGAAGAACCCGGACTTCGCGCAGATGGCCGAGGCCTTCGGCGGCTTCGGCGTGCGCGTGGAGCAGGACGCTGATGTCCCCGCCGCCGTGGAGAAGGCCCTGCAGGCCGTCCAGCAGGAGGGCAAGTTCGCCCTGATCCACCTGATCGTGGAGCAGCGCCGCAAGGCATACTGATCTGACCTGCGACCGCGGGCGGGCAGGACCGGTGCGACCCGGGCTGCCCGCCCGCTGTCGTCTCCACTGTCAGACCCGACCCCCGCTCGAGCCGAGGAGAACCCATGAAGCCGCTGTCCGTCGTCGTGACCATTGATGCGCCAGCCTCGGTGGTGTGGTCCGTGCTGACCGATCTGGAGGGGACCGCTGCGCTGCTTCAGGGCGTGCAGGGGATCGAGCGCCTCTCCGCGGACACCGGGTATCAGGTGGGGACTCGGTGGCGGGAGACCCGGGTGATGTTCGGGCAGGAGGCCTCGGAGGAGATGACCGTGGTGGAGGTGGAGCCGGGGCGGCGCACCGTGCTGCACGCGCAGTCACACGGGATGAAGTACGTCTCCGGGTTCGAGCTGCGCCCGGTGCGCGATGAGCTGGGCGAGCCGGGGCAGACCCAGCTGGTCATGCGGTTCGAGGGCGAGGCGGTGGAGCATGGCCTGCTGCAGCGGTTCCTGACGGCCGCCACCGGGCCGCTCGGCGCCGCCGCGTCCAAGAAGGCCATGCGCCAGGACCTCAAGGACATCGCCGCCGAGGCCGAGCGCCGGGCCGCTTAGAGGTAGTGGGCGGCCAGCCGGGTCAACGAGGCACGGATGCCATTGCCGTTCTCCCGGTCCAGGCGCAGCAGCTCGTAGGCCTTGCCGACCACGGGCTGGGCCCAGGAGTAGTCGAAGGTCTCGGTGACGTCCGTGGTGCCGTCGCCGTTGTCCTGGAACTCCCACCGCCAGCGGTGCCCGCCGGGGTGCGCCCACTCGATCAGCTCTCCGGGCTGGGAGGCGGTGGTGGTGAGCTTCATGGTGTACGGAATGCGGTACTTGCGCATGTGCACCGAGAACTGGTCCCCGACCGCCAGCTGGCGTGGGCCCTCCACCTGGGACTTCACGGTGCCGGAGCCGTCCACCTCGTGATGCCGGTGGGGGTCGGCCAGCAGCTCCCACAGCTGCTGGGCGGGGGCGTTGACCCGGATCCGGTAGCTGACCTGGCCCGGGCCGGTCTGAACGGGCTGCGGCCAGGAGGCCTGCGGGGCGGCTGCCTCGGTGTGGTCCGGGGTCTGGGCCTGCGCGGGCAGGGGCGTGCTGTCGGCGCTGAACGGGGGGTGGTCTGCAGCGTGCTTCATGGACTTCAGCCTACTGACGGTCGCTGAACGGTTCCTGGCCGGACAACGGCTGGTCGACATGCGCTCGGGCTGCAGGGTGGACGCCGGCGGCGCCGAGCCCTGCGTGATCCCTGTTGCACATCCTGTCCAGATCACTGGATGAGTTGCACGGTTCGTCTCTCTGCGGCCCCAGAACCATCAAGACGTGCACCTCAGAACGCGGAGACGACGAGCACTGCAACTCAGATCACCGGATCGGCGAAGGCCGCATCAGGGGTCACCGGGCACCGCCCCATCCCCGCTCGGGCTAGAGTGTCCGCGTCATCCACCGCAGCTCTCAGGGGACAGCCATGCCCGCTTCACCGCACTCCGCCTCCACTCCGGACACCGTTCCCCCGAACCACCCCGAGGTCCGGCAGAACCTGGCCGACGCCGCCGAACGCATCACCCCGGAGCAGCGCCAGTCCGTGCTGCGCACCCTGAAGACCCCGCGCTGGCTCAAGACCGAGGTGCTCGCCGGGCTGGTGGTCGCGCTCGCGCTGATCCCCGAGGCCATCGCCTTCGCCCTGATCGCCGGTGTGGATCCGGCCATCGGTCTCTACGCTGCCTCGGTCATGGCCATCTCGATCGCGTTCCTGGGCGGCCGCCCGGCCATGATCTCGGCGGCCACCGCGGCCACGGCCCTGGTGATCGCACCGGTGGTGGCCTCCCACGGCGTGCAGTACCTCTTCGCCACGGTCATCCTGGCCGGTATCCTGCAGGTGGTGCTCGGACTGGCCGGCGTGGCCAAGCTGATGCGGTTCATCCCCCGCTCGGTGATGACCGGGTTCGTGAACTCGCTGGCCATCCTGATCTTCATCGCCCAGCTGCCGGACCTGATCGGGGTCCCCTGGCTCGTCTACCCCCTGACCGCACTGGGACTGGCGGTCATCTTCCTCTTCCCGCGTCTGACCACTGCCGTCCCGGCCCCGCTGGTGGGAATCATCGTGGTGACCCTGGTGGCCGTCGTCGTGAATGCCCAGGTCCCCACCGTGGGGGACAAGGGGGAGCTGCCCAGCTCGCTGCCCGCGTTCCTCATCCCAGATGTGCCGTACACCTGGGAGACGCTGCAGGTGATCTTCCCGTACGCCCTGGCGATGGCACTGGTGGGGCTGCTGGAGTCGCTGCTGACCGCCAAGCTGGTGGATGACGTGACGGACACGCGCTCGGACAAGACGCGGGAATCGTTGGGGCAGGGCGGGGCGAACGTACTCGCCGGGCTGTTCGGCGGGATGGGCGGCTGCGCGATGATCGGGCAGACCATGATCAACGTGAAGGCCTCCGGGGCGCGCACCCGGATCTCCACGTTCATGGCCGGCGCGCTGCTGATGGTGCTCGCCGTGGCGCTGAATGACGTGGTCTCCACCATCCCGATGGCCGCGCTGGTGGCCGTGATGGTGTTCGTCTCCTGGGCGACCTTCGACTGGCACTCCATCCGCCCGTCCACCCTGCGGGCCATGCCGATCTCCGAGACCGTGGTGATGCTGGTGACCGTGGTGGCCACCGTGCTCACCCACAACCTGGCGGTGGGCGTGGGGCTGGGCGTGCTGACGGCCATGGTGCTGTTCGCCCGGCGGGTGGCGCACTTCGTGACGGTGCAGCGCGAGGTGGGCGGTGGTGCTGACGGGGGCGAGGGCACCGTCACCTACACGGTGGACGGGGAGCTGTTCTTCGCCTCCTCGAACGACCTCTACACGCAGTTCGAGTACACCGAGGACCCTGCCCGGGTGGTGATCGACCTGTCCGGCTCGCACGTGTGGGACGCCTCCACGGTGGCCGCCCTGGATGCGATCACCGAGAAGTACGCTCGCTACGGTAAGACCGTGGAGGTGGTGGGCCTGAACCAGGCCAGCGCGGACATGCGCGAACGGCTGCGCGGACGGCTGGGCGAGGGGTAGGGAGGGGCCGGCGGAGATCCCTGTGACAGACCTCGTCGGTTCCGCGTGCTGAGTTGCACTGTTCGTCGATATTCGGGGTGATTCTCGACGAACAGTGCAACTCAGACGGTCAGACCGACGAACGGTGGAACACAGATCGCGGCTGCGGCACTCAGAGGGGCCGGGCGGGGCCGAGCACTCCGCACCGGCCACCCCGCACCACCATCACCTCACCTCACCGGGCGAAGCGGGTCAGACGCAGGGAGTTGAGCACCACGAGCACCGAACTGGCGGCCATGGCGGCGCCGGCGATCATCGGGTTCAGGAAGCCCAGAGCGGCCACCGGGATGCCCAGCGTGTTGTACGCGAACGCCCAGAACAGGTTCGTCTTGATGATGCTCAGCGTCTTGCGGCTCAGCTCCACCGACTGCACCACCTGCCCCAGCGAGGAGCCCATGACGGTGATGTCCGCGGCCTCGCGCGCCACATCGGTGCCCGATCCCATGGCGATCCCCAGGTCGGCCTGCGCCAGCGCGGGGGCGTCGTTCACGCCGTCGCCCACCATGGCCACCACGCGCCCGGCGGCCTGCAGCTCCTTGACCTTGTCCACCTTCTGCTCGGGGCGCACCCCGGCGAAGACATCCTCCCGGGCTATCCCGACGACGTCCGCCACCTGGGCGGCCACGGCGGCATTGTCTCCGGTCAGCAGGATCGGGCGCAGCCCCAGCTCACGGAACCGGGCGATGGCCCGGGCGGAGGTCTCCTTCACGGTGTCCTGCAGGGAGATGATCCCGGCCAGCACACCGTCCACGGACACCCAGATGGCGGTGGCGCCGGCGGCCTCCGCCTCGGCCAGAGCCCGCTCCTGCTCGGCGTCCAGTGCCCCGGAGCTCAGCTGCTCGGCGATGAAGCTGGAACGCCCGGCGGCCACGGAGTGTCCGTCCACCTGACCGGTCACCCCGCCGCCTGCCGAGGAGGAGAACCCGGTGACCGGGGGCAGGGAGGTGGGGGAGCCGACGTCGGGAAGGTGGTGCTGAGGTGAGTCGGCGGAGGTGGCTGAGGTGTTCACCAGGGATTCGCGTCCGGCCTCCACGATCGCCCGGGCGATGGGGTGCTCGGATCCGGCCTCCACCGCCGCGGCCAGGCGCAGCAGCTCGGGCTCGGTGACGGAGCTGTCCAGCACGGTGACGTCGCTGACGGACATGACGCCCTCGGTGACGGTGCCGGTCTTGTCCAGCACGATCGTGTCCACCGTGCGGGTGTCCTCCAGGACCTCGGGACCGCGGATCAGGATGCCCAGCTGCGAGGCACGGCCGGTGCCGGCGAGCAGCCCGACCGGGGTGGCCAGGCCGAGCGCGCACGGGCAGGCGATGACCAGCACGGCCACGGCGGCGCGGATGGCGGAGTCGAGGTCGCCGCCGGAGAAGACCATCCACAGGGCGAACGTCAGCACGGCGATGACCAGGACGATGGGGACGAACACCGCGGAGATGCGGTCGGCCAGGCGGGCGATGGGGGCCTTGCCGGTCTGCGCGTCCGAGACCAGCCGGCCCATCTGCGCCAGGGTGGTGTCCTCGCCGGTGCGCGTGGCCCGGACCAGCAGGCGGCCGGAGGTGTTGACCGTGGCACCGGTGACGGTGTCCTCCGGGCCGACCTCCTCCGGGACGGACTCGCCCGTGATCAGGGAGGTGTCCACGGCGGAATGCCCGTCCAGGATCACCCCGTCCGTGGCGACCTTCTCCCCGGGGCGCACGAGGAACTCATCGCCCGGGACCAGCTGGCTGGCGGGCACGGTGACCTCCTGGCCGTCCCGCAGGACGGTGGCAGTCTTGGCGCCCAGCTCCAGCAAGGACTTCAGGGCCTGCCCGGCCTGCTTCTTGGCGCGGGCCTCCAGCCAGCGTCCGAGCAGCAGGAAGGTGGTGATCACGCCGGCGGTCTCGAAGTAGAGCTGGTGGTCGGCCATGGAGGACATGTCCATCCCGGCGCCGGCGTGGGCGGTCATGCCCGGATCCAGGAACAGCTCGACCGCGGAGTAGAAGAACGCCGCCAGCACGCCGATCGAGACCAGGGTGTCCATGGTGGAGGCGCCGTGCCGTGCGGCCTTGAACGCCGCCCTGTGGAACGGCCAGGCCGCCCAGAACACCAGCGGGATGGACAGCCCGAACGCCACCCAGCCCCAGTGTGGGAACTGCAGGGCCGGGACCATGGAGATCAGGAACAGCGGGACCGCCAGGACGGCCGCGCCGATCAGTCGGGGCTTGAGCACGTCCTCGGACGGGCCGTGGTCCATGTGGTTGTCATGGTCGGCGTGATCCTCATGACCCTCGTGGTCACCGTGGCCTGAGTGGTCCGCGTCCCCGCCGCCGTGCCCCGCGTGGGGCGAGGCGTCTGCGTGCGGTGCGTGGCCGTCGTCGTGGTGGTGCTGGCTCGGCTGGGCAGAGCCGGGGCCGGAGCCGGAGCTGCGGCGCACGCGAGCGGTGTAGCCGGCCTTGTCCACGGCGGCGAGCAGGTCCTGGTCGGAGATGCCCTCCGGGACGGTGACGGCGGCGGAGTTCAGCGGCAGGTTGACGGAGGCCGTGACGCCCTCGAGCTTGCCCAGCTTGCGCTCCACCCGTCCCACGCAGGAGGCGCAGGTCATGCCCTCGATGTCGAGGTCCACGCGCCGGGTGGCGGTGTCTGGTGGTGCGGTGGGGGTGCTGTCGCGGGGGTCCACGGTGAGTCCTTCGTCAGTGGTGGGGAAGTGAGGGGGGCTCCCGGCGCCGAGCCAGAAGCAGTGGTGGGCATCGCGGCGGATGGTCGCCACTGCTTCTGGATCGGCGGGCGGGGTCGAGGGGTGGGGGCCGGCGGGCGAGCCTGTCAGGCCAGGGTGGGGCCGGCGATCGAGTAGCCGGCCTCCTTCACCGCGGCTTCCAGGTCCTCCGGTGCGGGCTGGCCCTCGGAGGTGATGGTGGCGGTGGAGGTGCCGCCGGCCACGAGATCCACCTGCACGTCGCTCACGCCGGGCAGCTCGGAGAGCTCCTCGGTGACGGAGGCGACGCAGTGGCCACAGGTCATGCCGTCGATCTGGATCTGGGTGGTGGTCATGGTGTTCTCCTGGGGTGTCGGTGTGGATAGGTATACGGGGTAGGGGTATCTGCCCGGCCCGCGCCCGCGCCGGAGCGACGGGTCGGTGGATCAGCGCAGCAGCCGTGCGATGGCCGCGGAGGCCTCGGCGACCTTGGCCTGGATCAGCTCGGGGTCGCCGGAGTCCTGCGCCTGCTGGGCGGCGTCCGCCACACAGTGGTTCAGGTGGTCCTCCAGCAGCCCCATGCTCACGGCGTGCAGGGCCTTGGTGGCGGCGGCCACCTGCGTCAGCACGTCGATGCAGTAGGTGTCCTCATCCACCATCCGGGCGATCCCGCGGACCTGACCCTCCACGCGGCGCAGTCGCTTCAGGTACTCGTCCTTGCGCGGCGAGTACCCGTGGTGGGCGTGCTCAACAGGCTCATTCCCGACGACGGCCGGGGCCTCAGGCGTGATGGCTTCAGTGGTCATGCACTCAGTTATATACCCCTAGGGGGTAGGTGGTCAAGTACCCCTAGGGGGTATAGGTCTGCAGGTGCTGGGTCGCGGCCGCCACCGTGGATCGGGCCGGGGCACCCACGCCGATCAGGGTGGCGGAGGCGGGTCCGCACCAGTCGCCGTAGCCCAGGAAGAACAGTCCGGGGTGGTCCACCGACCGGTAGGGCAGGCGCGGATCCGTGCGGGGCACTCGGCCCTCCTGAGTGAGCTGCAGGCCGCGCAGGTGCCGCAGGTCCGGGCGGAACCCGGTGCACCACAGGACGGTGTCCGCCCGGGCGGTTCCACCGTCCGGCCACTGCACGCCGTCGGCAGTGAAGTGGGAGAACATCGGCTCGGCTGTCAGCAGGCCGGCATCCCGGGCACGGCGCACGGGCGGGACGGCAACGATGTCACCCAGGGAGCCCACACCGGCATGAGTGTCCTCGTTCGAGGACAACGCCCGGACGCGGCGGGTGGCCAGTTCGAACAGGGCTCGGCCGTCCACCTCGTCCGGGAGGAACCGGGGCGGTCGTGAGGTGACCCATCGGACGGAGGCCGCCGAGGGGATCAGGTCAGCGGCGATCTGCGCCCCGGAGTTCCCGCCGCCCACCACGACCACCTCCTGACCGGTGAACTCCGATGCGGTGCGGTAGTCCACGGTGTGCAGTTGGCGCCCGGCGAAGTCTGCGGCACCGGGCAGCCAGGGCATGAACGGCCGTCCCCAGGAGCCGGTGGCGCTGATGACCACCCGGGAGGTCCAGGTGCCTCGGTCCGTGTCCGTGGCGAACCCGCTGCCGTCCGGTGTGGCCTGGACATCCCGGGCCGTGACGCTGCGGTGCAACGGGAGGTCGTACCGCTGTTCGTACTTGGTCAGGTACTCCACCACATGGGTAGCCGAGGGGTTGCCCTCCTCCCGCCAGGTGGGCATGGGGAACCCGGGCAGGGAGCTGAAGGAGGCGGGGGAGAATAGCTCCAGGGTGTCCCAGTACTCCGGCCAGGAACCACCGGGGCGGTCCGCGGCGTCGAGGATCGCGAAGCTCGGAGCGTGGTCGGACCGTCCCCGGTCGCGATCCCGGGCCAGTCGGTGCAGGTGGTACCCGGCGGCGAGTCCTGCCTGGCCGCCGCCGATGATGAGGACATCGACATCGACATCGACGTCGGCGGCGGCGTCGGGATCCCGGTCAGTGGTGGTCAGACCGGGCTCCCCTCGAATTCGCGCAACAGGTCCTGCACGCGGGTGTCGATCTGATCCCGGATCCGCCGGGCCTCCTCGAGCGGCAGGTCCACGATGGTGGGGGTGTCCCAGTCGCGGTAGTCCTTGCCCTCCAGCTGTTCGACCTGGTCGGCGCAGCCGAAGGTGATGATGTGCTCGGCGGCCTGGTGGATGTCCTCGGCGATCGGCTTGGGGTAGGCGTTCTCCAGGGGCACACCCACCTCGGACATGGCCTCCACGGCGGTCGCGATCAGACCGCCGGCCGGGTGCACGCCAGCGGAGCGGGTGGCGATCCTGCCCTCCGAGCGCTTGGCCAGCAGGGACGCGGCCATCTGGGACCGTCCGGCGTTGCCGTTGCAGATGAACAGCACGCGCGGGTCGGTGGACTCGATGGCCCCGGCGGCGATCGCCATGGCCCGCAGGCGGTCGTCCGCGAAGTTGCCGGCGGAGGCCACCACGTGGGCCTGGATCCTGGAGGTGCGCTTGAGCTCGTCGTAGCACTCCTGGACCACCCGGTCCACGGTCGCCCGGTCCACCACGTGGCCGTAGCGCTCGTGCAGGTGTTCGGCGGTGCGGTCCAGGACGTTGCGGCCGAGCGCGTCGCTGGCGGAGGTCTGGTGGGGATCGGTCGGCTGGCCGGCTGCGGGGTTCTGATCGGTGCCCATGGGACCATGCTGATCAGCGGCGACTGGCCGGTCAAGAGG
>NZ_JBHFFN010000007.1:0-93222 GCF_041927415.1 Micrococcus sp. IITD107 | reverse complement strand
CCTCGTCCACGGTGACTGCCATCCGATCCACCTCCTCCCCGGTGACTCACTGCCGATCTCCCAAGAACCCCGCCGTCCTCGTACATATATTCGACCACGCGGCACGGACACGATAAGGACCACATCACGGGAACGGGGAGAAGAACATCCAACCGGTCACCTGTGCAGGACGCGGGCGCAGGCGACTGGGATCAGGCGGCGGAGGACCGGACTCACGTCCCGAGGCGTAGCCCGGCGTGAGCCGACAGGGGCTTGACGACTACGCTGGGGGGATGACCCAGAACCCCGCAGGAACCCCTGACACCGCCACGCCCGCTGCGCAGCAGAACCAGCAGACCACCCCCGCCACGGACCCGGCCTACGCCAACCGGGTGACCGTCCCCGGGGCCGCCTTCGACTTCGCGGTGAAGGACCTGTCCCTGGCCGAGGCCGGACGCCATCAGATCCGCCTGGCCGAGCACGAGATGCCCGGGCTGATGTCCCTGCGGGAGGAGTACGGAGCCTCCCAGCCGCTGAAGGGCGCGCGCATCGCCGGGTCGCTGCACATGACCGTGCAGACGGCGGTGCTGATCGAGACCCTGACCGCACTGGGTGCCGAGGTCCGCTGGGCTTCCTGCAACATCTTCTCCACGCAGGACGAAGCCGCGGCGGCCGTCGTCGTGGGAGAAGGCACCCCGGAGAACCCGGCCGGCGTGCCCGTGTTCGCGTGGAAGAACGAGACCCTGCCGGACTACTGGTGGACGGCCTCGCAGATCCTGGACTGGGGTCCGGAGACCGCCCCCACCATGATCCTGGACGACGGCGGGGATGCGACCCTGCTGGTGCACAAGGGCGTGGAGTTCGAGGCGGCCGGCGCCGTGCCCTCGGCCACGGAGGAGGACCCGGAGGAGTACCGGATCATCCTGGACACCCTGCGCCGCTCCCTGGCCGAGCGTCCGCAGCACTTCACCCGGATCGCCGAGTCCATCCAGGGCGTCTCGGAGGAGACCACCACGGGTGTGCACCGTCTCTACCAGCTGGCCGAGGCTGGGCAGCTGCTCTTCCCGGCGGTCAACGTCAACGACGCCGTCACCAAGTCCAAGTTCGACAACAAGTACGGTATCCGCCACTCCCTGCCGGACGGCATCATGCGCGCCACGGACGTGCTGATCGGCGGCAAGGTCGCGGTGGTGTGCGGCTACGGGGACGTGGGCAAGGGTGCCGCTGAGGCGCTGCGCGGCCAGGGCGCCCGGGTGATCGTGACCGAGATCGACCCGATCTGCGCGCTGCAGGCCGCCATGGACGGCTACCAGGTGGCCGAGCTGCAGGACGTGCTCTCGGTCGGTGACATCTTCATCACCACCACCGGTGGCAAGGACATCATCATGGCCCAGGACATGGTCGCCATGAAGGACAAGGCCATTGTGGGCAATGTGGGCCACTTCGACAACGAGATCGACATCGCCGGCCTGGGCCGGATCCCGGACGTGCAGAAGGTGGAGATCAAGCCGCAGGTGCACGAGTGGGTGTTCGATGCCGGGCAGGAGTCCGAGCGGTCGATCATCGTGCTCTCCGAGGGCCGTCTGCTGAACCTGGGCAACGCCACCGGGCACCCGTCCTTCGTGATGAGCGCCTCCTTCACCAATCAGGTGATGGCGCAGATCGAGCTGTTCGGCGTGCGCGGGCAGGACGGCGAGCAGGGCACCGGTGCGCTGACCGGACAGACCTATGAGAAGCAGGTGTACACCCTGCCCAAGGTGCTGGACGAGAAGGTCGCCCGGCTGCACCTGGACGCGTTGGGCGTGCGCCTGACGGAGCTGTCCAAGGAACAGGCCGAGTACCTGGGTGTGGATGTGGCCGGGCCGTACAAGCCGGACCACTACCGGTACTGATCCCTAGAGCTGCAGGGAACGGATCCGTTCGGCGGCCCGTTCGGACCGTTCCCGCCGTGCCAGCAGGATCTGATGGTCCCGGTCCCGCCGTTCGGCGATCACCCCCACCAGGAACTCCTCGGGGTGGATCCCCGGCGGCGGGCCGGGCGTGACATAGGGCCCGACGGCGGCCACCAGACGCTGCGCTGTCATCTCCCGGTGCGCTGGGGTCATCTGGGGTGCCTGGCGCAGGAAGCGGGTGACGGTCAGGGCCAGGTCATCCGGCAGTCGGCCGAGGTCGGCGACCTGAGACCACGGGCCGAGTCGTTCGGGCAGGGGCGGCAGCTCGGGACGGCGCCGGCTCTGGCGGACCAGCAGCACCGTGGTGCCGGCGGCCATGTCTCCCAGGCGCTTGCCCCGGGCGTTGAACATGCTCACCAGCAGGGCGAGTGCGCTGGCGGTCATCCACAGCTCTAGGAACCCGGTGAGGGCGCGCAGGGCGGCGTGACGGAACTGGATCGCTCCGCCGTCGTCCCTCATCACCTGCAGCCCGAGCGCGAGCTTGCCCAGCGAGCGGCCGTGGCTGAACGTCTCCCAGAGCAGTGGCGCTCCCACCAGCACGGCGATCACGAGGCTCAGCAGCGTGGCCTGGGCTGCCGCAGGATCCATCCGGTCCAGGGCAGGACCCACCAGGTAGAGCAGCAGCACGAACAGGGCGATCACCAGGACGATGGCGTCGATCAGGGCCGCTACCGCGCGCATCACCAACGGTGCCGGCCGCAGGTTCAGGACCACGGCCTCCCCGGTGACCATGCTGTGGACGCTCATGCCAGTCATCCTAGGGGTCGGACCGGACCCACTACGCTGAGGGCGTGGACCTGGATGCCTATGCCGCTGTGCACCGCCCCCTGTGGGAGCGTCTGGATGCCCTGAGCCGGCGCCGCCGACTCCAGGCGGACGAGGCCGATGAGCTGCTCGAGCTCTACGGGATCGCCTCCGTCCACCTGTCTGTGGTGCAGACCCAGGACCCTGACGGTCCCACCTCGGCGGGGCTGTCCATGACCATCGCTCGCGCACGCACCCGCATCACCGGTGCCCCGGTGAACGTCTCCGCCGCCCTGTCCCGGTACTTCCTGGAGCAGTTGCCCGCCGCGTTCTACCGGATCCGGTGGCTGACGGTGGTCTTGGGGGTGCTGTTCTGCCTGGTGGGCACCGCGTTCGGCTGGTGGGTGGTCGGCCAGCCCGGCGTGCTGGCGTCGTTGGGCAGTGAAGCCCAGATCCGTGAGTACGTGGAGGAGAGGTTCACCGGGTACTACTCGGAGAACCCTGCGGCCTCGTTCGCGGGGCAGGTGTGGACGAACAACGCCTGGATCGCAGCCCAGGAGGTGGCATTCGGGATCACCGGGTTCTTCGTGCCCTATGTGCTGTTCGTCAACGCCGAGGCGGTGGGGATCGCCGGGGGAGTGATGGCCTCCCAGGGCGAGTTGGACACCTTCTTCCTGTACATCCTGCCGCACGGTTTCATGGAGCTGACGGCCATCTTCATCGCCGGAGCGGCCGGGCTGCGGATCTTCTGGGCCTGGGTGGCTCCTGGCCGGCGGCCCCGCCTGGACGCCGTTGCCGCCGAGGGGCGGGCGTTGGTCACCGTTGCTGGGGGACTCATCCTGGTGTTGGCGGTCTCCGGGGTGGTGGAGGCCTTCGTGACCCCCTCGAGCCTGCCGCACCCGGTCAGGTTGGGCATCGGCCTGCTGGTCCTCGCCGGGTACTGGGCGTACACGTTGATGCTGGGGCGGCGTGCGGTGGCGGCCGGGGCCACCGGCGACCTCGAATCCCACGACGCCGGGGCCACGCGCATCGCTGCATAGTCGCCCAGGAATGAGAAACGGCACGTGTTCCAGGTGAAGCGGCGAGATGGTGCAATCATCAACACTTGAGTCCGCAATCAATGCAGCGACTCGAGCTTGACGAGGGGTTTTGTGCGGTTATGCCTTTCCTTGGACAGATTTCGTCCACGTCTCACATCCTGCAGGGGGCTTCTCACCATGTCTGAATCCATCTCGCGCCGGACGCTGGCCAAGGGTGTCGCGTGGAGCGTGCCGGCCGTGGCGCTGGCCTCGGCCGCACCGTCCTACGCCGCATCCGGTCCGCAGTGCATCGCGCCCGTCACGCTGACGCCCAACGCCACCAGCGGCACCCAGGTGCTTACCACGTCGTCTGCCGGCGGCGACTGTGCTGTCCGGATCACCATCTCCACCCAGATCAGCGGATGCGTGACGGACAAGAACATGACCATCGGCAGCACTGCGCGGAACCTCGCCGCCCGCGATTCTTGCAGCTACGCGAACTACAACATGAACTGGACAGGACTGATCCTGCAGAACACCAGTTGCCACTGTGCCACCGGAGGATCCCTGTTTAACCGGTACGCCTACACCAATGATGCGGTGGCCTCCTCGCAGACCTTGACGTTCAGCTTCACCAACGCCACCACCGGTGCCCCCGTGCCGGTCACCGATTTCCGGATGACCATTGCGGACATCTCCAGCGTGTTGAACATGTCCTACGACGACATTCGCTACCGCGGCAACTACTGGGATCAGGTCGGATTCAACATCGCTCCCAGCACCATCATCCCGTCGGTGAACGACGCTGGCACCGGTACCGGCACCTACGCTGATCCGTTCCGCCGCTCGGGTGGCAACATGAACTCCTACACCGCGTACCAGGACGTGTTCGTGTTCGACAGCATCCAGTCCGGATCCCTGTCCATGCAGTACACCAATGGCGATGGCCGCAAGGGCCTGCAGGCCATCAACATCTCCGGCCTGAGCATGAACGTGCCCTGCGACTGCTGACACAGCATCACGCTCACGTTCAGGCCAGCGGCGGCTCCTGCGGGGGCCGCCGTTGGCGTCTGGACGGTGGGGCACTCTGACCGAGAGAGGTCTGCGCAGTAGGGTCGAGGCGACGATGTCCCCTTCTGCACAGAGGCAGGCCCATGACACGGAACACCCCCGAGGACCACGGTTCGCACGAGCGGCCGGCTGACTCCCCCGAGTTCGAATCAGGCCTCGACTACGGCGCCTACGTCGAGGACGACGCGACAGACTCAGTGGGGGAGAACCCTACGGAGACCATTCACCGTCCTGATGACGGCACCCATTCCACCACGGCACTGGACCGCTCCGAACTGGACGCCATGGTGGCCGGAGACGAGCGGAACGCGGAGCAGGAGACCCCAAGGTTCCTGCAGGACGAGCCCACCCCCGTCGGGGCAAGCGCAGGACTGGCCGGGGCCACCGCTGTGGGGGCTGGGACCGCCGCGGCGGGCTGGGGCCGTGAGGACCGTCGTCGGGAATTCCGCGATGCTGAGGCCCGCGCCGCCGCTCGGGACGAGGCCCTGGAAGGCACCCCCGCGGGTCCGCGGGTGCTGCAGGTGCTGCTGGCGATCTTCGCGCCGATCGTGCTGCTGATCGGCGCGGTGCGCCTGGTGGCCTCGCCGGTGTTCCTGTGGCTGGAGTACCACCGTCCCGGCTTCCCGGCAGATTCGTACGGGTTCTCCACTCAGGACCGGGTGACCTACGGCTCCTACGGGATGGACTACCTGTTCAATGCGGCCCCCTCTCGCTACCTGGCGGAGCTGCAGGCCGACGGAAGCCCTCTGTTCACCCCCTCTGAGGTCGCTCACATGACCGACGTGAAGGTCGTCATGCTGGTGACCATGGCTGTGGGGTTGGTCCTGGCGGTGCTGTGTGTGCTGTTCATGGTCTCGCTGGCGCGCAACGCCAAGGGCGGGATCCGGCGGGCGTTGTTCGCTGGCTCGCTGTGGCTGCTGGTGCTGATGATCGCCGTGGCGGTGCTGGCCGTGCTGGGCTGGCAGGCATTCTTCGCGGGCTTCCACTCGCTGTTCTTCGCGGACGGCACCTGGACCTTCGCCGCCTCAGACACGCTGATCCGCCTGTACCCGAACCAGTTCTGGATCGACGCCGGGATAGCTGTGGCCGGGATTGTGGTGCTGACCGCGCTGATCACCCTGATCGCGACGTGGCCCACCCGCCGCCGCCGGATCGACTCCCGCGAGGCCCAGAACGACCTGGTCCGCCGCCGGGCGTACTGGGCTGAGGCCGCGGAGTAAGGGTTCCCAGCTTCCGAAATAAAGAGGCCGTGGCATGCATTGCATGCCGCGGCCTCTTCTGTTCCTTCAGGCCTGACCTCAGCGCCGGTAGAGCTCCTCCACGGCGGCCGCGTGGTCGTCCATGACCTTCTTGCGCTGCAGCTTCAGGGACGGGGTGAGGTGACCGGACTCCTCGGTCAGCTCGCTGTCCAGGATGACGAACTTGCGGACGGACTCCGCCTGGGAGACGTGCTCGTTGGCGGCGTCCACGGACTTCTGCACCTCCGCGCGGACCTCCTCGTCCTGGGCCGCCTGGTCCAGGGTGAGCTCTTCGCGTCCGCAGTTGCGGCACCAGGTGGCCAGTCCGTCCGGGTCCAGGGTCACCAAGGCGCCCACGAACGGGCGGTTGTCCCCGACGACGACCACCTGAGACACCACGGACGAGGACCGGATGGTCTCCTCCAGGGGGGTGGGGTACACGTTCTTGCCGCCGGCAGTGACGATGACCTCCTTCTTGCGGCCGGTGATGTACAGGAAGCCGTCTTCGTCCAGCTCCCCGATGTCACCGGTCTTGAAGTAGCCGTCCTCGAACGAGGCCTCGGTCTCCTCGGGCAGGTTGTGGTACCCGGAGAACACGGTGATCCCCTTGACCCAGACCTCGCCGTCATCGGCGATCCGCACCGTGGTGCCGGGGATCGGCAGGCCCACGGAGCCCACCCGGGTCATGCCGGGGATGTTCAGGGTGGCCGGTGCGGTGGTCTCGGTCAGACCGTAGCCCTCCTGCATGCCCAGCCCGGCGCCGCGGAAGAAATGCGCCAGCTCAGGGTTCAGCGGGCTCGCACCGGAGACGGTGAACCGGGCGCTGCCGCCCAGGATGCCCCGGATCTTGGGGTAGACGAGCGTGTCGAACAGCGCGTGCTTGGCGCGCAGGGCCAGGCCGGGTCCGGACCCCTCGCCGCGGGCCTGGGCGTCCAGGGCCTGCGAGTACTGGATGGCGGTGGTGCGGGCCGCGGTGAAGATCTTCTCCTTGCCGCCCTCCCGTGCGTTCTGCAGGGCCCCGGCGTCCAGCTTCTCGAATACGCGTGGCACGGCCAGCAACCAGGTGGGGTGGAAGGAGGCCAGGTCTGCGGTCAGGGTCTTCAGGTCCGAGGCGTGGGCGATCTGGATGCGTCCGATCAGGCAGATCACCTGGACGGCGTGGGCGAGCACGTGGGCCAGAGGAAGGAACATCAGGGTGCGGGAGTCCTCCATGCCCACGATCTCGGAGGCGAACGGCAGGATGTTGACCGCTCCCTCGGCGAAGTTGCCGTGGGTGATCCGGGTGCCCTTGGGCCGTCCGGTGGTCCCGGAGGTGTAGACCAGGGAGGCGGTGTCGGACAGCACCGGGGTGCTGCGCGCGGCCTCGAGCTGCTCGTCGCTGACCTGCTCGCCGTATTGCACCAGCTCCGCCAGGCCGTCCGCGGTCAGGGGGACCACCGTCACGCCCTCACCGTCTGCGCCCATGGCCTCGGCGGCCCTGCGCACGGCGGTGGACTGCTTCTCGGCGGAGGTGAAGACCACCCGCGTCTGGGAGTCGGTGAGCACGTGCTGAACCTGGTGGGGAGAGGAGGTCTCGTAGATCGGCACGGAGACGGCCCCGGCGAACCAGATGGCCTGGTCGATCACCGCCCATTCATAGCTGGTGGGTGCCATGATGCCCACGCGCGAGTGCGGGGTCACGCCGTGGGCGATCAGCCCCTTGGCCACCGCGCGCACCTGGTCCAGGAACGCCGTGTAGGACACGTCCAGCCAGCCGCCGGCGCCGTTGCGCACCGCATAGGCGGCGGCGTGCGGATCTGCAGCAGCTGCCTGCAGGACCAGGTCGGTGATGTTCGAGTCTGCTGGCAGCTGCGCCGCCTGCTCGGTGCTGGTTTCCTTCATGGAACGGGCTCAACTCTCCACGCAGTGCACTGCGCTGGTCTGGCGGTGGGGTGCTCGGTCTCCAGCGTATCGCCCCGCTCAGATCCAGCTGTTCATCCACATCCGCATGCGCCAGTGTTCATAGGGGATCTTTTCACCGGTCCACACCGGCATGAAGAACGCGCTCAGGGCCACGGCACCGGCCACGAACAGCAGCACCAGCACGGTGTTGCGCCGGCGCATCGGCTCTCCGCCCAGGCGCATCAGCAGCCCGAGCACCATGGTCACGGCCAGCACCAGGAACGGGGCGTAGGCCACGGTGTAGAAGAAGAACATGGTGCGGTCCGGCCAGAGGGACCACACCAGCTGTCCGGCGGCGTAGGCGCCCAGCAGCGCACCGGCCCGCCAGTCGCGTCGGCCCAGCCACACCAGCACGAGCACCAGGAACGCCAGCAGTCCGGCCCACCAGATGATCGGGTTGGCCAGGTCGGTGATGGCCTCGGAACAGGTCGTCGCCCCGCAGGTGCCGGAGCCGTCGTCGTGCCCTTCGTAGTAGAAGGAGGTGGGCCGGCCCATGAAGGGCCAGGTCCAGGCGTTGGAGGCGTAGTCGTGGGGGCTGGCCAGGCCGCCGTGGAATCTCGTGGACTGCAGGTGGTAGTCGGCCAGGGAGCGCAACGGCCCGGGGACCAGGTGTTCCCACCACTGCTGCGGCGGGTGGGTGGTGTGCCACTGGCGGTTGTAGCCGCCCTGGGTGAGCAGCCAGCCGGTCCAGGTGGCCAGATAGGCCATGGCGCCCACCACCACGACCGCCACGAACGCGAACAGCCCGTCCTTGACCACCCCAGCGGCCAGCCAGTTCCGGATCCCGGCCACACGGCGCGCGTTCATGTCCCACAGCACGGTCATCAGCCCGAACACGGCCATGAACGCCAGCCCGGAGAGCTTCACGCCGCAGGCGGCTCCCAGCAGGACCCCGGCCAGCAGGCGCCAGGGTCGCCATCCCAGCCAGGGGCCCCAGGCCAGCATTCCCGACGACGGCACCCCGCCTTCGCGCTCGGCCGCGGCGGCCAGGCGTGCGGCCAGGTGGGATCGGCCGTGGTGCCGGTCCATCAGCAGCGCACCGAACGCGGCGAGGACGAAGAAGGAGAGGAAGATGTCCAGCAGACCGGTGCGGGAGAGCACCAGGTGGTGGCCCTCCACGGCCAGCTGGATCCCGGCCACACCGCCCAGGAACACCGAGCGGAACATCCGCTGGGCGATCAGGGCGGTCAGCAGGACGGACAGGGTGCCGGCCAGCGCCGCCGAGAAGCGCCAGCCGAAGCCGTGGTCGGTCCCGAAGGCGGCCATGCCCAGCGCGATCAGCCACTTGCCCAAGGGAGGGTGGACCACGTACTCGGCGGTGTCCTCCGGGGAGGCGGTTCCGGCGGCGAAGGCCTCATTGGCGTCGTCCGGCCAGTTCAGCTCGTATCCGGCCTGGAGGAGGGTGAAGGCGTCCTTGACGTAGTAGGTCTCGTCGAAGATCAGGGAGTCGGGGTGGTCCAGTCGGGTGAACCGCAGCACCCCCGCGACCACGGTGACCACCAGGGGGACGATCCAGCCCCAGTGGCCGGGGTGGAAGCGCTCGCCGAGCAGCCGGAGCCGCAGCGTGGTCTCGGTGTACGCCTGGGCCGGGGTCAGCACGGTGGAGGTCTCGGGCGGGCGCACCCTGTCATGGTACGGGCTGTGCCAGCATGAAGGGCATGAGTGCACAGAGCGTGGAGCGTCCTGACGGCGGCGGACAGATCGTGCTGGCGGCCACCCCGCTGGGGAACCTTGCCGACGCCACCGATCGGCTCAAGTCCCTGCTGGCCACCGCGGACGTGGTGGCCGCCGAGGACACTCGACGGGCGCACCACCTGGCGCAGGGACTCGGCGTGCGGATCACCGGGAAGGTGGTCAGCCACCACGAGCACAACGAGCGAGAGTCCACTCAGGACCTGCTGGAGGCCGCACGTGCCGGCGACCTGGTCGTCGTCGTGACCGATGCCGGAATGCCGCTGGTCTCGGACCCGGGATACCGCGTGGTCAGTGCGGCCGCTGAGGCCGGGGTGCCCGTGACGTGTGCGCCCGGGGCCAGCGCGGTGACCACGGCGCTGGCCCTGTCCGGCCTGCCCACGGACCGGTTCGCCTTCGAGGGGTTCCTGCCGCGCAAGGACGGAGAGCGCTCGCGGCTGCTGACGGAGCTGGCCCGGGAGGAGCGGACGCTGGTGTTCTTCGAGTCGCCGCGGCGCCTGGCGTCATCGCTGGCCGCCCTGAGCGAAGCGTTCGGTGCGGACCGTCCGGCGTGCGTGGCCCGGGAGCTGACCAAGCTGTACGAGGAGGTCCGCCGCGGCACCCTGGTCGAGCTGTCCGCGTGGGCGGAGGCGGGGGAGGTGCGCGGGGAGATCGTGATCGTCACCGCTGGCCGCACCGCCGAGCTGGACACGGACGTGGCCGGACAGGTCCAGGACGTGGAGACGCTGGTGGCCTCCGGCACCCGGCTCAAGGACGCGGTGGCCACGGTGGCCGCGGCTCGGGGCGCCCACAAGAAGGAGCTGTACAACGCGGTGCTGGAGGCACGGAAGCAGGGGTGAGACCGTCGAGCCAGGGGAGACCGACCGAGGCACTCACCCCGACCGCGGCTGAGGACTCGGCTCGAGTCCAGGTGAATACGGAGCCCGGGGCGGGCCTGTGACCTCATGGAGCACCCGGTCGAGGCGACCGTGCCGGAGATCAGCCAGAAGAGCTGGAATGCGGCTGGAGCTCAGCACCCGAGGGCCGCGCCGGACTGCCCGGGCACGGAGGCGGCGCACGCGTGGGATCTGATCGGCCAGCTGCAGGAAGGCATCGGCCACCGCTTCAGGGGAGTGATCTCTGACGATGAGGTCCCGGAGAGACAGCGGCTCCGCAGTCCGGATCGTCCGTGCCAGTTCCTCAGGGTCTGGCCACCAGCTGTCCACATACCCCGCGAAGCTGTCGCGTCTCATCCAGTCGATGTTGGGCCGGGTGACGAGCTCCTCCGCCCACCAGCACGAGACGGTCACCAAGGGGAGCTGTGCATAGGGAGTCCGGTGCCGGCGTTTGAGAATGCTCGGCGCCACGGCCTTGTCTTCGAGAATCGCCAGTACGGCGTCCGCAGGGCGTGCCTGCCGGATACCGCGCACCGCCAGATCCCACGCGACACCTGATCGGTGCTCGATGACGTCCCGCACTTTGCGGTGCGCAGCTGACCGGGCTGGCATCACTGGGTCGAGGTCGATTCAGGCGTCCATCAGCCACTGCGCGCAGTAGGGCGCTGACACCTGTTGGTCAGCAGGCAACCGGTTCTGGCCGCGGCGAACGCCTGCATGGTCGAAGAGGCCGAGTACTCGCATGGAGCCACCTTATGCCTGGTCCAGTCCCTATCCGGCCGAGGGTGCCAACTTGTGCCTCGGCACAACGGGGACTGGAAACGTTCGTGCGTCGACGCATTGTCGACGACTCACCACGGCCCCTACGTTGAGCAGTAATCTGATCTGGAATCGACATGCAGACTTGTGTGTCCGGCTGGCAACCACGCTGAGATCGAACGAACCGACCCGACCGGAAAGAGGTTCCCCATGACTGTCACCGCTGAGCGCGAGCAGGAGCTGCTGAAGTCCATCCCGACCGGACTGCTGATCAACGGGGAGTGGCGTGACGCCTCCTCCGGCAAGACCTTGGATGTGGAGGACCCGGCCACCGGCAAGGTGCTGTTGAGCATCCAGGATGCCAACACCGATGACGCCATGGCCGCTCTGGACGCCGCTGCCGCTGCGCAGAAGGACTGGGCGCTGACGGCTCCGCGTGAGCGTGCTGAGATCCTGCGCCGGGCCTTCGACCTGGTGATCGAGCGGGCCGATGACTTCGCCCTGCTGATGACCCTGGAGATGGGCAAGCCGCTGGCCGAGGCCCGTGGCGAGGTCACCTACGGTGCTGAGTTCCTGCGCTGGTTCTCCGAGGAGACGGTGCGTCACTACGGGCGCTACCTGACCACCCCTGAGGGCAAGAACAAGATCTTGGTCCAGCACAAGCCGGTCGGCCCTGCCCTGCTGATCACTCCGTGGAACTTCCCGCTGGCCATGGCCACCCGCAAGGTCGCCCCTGCAGTGGCCGCTGGCTGCACCATGGTGCTCAAGCCGGCCAAGCTGACCCCGCTGACCTCCCTGCTCTTCGCTCAGGTCATGCAGGAGGCCGGTCTGCCCGCCGGCGTGCTGAACGTGGTGGCCGGTTCCTCCGCCTCGGCCATCTCCGGGCCGCTGATGAAGGACCGTCGACTGCGCAAGGTCTCCTTCACCGGATCCACCCCCGTGGGTCGCCGGTTGATGGCCGACGCCGCAGAGAACGTCCTGCGCACCTCCATGGAACTGGGCGGCAACGCACCGTTCCTGGTGTTCGAGGACGCTGACCTGGATGCCGCTGTGGAGGGCGCCATGGCCGCCAAGATGCGGAACATGGGCGAGGCATGCACCGCGGCCAACCGCTTCCTGGTGCACGAGTCCGTGGCCGAGGAGTTCACCGCCAAGTTCGCCGAGGCCATGAAGGCCCTGAAGCCCGCACGCGGCACCGAGTCCGACGCCAACGTCGGCCCGCTGATCGACGGCGGAGCCCGGGATGACGTCCACTCCCTGGTGACCGAGGCTGTGCAGGCCGGAGCCGAGGTCGCCACGGGTGGCGACAAGGTGGAAGGCGAGGGGTACTTCTACCAGCCGACCGTCCTCAAGGTCGCCAACGACTGCCCGATCCTGGGTCAGGAGATCTTCGGCCCGGTGGCCCCCGTGACCACCTTCTCCACCGAGGATGAGGCCATCGAGCTGGCCAACGCCTCCGAGTACGGCCTGGCCTCCTACCTCTACACCCGCGACGTCAACCGCATGTTCCGGGTCTCCGAACAGATCGAGTTCGGCATGGTGGGCTTCAACGCCGGTGTCATCTCCAACGCCGCAGCCCCCTTCGGCGGAGTGAAGCAGTCCGGTCTGGGGCGCGAAGGTGGAGCTGAGGGCATCGAGGAGTACACCACCGTGCAGTACATCGGCATCGCCGATCCCTACGCCTCCAAGAAGTAACCCCCGGCGTCCACGGACGCCCTGAGCACCGGGCCCGGTCTCCTCTGTGGAGGCCGGGCCCGTGGCATCTCAGCTCTGGACCAGGGACCTCGGCAACCACCAGGCCCGGCGCCTGGCCGCAGACTCCGCAGAGGATTCCAGAAGGTCCACGACGGCGGCCGCGTGACTGGAAGCGTCATCGGCAGCCGGGGGAGCAGGCGAGTCCACGGACGCATAACGCGCCCACTGCGCGGCCACGGCCAACTGGTGCAGCAGATCTGTCTGCGACCCAGGACCCATGGCCGATCCCACATCCCGGCTCACGCGGCGGGCGAAGGCCTCCTCGGACTCGTGGCCATGCCGTGCCCATCCCAGGTCCAGGGCCGTGTCCTCGACCTCCTGCCAGGAGGCGATGACCGCGGACCGGTCCACCGCGAAGGGCGAGGCAGGCCTGCCCAGCCTGCGGCGCCGTCGTCGTGATCTGACCAGGTGAGGGGCCAGGGCCAGGAGGGCGACTGCGGCCACACCGATCACGATGATCAGCACCGTGAGCACCGCTCGGGTGTCGACGCCGGGCTCAGGCGTGTCTCCGGCATCGGATCCTGGATCCAGTGCGGCAGAGGTCTGCGTGGGTGTGGGCTCTGAGGCTGGGGCCGGTGCCGATGTAGGGGTGGGCACCACCTCCGGCGCGGGCCCGGAGTCGGACTGGGTGTAGGTGGGAGCGCGTCCCACGGTGGGAGTCGGTTCGAAAGGGACCCATCCCAGACCGTAGATGTACAGCTCCGGCCAGGCGTGTGCTGATCCGGCCTCCACGCGGTGCACACCGTCAGCGTCGGCGCCGGTGGGCGCGTAGCCGACCACAATGCGGGCCGGCACGTCGAGGGAGCGGGCCATCAGGGCCATGGCTGAGGCGAAGTGGATGCAGTAGCCGGACTGGGCCTGCAGGAACTGCTCGGTGATCTCGATCCCGGTGCCGTCGTACCCCTCGTCCACCGGGGCGGTCTCTGAGTACCGGTACGTGCCGGACTGGAAGTGCTCTTGGACCAGCTGTCCGATCTCAATGGGGCTGGTGGCCTCAGCGGCGATCTCCTGGGCGAGGCGGTGGATCTCGCCGCCCTCCAGCTCTGGATCAGAGACCAGCGTTCCCACCGCCGATTCGTCGGGGGCCTCCAGCCCGATGTAGGCCTCAGGGGGAGGTATGCCGAAGCCCGCGGAGAGCTCGGAGAGCTCCTCTGCGGACAGAGGCAGCGTCCAGTACCGAGACCGGTACTGGGCGTCCACGGCGGGGTTCGAGATGCGCTGGACCGTGGAGGCGCGGGGGTACGATTCCCAGCCCTGCTCAGCCAGCACGCCGGCCTGGCCGACGGGCTGGTCAGCCAGGGGAAGCCAGGAGCCCCGGTACTGCGTCAACGCGAGGTCCACTGACTGTTCCGAGGGGCGCATCACGGCCTCCTCCAGCTCAGGTGGGTACTGGATTCCGACCGTCGGACCCATGCCCCGCAGATTCCTGCCGCTGGGAGTGAACACCGTGCCATTGGGCGGCATTCCACCTGCGGTCTCTCGGGGAACCCACTGGGAAGCGGTGACATCATGGATGACCGCCGTGCGCAGGTAGACACCCAGACCGGTGCTGGACCGGTACTCGATGCCCACCGGGCCTGACCCCTGGCGCAGGGCCTCGCCGAGATCGGAGGCTGGGTCGACGGGACCGTCCTGGATCAGGAATCGGTGGCCCTCGGGTGCCAGGCCTGTGGTGATCGGGGCCAGCTGTGTGGCTCCCATCGCGAGCACGGCCAGGGCGGTGACCCCCGCCAGGACGGCTCCGGTCAACGAGGTGAGCCGGTCGCGCAGCGGCGGGCGTGGGGGAAGCGGGCCCAAGGGGGCCCCGGTGTCCTCGGGCTGCCCGCGCGAAGCTGGGCTGGAGACGCTGCGGTGCAACGAGGCGTGGTCCCCGGCCACGAGCAGGCCGAGCCAGGCCGCGGCGGCCAAGAGGAGAGCAGGCAACGGCGTCATCTCACCGGAGAGGACTGCCCCCGCAGCGATGATCCCCAGGGCGGGCACCCCGGCCACTGCAGGGCTGCGCAGACCCAGGGCGATCAGCTCGACGATCAGGGCGATGAGCAGGACGACCAAGGACAGGATCGCCAAGACGTGCAGGTGCGGCTCGATGGGACTCTGCTCGACCCGGACGGTGTGCTGGGTCCGCTCCAGATCAGCCAGCAGTGCAGAGACCGTGTCCCGGGTGGGGATCAGATCACCCGCGAGGGTGCCCGACCACCAGGTCCGGACAGCGGTCACGGCCCCCGCGGCGGCACCGGCCAGCACGGGCAGCCAGAGCCGTCCGCCCAGTCCTCTCACCACCTCGGCCACGATCAATGCGATCACTGTGGGGAAGGCCACGCCGGGCAGCCAGGCGTCGGAGAAGACATGGTCCAGCGAGGCCGTGGCAGCGATGACCATGACGGCCACGAACAGACCTCCGCTCAGGGAGCTGGCCCAGCGCAGCGCGGTCACCGTGCACCTTCGGACGCATCCACAGTCGCCCACCCAGCCTGGTGCCAGCCTTCGAGAGCGGACGAGGGCCCCATCAGCAGCGCGGTGCGCTGGGTGACGCCCGGCAGGTGCCGAAAGTGGGGGAGGTCGGCATCGGCTCCGGCTCCCAGGACGGCGAACACCGTGGTGGTGCCCCGCGGCAGACGCTCCATCCATGAGGCCTCACGGGTGCTGGGTGCCAGCTGCACATCCGCCAGGTCCGAGGACAGGACGGTGCCTTCGTGGTCGAGCAGCGTCACGTCCTGACCGGAGCGTTCCAACACGTGGTGGAGGGAGGCCGCCAGTCGAACAGCCTCTTCGAACTGCGGAGCGGTGATCCAGCTGGTGCCGTCCCCGGCGTCCACGGTGTGATGCCCCTGGGGGTAGGACCGCCCGCGGCGGTCCAGGACCACCACCGCCCGGGGGTCCTCGGTGCTCTCCTCCTGACGGACCATGAGCTGCCGGGTCCGAGCGGTGGCACCCCAATGGATGCGAGAGAGCGGATCGCGGGGGCGGTGCTCGCGCACCAGCAGGTCGTCAGCCGAGCCGCGGACACCGAACAGGTCTGCCGATCGGTCATCGCCCAGGCCGGTGCGGAACAGCTCTTCCAGGACCTGCTCGTCATGAAGCTGGGGCAGGACCCTCAGCCGTGAGACGCCTGCACGGAGGATGCGGCCGCGCGCCAGACCCAGCGGTCCCTTCCACAGTTCCGTGGCCGGACCCACGGAGAACACGCCTCTCTGCCCGGCCGTGAGGGTGTACCCGGGCGCGGGGCCGTCCGCCTGCCGGGTCGGCTGCGAGCTTCGCGTCAGCGTTGGCGGAAGCTGATCGACGGGGGAGAGGCCCTCGTGCTGCTCTCCTCCGGCTGAGAGGAATCTGACCTGGACCCGTTCACCGACGGCGGCCGAGTCCGGGATCAGCACACGGTGGTGAGCCGCCTCGCGGCTCAGTGCTGAGCGCAACGCCAACAGGATCAGGGAGAGCGCTGAGGCTGTCAGGAGGAAGAGACCGATGGACACAGCCTCACGCCGTCCCAGCACTGGACCTGCGATCACCAGGAGAAGGCCGACGGCGGCCACCGCCGCGCCGCGCAGCGTGGGACGCGGGGCGCTGGCACGCAGTCTGGACCACAGACCGGAGGGGGGAGTCGAGGCGGCGGTCATGGACGAACGGGGCTGACCGTCAACGCTGGGCGTTCGGGGTGGGAGCCGGAACCATGCGCAGGGCTTGGGCCACGATCCTCTCGGCATGGTCCTCGTCGGCGCCGCTGCGCCGCTGCAGGATCAGCCGGTGGGCCAGGACCGAGACCGACACCGTGACCACGTCCTCCGGGGTGACGTAATCCCGTTCAGACAGGGCGGCCTCGGCCTTGGCCGCACGCAGCAGCTGGAGCAGGGAACGCGGACTGGCACCGACGCGGACCTCCGGGTGCTCACGAGTGGCCCTGCCCAGTGCCACCACATACTGCGCCACGGCATCAGAGACGTGCACCCGAGCCACGGCCTCCACCATGCGGAGCACCTGGTCTGGAGAGGTGACCTGCCGGAGCAGCTGCAGGGGCGAGTGCTCCGCCAGAGGATCCATGTGGTGCTTGAGCATGGCGACTTCAGCTGCACTGTCCGGATAGCCCATGGTGATGCGAGCCATGAACCGGTCACGCTGGGCCTCCGGCAAGGGGTAGGTCCCCTCGGATTCAGCCGGGTTCTGCGTGGCCACCACCATGAAGGGCTCCTGCAGCCGGTGGGTGGTCCCGTCCACGGTCACCTGGTGCTCCTCCATGCACTCGAGCAGAGCGGACTGGGTCTTGGCCGACGCGCGATTGATCTCGTCTCCGATGACGATGTGCGCGAAGACCGGTCCCGGCCTGAACTCGAAGGCATGCCGTTCCTGGTGGAACACCGAGACACCGGTGACGTCCGACGGCAGCAGGTCAGGAGTGAACTGGATGCGGTTCACCGAGCCGCCCACCGTCTTGGCCAGGGCCCGAGCCAGCAGGGTCTTGCCCACCCCGGGGACGTCCTCGATCAGCAGATGGCCACCGGCCAGCAGCACCCGCAGGGCGGTGCGCCCAGCATCCTGTTTGCCGTCCACCACGGAGTTCATGGCGCGCGTGATCTCTGCGGTGATGGCGCTGAACGCCGCCGTGCCGGGCTGGATGGGCGGGTGGTCCACAGATCCTCCTGAGGGCGGGCGTTCCGTTCACTCTATAGGTGCATCGCCGCCGTTCTACAGTGGAAACCATGAGCACTTCAGATCACCAGCGCGTCGACTCAGCCGTCCCGGCGGCCTACCTGCCGGAGGTCAACGGCGTGTCTACGGACGAGGACGGACCTCAGCGCGCGGCCACCGAGGAGAAGTCAGGCCGCCGTCGCCGCCTGGAGTACCCGCCTGTCCCGGAGCCGCTCTCGGTTCCCGTGGTCGACAACCACACTCACCTGGACTTCCGCGATGGTTTGGTGAAGGTCACGGTGACGCAGGCGATGGACGCGGCCGCCGCCGTCGGGGTGATCGGAGCGGTCCAGGTGGGCTGCAATGTGGAGGCGGCCAGGTTCACCATCGAGGCGATCGAGGCCGAGCCTCGCCTGCTCGGGGCGGTCGCCATCCACCCCAATGACGCCGCCCGGCTGGCTGAGCGCGGTGGGCTGGAGGAGGCGCTGGCGGAGATCGAGCGGCTGGCTGACCACCCGCGTGTGCGTGCGGTGGGGGAGACCGGGCTGGACTACTTCCGGACAGGCCCCGAGGGCGTGGACGTGCAGAAGGAGTCCTTCCGCTGGCACCTGGATCTGGCCGTGCGGCTGGGCAAGGCCCTGCAGATCCATGACCGGGACGCCCACGATGACGTGGTCGAGCTGCTGCTGTCCGCCCCCGAGCTGCCCGAGCACGTGGTGTTCCACTGCTTCTCCGGGGGGCCGGAGCTGGCCCGGATCTGCAACGAGCACGGGTGGTACATGTCCTTCGCCGGGCCGGTGACCTTCAAGGCCAACGATGAGCTCCGCGAGGCGCTGAGAGTGGCCCGTCCGGAGCTGATCCTGGTCGAGACGGATGCGCCCTTCCTGACACCCCACCCCCATCGAGGACGGCCCAACGCCCCATACCTGATGCCGCTGACGCTGCGGCACCTGGCCGAGGTGCGTGGACTGGCCGCTGAGGAGATGGCGGCACAGATCATGGAGAACACCACGCGGGTGTACGGGGAGTTCTGAGGCATCGCAGACTCGTCTGTCCCCCCACGTAGGATGACAGGCGTGCCTGAGACTCCTGCCCCCCTGCTGAGCGCGGCGGACATCCGCCGCATCGCAGCCGAGATCGATCTGCGTCCCACCAAGACCTTGGGGCAGAACTACGTGATCGATCCCAACACCATCCGGCGCATCGTGGCGGCAGCCGACCTCTCCGCTGACGAGCACGTGCTGGAGGTGGGGCCGGGACTGGGGTCGCTGACCCTGGGGCTGCTGGATGCCGCCGCAGCCGTCACGGCGGTGGAGATCGATCCAGGCCCGGCCGAACGCCTGCCGCAGACGGTCAGGGAGTTCCGGCCTGACGCCATGTCCGGATTCAGTGTCCTGACAGCAGACGCGATGGTCGTGTCTGAGCAGGACCTCGCCGAGGTGAGACCCCAGACGGCTGACGGTGCGCCCACAGCGTTGGTGGCCAACCTGCCGTACAACGTGGCCGTGCCGGTGCTGCTGCATCTGCTGGCGGAGCTGCCGTCCCTGCGGCACGGGCTGGTGATGGTCCAGGAGGAGGTGGCCGATCGACTGGCCGCTGCACCGGGGTCCAAGACCTACGGGGTGCCCTCGGCCAAGGCGGCCTGGTACGCGACGGTCCGCAAGGCCGGAACGATCGGCATGAACGTGTTCTGGCCGGCCCCGAAGATCCACTCCGGGCTGGTGGCCTTCACCCGGCGAGAAGCTCCCGTCACGAGCGCCTCACGTCAGGAGGTGTTCGCCGTGGTGGACGCGGCCTTCGCCCAACGGCGCAAGACCCTCCGCGCCGCCCTGGCCGGATGGGCCGGGTCGGCTGCAGAAGCTGAATCTGCCCTGGTGGCGGCCGGGGTGGACCCCAAGGCTCGTGGTGAGGTCCTGGGGATCGAGGACTTCGCGCGCATCGCCCAGCATCGAGTGCCGGACCTGTCACGAGAGAGCGACTCATGAGCACCTTCACGTCGTCAGCACAGCTGTTCGGACATGCCACCGCCCAGGCACCGGGCAAGGTCAATCTCTCGCTGGCCGTGGGGGAACCCCGAGAGGACGGCTACCATCCGGTGGCCACGCTGTTCCTGGCCGTCTCCATGGTCGAAGAGGTCACGGCCACACCACGCGACGACGGCCTGGTCACGGTGTCCCTCTCGGATGCCTCCAGCGTCTTCTCCGACCCGGACACGATCCCGTTGGATCAGTCCAACCTGGCGGTGAAGGCCGCCCGGCTGCTTCGCGACCACCTCGGACTGGACGAGGAGAACCATGGCGTCCACCTGGAGATCACCAAGCAGGTCCCGGTCGCTGGGGGCATGGGAGGCGGATCGGCCGACGCCGCCGCGGCACTGGCCGCCTGCGCAGGACTGTGGGATGCCGGCCTCTCGCGCGACCAGCTGGCACGCATCGGCGCACCCCTGGGGGCGGACGTCCCCTTCGCCGTGACCGGCGGTGCGGCCGTGGGACGTGGCGTGGGAGACGAGCTCACGCCCCTGCTCTCTCGTGAACCCCTCCACCTGGTCCTGGTCCCCGCATCCCAGGGGCTCTCCACGCCGCAGGTCTACGGGACGCTGGACACGCTGCGGGCCGACGGTGTGCTGGACGCCCCCGCTGCCGCGCCGGACGTCTCACCTGAGCTGATCCAGGCGCTGGTGTCAGGCCATGCAGAGTCGGTGGCCCTGTTGATGTCCAACGACCTCCAGGTCCCGGCGACCACATTGATCCCAGGGCTCTCCGAGATGATCGAGATCGGCATAGAGGAGGGAGCCCTGGCCGGGCAGGTCTCCGGCTCCGGGCCGACGATCATGTTCGTGGCGCGGTCGGCCGAGGACTCCATGCAGCTGGCCGGACGCATCCAAGACCGCACCGGGATCGCCGCAGTGCCCGTCCATGGTCCGTATCCCGGAGCCCGTCTGCTCTGACCTGCCTCCGGGCCGTCCCTGGCGGCTCACCCCACGAGTTCGGAGAGCTCCAGCCAGCGTTCCTCGAGTTCGGCGAGCTCAGCCTCCACGGCGTTCAACTCCTGGGTGATCACACCGAGGCCCTCGAAGTCGGACTGGTCGTGGGCGGCGATCCTCTCATGCAGCCGCTCGACCTCGGAACTCAGCTTCTCCATCCTGCGCTCGGTGGCGGTCAGCTCCTTTTGCGCGGCACGGCGCTCCGCACCGCTCAGCCCTGAGCCGGACCCGGACGATGCCGACGCCGCGGCCGAGGACGGCTCCTGTGCCGCCAGCGGAGAGTTTCCCGCTCCGGCTCCGGCATTAGCAGCGTGCGCCAGGTCCAGGTACTGGTCCACGCCTCCCGGCAGATGCTGGACCCTGCCGTTGAGCACCGCGTACTGCTGGTCCGTCACCCGCTCCAGCAGGTACCGGTCGTGGGAGACCACCAGCAGCGTCCCGGGCCAGGAGTCCAGCAGGTCCTCCATCACCGAGAGCATCTCGATGTCCAGATCGTTGGTGGGCTCGTCCAGGATCATCACGTTCGGCTCGTCCAGCAGCACCAGCAGCAGCTGCAGCCGCCTGCGCTGGCCACCGGAGAGATCGCCGACCCGGGCGGAGAGATGCTCCCGGGAGAAGCCCAGACGCTCCAGCAGCTGGGCCGGCGTCATCTCCTTGCCCTCCACCTCCACGGTGGTCTTCTGCCGTGCCAGCACCTCACGCACCCGGTCGCCCTCGATCTCCGCCAGCTGGGAGAACTGCTGGTCCAGCACCGCTAGCTTGACCGTCTTGCCGCGCTTGACGCGGCCCTGCGTGGGCTCGATCAGTCCCGCCACCAGATTCAGCAGGGTGGACTTGCCGGCTCCGTTGGCACCCAGGATCCCCGTGCGCTCGGCTGGGGCGATGCGCCAGGTGACGTCCTTCAGGATGGTGCGCGAGCCGCCGTCGGGAGTGGGGAAGGCGACCGAGGCGTCCAGGACGTCGATGACGTCCTTGCCCAGGCGCGCTGTGGCCAAGCGCTTGAGCTCCAGCGGGTTGCGAGGGGGCGGGACGTCGCTGATCAGCTGGTTGGCGGCCTCGATCCGGAACTTCGGCTTGGAGGTCCGCGCGGGAGCGCCGCGGCGCAGCCAGGCCAGCTCCTTCTTCATCAGGTTCTGCCGCTTCTGCTCCACCACCGCGGCCTGCCGGTCACGCTCCACGCGCTGCAGGACATAGGCCGCATAGCCGCCTTCGAAGGGCTCGACGATCCGATCGTGCACCTCCCAGGTGGTGGTGCACACGGCGTCCAGGAACCAGCGGTCGTGCGTGACCACGAGCAGTCCGCCGGCGTTGGCCGCCCAGCGTCGGTTCAGATGTCCGGCCAGCCAGGTGATGCCCTCCACATCCAGGTGGTTCGTGGGCTCGTCCAGGGCGATGAGATCCCAGTCCTCCACCAGCAGCGCTGCCAGGGCCACGCGTCGGCGTTGACCGCCGCTGAGGCTGCTCACCATGGCGTCCCAGGGGATGTCCGAGACCAGTCCGCCGATGACATCCCGGACCCGAGGGTCACCGGCCCATTCATGCTCCGCGCGGTCCCCGACGACGGCTTGACCCACCGTGTGCTCGTCGGTGAGGGTGTCGGTCTGGTCCAGGACGCCGAACCGAACTCCGCCTCGGCGGGTCACTCTGCCGCCATCAGGCTCCACCCGTCCGGCGAGCATGCCCAGGAGACTGGACTTGCCGTCGCCGTTGCGCCCGACGATCCCGATCCGATCGCCCTCGTCCACTCCGAGGGTCACGGAGTCGAAGACGGTGCGGGTGGGGTATTCGAGGTGCAGGGCTTCAGCGCCGAGGAGATGTGCCACCTGAACACTCTAAGGTCCCGACTGCCGGAGGGCTGCGTCTGCACTGGTCTGGCTCCCGTAGTATCGGCCACAGTGGCGGCTGACAAGCTCGTCTGACAGGTCTATCGGAGGATCTCCATGCCCGATATCTGCATCGTCTCCGGCGGCGACGAGATCCGCTACCGCTCTTATGTGAATCACGCCGCCTATGCCCGGACCCATGATCTTGACTACCGACTGGAGTGCGGGATCGGCGAAGGGATCGTCAACAAGTTCTACTACAAGATCACTGCCATAGAGCGCGTCCTGCCCCGCTATGACTGGGTGGTTTGGGTGGACGATGACTGCTACTTCACGGACTTCGATTCGAACGCGTTGCACGAGTTCTTCTGCCAGGCAGAGGCCGACGGGGACTTCTTGGTGATCGCTGAGGGGCCGGTGGAGCCCAACGGGTTCTGGTCGACCATCAACACGGGTGTCTTCGCCCTTCGCAGGGGACCGGATGCTGACCGCTTGTTGACCATGATGCGGGACATGGATGTTCCGACGGTGGAGCGTGCATGGAACTCGGAAGCTGACGGAACTTTCACCGGCGGCGACCAAGATGTGATGACCTGGGCACTCAAATACGGCGAACCTGAGCTCTGGGATCGGACTCGCGTTGTGGGGTTCCGAGAGCTGAACGCTCGGCCCCATCACTACAGCACTTCCCTGAAGGACGCTTTCATCTGTCACTTCGCGGGCTACCCCGACAAGACGATGGGAGTGATCCTCTTCGCGGAACGATTCAACGTAGGGCACGAGCTGGTGCCAGAGGACATTTTGGACCGACTGAGCGTGAAGGTCCGAAGCCCCATGTCCACAGCCGAGCTCGCGGCGCGCCGGGCATGGTGGACCGCCAGGCCGAAAGCCAAGCGTGCAGTGCGCACAGTCCTCCGGGCTTTGCCGGAACCACTGGTCCCACAGCAGATGCGTAGGTTCCGCTGAGCTCGGTCGACGATATAGCGGCGCGAGGCGTCTGTGCGAGCTGTGGAAGAATGGTGGACCGATCCGCCCTGGTGTAACGGCAGCACGCCAGCCTTTGGAGCTGTGCAGTATAGGTTCGAATCCTATGGGCGGAACTCCTGTGAGCCAGGTTCCAGTCCCCTCCGGGCCGTGGCGTCAGCGGTCTACACTGGACTGGTTGGTGACGGCGTCAGCCGGTCACTGAACACTCACGCCACCTCAAGACCGGGAGGGTCGAACTTGTCCGACGCCACTTCTGCACCGGCAGCCGTCATCGTCCTCGCAGCCGGCGCTGGCACGCGGATGAAGTCCAAGACCCCCAAGATCATGCACCCGATCGGCGGGACCTCCATGGTGGGCCATGCGCTCGCCGCGGCGAACGGCCTGGATCCCCAGCACCTGGTGGCCGTGGTCCGGCACCAGCGGGACAAGGTGGCCGCCCATCTGGACGAACTGGCCGAGCAGCACCAGTGGCGGCTGCTGGTCGCGGACCAGGATGAGGTCCCGGGCACCGGCCGCGCCGTGCAGGCCGGACTGGAGGCGCTGCAGCAGGCCGAGCAGTCGGTGGAGGGGACCGTGGTGGTCACCTACGGCGATGTCCCGCTGCTCACCTCCGAACTGCTGCGTGAACTGGTCGCCACCCACCAGCAGGACGGCAACGCCGTCACCGTGCTGACCGCGCTGCTGGAGGACCCCACCGGCTACGGCCGCATTCTGCGTGAGGCGGACGGCTCCGTGGCCGGGATCGTGGAGCACAAGGACGCCACGGAGGAGCAGCGCCTGATCAACGAGGTCAACTCCGGGATCTACGCCTTCGACGGCGCCACCCTGGTCTCCGCGCTGTCCCAGGTCACCACGGACAACGCCCAGGGGGAGATGTACCTGACCGACGTGCTCGGCCTGGCCCGCGCCGCCGGTGGCCGCGTGGCCGCCGTGGCTACCCAGGACCGCTGGCAGGTGGAGGGCGCCAACGACCGCGTCCAGCTGCAGGCCCTCGGCGCCGAGATGAACCGCCGCACCCTGGAGCGCCACATGCGCGCCGGCACCACCATCGTGGACCCGGCCACCACCTGGATCGACTCCACCGTCACCCTGGAGCAGGACACCACCGTCCTGCCCAACACCCACCTGCAGGGCACCACCCACATCAGCGAGGACGCCGTGATCGGCCCGGACACCACCCTGGTGGACACCCACGTGGGCGCTGGAGCGAAGGTCACCCGAACCCAGGCGGCCGGGGCACGCATCGGTGAGGGAGCCGCCGTCGGGCCCTTCACCTACATCCGCCCCGGCACCGTGCTGGGAGAGCAGGGCAAGATCGGGGCGTTCTACGAGACCAAGAACGTGACCATCGGCCGCGGCTCCAAGCTCTCCCACCTGGGCTACGCCGGGGACGCGGAGATCGGCGAGTTCACCAACATCGGCTGCGGCAACATCACCGCCAACTACGACGGCGTCAACAAGCACCGCACCGTGATCGGCGACCACGTCCGCACCAGCTCCAACACCGTGTTCATCGCCCCCGTGACCGTGGGCGACGGCGCCTACACCGGTGCCGGAGCCGTGGTCCGCAAGGACGTCCCCGCCGGTTCCCTGGCCCTGACCGTGGCCCCGCAGCGCAACGCCGAGGGATGGACGGAGCAGAAGCGTCCGGGTTCCCCCGCCGCCGAGGCCGCCGCCCGGTCCCGTCAGGCCGCCGAGAACGGCCAGCCCGACGACGGCCGGTCCTGACCCGCTTCCACCTCACCTTCCAGCCCCCTCCAGACACAGCAGACCCGAGCACCAGAGGACACCACACCGATGAATGAGATCACCCTGCACGGCGAGAAGACCCTGGTCCTGGCCTCCGGCCGGGCCCACCCCGAGCTGGCCCAGGAGGTGGCCGACGAGCTGGGCACCGAGCTGCTGCCCATGAGCGCCTACGACTTCGCCAACGGGGAGATCTACGTGCGCTCCGGCGAGTCCGTGCGCGGCAAGGACATCTTCGTCATCCAGGCTCACCCCGCGCCGTTGAACAACTGGCTGATGGAACAGCTGCTGATGATCGACTCGTTCAAGCGCGCCTCGGCCAAGCGGATCACTGCGGTGGCTCCGTTCTACCCCTACGCCCGTCAGGACAAGAAGGGCCGTGGCCGCGAGCCGATCTCTGCCCGCCTGGTGGCCGACCTGCTGCGCACCGCTGGCGCCGACCGGATCATGAGCGTGGACCTGCACACCGCCCAGATCCAGGGCTTCTTCGATGGCCCGGTGGACCACCTGTTCGCCGTGCCGCTGCTGGCCGACTACATCCGCTCCCGGGTCTCCACGGACGAGATCACCGTGGTCTCCCCGGACACCGGCCGCGTGCGGGTGGCCGAGCAGTGGGCCGAGCGCCTGGGTGGGGCTCCGCTGGCGTTCGTGCACAAGTCCCGTGACTTGACCGTGCCGAACCAGGCTGTGTCCAAGCAGGTCGTAGGTCAGGTCGAGGGCCGCACCTGCGTGCTGATCGACGACATGATCGACACCGGCGGCACGATCGCCGGCGCTGTCCGCGTGCTGAAGGAGGCCGGTGCCAAGGACGTGATCATCGCCGCCACCCACGCCGTGTTCTCCGATCCGGCCGCCCAGCGACTGGCTGAGTGCGGCGCCCGGGAGATCGTGGTCACCAACACCCTGCCGATCCCGGCCGGCAAGCGCTTCGACTCGCTCACCGTGCTCTCCATCGCCCCGCTGATCGCCCGCGCCATCCGCGAGGTGTTCGAGGACGGCTCCGTCACCAGCCTGTTCGACGGCAACGCCTGATCGATCGAATCACGCTCCACCGCGGGCCGGCACCCTCATGGTGTCGGCCCGTGGTGTCACCGTTGCGCGTCGGACCGAACCGCCAGTCCTTCGTAGCACAGGGCCGTCAGTGCACCATGGATGCGGTCTGCGGCATCCGCCGGGGCGTCACCGGTCTGCAGGAGCGAGCCCACGAGGTCCTCTTCGCTGACCCAGTCCGCCAGCAGTTCCCACAGCACGGGGCCGAGCCCGGAGACGACGTGGTAGGAGGTCTCCTGCAGCACGGCGAGCGAGGTGCCCTCCAGGTCGGGGGCTTCGACAGGTCCTTCGGAGCAGGACATGAAGAGGCCGACTTCGCCTGGCGTGTGCAGCGTGCCGGTGGGCGGCTGGTCTGGTGCCCCGATGCCGTGGTCCACTATCGGCAGCGAGCTGGGGCCAAACGGGCCTTCAGGCAGTGGTACCACTACGCCCGCAGCGCGATTCTGCTCTGGACCCGGTTCGAGGACACCGGCGAGCTGACACCGGTCTCCTTCAGAGGCAGCGTCCGGAACCTGGCGAGACAGGCACTCCGTTCCTACCGGCTGATCATCCCCCGGACGCGCCACGAGCACGCGCTCGCTCTCGGCTGGACCGCCGGGATGGTCATGGGGCATCTTCGCTACCGTCGTCAGGCACCACCGCAACGAGAGCTCATGGAGCCGCCGACCGCGTGAAGAGGGCGAGGTCCGGATGGTGCTAGAATCGTCCGCGTTGCCCAGGCGAGGGAGCACACTGCTCCGTGATCGACGAGGCCGCTGACGCTCCACCGTCCAGGACGAACCGTCCCGGGCCCGGTGTCCGATTCAGCCCTTCCTGCCTGGAATGCCCGTCCGACGCAGCCTGCGCCCGGCGGCCCGAGACAGTTCAGGAGGACTCATGAGCGACAAGATCAAGATCCAGGTCACCAAGCGCACCGACTTCGGCAAGGGCGCATCCCGCCAGGCCCGCCGCGACGGCTTCATCCCCGCTGTGGTCTACGGCCACGGTGCCGAGCCCGTGCACCTGCTGATGCCGGCCCAGGAGACCTCCCTGGCCGTCCGCAACCCCAACGCCCTGCTGACCGTGGTCTCCGAGGGCGAGGAGCACATGGTGCTGCCCAAGGACATCCAGCGCAACCCGCTGAAGCAGACCGTGGATCACCTCGATCTGATCGAGGTCCGCCGCGGCGAGAAGGTCATTGTGGACGTCACCGTGCACGTGGAGGGCGAGGCCGCTCACGGCGCCGCGTTCAACCTCGAGGAGGCCACCGTACCGGTCGAGGCCGAGGCCACCCACCTGCCCGAGTTCGTCACCATCGACATCGAGGGCCGCGAGGTCGGCGACCACGTCTACGCCAAGGATGTGCAGCTGCCTGCCGGCACCACCCTGCAGCTGGAGGACGACTACGTCATCGCCACCGTCTCCGAGCCGGTCGTCCAGGACCTGGGCGAGGAGCCGGAGACCGAGGAGGGCGCTGAGGCAGAGACTGCTGAGGCCGAGGCCTCCGAGGGCGACGCCGAGAAGTCCGAGGACTAATGACCACGGGTGCGACTTCTGCGAGCGTCTCCACGCCGCAGAGCTGGCTGATCGTGGGTCTGGGCAATCCAGGCCCGCAGTATGCGCGCACCCGTCACAACATCGGACAGATGGTGGTGGACGAGCTCGCCAGCAGGATCGGCAGCGGATTCACCGCCCACAAGGCCGGTGCCGCCGTGGCCACTGGGAGGCTCTCTCCGGGTGGCCCGCGGATCGTCCTGGCCAAACCGGCCACCTACATGAACGTCTCTGGCCGGCCCACCGCGGCACTGGCCGCGTTCTACTCTGTGGACCCGGCGGCCGTCGTGGTGGTCCATGACGAGCTGGACATCCCCTTCGACACTCTCAAGCTCAAGATCGGCGGGGGAGAGGGCGGACACAACGGACTCAAGTCCATCTCCCAGACCCTGGGCACCAAGGACTACCACCGGGTGCGGGTGGGTGTCGGTCGTCCGCCAGGTCGGATGGATGCCGCCGACTACGTGCTTCGCCCGTTCAGCCCCGAAGAACGAGAGCTGCTTCCCGTCCACCTGGACCGGGCGGCAGATGCCGTGGAGAAGCTGATCACCGACGGTCTGACCGCGGCCCAGAACTCCGTGCACTGACACAGTTGCTGCACCAGATGTGAGAGGGCGGCTGCCGGTTTCGGCAACCGCCCTCTCACATCTCGTCAGATCAACCGCTCAGCCCTGAGAGACGCGCACCAGGAGCTTGGCGATGCTCTCCACAGCGGGGTTCAGCTGCTCCGCCATGACGGGATAGCCGGAGTCCGGCCCCCCGTAGGGGTCGGCCAGGTCCAGGGATCCCGGGCGGGACCGGACACGTGAACGCATCCGGGCGGCGGTGCGGGCCACAGACCGCAGGTCGCCCTCCACTACGGTGCCCTGCTCGGCCATCAGCTCGGCCAACGCGGCGAACTCCAGGATGGTGAACGTCCGGTTCAGCGCCGCGGGGGTCTCCTGCAGGACGGTCTCCAGATGCTCTTCCGTGGCGGCCAAGATCAGATCCGCCTGCTGAGCCAGACGAGGCTGCAGCTGAGTGGGAGCGTGTGCCTGGAGCGCCTCCAGCACGGTGCCGTCCGCGAGATCCAGGATCTGCTGGGGTGGACGCAGCCGAGGGTTCATGTGCGTCCCGGCACTGGTCACCTCATAGGCGCCGGGCACCTGCTGCTCCAGAGTCCTGGCCAGCTGGTGCTGACCGAACGCGGACCGGCAGATGTTCCCGGTGCACAGGAACAGGATCTTTCCCAGGGCGGCAGTCATCCGGAGCCCTGCCTCAGCGGCTCAGCCAGGCGGACAGGCCCTGTGCCTGCTTGCCCAGCACCTTGTTGACCATGGGCTCTGCCGCCTGAGCGAGCTTGCCGCCCACCAGGGGGATACGGCAGTTGACCGAGCCCTCCACGGTGATCTGCGTGCCCTCGCCCTGGGCCTCCACCGTCTGCTGGACCTCGGAGCTGACCTTGGCCGTGGGGACGGTCAGGGTGATCTGGGCGGTGCGGGAGCCGTCCTCGGCCGGTGCGGACCAGACCTCCACCTGCTCCACGCGCAGCTTGTCTCCCACGAACTTGCGGGCCATGTCCGGCAGCCGGTTCGCCGGGACCGTGCGGACCATGGTGATGGTCACCGGCCCGTCATCGGTGCCCTGCTTCTCGAAGGCGGCGACCTCCCCGCCCATCTGCTCGGTGATGTGACGGTGGAACAGCTCGTCCAGCAGCGCAGCGCTGACGTCCGCTGCCGGGTGGGCGATGGTGGTGGTCTCATGGAATGCCATGGTCTCTGCCTCCTGAGTGCAGTCGAGGTGTGCGCACAGCCGGTCCGGGGCGTGCGCGGTGTCACTGCCGTCACGGGGACGGCCTGACCCTGAGCCTATATGCTGGAAGGCGGTCCTGGCCCGGGGGAGACCGCACCCGTTCCGCCCTGCCGACCGTCATGTTTTCCAGTCGAGGACGAGGTATCCAGATGCCGGCACTGTGGGCTCTCGCCCTGATCTTCCTGCTGAGCGGAGCGGCCAAGCTGATCACCCCCGGCAGTGCCCAGGCCGCCTTCGACGGACTCAAGGTCCCTCGCGCGCTGAACACGCCATGGATCGTCCGCTCGTTCCCGTTCGCAGAGATCGTCCTCGCCATGGCCCTGATCCTGCCCCTGCCCCTGCTGCAGACCATCGCCGCGGGCGCCGCCGTCGTGATGATGGCGGTGTTCCTGGTCCTGGTGCGCGGAGCCCGCCAGGCCGGAGAAGCCTGCCACTGTTTCGGTGCCGCCTCCACTCGGCCGGTCACCACTGCCACGATCGGGCGCAATGTCCTGTTCCTGATCCTGTCCGTGATGGCCGTCATCGAGGCCGTCCGGCACCTGAGCCTTGACGGGGCACAGACCCCGGGGCTGGCCACCGGAACCTGGGCGGATCTGGCCTGGCTGGTCCTGGTGGCGCTGCTGCTGGCCGGGACCGCGTTGATCGTCGGCCGTGAGTCCGCTCCGCAGCCTGCCGAGACGGATCCGTTCCCGGCCCCGGCACCCGCCGCGGTGCCTCAGCCCGTCTCCGCGGAGGGCCAGGCCCTCGCTGGTGAGGTGGTGGAGGAGGAGGTGCCGCGCCACCCGATCCCCAGCGCCGCCGTGCACTGGAACCGGCAGTACCACGACCTCTCCGTGCTCGCTCACGGCCAGGCCATGCTCGTCTTCCGACTGAGTCCTGGGTGTGGCAGCTGCGCCTCCGTCATTGAGCAGCTGCGTGGCTGGTGCGAAGCCATCGGCCCCATCGCCCTGCGCATCATAGTCCCCGTCGGCGCGCCTGAACAGGGCATCCACGGTTTCGATGAGTTCCCCCAGCAGATGATCATGCGCGACCCGGGCGGGGCCACCGTGACCGCGTTGGGACTGTCCGGCTACCCCACGGCCGTCCTGCTCGGCACCGACGGCCTGACCGCCGGCGGCCCCGCCCACGGATACGACGAGGTCATGGCCCTGGTCGATGAGGTGCGTGAGGTCTTCAGCGACCAGCGCACCCTTGCCGCCACCACTCCTGAAGGAACCTCTGCGTGAGCACTGCCGCCCCCCGTCCCCTCTCCGGGCTGTTCCCCGTCCTGCTGCAGGACCGGGCCGTCAGTGCTGCCGCGACCTCCGCGGCACGGTCCGGTGCCGACCGCACCCCGGACCTGGAGATCAGCCTTCCCGACGGCGCCCGGCCTGCCACCACAGCTCTGCTCGCCGGAGCGTGCCGAGGGGAAGGCGATCCGGACTCCTCCGCCGGGGCAGCCGGGCAGGGCCTGGAACGGCCCTCCGTGCTGCTGCTGGTCACCGCCACCGCGCGCGAAGCCGATGACCTGGCCGCTGAGCTGGGCTGCTGGATGGACCCGGACACCGTGGCCCACCTGCCCTCCTGGGAGACCCTGCCGCATGAGCGGCTCTCACCCCGCTCGGACACCGTGGGTGCCCGCCTGGCCGTGCTGCGCCGACTGGTCCACCCCGGTGCCGACGGGAAGCCGCCGCTGGCCGTGGTGACGGCCCCCATCCGTTCGGTGCTGCAGCCGCTGGTGCAAGGACTGGGGGATCTGGAGCCGGTGCACCTGCGCGTGGACGAGGACCGCGACTTCGACGAGGTGGTCCAGGCCCTGTCCGACGCCGCCTACTCCCGTGTGGACATGGTCTCCCGGCGCGGTGAGTACGCCGTGCGCGGTGGTCTGCTGGACGTCTTCCCGCCCACCGAGGACCACCCGCTGCGCATCGAGTTCTTCGGGGACACCGTGGAGCAGATGCGCTACTTCTCTGTGGCGGACCAGCGCTCCCTGCAGGACACCACCGAGGACGGCACCGGGCACCCGCAGGCCCTCTACGCCCCGCCGTGCCGTGAGCTGCTGCTGACCGAGTCCGTCCAGCGCCGCGCCCGGGAGCTGCAGTCCTCCATGCCCGGCGCCGTGGACATGTTGGAGAAGATCGCTGAGGGGATCGCCGTGGAGGGCATGGAGTCCCTCGCCCCGGTGTTGGCCGACGGCATGGTCCCGCTGGTGGACCTGCTGCCGGAGGGTTCGCTCACCGTGCTGGTGGAGCCGGAGAAGATCCGGCACCGTGCCGATGACCTTCTGGCCACCAACGAGGAGTTCCTCACCGCCGCCTGGGCCACCGCTGGCCAGGGTGGCGCTGCCCCCGTGGACATGGCCCAGGTGTTCGGCGAGGGGCAGTCCGGGGCCGGCGGCTTCGCCACCCTGGCCGAGACCCGCAACCAGTCGCTGGCCCGGCACCAGGGTTGGTGGCAGATGACCTCCCTGGGAGCGGACACCGAGCTGCTGGCCGACGCCTCCAGCCTGCGCACCGCCCTGCGTGAACCTCAGGGCTTCTCCGCAGACGTGGAGGCGATGATCGCCCATGTCTCCCAGCGCACCTCCGAAGGCTGGCAGTGCGTGGTGGTCACCGACGGTCCTGGTCCGGCCCGGCGTCTGGCCGAGCTGTTCGGGGAGGCCGGCATCACCGCCGTCAGTGTGGACCGGGTCTCCGAGGAGCCCGCTCCCGGTCAGGTGGTCATCACCACCGCGGTGGCCGGCCATGGCTTCGCCGCTCCGGAGACCAAGGTCGCCCTGCTCACCGAACAGGATCTGTTCGGACGTCACCGCACTGCGGCCAGCCGGGCAGGGACTCGCACCCTGGCACGCAAGCGGCGCAACGCCGTCGACCCTCTCTCCCTCACCGAGGGGGACTACGTGGTCCACTCCCAGCACGGCATCGCCAAGTTCGTGGCGCTGCAGCGGCGCAAGGTGGCCGGTGCGGCTGGCGGTGCCGCCGCCGACTCCTACCGGGAGTACCTGGTCCTGGAGTACGCCCCGTCCAAGCGCGGAGCCCCGGGGGACCGGCTGTTCGTCCCCACCGACCAGCTGGACCAGATCTCCCGCTACGTGGGCGGGGAGACCCCCAGCCTGTCCAAGATGGGCGGCTCGGACTGGTCCAACACCAAGTCCAAGGCCAAGCGCGCCACCAAGCAGATCGCCGGGGAGCTGATCCGGCTCTACTCCGCGCGGATGGCCTCCCGGGGACACTCCTTCGCCCCGGACACCCCGTGGCAGCGGGAGCTGGAGGAGTCCTTCCCGTTCATCGAGACCCCGGACCAGCTCACCACCGTCAACGAGGTCAAGAAGGACATGGAGGCCACCGTCCCCATGGACCGGCTGGTCTCCGGCGACGTCGGCTTCGGCAAGACCGAGGTGGCCGTGCGGGCCGCGTTCAAAGCGGTGCAGGACGGGAAACAGGTGGCCGTGCTGGTGCCCACCACCCTGCTGGCCCGGCAGCACCACGAGACCTTCACCGAGCGGTTCGCCGGATTCCCGGTGCAGGTCGCGGCGCTGTCCCGGTTCCAGTCCGCCAAGGAGTCCAAGGAGATCATGGCCGGGATGGCCGACGGCTCCGTGGACGTGGTGATCGGCACCCACCGGCTGCTCTCCCAGGGGGTGCAGTTCAAGGACCTGGGCCTGGTGGTGATCGACGAGGAGCAGCGCTTCGGCGTGGAGCACAAGGAGGCGCTCAAGAAGCTGCGCACCAACGTGGATGTGCTGGCCATGTCCGCCACGCCCATCCCGCGCACCCTGGAGATGTCCCTGACCGGCATCCGCGAGACCTCCACCCTGGCCACCGCGCCGGAGGAGCGCCACCCGGTGCTGACCTACGTGGGGCCGAACACGGACCAGCAGGTCACCGCCGCGATCCGCCGTGAGCTGATGCGCGAGGGGCAGGTGTTCTTCGTGCACAACCGCGTCTCCTCGATCGACAAGGTCGCCGCGCACATCCGCGAACTCGTGCCGGAGGCCCGGGTGGAGGTGGCCCACGGCAAGATGGGCGAGTCCCGCCTGGAACAGATCATGGTGGACTTCTGGGAGAAGCGGTTCGATGTGCTGGTCTCCACCACCATCATCGAGACCGGACTGGACATCGCCAACGCGAACACCCTGATCATCGACCGTGCCGACGCCTACGGGCTGAGCCAGCTGCACCAGCTGCGCGGCCGGGTGGGACGTGGCCGTGAGCGCGCCTACGCGTACTTCCTGTACAGCCCGGAGAAGGCGCTGAGCGAGACCGCCCTGGAGCGCCTCAAGGCCGTGGCCGCGCACAACGAGCTCGGCTCGGGCATGCAGCTGGCCATGAAGGACCTGGAGATCCGCGGTGCCGGCAACCTGCTGGGCGGCGAGCAGTCCGGGCACATCGCCGGGGTGGGCTTCGACCTCTATCTGCGCATGGTGGGTGAGGCCGTGGCCGACTTCAAGGGTGAGGCGGACACCGGTCCGGCCGAGGTCAAGGTGGAGCTGCCGGTCAACGCCCACCTGCCCCACGACTACGTGCCGGGGGAGCGACTGCGCCTGGAGGCCTACCGCAACCTGGCCCAGGCCTCGGACGACGCCGCCGTGGACGCCGTGGTGGAGGAGCTGCAGGACCGCTACGGCGCCCTGCCCGAGCCCGCTCAGTCCCTGGTGGCGGTGGCCCGGTTCCGCAATGTGGCCCGCGCCGCCGGTGTCACCGAGGTGATGCTGATGGGACCGGCCATCAAGTTCGCCCCCGCCGCCGATCTTCCCGAGTCCCGCGTGATGCGCCTGCAGCGGATGTACAAGGGTGCCCAGGTCAAGCCGGCCCTGAACGCCGTGCTCATCCCGCGCCCCAAGACCGCACCCGTGGGCGGCAAGGACCTCACCGATCTGCCCCTGCTGGAGTGGGCGGCCCAGGTGGTCCGTGCCATCTACAGCGAGGACCCCACAGCCTGAGCAGCCTGGGCGGGCAGATCGGCCTGCGCTTCCCGACGACGGGCGGTCGCCTCCCGCGCGATCAGGCGGGGGCGCTGGGCTGACGGCCGCGCCAGCGGTCCATCCAGCGGGGCTCGGGCACGCCGGCCAGCCACGGGGCCAACGGGCTGAACACGATCACCAGACCCACAGCCCAGCTGGTGAGCAGGGTGATCCAGAACTTGTGGTCGTCCTCCAGGATGCCCTGGTGGACCAGGGTCTCCAGCAGCCAGCCGTGGAAAAGGACCACCACGGTGCCCGTGCGGACCAGCGGGGTCACCAGTGCGGCCACGGGGCGGGTGACACGGTCCACCACGGTGCTGAACAGCAGCACCATGCCGGCGGCCATCAGCGCGCCGACGAGAGGCGAGAGCAGGAACAGGCCGAACCCGGAGAACTTGATGTTCATCGGCTCCAGGCCCAGCCACACCGCACCCAGTCCGGCGGCCACCACCAGGGCGCCGATCAGGGCCCGGAACCGAGGGATCCGTGGCTGGATGCGGGTACGGAACAGCTCCCCGCTCAGCACGAAGAACAGACACGGCAGGGCCAGGCCGATGCCCAGGGGAGTGCGGCCCAGCAGCGAGTCCGGCAGCTCGGCCAGTCCCAGTCCCGCCAGGGCCACCACCCAGGCCACCCAGGCGGGGAACCGTTCCAGGAACCGGCGCAGCACGGCCACGAAGAACAGCACCGAGATGAACCAGAACGCCCACCACGGCGGGGGCTGGTCCGATCCGCCGTACCAGCCCACATGGAGCAGCTCGGTGAGTTCCTCCGGAGTGTCCAGGGTCCAGAACCAGGCGGCGATGCTCATCAGCACGGCCCAGAGCAGGTAGGAGATGCCCAGTGTGGTCCACCGGTTGCGGACCTCAGAGGTGAAGCTGCGTCCTGTGGTCCAGAAGTAGCCGGTCAGGAAGAAGAACAGGGGCATTCGCCAGATCTCCAGGAACTGGGTTCCCTCGATCCGCGGGCCGTAGGCGTGGCCCAGGACCACGGCGGCGATGGAGAACACACGAAGGACGTCCACGCCGGTGTTGCGCAACCGGGGTGGACGTCCTGTGTGCTGAAGCTGTGCTTCGGGGGTGGGGATGGTGGCTCCGTGGTCCCCGAGGGTCAGTGGCTGTGGTGCTGCACAGCGGTGTGACGGGCATGGATGCGCTCCTCGTCCACGCTGTCACCCCGGCCCAGGATCTCCTTGGGGATGATGAAGGCCACCACGGCCAGCACCAGGGCGATCACGCCCGGGATCCACACGGACTCCAGGGACCAGAAGCCCATGGCGTACAGGCAGGCGACGAACGCGATGAAGCAGACAGCCCAGGCGATCAGGTTGCCCCAGAAGGCACCCTCTCCGGAGTGGTTCTTGACTCTGCCGTTCTCGATCATGGAAACTCCTCAGGCCTGTGACAGGTGGTGCGACGAAAAGCTGATGACGCGGATGACTTACTCGGTACCCAGGATAGCAAGGGCCGAGCTGGCGCCGATGCGCGTGGCGCCGGCCTCGATCATGGCCAGGGCGTCCTGACGGGAGCGGACCCCGCCGGAGGCCTTGACCCCCAGGTCCGGGCCGACCACGCGGCGCATCAGGGCGATGTCCTCCACGGTGGCGCCCCCGGTGGAGAAGCCGGTGGAGGTCTTGACGAAGTCCGCGCCGGCGGTCACTGAAGCGCGGCAGGCCAGCTCCTTGGCGGCGTCGTCCAGCAGGCAGGTCTCGATGATGACCTTCAGGATGGCCCCGCCCTCATGGACGGCGGCGGCCACGGCGCCGATGTCCTCGACCAGCGCGTCCTCGTCACCCTCCAGGGCGGCGGCGATGTCGATCACCATGTCGATCTCGTCCGCGCCGTCCGCCACGGCACCGCGGGCCTCGAACACCTTGGACTCGGTGGTGGTGGCGCCCAGGGGGAAGCCGACCACCGAGCAGGTCAGCACACCGGTGTCCTTCAGTGCGGTGTGCACGGTGGAGACCCACACGGGGTTCACGCACACGCTCATCACCTGAGCCTGGGCGGCCTCGCGGCACAGGGCGAGGATGTCCTCCCGGCGCGCCTGGGGCTTGAGCAGGGTGTGGTCGATGTACTTGGCCAGCTCGGCGGTGCTCAGATCCATGTCAGAGAGCCTACCGGCCCAGTGCCAGGTCCACGTCCGCGGTCACCCGGTCCAGCACCTGCTGTGCCTGCACTCGAGCCTCGGCCACCCGGGAGGCGTCCTCCACGGGCAGCACGGTCTCCAGGTAGCACTTGAGCTTGGGCTCGGTGCCGGAGGGACGGATGATCACCCGGGAGTCGCCCTCGGTCAGGTACAGCACCCCGTCCGTGGGCGGCAGGCCGCGGTGCCCCTCGGCCAGATCCGCCGACTCGATCACCCGCTGACCGCCCAGCGAGGACGGCGGTGCCTGGCGTAGACGGGACATCATGGCGTCCAGCAGGGACAGGTCCGCCACCCGGATGGACAGCTGCCCGGTGGCGTACAGTCCGTGCTGCACAGCCAGGGAGTCCAACAGGTCCAGCAGGCTCCGGCCCTGGGACTTCAGGGTGGCGGCCAGCTCGGCCGCCACCAGGGCGGCGGTCATTCCGTCCTTGTCCCGCACGTTCTCCGGGTCCACGCAGTAGCCCAGGGCCTCCTCGTAGCCGAAGCCCAGCCCCGGGACCCGCGAGATCCACTTGAATCCGGTCAGCGTGGTCTGGTGCTCCACGCCGGCGGCCTGCGCCATCCGGCTCAGCTGACGTGAGGACACCACGGAGTTGGCCGCGGCGGCTCCGGACTGCTGGAGCCGCTGCATCAGATGATGGCCCAGCAGCACCCCGGTCTCATCCCCGCGCAGCATCCGCCAGGACCCGTCCCGCTCCTGCACGGCCAGCGCGCAGCGGTCGGCATCAGGGTCATGGGCGATCACCAGGTCAGCCCCCTCGCGCTCAGCGGTGGCCAGGGCCAAGTCCATGGCCCCGGGCTCCTCCGGGTTGGGGAAGGTGACGGTGGGGAAGGCCGGATCCGGCTCGGCCTGCTCCGTCACCACCGTGGGTGCGGGGAATCCGGCCAGCTGCAGCAGATCCGGGAACACCGCGCCGCCCACGCCGTGCAGCGGGGTGTAGACGATCCGCAGGTCCCGGTGCGCGGTGTGCTCGGGATCCAGCACGCCCAGCGCCGCCTGACGGTAGGCCTCCAGCAGCTCATTCCCGGCCACCGACCAGCCCTCGGCGGCCAGCGGGATGGAGGCCACCGTGGCCTCATGGTCGATCCGCGCCGCGATCTCCCGGTCCGCCGGGGCCACGATCTGTGCCCCTCGCCCGTGCTCGTCCGTGGCACGGCCGCCCAGGTAGACCTTGTAGCCGTTGTCCTCCGGCGGGTTGTGGCTGGCGGTGACCATCACTCCGGCCTCCGCCTCCAGATGCCGCACCGCGAAGGCCAGCACCGGCGTGGGCAGGGGACCGGGCAGCAGGATGGTCTCCAGTCCCGCTGCGGTGAACACGGCGGCCGAGTCCAGCGCGAACCCCCGGGACCCCCGGCGGGCGTCATACCCGACGACGACACGCGGCCTGGGTGCACCGTCAGCGGAGGGCACCTGGTCCAGCAGGTAGCGGGCCAGCCCAGCGGCGGTGCGGCGCACCACCACGCGGTTCATCCGGGCCGGGCCCGGTCCTTCGGCGGCACGCAGCCCGGCGGTGCCGAAGGCCAGGGGACCGGAGAATCGGCTGGCCAGCGTTCGAGAGGCGGTGGCGTCTCCGGCCCGTGCCGCCGCGATCTCGGCCTCCAGGGTGGTCCGGTCGGCTTCGTCCGGATCCTGGCGGGCCCAGGCCTCGGCCTGCTCCAGGAGAAGGAGGAGGCCGTCGTCGGGAAGCTCTGACTGGGGGGCAGGTGTGGTGGTCACCGTGCGGTCCTTTCGGGGGAAGCTGATCAGAGACGGACTCAGAGCTTCTCGATGATGCCGGCCAGCAGGGCCGAGATGCGCGGTCCGGCGGCCTGGCCTGCCTCCACGACCTCCTCGTGGGAGAGGGGATCGCCGCTGATGCCGGCGGCGGCGTTGGTCACCAGGGAGATGCCGAAGACCTCCAGCCCGGCGTGGCGGGCGGCGATGGCGTCCAGGGCGGTGGACATGCCCACCAGGTCACCGCCGATGGTGCGGGCGTAGTTGACCTCGGCCGGGGTCTCGTACTGCGGGCCGGAGAACTGGACGTAGACGCCCTCCGGCAGCTCCGGGTCCACCTCGCGGGCGATCTGGCGGATGCGCGGGGAGTAGAGATCGGTCAGGTCCACGAAGGTGGCGCCGGACAGGGGAGTGGCGCCGGTGAGGTTGATGTGGTCGGCCACCAGGACCGGGGTGCCGGGGGCCCAGCCCGGGTTCAGGCCGCCGCAGCCGTTGGTCAGCACCACGATCTCGGCCCCGGCCGCCGCCGCGGTGCGCACGGTGTGGGCCACGGCCTGGGCGTCGCGGTGCTCGTAGAAGTGGGTGCGCGAGCCGAAGACCAGGGCCTGAGAGCCGTCCTTGAGGCGGACCGAGCGCACCGTGGGGTTGTGCCCCGGGACCGAGGGAGCGGCGAAGCCCGGCAGCTCGGCGGTGGGCACGGTGGCAGTGGTCTCGCCGATCAGCTCGGCGGCACCGCCCCAGCCCGAGCCCAGGACCACGGCGATCCGGTGGCGGTCCACACCCGTGGCCTGCGCGAGCGCGGCGGCGGCCTGACGGGCCTGCTCGAAACCGGGGTGATCGCCCTGCAGGGCGGAAGCGGCGGATGGGCTGGAGGTCTGGTTGGTCTCAGTCACGGGCGTCATCCTACCGGTGGGTCAGGTGGCGGGGCAGGGCGTCGGAACGGCGTTCGCTCGCGCGGGGCGGATCGGTCAGAATGGACCGGTGAGCGCGAACCAGATTCTCCAGCGACCTGTCCTGACGATCATCGGCGGCGGCCCCGGCGGCTACGAGGCGGCCCTGGTGGCGGCCAAGGCCGGAGCGGAGGTGACCGTGATCGAGTCCAAGGGCATGGGCGGCTCCGCCGTGCTGACCGATGTGGTCCCCTCCAAGACGCTGATCGCTACGGCGGACTCCATGCGCCGCGTGGTCAAGGCCCCGACCCTGGGTGTGGACCTGGACGGTGCGACCCCCTCGGCGAACATGCGTGAGGTGGACCGGCGGCTGCTCGACCTGGCCTCCCAGCAGTCCGCCGACATCCGGCGTGGACTGGAGCGCCGCGGCGTGACCGTGGTGATCGGCCGGGCCACGATGCTGGGGCCGACCACCGTGGAAGTCACCCCCGACGAGGGCGAGCCGTACCAGCTGGAGTCCACCGCCGTGCTGCTGGCCGTGGGTGCCAGCCCGCGCGAGCTGCCCAGCGCCCAACCGGACGGGGAGCGGATCTTCAACTGGGCCCAGGTCTACACGCTCACCGAGATCCCCGAGCACATGATCGTGGTGGGCTCGGGCGTCACCGGTGCGGAGTTCGCCTCGGCCTACAACCTGCTCGGAGCCAAGGTCACCCTGGTCTCCTCCCGGGACCGTGTGCTGCCCGGCGAGGATCCGGACGCCGCTGCCGTCCTGGAGGAGGTGTTCGCCCAGAACGGTGTCAACGTGCTCAGCCAGACCCGAGCCGAGTCCGTGGAGCGCACCGAGAACGGCGTGAAGGTGACCCTCTCCGGCGGCGACGTGGTGGAGGGCAGCCACTGCCTGCTGGCCGTGGGCGGCATCCCCAACACCGCGGACCTGGGGCTGGAGGCCGCCGGGGTGAAGACCACCGAGTCCGGACACATCGCCGTGGACGGCGTCTCCCGCACCTCCGTGCCCACCGTGTACGCCGCCGGTGACTGCACGGGCGTGTTCCCGCTGGCCTCGGTGGCCGCCATGCAGGGCCGCACGGCCGTGGCACACCTGATGGGCGATGCGGTCAAGCCCTTCCAGCCGCACCTGGTCTCCTCCAACATCTTCACCTCGCCGGAGATCGCCACCGTGGGCGTCACCGAGGCGATGGTGGCCTCCGGGAAGTACCAGGCCGATGTGATCAAGCTCGACCTGGACACCAACCCCCGGGCCAAGATGATGAACGTGACCCACGGCTTCGTGAAGATCTTCTCCCGCAAGGGCTCAGGGACCGTGATCGGCGGCGTGGTGGTGGCCCCGCGCGCCTCCGAGCTGATCTACCCGCTCGCCCTGGCCGTCACCCACAAGCTCCACGTGGACGACCTGGCCAACACCTACACCGTCTACCCCTCGATCAGCGGATCGATCTCCGAGGCGGCCCGCCGCCTGCACGTGCACCTGTAGAGGAGCAGCAGGTCGAGGTTGCTGTCCTGACAGCGAAGCGGCCCGGCACCTGGCCAGCGTGATGCTGGAAGGTGCCGGGCCGTCGTCGTGCCGGGCCGGTCAGAGCGGGTGGATCACGGCTCCGTGGAGATCTCCTCGGCGATCACGCGGGAGTCCGAGTCCAGCGAACGGCTCTTGGTCTCCGGGGAGAGCCAGAGCGCGATCAGCGTCAGAACCGAGGCAGCGGCCAGGTAGTAGCCCACGTACGCCACCGAGTACTCCTTGACCAGCCAGGCCGCCACGAAAGGGGTCAGCGCCGCACCCAGGATCGAGGAGACGTTGTAGGAGATGCCCGATCCGGTGTAGCGGGTGTTGGTGGGGAACAGCTCCGGCAGCACCGCGGACATGGGGCCGAAGGTCAGACCCATCAGGGTCATGCCCACCGCCAGGAACGCGAGCATCTGGAAGGTGTTCAGGCCCTCGCCCGAGCCGATCGAGTCCGAGTTCAGCCAGGTGCCGAAGGTCAGGCCGAAGGCGATCACGCCCAGGGTGATGACCATCAGGGTGGGACGGCGGCCGAAGCGGTCCGCGAGCAGGCCGGAGATCGGGACGAACGCGGCGAAGAACAGGATGCCGATCAGCTGCAGGACCAGGAAGTCGGCGTAGGGCACCGCCAGACCGCCGGTGGCGGCAGAGCCGATCGCGTAGGACAGGATCCAGGTGGTCATCAGGTAGAACAGCACGTACGTGGCCAGCATGATGAACGTGCCCAGGATCAGCTCCCACCAGTTGCGGCGGAACACCTCGCCCAGCGGGGCCTTGACGCGCTCGTCATTGTCCACGGCGCGCTGGAACACCGGGGTCTCCTCCAGCTTCACGCGCACGTAGAGACCGATCGCGACCATCACCAGGGAGAGCAGGAACGGCAGGCGCCAGACCCAGGTCAGGAACGCACCGTCCATGTCCGGGTTGGTGGAGTCGTGGTCGAAGGCCAGGGTCAGGGCCAGGAACAGGCCGTTGGCCAGCAGGAAGCCGATGGGGGCGCCCAGCTGGGGCCACATGGCCGCCCAGGCGCGCTTGCCCTCCTTGGCGGTCTCCGTGGCCAGCAGTGCCGCCCCGGACCACTCGCCGCCCAGGCCCAGTCCCTGGCAGAAGCGCATCAGGGTCAGCATGGCCGGGGCCCACAGGCCGATCTGGTAATACGTGGGCAGCAGGCCGATCAGGAAAGTGGCGATGCCCATGGTCAGCAGCGAGCCGATCAGGGTGGCCTTGCGCCCGATCCGGTCCCCGAAGTGGCCGAAGAGCACCGAGCCGACCGGGCGGGCCACGAACGCCGCGCCGAAGGTGGCCATGGAGGCCAGCAGCGCCGCACTGTCGTCGCCCTGCGCGAAGAAGATCAGCGGGAACACCGAGACCGCGGCGGTGGCGTAGATGTAGAAGTCGTAGAACTCGATCGAGGTGCCCATGAGCGAGGCGATCACGATGCGCGAGCGGGGGACCCCCAGCTCGGCGGTGCCGTCGTCCTTGATGCGGCGCCCGTCCGGACGGCGGCCGTCCGTGCTCGGCGTGGACAGGTCAGTGCTCATCGGGGGCATCCCTCCAGGTCAGGATCGTTGATCGTCGTTCGTGTGCGAAGCGACGATTGATCGTAAACCGGGGTCCACGATGCGGATCCACTCGTTCCACATAGTGGACATGCGGAGGCCGAAGGGCTGGCCTGGGCGGGCGGTCGATCCCCGGCCGGTGGCGTTGGAGAACCCTGTTGCAGCACTGGTCGACTCGGGGCGATGGGTTGCACGAGGTGTCCACGATCAGGGGGGATCAGGACGAACCGTGCAACTCAGGCAGAGGAGTCGACGATGTGTGCAACCAGGATCACCGCAGGGACGAAGGCTGCATCAGAGATCCCCGCCGGTGGAGCCGGTGGAGTCAGTCTTCGATGGTGGCGATGGCGGCACCAGCCGTCACCGTGGCGCCGGCCTCGGCGTTCAGCTCAGTGAGGGTGCCGGACTTGTGCGCGGTCAGCGGCTGCTCCATCTTCATCGCCTCCAGCACCACGATCAGGTCGCCCTCTGCCACGGTGTCGCCCACGGAGGCGGCCACCTTGACGATGGTGCCCTGCATGGGCGAGGTCAGGGTGTCCCCGTTGGCCGCGGCGGCTGCGGCGCCGCCTCGGCTGCGTCCGCGCCCACCACGACGACGGCCGGCCTGCTTGGCCGTATTGGTCACCGAGGTGGAGATCGCCCCGAAGATGGCCGGAATGGTCACCTCCACGCGCTTGCCGTTGACCTCCACGGTCATGGTGCGGCGCTCCTCCGCGGTGGGGGCATCCGGTGCGGTCGGGATCCCACCCTGGTAGGGCTCCAGGGTGTTCTGGAAGTCGGTCTCGATCCACCGGGTGTGGACGGTGAAGTCGGCACCGCCCTGCGGGGCGAACGCCGGGTCTGAGACCACCGCGCGGTGGAAGGGCAGGACGGTGGGCATCCCTTCGACCTGCATCTCCGCCAGGGCACGGCGGGAGCGCTGCAGGGCCTGCTCGCGGGTGGCGCCGGTGACGATCACCTTGGCCACCATGGAGTCGAACGCACCGGAGATGGTCTCGCCCTCCTCAACGCCGGTGTCCACGCGCACGCCGGGGCCGGCGGGCAGACGGAACGTGCTCAGGGTGCCCGGGGCGGGCATGAAGCCGCGGCCCGGGTCCTCGCCGTTGATCCGGAACTCGAAGGAGTGGCCGCGGACCTCGGGGTCGTCATAGCCCAGCTGCTCGCCGCGGGCGATCCGGAACTGCTCCCGCACCAGGTCCAGTCCGGTGACCTCCTCGGAGACCGGGTGCTCCACCTGCAGGCGGGTGTTGACCTCCAGGAACGAGATGGTCCCGTCCACGCCCACCAGGAACTCACAGGTGCCCGCACCGCGGTACCCGGCCTCGCGCAGGATGGCCTTGGAGGAGCTGTACAGCCGTTCCTGCTGCTCGGCGGTCAGGAACGGGGCCGGTGCCTCCTCCACGAGCTTCTGGTTCCGGCGCTGCAGGGAGCAGTCACGCGTGGAGACCACCACCACGTTGCCGACGGCATCGGCCAGGCACTGGGTCTCCACATGGCGCGGGGCGTCCAGGAAGCGCTCCACGAAGCACTCTCCACGGCCGAACGCGGCCGTGGCCTCACGCACGGCGGATTCGTACAGCTCGGTGATGTCCTCGCGCTCGCGGACCACCTTGATGCCGCGGCCACCGCCACCGTGGGCGGCCTTGATGGCCAGGGGCAGACCGTGCTCGTCAGCGAAGGCCAGGACCTCATCTGCACTGGTGACCGGATCTGCCGTGCCCGGCACCAGGGGAGCGCCGACCTTCTGGGCCAGGTGGCGCGCAGAGACCTTGTCCCCGAGCTGCTCGATCGCCTCGGCGGGAGGTCCGATCCAGACCAGGCCCGCCGCCTCCACGGCACGGGCGAAGTCGGCGTTCTCCGAGAGGAATCCGTATCCCGGGTGGACGGCATCGGCCTCAGCGGTGCGAGCGGCCTCGATGATCTTCTCGATCACCAGGTAGGAGTCCCCGGCGGTGGAGCCGCCCAGGGAGATGGCCTCATCGGCCATCCGCACATGCAGTGCGTCCCGGTCCGGTTCGGCATACACGGCGACGGCCGTCAGGCCCTCGTCATGGGCGGCCCGGATGACCCGGACGGCGATCTCTCCGCGGTTGGCCACCAGCACCCGGGAGAACGGGCGGGCGGCGGGGGAGGACGGGTGCGTCGACTCGGTCATGCGGGAGGGACTCCTTCGGAACGGAACTCAACGTGCCGACACTATCCCCTCGGTGGGATTCCTACAGGAAACCGCGGCACATCCCCGCGCCGCGCCCTCAGGGTTGTAGGTTTCCTCCAAAGCCCCAGTAGGCCGTCAGATCCACCCCGAGCTGGCCCAGCGCCGATCTCAGAGCGGAGACGGACAGACCGATCACCGCGTTCGGATCGCCCTGGACAGACTCGATGAACGCCGCACCCCGGCCGTCGATGGTGAACGCTCCCGCGCACTGCAGCGGCTCCTGGGTCGCCACGTAGGCACGGATCTGGTCCTCGTCCACCGGGGCGAAGGTGACCGTGGCCGAACTGGTCCCGCCGGCCTGGGCGTCATCGCTGCGCGTGTCCACCACCCAGTGACCGGTGTGCAGCACCCCGGACCGGCCTGACTGCATCAGCCACCGCTCCACGGCGACCTCGGGCTCCCAGGGCTTGCCGTAAGGCACCCCGTCCAGCTCGAACACGGAGTCGCAGCCCACCACCAGGGCATCCGCCGCCTCCGAGCGCTGCGCCACATCCCGCGCCTTGGCCTGGGCCAGCAGCAGCGCCGTCTGCTCCGGGGTGGCCTCGGGGTGCCGTGCGGCCACGGCATCCTCGTCCACGTCCGAGACCAGCACGGTGAACGGGATGCCTGCCGCCTGAAGGATCCTGGCCCGTGCCGGCGATGCCGAGGCCAGGATCAGGCGCGGTGCGCTGGACGGTGAGGGAGCCGGCGTCGGGAATTCCTCACTGGTGACCATGCTGGAACCGCCGCCTCAGGCCATGGCCTCGCGCAGGGTGTCCAGGCCCATGGAGCCCAGCAGCAGTGCGCGCGTGTGGAAGGCCTTGAGGTCGAAGTCCTGGCCGGCGTCAGCGGCACGGCGCTGGCGGTCGGCGCGGATCTGCTCCCAGTGGCGCTGCCCGATCTTGTAGGACGGCGCCTGGCCGGGCCAGCCCAGGTAGCGGAGGAACTCGAAGCGGACCTGGCCGGGGGAGTCGTTGAGGTGCTGCTGCAGGAACGCGAAGCCGGACTCGGGGGTCCAGACCTCGCCGCCGTACTCCTGCGGGGCACGGAAGCCGCAGTGCACGCCGATGTCGAACACCACGCGGGCCGCGCGCATCCGTTGGCCGTCCAGCATGCCCAGGTGGTCGCCCGGATCCTGCAGGAAGCCGAACTCCTCCATCAGCCGCTCGGCGTACAGGGCCCAGCCCTCACCGTGGCCGGAGGTCCAGCACAGGTGGCGGCGCCAGTCGTTCAGATCAGGGTTGAGCATGGCGGTGGCGATCTGCAGGTGGTGGCCCGGCACGCCCTCGTGGAAGACCGTGGTGGTCTCGCCCCAGGTGGTGAACGAGTCCTCACCCGCCGGCACGGACCACCACATCCGGCCCGGGCGGGAGAAGTCCTCGGACGGAGCCGTGTAGTACACGCCGCCCTCCTGGGTGGGGGCGATCATGCACTCCACGCGGTCCATGGGCGCGGGGATGTGGAAGTACTCCTGCATGGCGGTCAGGGCCATGTCCGACTTGCCCTGCATCCAGGTGCGCAGCGCATCCGTGCCCTCGAGGCGGCGGGCCGGGTCCTGGTTGAGGATCTGACGGGCCTGATCGATGCTGGCTCCGGGCTGGATGGCCTCCGCATCGGTCTGCTGGGCGGCCACGATCCGGCGCAGCTCCTCCAGACCCCACTCGTAGGTCTCCTCCAGGTCGATCGTGGCGCCCAGGAACTCGCGGGAGGCCAGGGCGTAGCGCTCGCGGCCCACGGCGTCCTGTTCCGGTGCGTGCGGGCGCAGATCGTCCTGCAGCCAGTCTGCGAACTCCTTGTAGGCATGACCTGCGCTGATGGCGTTGGCCTCCAGCTCGGTCATCAGGGAGGAGGGCACGACGCCGGCCCCCGCGGCTCGCTCCACCAGGCCGGGGAAGAATCCGTGGTGCTCGCCGTGGGCACGGGCCTGCTCGATCACGATGTCCACCTGGCGCTGGGCAGGGGCCAGGCCGGCCTGGCGCGAGGCCTCCAGCGACTCGCGGTACCCGGTGAGGGCAGCGGGCAGGTTCTTCAGCCGGCCGGCGATGTGCTCCCACTGCTCGGCGGTGTCCGTGGGCATCAGGTCGAACACGGCACGGATGCCCTGGGCAGCGGAGGCGATGTTGTTCAGCTCGGTGCGGCCGGTGGCCACGATCTCGCGCTCCAGACCGATGCGCTCTCGCATGGCCGCCACAGTCACCCGGTCCACGTCGTCCTGCGGCTCGGCGGAGTCCAGGTCAGCCAGCAGGCGGCGATTCAGCTCGTCCTTGGCCTGCACCCCGGCGGGGGAGTAATCCCCGTACTCGGTCTCGTGCCCGGGCAGGCCCATGGAGGTGGCCATCTCCGGGTCCAGGGCGAGCACGTCCTTGACGTACTGGTTCGCCAGCGCATCGATCTGTGACGGCTCACGGGTGGAGGGGAAGGCCGGGGTGAGGGCCGCTTCCTGGTCAGGACGCTCGGTAGAAGTCATGGTGGCCATCCTAGGGTTCGTGCGGACGCTCTTGATCGCGGAACGTCGATTCCCTGTTGCACGCATCGTCGAGGTGGTCCTCTGTGATGCAATATTCGGCGCCAGCGCAGTCAATGTTGCATGACATGGCGGGAACTGAGGCTGATCTCGCCGAGGTGTGCAACGCAGCTCAGCGAAACGTCCAACGGTGTGACAGGGTCCCGCTGAATCCGCAGGAGTTCCACCTGTGCTCGCGGGGCGGCCCCACCAGAGCTGCTTCACCGGGTCTGCCGCTGGACGGCGCGACGCAGTCCGTCGGTGAACTCGCCCCACCCCACCGGCGTCAGCACACGGGAGGAGAGGCGAATGGTCTCCCAGCCTCGTTGTGACAGCCGATCGTCCCGGTGGATGTCCGAGGCGTACTGCTGAGCCTCGGTGAAATGGTGCTGGCCCTCGTACTGGATGGCGATCCGCCACTGGCGGTAGGCCAGATCCGGGCGAACAGACCACCCGTCCTCGAATGAGAGCAGAGGATTCACTTCGGGCTCGGGCCATCCTTCGTCCAGCAGACCGGTCCGCACCCACGACTCCGGCGACGAATCCACTCCGGTGCGGACGAGCTCCAGTGCCTGGCGAAGCAGGGGTGCGCCGCAGATTCCTGGACGCCGCCCCACCAGCTCGCGCATCTCGGCCAGGGTGGACAACGGGTTCATCCCCTCGTGGCGTCCAGAGCGGGGTGGCCCATCGGGGCGTTGGAGCAGGGAGTCTCCCGCCGCCACCAGTTCTCGGAGCGTGAGACGTTCTGAGGCCAGGTCGGTCCAGGTCCAGGCAGGAGAGGTGATGGCCACGCCGCGGATCATGCGGAGGTCCTGGTCCTGCGCGGCGGTGAGGTGGCCGGTGGTGCCGTCGACCCGCGGAATCCCGCCGTGACCACGCCTCCGTGCCAGGTGAATGGTGGGCTCCCGCATGGAGGAGGGCAGCCAGAGTCCCCAGAGGTGCGCGGCGGTCTGGTGGGTCAGGATGAGGGAGGGGTCGCGCGTGGCCAGTTTGCCGGCCACCTGCAACGGGTCCGGTTGATGCCCGGCAGTCATCCGCAGGCCGGGCTTCGGGGATTCCAAGCCAGCACGGTAGAGGTCGTAGTCGGTCAGTCCGTGGGCACGGGCCTCACCGAGTGTGAAGACGAGGGACAGCAGTGGGGACGAACGTGGTGCCATGCCCCCAGCAGACCCTGCGGGGCGTGAGGTCGCATGGGCGGGCGGGCATCCTGTTGATCAGCCGAGAGCGCCGGACTCCTGTGCAGGACGGGAGTCCGGCGCGGAGGGTGCTGGGAGGACGCTGATCCCTGCTGCACCGTGTGACGGAATCCGAGGGGCTGTTGCACCACTTGACCAGTTCCGGGGTCGAAACCGTCGAACTGTGCATCACGGCTTGGCCTCTCGGCAATCCGTGCAACCGAGACCCACGTAGCGCCGATCAGTGCAGCTCAGAAACCCTGGGTCAGCAGCACGCCCAGCGGTCACCCGCCCGGGTCAGGAGCTCAGTTCCAGCCGGCGGAGTTCTTCCACGAACCCGAGCCCGGGCGGTCCCACAGGCCCAGGCGACGGCGGCGGTCGAGGGTGCGGTCCACGGCGGAGGTGTCCTCACCGCCCGCCTGCTGGGCCTCCACGACGGCGGCCTGCACGATCGCGGTCAGCGCGGCGGTCTCCTCCGGGGTCAGGTTCCCTCGGATCATCAGTTCGCATGCCTCGGCAGCGGTGGTCTCGGTGACTGCGGTCATGGTCTCGGTTCCTTCGGGTCGGTGCTGGGCAGCCGTCACAGCGGCATGTTCCCGTGCTTCTTGGCGGGGCGGGCCTCGCGCTTGTGGAAGGTGGCCCGCAGGGCGCGGACCAGCTGGACGCGGGTCTCCGACGGGGGGATGACCGCATCCACGTACCCCAGTTCGGCCGCCTGGTAGGGGTTGAGCAGCTCGGCCTCGTAGTCCTGGACGATCTCGGCGCGGCGGGCATCCACGTCGCCGCCGGCCTCCTCGGTGGCTTTAAGGTCGCGGCGGTACAGGATGTTCACCGCGCCCTGGGCACCCATCACGCCGATCTGCGCGGTGGGCCAGGCCAGGTTCAGGTCGGCACCGAGCTTCTTGGAGCCCATCACGATGTACGCGCCGCCGTAGGCCTTGCGGGTGATCACGGTCAGCTTGGGCACGGTGGCCTCGGCGTAGGCGTAGATCAGCTTGGCCCCGCGGCGGATGATGCCGGAGAACTCCTGATCGGTGCCGGGCAGGAAGCCGGGCACGTCCACCAGGGTGATGATCGGGATGTTGAAGGCGTCGCAGAACCGCACGAACCGGGCGGCCTTCTCCGAGGCGGCGATGTCCAGGGTCCCGGCGAACTGCAGCGGCTGGTTGGCCACCACGCCCACGGTCCGGCCCTCGATCCGGCCCAGCCCGGTGATCACGTTGGGGGCGTAGAGCTCCTGGGTCTGCAGGAAATGGCCCTCGTCCACCAGGCGCTCGATCACGGTGAGCATGTCATAGGGCTGGTTCGCCGAGTCCGGGATCAGGGTGTCCAGTTCGAGGTCCTCGTCCAGCACCTCCAGCTCCTCCACGAACGGCTCGATCGGGGCCTCGGCGAGGTTGTTGGCCGGCAGGAACTCCAGCAGCTCCCGCACGTACTCGATCGCGTCCTCTTCATTGGCGGCGAGGTAGGAGGCGGTGCCGGTGGAGGCGTTGTGCTGCCGCGCTCCGCCCAGGGTCTCCATGTCCACGTCCTCGCCGGTGACGGTCTTGATCACGTCCGGGCCGGTGATGAACATGTGGGAGGTCTGGTCCACCATGACGATGAAGTCCGTCAGCGCGGGGGAGTAAGCGGCGCCGCCGGCGCAGGGACCCATGATCAGGGAGATCTGCGGGACCACGCCGGAGGCCATCACGTTGTTCCGGAAGATGTCGGCGAACATGGCCAGCGAGGACACACCCTCCTGGATGCGCGCGCCGCCGCCGTCGTTGATCCCGATCACCGGGCAGCCGTTGCGCGCGGCGAACTCCTGGACCTTGACGATCTTCTCGCCGTTGACCTTGCTCAGCGAGCCGCCGTAGACGGTGAAGTCCTGCGAATAGACAGCCACCAGACGACCGTCCACGGTGCCGTAGCCGGAGACCACGCCGTCGCCCAGCGGCCGCTTCTTGTCCATCCCGAACGCCGAGGTGCGGTGCACGGCCAGCGCGTCGAACTCCACGAAGGAGTCCTCGTCCACCAGCATCTCGATCCGCTCGCGGGCGGTGTGCTTGCCGCGGTCGTGCTGGCGGTCCACGGCAGCCTGGCCGGAGGGCAGCGCCGCCTCGGCCAGCCGGCCGCGCAGGTCTTCGAGCTTGCCGGCAGTGGTGGTCAGGTCCGGGCCGGTGGGCGCGGAGGAGGCAGAGCTTCCCGACGACGGCCGGCCGGGTTCTCCGGTCAGGTCCTGGGGTGAGGGGGTCATGGCTCCTCCGATCCGCCGCCCGGTCAGGCGATGCGTTTGGATGGTTCGCACAAGGGCGCGCAATCGTCAGCGCACAGTTCCGCGCGCAGAAGATCACTCTACTGAGGCTGGCGGGGGCCGCGCTTGTAGGAACCGCACAAACTTCGGTGGATTCTCAGGGGTAGGGCAGGATCAGGTGATGCAGACTTCACAGCAGCGCCGCGCCCACGCCTCGGCCCGCGTCATGTCCACCTTTCTCACCGGCATGGGAGTACTCCATTTCGCCAAGCCCCGCCCCTTCGACGGGCTGATCCCGCGGAAGCTGCCGGGCTCACCGCGCACCTACACCTACGCCTCCGGGGTGGCCGAGCTGGGCACGGCTGCACTCCTGGCCGTGCCGGCCACTCGGCGTCTCGGCGGGCGCGTGGCCACCCTGCTGTTCCTGGCGGTCTTCCCGGGCAATCTGGTGATGGCCCGCCGCTGGCGCCACCGCCCCTGGAAGTTCCAGCTGATCTCCCTCGGCCGGCTTCCGTTGCAGGCCCTGTTGATCCGAGCCTCCGAGTGCATCCACCGCCACGCCTGACCTTCGGGGACGGAGCTGCGGTCCTCGCCGGAATCACAGCGCGGCGCAGCCAGACTGCCCGTCGAGATCCCCCAGGCCTCTGGGGGTCCGCGGCGAGGGGTATACCTGAGGACATGACCGACGCGCAGAGCAACACGACTCCGGACTCCAATCTGACCTGGCTCGAGCACACCGACTCCACGCAGCAGGTGGTGCTGGACGGCGCTGCCCAGGACCCCCAGACGTGGCCCCACGGGGCAGCAGCGGCCACAGCGGACCAGCGCTCTGGTCGCGGTCGGCTCGGCCGGACGTGGATGGCTCCCGCCGGCAGCGCGCTCGCCCTCTCGGTGCTCCTGCGTCCCACAGTCGCACCGGCGCACTGGAGCTGGATCACCCTTGCCGCGGCGGCCACCCTCACCGATCTGCTGCGCGAACAGGGCGTCCCGGCGCAGATCAAGTGGCCCAATGACGTCCTGGTGGAGGGCGGCCGCAAGGTCAGCGGCATCCTGGCCACCGTCCTGCCGGACCGCTCCGGCCTCGTGCTGGGCATCGGCCTGAACCTGGACTTCGGCCCCGCCGGACCGCCCGTGCCCACCGCCGCCGATCTGACCCACTGGTGGGCCGATGCCGCCACCCTGGACCGCCCCACCCTGGCCCAGCGTCTGCGCGACGCCGTGGTGGCCGCTGTGGACACGCTGCAGGACGGCCTCGCCCACGAGCCCGAGCCCGTGGACGGATCCCACCCCGCCGTCCGCCACATCGCCGACCGACTCGCCACTCTCGGCCAACAGGTCCGAGCCGAGCAGCCAGACGGATCCACCCTCACCGGCCGTGCCGTCGGGCTGGGGGCGGGCGGCACCCTGCTGCTGGAGACGGGGCAGGACACAGCGCATCCCGACGACGGTCACGCACCGACCAGCGAGCGCGCAGGTCACGCACAGCCCGAGCATGGAATGATGGAGGAGTCCGCTGACTCTGCACCCTCGCGCCCCGCTGAGGTGAGGCGAGTGGAGATCTCGGCGGCCGACGTCGTGCATCTGCGGCCGCGCTGAAGCGGCCGGTGACCTGGCATGACACGGCAGGTGGACGCGGCAGGAGCACTCAGGAGGAGACGTGGCGGTCAAGCTGGCCCCGGGGGAGCAGGTGCGGGTGCGCACTCGATCCCATCCGCGTGCCCTGACCCTGCCCATGGTCCGGATGCTGCTGGTCGCCGCCGCCACCGGGTACCTGCAGGGGCTGCTGGCCCGTCCGCATGAACAGCCGGCGCTGATCGAGGCCCGGCCCTGGCTGGTGACCCTGGTGTGGGCGCTGGCCGGCCTGGCCCTGCTGCTGGGCACCGTCCGTCCACTCGTGCGGTGGCTGACGCGAAAGACCCTGCTGACCACCCACCGGGTGATCCAGCGGGCCGGATGGGGACGGTCCCGTGAGCGCACCGTGCACCTGCTCTCCCTGGCGGATGTGAGCGTGCGGCAGCGCCGCGGGCAGCGCCGGGCCGGATCCGGGGACCTGCTCCTGGACCACGCCACCGGGACTCGATGGGTGCTCACGGAGATGCCCGAGGCCGAACGCTTCCGCGCCCTGATCCTCGCCGAACTGGGGACCCTGCGCCGGCAGATCGCGCAGCAGGCCCAGCCCTACGGAGCACCGCCGCACGGCACTGCTGAGGCCGCCCGAGCCGCCGGACCGTACCGACAGGAGGCCACATGGACCAGCGCCCGATGACCGGCGGAACCCCTCGAGATGAGCACCACGATCCCGAGCACTGGCCCGAGGCCGAGATCGAGCCCGGACCGGATGGGTTCCACACCGGACCGCGCACGCTGCCCCTGGACCTTCCCGTCGACCTGCCCGTAGGGGACATCGCCACCGGCACCATCCCCGCCGTCAGTGCCGGCCCGGCCGGTGCCGACGAGTCCCTGGGCGCCCTGGTCGATCCCGCCGACACCACGGACTCCACCGACCCCGTCCCCTTGACCGGCGCCGAACGGGCCACCTGGACCCAGGCCATCCGCGTGCTGGACGAGGAGCTGCTGGGCGGACCGCGTTCCCTGGACCGGCGTGAGATGGCCGCCGAGCTCGGCGTCTCCATGGTCTCCGCCCGCAAGCTCTGGCGTGCCCTGGGCTTCCCCAACGTGCCGGAGGGGGAGAAGGTGTTCAACGACCAGGACGTGGCCGCCATGGACACCATGATCGACCTCGTCCGCCAGGGGGTGCTCAACGAGGAGACCGCGATCTCCCTGACCCGCTCGATCGGGCAGATGACCGACCGCATGGTGGTCTGGCAGATCGAGGCCCTGGTGGAGGACAAGATCAGCAGCCAGGGCATGACCGACCCCCAGGCCCGGCGCGAGGTGGTGCAGATGCTCAACAGCATCGTCGAGCCCCTCGAACAGGTCATGGCCTACTCCTACCGCCGTCAGCTCAACTCCGCACTGCAGCGCCTGGCCGTGCGGGTGGAGGCCGGCCTGGCCGCCTCAGACCACCTGCGCGACGGCACCGAGGATGACGCACCGCTGCCCCTGGCCCGCGCCGTCGGCTTCGCGGACATGGTCTCCTACACCTCCCTGTCCCGTCAGATGAACGAGCGCACCCTGGCCCAGATGGTCCAGCGCTTCGAGAACAAGTGCGCCGAGATCATCTCGATCGGCGGCGGACGCCTGGTCAAGACCATCGGCGACGAGGTGCTCTTCAACGCCGAGACCCCGGAGGCCGGTGCCCAGATCTCCCTGGCCCTGGCCCGGGCCATGTCCGAGGATCCGGTGCTGCCCTCGGCCCGCGTCTCCCTGGTGTGGGGCCGGGTGCTCTCCCGGCTCGGGGACATCTACGGCCCCACCGTGAACCTGGCCTCCCGCCTGACCTCGCTGGCCGATCCCGGCACCGTCCTGGTGGACGCCCTGACGGCCGCCGCCCTGGGCGATGACGAGCGGTTCATCCTCATCCCGCAGCCCCCACGGCTGGTCCGTGGCTTCGGCGAGATCCGGCCCTCCATCCTGATGAGCGGCAGCGGGGAGGGCCTAGTCCTGGACTGAGCCGCCATCACGGTGTCACACGTCACGGTGACGTCACCTGGCGCGGCTACACTGCGGTCAACCGCGTAGGGGCGCGACCAGTGCAGGGGAGTACGGCAACGTGAGCAGGGCACCACGGACACAGGCGGCATCCGGTCAGCGACCGGGCGCATCCCGACGACGTCCCTGGCGTACCAGCGCGACCTTCACTGCGGTCAGCGGCCTGGTGGTGACCGGGGCGGTGCTGTACCCCGGATTCGAGAGCACCACGGTGGACCTGCATGACGGCGGTGTGTGGGTGACCTCTGCCCAGGACGACTCCGTGGGCCACCTCAACGTGCAGTCCGGCACCTTGGACGGAGGACTGGCCTCCCCGTTCACCGACTACGAACTTCACCAGGACCAGGAACAGGTCCTGCTGCTCGAGCCGGCCTCCGGCGTACTGGCCCGCGTGGACCCGGCGGGCATGGTGTTGGCCGAACAGGCCATCCTGCCGGCCACCCACGGCTTCCGGCTGGGCGGGGGAACCCTCTCGGCCACGAACCCCCAGACCGGTGAGGTCTTCGGGATGCGGGCGGATCCGGTGCCGGAGGTGGACGGCGTCGAGCCGCTGCTGAATGTCGACGGTCCCGTGCTGGCCACCACCACGGTGGACGGAGTGGTGCTGGCCGTGGACGTGGAGCAGCAGACCCTGCACCGCTTCGCCCCGTCGGGCGGAGAAGACTCGCCCGCCGCTGACCTGGTCGCCTCCGAGCCGGAGCCCCTCGCTGGAGTCGCGGACCTCGACGAGCCGCAGCTGACCGCGGTGGGCGGGACCGCCGTCGTTCTCGACCCCTCACGGGGCACCCTGGTCTGGCCCGGGGGATCTGTGGAGGACCAGTCCCTGCGCGGAGCCCGTCTCCAGGCTCCGGGCCCCGAGAGGCCGGAGGTGGCCCTGACAGGACCGCGCACTCACCTGACAGTCTCGCTGGATCGCGGTCAGATCCAGGCCACCGACCTGACCGATCCCGCCCAGGCCCAGTCCCAGTCCGGCTCGCGGACCTCCGCTGCCGAGCCCGTGGTGGTGGGCGAGTGCGTCCATGCGGCGTCAGCCGCCACAGGCACGTACCTGCGCGACTGCCCGGATGAGACGGACGACGTCCTCCAAGCCGTGCCCCGACTCTCCGCTGACGCCGAGCTGGTCTTCCGCACCAATCGCACGGCTGTGGTCCTGAACGACGTCCAGGAGGGCACCTCGTGGATCGTCACCCAGGACATGCGCATGGTGACCAACTGGGAGGATCTGGAACCGCCGTCGTCTGAGGATGAGCGGGACGCGGAGGAATCCGAGGAGATCACCCGCGACACCGCTCCGCCCGAGCGGCGGGAGGAGAACAGGGACCCCGTCGCCGTGGACGACGAGTTCGGTGTGCGCGCCGGCCGCACCGTCCCGCTCCAGACGCTGCTGAACGACTCCGATCCGGATGGGGATGTGCTCACGGTGTCCGTGACCGGGCCCCAGCCCAGCGTCGGCGAGGTCCAACGCACCCACGACGGAGTGGCGTTCCAGCTGGTGGTCCCCGATGACGCCACCGGCGACTCGAGCTTCGAGTACACCGCCGATGACGGTCGGGGCGGCAAGGACAACGCCGCCGTCACGGTGCGAGTGGTGCCGGACGAGATCAACCGAGCGCCCGAACAGCTCCGGGTGCCCACCCTGACCGTCCGGGCGGGACAGTCCGTCACCGGCCAGGTCGTCACGGACTGGCTGGATCCGGACGGAGACGACGTCCGGCTCGTCGATGCCGTGGCCGAGGACCCGGACAGCGTCCGGATCCGACCGGACGGCCAGCTGACCTTCCAGGACGGACAGGGGGTCACGGGCACGCGAACGGTCGCGATCACCGTCACCGACGGGCGAGAGACAGCCCAGGGCACCGTGCAGGTGAAGGTGATCGACGGCCTGGCCACACCACCGGTGACCGTGGCCGACCACGTGGTGGCCGTGGCCGGCCAGGAGACCGTCATCCGCCCCCTGGCCAACGATGAAGACCCGCTCGGCGGAACCCTGCGTCTGGCCTACGTGGGCACGGCGCCGAACACCCAGAGCCAGTTCAACACCGAGGCCGGGACCGTCAGTTTCGCCTCACGCACGCCGGGGACGTACTACCTGGACTATGTGGCGGCCAACGAGGCTGACTCCACACCCGGACTGATCCGAGTGGATGTCATGGGCCAGGACGGCAGCGAGGGACTGCCGATCGCCGTGCGGGACATCGCGCTGCTGCCGGCTGGTGGACAGACCCTGGTGGACGTCACTGCCAACGACACCGATCCGGGGGGAGGCGTGCTGGTGGTCCAGGGCGTCCAGGTCCCCGCCACCGCTGACGGTTCACGGCCACTCGTCAAGGCCTCCGTCGAGGGGTACTCCGTCGTGCGAGTGGTGGACACGGGCGCCCGCAGCGCTCCGCTGACGCTCCACTACAGCGTGGCCAACGCCCAGGGCACCACGCGGGGCGAGATCACCGTCATCCCGTTGCCAGAGCCCGAGACCCTCCAGCCCCCGATCGCCGTGGCGGACACCGCCGTGGTGCGAGTGGGGGACATGGTCAGCGTGGACGTGCTCGCCAACGACCTCCACCCCCAGGGGGCTGAGCTGGCCCTGGAGCCGGAGCTGGCCGAGACCGTGCCTGAGGAGCATGGATTCGCCACCGTGTCTGACGGTCGCGTGGCTTTCCTGGCCTCGGAGCGACCCGGACGGACGTCGGTGGCCTACACGGTGACCGGGCCGGATGGCCAGCAGGCCTCAGCACGCGTGCAGTTCACCGTGGTCCCCATGGACCGGGAGACCAACTCCCCGCCCGTGCTGCCGGAGGTGACCTCTCGGGTGCTGGCCGGGCAGACGGTCAGGATCCCGGTGCGACTGCAAGGCACTGATCCGGACGGGGACTGGGTGTCCCTGACGGGCCTGGAGGGAACGCCGGCCCAGGGCACCGTCCAGATCGATGCCGGCCAGCTGGTCTCCACCGCCTCGGAGGGGGCCACCGGCACGGACAGCTTCACCTACCTGGCTGAGGACCGTCTGGGTGCACAGTCCGTGGGAACGGTCTCTGTGGGCATAGCTCAGCCGCCCACCAGCAACACCCCGCCCACGGCAGTGGACGACTCCCTCACCGTGCGACCTGGGCGAACGTTCACCGTGGATGTGCTCCGCAATGACGCCGATCCGGACGGGGATCCCGTCGCCCTGGTCGAGGGCGGATTCTCCAGCCAGGATCCCGCCGTGCAGGTCGAGCTGCGAGACGGGCGCCTGGCTGTCACCGCGCCGGATCAGCCCGGCCATCTCAACATCCGCTACACGATCGCCGATCCGCTGGGCGCCACGGACACGGGGACCCTGTCCGTGCGGGTGGATCCCGAGGCTGCGCTGATGCCGCCCATCGCCCGCGACGACCACATCAGCATGGACCAGGCCCGCGGTCAGACGGCAGTGGACGTCTCGGTGTTGGCCAATGATGAGGACCCGGACGGCTCTGTGGAGGATCTGACCGTGAGCGTCCCGTCCGTTTCAGGGGTCGCCTCCACCGCCTCCGTCACGGACACCGGTCAGGTCCAGATCCAGCTGACCGATGCGCCGCAGATCATCCCGTACCGCGTGACGGATCCGGACGGCGAAACGGCCACGGCCTTCATCACCGTTCCGGGAACCTCGTCCACGCCGCCGTGGCTGCTGGACAGCACACCGCGCGAGGTGATGGCCGGGGAATCGCTGGCCTTGGACCTGACAGCATTGGTGGGAGTCCGCGAAGGGCGCCAGCCGCGGCTGCTGCGGGACGACGCGGTGATCGCCTCACCCTCGACCGCCTCGGTCCAGATCGGCTCGGCCACGGCAGTGACCTTCTCCGCACCGGCGGACTACTGGGGTTCGGCGTCGGTGAACATGGTGATCACCGACGGCTCCAGCGCCGAGGACCCCACGGGGCTGACCTCCACCCTGACCCTGCCGATCACCGTGCTGTCTCGTCCCGAGCAGAACTCGCCGCCTCGAGTGCGCTCCACGGCCGTCGAGGTGACCGCCGGCGCCGAGCCGACCCCCGTGGACCTCTCACGCCTGGCCGAGGACCCGGACGGGGACGAGCTGTCCTTCCGGGTCGAGGAACCCGGGGACCAGATCCAGGCGGACCTGTCCGGCGCGCTGCTGCTGGTGAGCGCCGGGCCGGACACGTCTGCCGGCCACACCGAGGAGATCGGCCTCAGCGTCTCGGACGGGTCCGCCGAGCCGGTCCCGGTCACGGTGGAGGTGACGGTGATCCGCGACGAGGTGGACCCGCCTGAAGCGGTGGACGACCTGGTGGAGGACGCCCGTGCCGGACAGCAGGTCCTGGTGGACGTGCTGGCCAACGACATCAATCCCGCCGGGGATGACGAGCCCCTGCGCCTGATGACCACCGGTGTGGTGGCCGGCCAGGGCACTGCCACGGTCCAGGGGGACCAGGTGGCCATCACCCCTGCAGCAGGCTTCTCCGGTCGGCTGCGGGCCACCTATGAGATCCGCGACGCCTCCGGGGACCCGGCGCGATCCTCCACTGCGGTCATCACCGTGGTGGTGGCCGGCGTGCCCGGCATACCCGGGGTGCCCCAAGCCGACGGCGTCAACGACGGCACCGCCGTGCTGAGCTGGTCTGCCCCCACGGACCACGGCTCACCCATCACCCACTACCTCCTGCGCGAGATCGGGTCCGGGCGCACCATCGAGTGTCCGGCGACCAGCTGCACGGTGACCGGACTGCGCAATGGGGTGGAGCACCGCTTCACCGCAGCGGCGGTCAATGAGATCGGTGAGTCCCAGCCCTCCGCGCCCTCGGCGCCGATCACGCCAGACGTGCGCCCCCATGCCCCCGCCGCCCCCGCGACTGACCCGGGGGACGGCGTGGTGAACCTGACCTGGTCCGCTCCAGAGAACCCGGGAAGCCCCATCACCGGCTATCGCGTGCAGATCTCCCCGGCCGCACCGGGCGGCGGCACCGTGCGTACAGTGGGTCCGGCTGGCGGGCTGCGCTGGGACGGCCTGCAGAACGGGGTCCGCTATCAGTTCCGGCTCCAGGCGATCAATGATGCGGACGAACCCTCCGACTGGGGGCCGTTCTCGGCCGCCGTCGCCCCGGCCGGAGCCCCCGCGGCACCCGCTGCGCCCACGGCCACCCACATCACCTCCGTGGTGGACGGTGGGGCAGTCCAGGTGGACTGGTCCATGCCGGAGACCCACGGGGCGGCGATCGAGTCCTATGTGGTGACCGCCCATCAGGGCAGTGCCGTGGCCGAGTCCCGGACCGTGGACGGTGCTACCACTTCGTTGCGGTTCACCGGGCTCGACCCGAACGGCAGCTATTCGTTCTCCGTGCGAGCCAGCAACCGGGTCGGAGCATCACCTTCCTCGCCTCGATCCGCCGTGGTCACCCCCTACGGCCGCCCCCAGGCGGTCACCGGTGTCAGCACGCGGGCCACCGGCACCGACCGCCAGCTGACCGTCAGCTACACGGCCGTGACCGGCAGCGGCAGCCGCATCACCGGGTACCAGTACGCCCTGGACGGGGGCGCCTGGCAGTCTCTGGGCGCCAGCGGCCAGGTGATCACCGTCCCCGCCAACGGGGCGACCTACCGCCTGCAGGTGCGGGCCATGAACTCGGTGGGCCCGGGGGAGCCCTCGGCCGCCGTCACCACCGCAACGGCCTACGGGCCGATCCGGGACGCCTCCTCCATCACCTCCACCACGGGGACCGGGTCCGTCACGTTCCGGTGGAACTCGCGCACCACGGACTATGCCAATGGCCGTCCGATCACCTCGATGAAGGGCACCGCTGACGGCCGCACGGTGGCCAACTCCGGTTCCACCACCATCGACTCACCCAGCGGCGGGACCCACACCCTGGCGGTGACGGTCTGTGCGCAGGACACTCCCTGCCTCACGTTCACGGGAACCGGCATGGCCCGAGGCGAGCCCGCACCCACGCCGACCCCGCCGCCGACCACGGCCCCGACCCCGCCGCCGACCACGGCCCCGGCACCGCCTCCACCCACCACGGCGCCGGCACCGCCGCCGCCGACCACGGCGCCGGAACCCACCCCGACACCGACCCCCACAGTGCCCGCAGGTCCGCGCGCGCGGTGGGATGTGATCGACGGTGTTCGGGAATCAGCCTTCCTCTCCATTGAGAACGCCGCTCCGAACACCACCTATTACATCGACTGCTTCCCCAGCTCCGGGATGTACTACATCACCGATGCCGTCACCACCAATGACCGGGGCATGGTCTACGCACTGGTCTGCGAGGGGAATCCGGACCGCATGCCCGCCTCCAGTGACATGCTGGACTTCGGCGACGGCGTTCCCTTCGGCGTTCCCGGACCCACATACACCGGTCAGGTCGTCTATGCCAACGCCGGGTGGCAGTGACCGGCCCCGTCAAGGGGACCACTGCCCATCTCGAACGCGCCGGATGCATCCGGCCACTGGGTACACTGGACGGGAGCTTCCGGCGTCTCTGAGCCGGAGTGCCATCCTGACCTGTGCACCGCCGCCGAGGCGGGGAGCGTGGTGGACAGGAGGGGGAACTAGGGGAAGTGAGGGACACGGTGGGAGCACGCCTCTCAGCACGCTCAGGCACGGTCAAGACCACGGCGGCCGTCGGCGTCTCGGCGCTCGCTGTCACCGGTGCCGTCCTCTACCCCGGGTTCCAGACCGCCGATGTGGACCTCAATGACGGCGGCGTCTGGGTGGTCAACGCCCAGGAGAACAAGGTCGCCCATCTGAACTATCAGTCGGGGACCCTGGACGGCGGCGTCACCACCACCATGACGGAGTACGACCTCGCCCAGCACGGCAGCCAGGTCTACCTCCGCAACCTCGAGCAGGCCGCCCTCACCACCGTGGACCCGGCCGCGTTCGAGCTCACGGACGAGAACATGCTCCCCAGCAACGGCAGCTTCTCCTTCGGCCAGGACGTGGTGGCTGTGGCGGACACCGGACAGGGACGGGTCTACGCCGCCGAGTCCAGTGCTCTGGGCAGCCTGGCGGCCGAAGGCGCCGAGCCGATCTTCGAGGGCGAGGGCCGGGTCATCTCTGCCGTCGGCCGGGACGACTCCGTCTGGGTGGCCGATCTGGACGGCAACCGGATCCTCGGCTTCCGCCCCCTCACCGATGAGGAGCGTCAGCAGGAGGGCACCGAGCAGGTGGGAGACGGCGGATCTCCCGACGACGGCTCCTCGCCTGAGCAGGACGGCTCGGCATCCGGTGAGGATGGGAGTGATGATCCTGCCGGGTTCCGTCAGATCGCCGACACCGAGGTGGACGGGCTTCAGGGCCTGACCGAACCGCAGATCACCGCTGTGGGGGACACCGCGGTGGTCTTCGATCCGGCCAGTGGCACCGTGGTGACCTCCGAGGGGAACTCCTCGGCCGTCGTCGACCCGGCTGAAGGCAGGCTGCAGGCCCCCGGTCCGGATGCCGACTTGGCCGTGATCTCCCTGGCGAACAAGAACGCCCTGGTGCCGTTGGGCGGCGGCGAGCCGCAGTACGCTCCGGTGGAGAGCACCGGCACCCCCGTCCAGCCGGTGCGCGTGGGCTCCTGCACGCACTCGGCGTGGACCGGATCCGGGACCTATCTGCGGGACTGCGACGACGACTCCCAGGACACCACCGAGCAGATCCCCGAGCTGCCTGCCGAAGCCCAGCTGGTGTTCCGGGTGAACCGGGACGTGGTGGTGCTCAACGACATCAACGAGGGCAACACCTGGCTGGTGCAGGACGCGATGAAGATCGTGAACAACTGGGCCGATCTGGAACCGCCCAAGGGCGAGGGCGAGCAGGAGGAAGAGGAGTCCGACGAGGTCACCGACGCCATCGAGCTGCCTGACCGTCAGGAGGAGAACCAGAAGCCGATCGCCCGGGATGACAGCTTCGGCGTGCGGGCCGGGCGCACCACCGCGCTGCCCGTGCTGTTCAACGACGTGGACCCGGACGGCGACCTGCTCACCGCCACGCTGCGCGGGGACCAGCCTGAGCTGGGCACCGTCCAGCCCATCTATGACGGCACCGGTTTCCAGATCGTGGTCCCCGACGACGCCACGGGGCGGGCCAGCTTCACCTACCGTGCCGATGACGGACGCACCGGCACCGACGACGCACGGGTCAACCTGCGCGTGGTGCCCGAGGACGAGAACACCCCGCCGAAGCAGGAACGGGTCACCACCCTGCGGGTCCAGGCCGGCACCGAGGTCTCCCAGAACATCCTCACGGACTGGCGTGACCCGGATGGGGACGACCTTCAGCTGCTCGGCGCCACGTCCGAGGACGGCGACGTGGTCCGTGTCCGCCCGGACGGCGTCCTCACCTTCGAGGACGTCGGGAAGACCACGGGGATGAAGGAGCTGGAGGTCTCCGTCTCAGACCGGCGCGAGTCCACCACCGGGCGCGTCATGGTCGAGGTGCTGCCGCGCGGCTCCGCTCCACCGGTGACGGCCACCGACCACGTGACGGTCAACGTGGGAGAGGAGGCCCAGTTCTCCCCGCTCACCAACGACTTCGACCCCACCGGCACCTCCCTGCGGCTGGCCCACGTGGACCAGCCCAATGACGCCGACGTCTCCCTGAACGCCGACACCGGCACGGTCACGTTCCGGGGAGACCAGGAGAAGACCCACTACCTGAAGTACGTGGCCACCAACGGCCCGGCCTCGGCTCCCGGGCTGATCCGGGTGGACGTCAAGGACCCGGAGAAGAACACCGGCGCCCCCGTGGCCGTGCGGGACGTCGCTCTGCTGCCGGCCAACGAGGACGTGCTCGTCAATGTCCTGGGCAACGACTCCGATCCCGCTGGAGGCGTGCTGGTGGTGCAACAGGTGAGCCTGCCGGAGGAGTCCCCGGTGACCGTGGCCGTGGAACGCAATGCCTTGATCCGGGTCACCGATCAGCAGGGTCTGCGCGAGCCGCTGACCTTCACCTACACGGTCACCAACGGGTCGGCGACCTCGGTGGGCGAGGTGACGGTGATTCCGATCCCCGCCCCCGAGAAGCTGGAGCCGCCCCGTCCCAACCCGGACACCGCCGTGGTCCGCGCCGGGGATATGGTGACGGTTCCTGTCCTGGAGAACGACGTCCATCCCAATGGGGCCGAGCTGACCCTGGAGCCGGAGCTGGCCGAGACCGTGGACGCGGAGGACGGCCTGATCTCCGTGGCCGACGACACCATCCGCTTCCGCGCCGGCCAGGAGGCCAAGACCGTCTCCGCGGTGTACACCGTCTCCGGTCCGGACGGGCAGGAGGCCTCGGCCCGGGTGACGTTCCACATCCAGCCGGAGGACCTGGAGAACAACTCCCCGCCGGCCCCCGAACGCGTGGAGGCCCGCGTGTTCGCCGGCAACACCGTGGCGGTCCCGATCCCGCTGAACGGGATCGACCCGGACGGGGACTCCGTCTCCCTGGTCCAGCTGGAGACCCCGCCCACGCAGGGCACCGCCAAGGTCACCGCAGACTCCATCGAGTACTCCGCCTCCGAGGGCAGCTCCGGGACGGACTCGTTCAGCTATGTGGTCGAGGACCGGCTGGGCGCCCGTGCTGTGGGCACCATCCAGGTGGGCATCGCACCGGTCTCCTCACGCAACACCCCGCCGGTGGCCGTCAACGACTCCATCCGCGTCCGCCCGGACCGCCCCGTGGCGGTGGACGTGCTCTCCAACGACACCGACGCCGATGGCGACGAGCTCAGCTTCGTGGACTGGCTGGAGGCCTCTGAAGGCTCCGACGCCGCCCTGGTGGACGGCCGCATCCTGCTCACCGCTCCCGCCGAGCCCGGCTTCGTCTCGGTCACCTACAAGATCACCGATGGCCGAGGTGGACAGGACACGGCCACACTGACCGTGGAGTCCGACCCCGAGGCGCCGCTGCGCGCGCCGATCGCCCGCGACGACCGGGTGTCCTTCCAGGAGACCGTGGACCGTGATGAGGTCACCGTGGAGATCCTCAAGAACGACGAGGACCCGGACGGCACCGTGGAGGACCTGCAGGTCTCCCTGCCGGACGCACCGGACGGCGTGGAGCTGACCGATGATCGCCAGCTGGTGGTGCCGGTGACCTCCAACCCGCAGGTGATCACCTACCAGCTCACCGACGTGGACGATCTGAGAACCTACGGCTTCGTGGTGGTTCCCGGTGCGGGAGAGGCTCGTCCGGCCCTGGCCTCGGACACGCCCCTGGAGATCATGGCGGGGGAGACCCTGACCATGGCGCTGTCGGATCTGGTCGTGGTCCGGGACGGGCGCTCGCCCCGGATCACCGATGAGTCTCGGGTCACCTCCTCCCCGCAGTCGCAGGGATCCCTGGTCGGTTCGGCCACCGAGCTCACGTTCACCTCCGCCGATGACTACGCCGGTGCCGCCTCCGTCACCTTCGAGGTCACCGACGGCAGCGGGCCGGACGACCCCGAGGGGCTCAAGTCCGTGCTGACCCAGCCCATCCGCGTGCTGCCGCGTCCCGAGGAGAACAAGCCCCCGACCCTGCAGTCCAACACCCTCGAGGTCTCGGCCGGCGGCGATCCCGCCCGGCTGGATCTGCGCCAGGCCGCCAACGACCCCGATCCCGGTGACAACGAGCTGCTCGACTTCGCCCTCGGAGAGCAGGAGCTGGAGGGGGTGAGCGCCTCGCTGGAGGGCTCGATCCTGACCGTTCAGGCCGATGCCGACACGCCCAAGGGCAGCCGCGGCAACCTGCCGGTCTCCGTGACCGACGGCAAGTCCGATCCGGTCAACGCCCAGGTGACGGTCACCGTCAACGCCTCGGACCGTCCGCTGACGATCGCCAATCCGGACACCGTGGCGGAGGCCCGCCAGGGTGAGCCGGTGACGGTCGATGTGCTGGCCAACGATCGCAACTTCTTCGAGGACGTCGGTCCGCTGCGGCTGCTCGCGGCGGACATGGCCGAAGGACAGGGCGTGGCCGAGGTCTCCGGGTCCAGCCTGGTCATCACCCCGGGTGAGGACTATGTCGGTCAGATGCGCGTGCAGTACACAGTGGGCGATGCCTCCATGGATCCGGCCCGTGATGTCACCGGCATGGTCACCCTGAACGTGAAGGGTCGCCCGGATGCCCCGGGTGTGCCTCGCGTGGAGTCCGTCTCGGACGGTCAGGTCGTGCTGACCTGGGATGCCCCGGCGAACAACGGATCACCCATCACCGGCTACACCGTCAAGGCTTCCGGGGTGAACCAGGCGTGCCCGGCCACCACCTGCACCATCAGCGGGCTGACCAACAACATCGAGTACACCTTCACCGTCACCGCCACCAACGACGTCGGCGAATCCGAGCCCTCTGCGGCCTCGGCGCCAGCCCGTCCGGACGTGGAGCCGGAGCAGCCCGCGCCGCCGCGGGGTACCGACGGAGACCGGAAGGTGGACCTGACCTGGACCCCGCCGGTGAACCGCGGCTCACCCATCACCGCCTATACGGTGGAGATCTCCCCGGCCCCGCCGAACGGGATCACCCAGCGGCAGACCGGCGGCACCTCGGTGAGCTGGGACGGGCTGGTCAACGGCACCGCCTACCAGTTCCGGGTCCAGGCCGTGAACGATGCTGACCGGCCGTCGGAGTTCTCCGGGTGGTCCTCGTCGATCACCCCGGCCGGCAAGCCCTTGCAGCCGCTGGCCCCCTCAGCCTCACGCGCTGAGTCCGCCGTCAACGGCGGCGTGGCCAACGTCAGCTGGTCGGCTCCGAATGCCAACGGGGCCACGATCACCGGGTATGACCTCCAGGTCTTCGAAAGCGGATCCCTGGTGCGCACGATCCGCGGCATCAGCGGGACCTCCCAGCAGGTCACCGATCTGAAGACGACTTCGGCGTACTCCTTCGCCGTGATCGCCACCAACCGCGTCGGCTCCTCGGAGGCCTCGGCACGCTCCACCGCGGTGACGCCGTACGGCCGGCCCAAGGCCCCGGGCACGCCGAAGCTGGCCGCCACCGGGCAGAACAACACGCTCAGCGTGGACTTCACCGCAGGTTCGGCCAACGGATCGCCGATCACCGGTTACCAGTACTCCGTCAGCGGCGGCTCCTGGCAGAAGCTGCCCGGCGGACCCGGTTCGACCATCAACGTGGGCAGCAACGGCTCCAATGTGACCGTGCGCGTCCGGGCGATGAACGCCGCCGGCGCCGGCGACCCCTCAGCGGCCTCGAACCAGACCAGCGCCTACGGGCCGATCCGGGATGCCGCCAATGTCACCGCCACCGGCGGCAAGGAGAAGGTCGACTTCACCTGGAACGCCAACACCGCCGACTACGCTAACGGCCGCCCGGTGACTCTCTCGGTCTCCATCAACGGCTCGAGCACCCCGAATGACGGCTCCCAGTCCGTCTCGGTGGGCCACGACACCCAGCGCACCGTCACGGTCACCGCTCGGGATTCGGCCGGGCAGACCCGGACCTGGACCGCCAGCGCGACCTCCGACCCGGCTCCGCCGCCGCCCACTCCGCCGAGCGTGCGGATCTCCCGGGGTGCCCCGATCGATCGTCCGGGCCAGTGCTCAGGTGACCGGGGCTGCTCGGTGATCAACGCGACCGTGCAGAACATGGACCCGGGGACCTACACGGTCGAATGCTGGTACCACAACTCCTGGAAGTACCCGAACCAGGACCACCGCTTCTCCACCGCCAATAGCATCCGGGTGGGCTCCAATGGTTCGTTCTCCGGTTCCACCGGCTGCATGATCGAAGGCGACTACGTCGACCGCCTTTGGGTGGTCATCAACGGCGTGAAGTCCAACGAGATCCGCAACCCCTGGTGACCGGCGCACCTGGCACCACCACACATCACTCCACCCACCAGAGACAGAGGGACATCTGACCATGACCATGACCACCGAACAGGCCGAATGGTTTGCCGGCACCTTCGAGAAGATCTCGGACAATGTCGGCCAGGCCATCCTGGGCAAGGAGAACGTGATCGCCCTGGTGCTCACCTCCATGCTCACCGACGGCCATGTGCTGCTCGAGGATGCACCGGGCACCGGCAAGACCATGCTGGCCCGCTCCCTGGCCGCCACGGTGAAGGGCACCCACTCGCGTATCCAGTTCACCCCTGACCTGCTGCCCTCGGACGTGACCGGTGTGACGATCTACGACCAGAAGACCCAGGAGTTCGAGTTCCACCAGGGCCCGATCTTCGCCAACATCGTCCTGGCCGACGAGATCAACCGCGCCTCACCCAAGACCCAGTCCGCGTTGCTGGAGGTCATGGAGGAGGGCCGGGTCACCGTGGACGGTGTCACCCACACGAACGAGCGCCCGTTCATGGTCATCGCCACCCAGAACCCCATCGAGCAAGCCGGCACCTACAAGCTTCCCGAGGCCCAGCTGGACCGTTTCCTCATCAAGACCTCCATCGGCTACCCGGACCGCAGCTCCACGGTCGAGCTGCTCTCCGGTGCCGCCACCAAGGACCGCTCCGGTGCGCTCAGCCCCATCATCACCACTCAGGCGGTGCGGGACATGATCGATCTGGGGACCACGGTCCACGTGGACGGAGCGGTGCTGGACTACATCGCCGAACTGGCGGAGAAGACCCGTGAGGCCGATGAGACCCGCCTCGGCGTCTCGGTGCGCGGTGCCATGGCCATGGTGCGCGCCGCCAAGGTCTGGGCCGCCTCCCAGGGGCGGAACTATGCGCTTCCCGACGACGTCAAGGACCTGGTCCCGCATGTGTGGACCCACCGACTCGTGCTGGACCCGGAGGCCGAGTTCGCCGGCGCCACCGCGCCTGCGGTGATCACTCGAGTCCTCGCCCAGGTCCCTGCACCGCAGCAGCGTTCCGCGGCGCCGGCCTCCGCCGGAACCACTGAGTCCTGAGGATCAGCGCATCCATGTCCACTGAACAGTCCGCACCCGGCACGGCCGCGCCTGGACCCGGTCCGACCCCGGATCCGGCACAGCGGCCCACATCGGACTCGACCAACCGCAGCCAGCGTTCGGGTGAGCGCCGGACCGCCCGCGTGCGCACCCACCCCAAACAGCTCTGGCGAGAGTTCTCCGAGTGGGGGAGCGTGGCCACCGCACCGGCACGGGAATCGACCCAGGGCTGGTGGAGGGCCACCGGGCGCCCGGCGCTGTCCATCATCAGCCCGCTCGGCTGGCTGGTCATCGTCATCACCGTCTGCGCCTGGATCGCCGGGCTGGCCCTGGGATGGGTCGAGGCACGCATCGCCGGATTCATGGGCGTGCTGCTGCTGCTGATGGGCATCGGGTTCATCCTGGGCCGTTCGGCCTACCAGGTGCGCCTGGACTTGGCCCGGACCCGCGTGGCCGTGGGAGACCGCGCCGTGGGCGGGATCGAAGTCACCAATTCCTCCGACCGCACCCTGATGCCAGCCGCCATGGAGCTGCCCGTGGGCCGGGCCACCGCGGTGTTCCAGCTGCCCCGCATGCGTGCAGCGGCCACGCACGAGGACCTGTTCACGATCCCGACGCACCGGCGCGCGGTCATCGTCGTCGGGCCGGTCCGTTCGGTGCGGCAGGATCCGCTCGGGCTGCTGCGCCGCCAGCTGGAGTGGACCGATCCTGAAGACCTCTATGTGCACCCCCGCACGGTGGCCCTGCAGGGCTCCTCGGCCGGGTTCATCCGCGATCTCGAGGGCCTGCCCACCAAAGACCTCTCCAGTGCCGACGTCTCCTTCCACGCCCTGCGGGACTACGTTCCCGGGGACGACCGCCGTCACATCCACTGGAAGACCGTGGCCCGCACGAACAAGCTCATGGTCCGCCAGTTCGAGGAGACCCGCCGGGCCCACCTGGCGATCGCCCTGTCCACCAACACCGCGGAGTACGCCACCGACCACGACTTCGAGCTCGCCGTGTCCGTGGCCGCCTCGATCGGACTGGAGGCCTTCAAGGAGCAACGCAACCTCTCCATCCGCACCCACGCCGGGCCGGTGCACACCGAGACGGGACGAAACATGCTCGATGACCTGACCCGGGTGGAGGGCAAGGTCCTGCGGGAGACCAGCATCGACGTGGCCCGGTCCACCGCTGACAACGTGCCCAACGCCTCCGTGTTCTTCCTGATCACCGGAGACCAGCCCACCGCCACGGATCTGCGCAAGGCCACCAACCACGTGCCTCCCGGAGTGCGTGCCTTCGTCATCCGGTGTGCCCACGGTGTGGAGACCTCCCGCGCGAACATCGGGGACCTGACCGTCGTCTCGGTCGGGGACCTGCAGGACCTGGGCCTGGCCCTGAGGAAGGCGGCAGCATGATGGCGCGCAGAGAGAGCGGACTGCGCCAGCCCTGGTCCCATGTGGGCATGGACGCCGCCGTCCTGCTGGTGCTGCTCACCCTGGGCCTGCTGGGCTTCCACGCCACGTTCGGTGGCGACATCCGGTACCTCGTCGCCGGCCTCGGCGGGATCGTGCTGGGACTGGCCATCGCCGTGGCCTCGGCTCACTGGCGGCTGAACGCCTGGCTCACCGCCGGCCTGACCGTCGTCGGGTACCTGCTCTTCGGCTCGGCCCTGGCTGCGCCTCTCGAGGCCGCAGCAGGATTCCTCCCCTCCCTGCCAGCCCTGCAGGTGCTGGCCCTGGGGCCGGTGACCACCTGGAAGGACATCCTGACCGTGGCCGCCCCGGTGGGGGTGCACGGCGGAATGCTGGTGGCTCCCTATCTGTCCGGTCTGGTGACCGCCCTGGTGGCCGGCCTGCTGGCCTGGCGGGTGAAACAGCCGTACTGGACCGTGCTGCCGATCACCATGATGTTCGTGGTCGGGATCATGTTCGGCACCAAGGACGCCCCCATGCCGCTGCTGCGGGGCACCGTGCTGGTCATGGCCACCGTGGCCTGGCTGGCCTGGCGGCGGCACATGATGCGCACCCGGGGCACCCGCGTCCAGGAGGACACCGCCACCGTCTCCAGCCCGGAGTCGGCACGCCGGCTGCTGCTGCGCCGCGTGGGCATGGGAGCGGCGGTGCTGGCCGTGGCCACCCTGCTGACCGCGGCGGCCGCACCTCTGCTCACCCAGGCCGAGGACCGGCGGGTGCTGCGCGATGTGGTGGAGCCGCCGATCGAGCTCTTCGACTACGCCAGCCCGCTGATGAAGTTCCGTCAGTACGTCAAGGACGAGCACGAGACCGTGCTGTTCACCGTGGACGGACTGGGTGAGGGCCAACGAGTGCGCCTGGCGGCTCTGGACGCCTACGACGGCATGGTCTACAACGTGAATCCGATGGTCGGAGGCAACTTCTCGCCCGTGGGAGACGCCTCCCGGCTCACCGGGACCGACGAGAACCTGCCCGAGCACCGGCAGGCCGGCACCCTGGAGGTGACGATCGAAGGCTACGAGGGCGTCTGGCTGCCCGGCGGCGGGCGGCTGCGCGGCCTGGAGGCCTCCGGTCCTCGAGCCGACCAGCTCTCCCGCAGCCTGTACTACAACGACGAGAACGAGACCGCGCTGTCCACGATCCCGCTGCAGGAGGGGGACTCGTACGTGGCCGATGTGGTCTTCCCCGTGCAGATCGATCCCGGTGAGCTCGAGGGGCAGGACTTCGGGCGGATCGTGATGCCCGAGCTGCTCAACGTCCCGCAGATCGTCCCCGAACGCGCTCAGGAACTGGTGGGCGACCGCCAGCAGCCCTGGGAACGGGTCAGCGGACTGGCTTCCACGCTGCACGAGTCCGGTGCCTTCTCCAATGGACGTGAGGGAGAGGTCACCTCGCTCTCCGGGCACTACGCGGGCCGGATCTCGGCGCTGCTCGATGCCGAACAGATGATCGGCGACGACGAACAGTATGCCGTGGCGATGGCCCTGATGGCCCGGTCCCTGGACATCCCCGCACGCGTGGTGATGGGCTTCTACCCCGAGAACCTGCCGGCCGACGGCGGCCCGGTGCAGATCAAGGGCAAGGACGTGCACGCCTGGGTGGAGGTCCACTTCGGGAACATCGGATGGGTGCCGCTGGACCCCACCCCGGACAAGGACAACGAGCCCACGCCGCCCCAGCAGGAGCCCAAGTCCACACCCAAGCCTCAGGTGCTGCAGCCCCCGCCCCCGCCGCAGGAGCAGGCCGACCTGCCCCCGGACACCGCGCCGGAGCCCCAGGATGCAGAACAGCGTGAACGGGACTTCTGGGAGATCTGGGGCGGACTGATCCGGGCGATCATCTACTCGCTGATCCCGCTGCTGATCCTGTTGATCCCGCTGCTGATCATCGCCTGGCTCAAACTGCGCCGCCGCAAGCGCCGCCGCCAGGCCCAGACCCCGTCCGACCAGGTCTCCGGCGGTTGGTCCGAGGTGATGAGCTACGCCACCGATCTGGGCGCCGAGCCCCTGCGCTCCGGCACCCGGAAGGAGCACGCCGGGGCGCTGAGCAGCACCTTCCCGGCGGCTGCCGGCACCACGCTGCTGGCCCGGCGGGCCGACGCAGCCGTGTTCGGTCCGGACGAGCCGACCGAGGCGCAGGTCGCCGACTACTGGACCATGGTGGAGTCCCAGTTGCAGGACATGCGCGGATCGGTGTCCGGCTGGAGACGGCTCCGGGCCAAGTACTCGCCGCGCTCGCTCATGGTGGAGGCCAAGCACCGGCGCCGGCTCAAGCAGGCCCAGCGCCGGCGCGAGCGGGACGCTGCACGGCAGAGCCGAGCCGAGGCCCGCGAGCAGCGCCGTGCCCTGGAACGTGCCGCCCGAGCCACACGGCGTGGCGGAGGCGGCTCGGAGGTCCGTACAGTGGACCAGCAGGCCACGGACACGGCGACTGGACCGGACACCTCCGGCCGGGACTGACCCAGCCGCACCACTTTCGACGATCGCAGCACCAGGAACAGGACGGGACAGGACACCGTGCAGAAGACGCTCAATCTGGTCAACGCCACGGCCGGGAAACGACTGGCGGCCTGGCTGATCGACCGGATCGTACCCGCGCTGGCCGTGGGCCTGGCCACCGGCATCACCCTGCCGGAGGTGCTGGAGACCGCCGGCAGCGCCCAGGACGACGCCCTCTTCACCTTCTGGATGGCCCTGTTGGGCGCCTCCGTGGTCTCGCTGGCCTACACCGTGTGGCTGTGGGGCTGGGAGGCCACCGCCGGCAAGACCCCCGGCAACCTGATCATGGGCATCCGCACCACCTCGGAGGACGGACTGCCGGCCGGTTGGGGCGCGATCTTCCTGCGCGGGCTGATCATCGCTCTGAGCGGTCTGATCCCGGTGGTGGGACCGATCCTGATGATGATCTCCAACATCTGGGACCCGCATCATCAGCGCCAGGGCTGGCACGACAAGGTCGCACACACGCTCGTGGTGGACGTGAAGGCCGGACGGAACCCGCTGACCACCGGCGGGCTGTTCGGCCCATCCACGTTCGCTCCCGGCGGCATGCTCCAGCCGGGGCAGCCCGGCCACCCGGACACCGGCACGGAGGCGGTGCCGGCCGGATCGCGCTGGCCCGAGTTCAATGCCGCTGTGGCCGACGGACCCATCACGGCGGTCCCCGGGCGCCCGGCGGCCCAGCCGGCCCCCGCATCCACGCCGGCCCCGGCTGCTCCGCAGAACCCGGTCGCCGCCCCACCGCAGCCGTCCCAGGATGCTCCGGCCCGGTCCGGGAGCTCCACCGGCTTCCAGGACGGGCAGGTCGTGATGGTGGGCGGCGCGGCCGATCCCGCCGACGCGGATCCGGACCGTGAGATGGGAAGCACCCAGCTGCGCAGCGAGGTCGCCCGGCCGCGCGCCATGAAGCTGACCTTCGACGACGGACAGGTCCATACGATCTCCGGGGTCGTGCTGGTGGGACGCAACCCCGCCGGAGCAGCCGGGGAGACCGTCGATGAGCTGATCCCCTTCGCGGACATGGGGCGTTCGGTGTCCAAGACCCATCTGCACCTGACCGTGGACTCCTCCGGTGTCTGGGTCACGGACCGCAATTCCACCAACGGATCGGCTCTCACCCCGAAGGGCGGCGAGCGTCAGCGGCTCGAACCGGGACAGCCGGTCCTGGCCGCCCCTGGGGCCACGGTGCACTTCGGTGACCGCCACTTCACGGTGGCTGCTGCATGACAGGCGAAGCAGCGGCACCGCGTCCCTTCCGGCTGAACTACGGGTTCGGCTCGCACCGTGGGCTGCGCCGTCAGCTCAACGAGGACTCCCTGGTGGTGACGGGGAACCTCTTCGCCGTGGCGGACGGCATGGGCGGACACGAGGCCGGTGAGGTCGCCAGCCGCATCTGCGTGGAGACCCTGGCCGCTGGTGTGAAGGAGGTCCAGGACGACCTCACGGCCGAGGACCTGCAGCACCTGATGGTGCGCGCCGATGAGGCGATCCGGGAGGCCTCCGGGGCCCGTGCCGGGACCACCCTGGCCGGAGTGGCGATCGTCAGGGAGCACCAGGGCCTGTACTGGATGGTCTTCAACGTGGGGGACTCGCGGGTCTACCGCCTCTCCGAGGACGAGTTCAGCCAGGTCAGCGTGGATCATTCTGAGGTCCAGGAGATGGTGGACCGCGGGTACATCTCCCAGGCCGAGGCCCAGCACCACCCTCGGCGCCATGTCATCACGCGTGCCCTGGGCACCGGGGAGGCCCCGGACGCGGACTTCTGGATGCTCCCGGTGCATGACGGGGACCGCCTGATGATCTGCTCGGACGGACTCACCACTGAGGTGGAGGACGAGCGGATCCGGCAGGAGCTGCAGTCCCGTCACACCGCCCAGGATGCGGTGGACGGGCTGATCGGACTGGCCCTGCGCGGGGGCGGCCGGGACAACATCACCGTCGTCGTGGTGGATGTGGAGGACTCTGCCGCCGAGTCGGAGCGGAATGACACCTCCCCGCGCGATGGGGAGGAGCGTGGCACCACTCGACCCCGCGACCATGAGGTCGCACCGACCAGCACGCCCACGGAGGACCCGTCATGAGCGATTCCACCCTGATCCGCTACTCGGCCGGACCCTGGCTGGGCATGGTGCGGGGCGACTGCCTGGTGGCCCTTCCTGCGGACGCCAGCGAGGAGACGGCCGCGATCGTCTGGGACCTGATGGCAGAGACGCCAGGTGTGGACCGGCTGCTGGCCACGATCCTCTCCGGGCGCCTGGACCTGACCGGTCTGCCCTCCTTCGCACTGGTGGCCTTCCGCGGCGGTGAGGTCCACTCGATCCTGCGCGGTCCGGTCAGCCTGCAGGTGACCCTGGCCGACGACACCGAGCAGACCCTGCGGGGCACCGGTGTGGCCACCTGGAACGAGCGGATGCTCGGCGGCGTCACGGCACTGCGGTTCGCCGTGGACGAGGACGAGTTCCACTCCGAGACCCTCCCGCTGCTGCAGGGCGCGGTGCGTCTGAGCGCCCTGGAGGCAGACCTTCCCGACGACGGCCACGCACCGTCTGCACAGCCCGCGGCTGAGGCGGCGGGCGGCGTGAGCGGGGGAGTGGGGACGCGGGCTCCGGCCACCGCCCCCCTGCCCGTGTCCGAGCCGGCCCCGCCGCAGCGCGATCCGGAGCCGGCCCCGGAATCCGAGACCGAGTCCGCGCCGGCAGAGGAGGCGGAGTCCGAGGCGGAGGCCGAGCCGGACTCAGAACGGGTTCTGGAACCGGAGCCGGACATGGAACCGGAGTCGGCGCCGGAACCGGTGGAGGTGGAGCTCGAGCCAGCGGCTGAACCGGAGACCACACCGGCACCGGAGGCTGGCGATGAGGCGGAGATCGCTGAGGAGCCCGTCGAGGACTCCGCTGACAGCCGCGAGTCCGCTGACGAGCAGGCCGATGAGACGTCCACTCTCCGGGACGCGGACACCGCCGTGGCGCCGGTCGATCCCGAGGATGAGCCCGCCCAGGATGATCGCGACGACAGCGACGACACCGACGACCTAGACGCTCCAGACGGTCCAGGCGAGGTCCCGGCTCCGGAGGCTCAGGACGACCCCGACGACGAGCACACGGTGATCTCGCCCGCCGGGCAGCAGGCGCAGCAGGAGGCCTCGCGCACCACGGTCCCCGGGCCGCAGGAGCTGATCGACTCCGTGCCGTGGCTGGCCGCCGCCCGCCAGGCCACCCAGCTCGACCCGGCACCAGGTCAGACTGAGGACCCGGACGATGCAGCCACCCAGGTCCCCGAACTGCTGGAGATGCCCGCCGATCTCGACCAGACGGTCCGCCCCGACCACGACGGCTCCGGGGACACCTCCGAGACCGGCGCCGGTGGCGAGAACGGTGCAGCCCCGGGCGAGGACGCTGATGATCAGGACGCCGACGATCAGGACACCGTGCTCAGTGTCCCCGCACCGGCCCCGGCTCCATCCGAAGACCCGGACGACGCCGACACCGTGATGAGCCCCGGCTCGGCATCCGTCCCGCCCGCTCCGTCCGCACCACCGGCGTCACCCGCCATGCCCCCGGGTCCCCAGGGCTCGGACGGTCTGGACGAGGCCGACCATGACGGGCACACCGTGATGAAGTCAGACCTGGGTGACCTGGCCGGCGTCGGGACTGCCCCTGAACCGCCGGCCGCCCCGGCACCCGCGCCGCCCTCCACCGGCCCCATGGTCCTGGCGCGCTCCTGCGCGCAGGGTCACGCGAACCCGCCCACCAGCACCGAATGCGCGGTGTGCGGACAGACCCTGGACGGAGAGGCCGCGCAGGTGCGCCGGCCCTCCCTGGGGCGGATGCGCATGTCCACCGGAGAGGTGATCGAGCTGGACCGTCCCGTGGTGATCGGACGTCAGCCGCAGGCCCACCGGGTGGGTCCGGGCACCATGCCGCGGATGATCCAGGTGCGCAGCCCCCACGGGGACATCTCCCGCAACCACTGCGAGGTCGTCCTGGAGGGCTGGCATGTCCAGCTCAAGGACCTCAAGGCCACCAACGGCACCGTGCTGATCCGGGAGGGTCGCCCGCCGCGCCGCCTGGGCCAGGGTGAGCAGATCATGCTGCTGGACGGGGACATCGCGGACCTGGGCGACGGCGTGTCCGCGCGCTTCGAAGGCCTGTGGTGAGCCGCCGATGAGCTCCAAGAGACCTCCCGCACCGCCGCCGCACATCCCGGGGTACAAGTACGTCTCCCTGCTGGGATCGGGCGGATTCTCGGACGTGTACCTGTATGAGCAGGACCGTCCGCGCCGCAAGGTGGCCATCAAGGTGCTGCTCTCCGGGCTGAAGACCGAACGGGCCCGCCGCTCCTTCGAGTCCGAGGCCAACCTGATGGCCCAGCTCTCCTCGCACCCGTACATCGTGACGATCTACGAGGCCGACATCACCGAGGACGGGCACTCCTACCTGGCCATGGAGTACTGCTCGCGTCCCTCGCTGGATGTGCGCTACCGCCGCTCCCGGCTGGGCGTGGACGAGGTCCTGGCGATCGGGATCCAGGTGGCCTCCGCAGTGGAGTCGGCCCACCGCGCCGGGATCGTGCACCGGGACATCAAGCCGGCCAACGTGCTCACCACGGACTACAACCGTCCGGCCCTGACCGACTTCGGCATCTCCGGCACCACGGACGCCTTGGACGAGGACGCCGGCATGTCCATTCCGTGGTCCGCCCCGGAGGCCTTCACCTCGGACTCCCCGGACGGGGTGGCCATGGACGTGTGGTCCCTGGGCGCCACCCTGTACACGCTGCTGGCCGGGCGGTCTCCGTTCGTGCGGCCGGGGGCGGACAACTCGCAGAAGGCGCTGATCGCCCGGATCGGGAAAGACCCGCTGCCTCCGCTGAACCGGGCGGACGTGCCGGCCTCCCTGGAACAGGTGCTGGCCACCACCATGGCCAAGACGCCCACCTCGCGCTTCCCCTCCGCGCACGCCCTGGCCCTGGCCCTGCAGCGGGTGCAGACCGAGCTGGGCCTGTCCGTCACTCCCTTCGAGGTGATGGACGAGTCCGGTGCCCTGGAGGCCGAGGACGAGGCTGAGGACCTGGGCGGGGACGCCACTCGGGTCCGGCAGATCGTCTCCATCGATCCCGAGCAGGGCGCCACCGGAGGCTCCCATCGCTTCCCGCCGCTGCCGCCGTCGTCGCCTCCCGGGGCGGGCACGGAGCTGGACACGGACGCGGACGACGCCACCGTCATGCGTCCCTCCCGCGGACCTGCGCAGCCCTGGACGCCGCAGCCTCCGGGCGGACCGGATGACGACCCCACCATCATGGGTGGACGGGTCGGCGGTGCCCTGGCCGGCTCGCGGTCCCGGTCGCGTCCCGCGCAGCGAGTTCCCGACGACGGCACCTGGGAGACCTCGGGCGTCACCGCCCAGCGGGTCGAGGTGCGCGAGAAGAGCGGTGGCGCCCAGGCCTGGTTCGCGGAGAACCGGGTGGGGGTGATCGCCTCGGTGGTGGTGCTCGTGCTGGGGGTGGTGGCCGCGATCTGGCTGGCCAACACCCTGGGCGGGTCTGGGCCGGACCGTTCGCCGGAGGGCGGTCTGATCAGTGAGACTCCGGCCCTGCCGCTGCCCGAACCGGAGAAGCCCGTCCAGCCCGCCGCGGGGATCACCGCTGAGGTCTCCGGGGACGAGGCCGTGTTCACCTGGGAGAATCCGGAGCAGCGCGAGGGCGACACCTACCTGTGGCGCACCACCACCGCCACCGGCAAGGGACGGATCACCGGGGTGGAGGAGCCCACTGCCACCACGCCCGTGCTGGAGGATGACCGCACCTGCGTCGAGGTGGTGGTGGTGCGGTCCAACGGCAAGCAGTCGGAGCCGGCCGTGGGCTGCGTGGACTAGATGGTGAACAGGACAGAACGAGAGGCGGGGGAACGTCCATGACAGAGCAGACGACACCGGAGCAGGCTGCCGGCCAGCTCTCCATCGACTTCTGCGGGGAGTGGTACGAGGTCGAACCGGGGTCCACCTTCACGATCGGGCGTGAGGGCGATCTGGAGATCGACGACAACCCGTACCTGCACCGGCGGTTCATGGAGATCCAGGAGCTCGGCGGGATCTGGTGGCTCTCCAATGTGGGATCGATGATCTCGGCGACGGTGGCCGACTCCTCCGGCGGCATGCAGGCCTGGGTCTCGCCCGGGTCCCGGATCCCGCTGGTGTTCGGTCAGCTGAACGTGGTCTTCACCGCCGGCCCCACCACGTATGAGTTCTCGGTGCATCTGAAGACCCCGTCCTTTCTGCAGCAGGGCGGCGGCAGTGACGCGGTGGGGGAGACCACCATCGGGCCCGTGGTGTTCACCCCGTCCCAGAAGGCGGTGATCGTGGCCCTGGCCGAACCGATCCTTCGCCGTGGCGGCACCGGGTTCTCCACAGTTCCATCCTCGGCCGATGCCGCCAAACGTCTGGGCTGGCCGATCACCCGGTTCAACCGGAAGCTGGACAATGTCTGCGACAAGCTGGACCGTGTGGGTGTGGCCGGGCTGCGCGGCGGCGGCGGCAAACTGGCCACCAATCGCCGGGCCCGCCTGGTGGAGCACGCCGTGACCTCACACCTGATCACTCCGGAGGACCTGCCCCTGCTGGACCAGCAGGTGGACGAAGAGGACTGAGGGGCCCGGGGTGCGCTGGGTCTGACTGGACCGGACGGGCAGCCCCCGCCATTGTCCCTGCCCTTGGCCTCCCCTCGCCCTCGCCCTCTAACGTGTGGCCGAGAATCGGGGGTTCATCGGCCTCGCAACCCCGGATATTCAGCCCCACGTTGACCGTGAGCGGCGGCAAACACCAGAGGGCCGCGCCAGGCTGCGTCGAACCGACGGACGGCGATCAGCCCGCAGACGATCCCTGCCGCCCAGATCGCCAGCACGATGATCTCCACGGTGTTGAGCTCCACTGGAGGACTCCTGTCCGAGCGTGGGCGGTCCACCTCTTGTGCTGAACGGAAGCGCGTGGACTCTCGGAGGGGAACGGATGGTTCTGCTCACCGGAGGGCCCCGGCGACTCCTCCCGTGTCCGGGCCCAGCACTAGGCTGACCGGGTGACCACAGACCAGACTCGCGCTGACTCGAAGAACGCACCGGCCGCCGTCAACCCTGCCGTGGACCCGGACCTCCAGCCGGATGCCGAGGAGATCCCCACCGGGTCCCTGCGGGAGGAGTACGAGCACCTCGTGGATGAGGTGCGCCGTCACCGCACGGCCTACTACCAGAACGACGCCCCGGAGATCTCCGATGCCGAGTACGACGCCCTGTACCGGCGGCTCGAGGACCTGGAGGCGATGCACCCGGAGATCGTCGCCAACGACTCTCCCACCCAGGAGGTCGGCGGTGAGGTGTCCGAGGCCTTCGCGCCCGTGACCCACCTGGCCCGGATGTACTCCCTGGAGGACGTGTTCTCGGTGGAGGAGCTGCGCACCTGGTACCAGCGCACCGCCGCGTCGATCGAGAACATCGCGCCCGGTACCACCCCGCAGTGGCTGGCCGAGGTCAAGATCGACGGACTGGCCGTGAACCTGCTCTACCGCGAGGGCAGGCTGGTCCGCGCGGCCACTCGCGGTGACGGGACCACCGGTGAGGACGTCACGCACAACGTGATGACCATTGGGGACATCCCGCAGCAGCTGAGCGGCTCGGGCTGGCCGGAGGAGATGGAGGTGCGCGGCGAGGTCTACATCTCCACCGCCGACTTCCGGGCGTTCAACGAACAGCGCGTGGAGGCCGGGCTGGCCCCGTTCGCCAACCCCCGCAACTCCGCCGCCGGGTCCCTGCGCCAGAAGGACCCCGCGGAGACCGCCAAGCGTCCGCTGAAGATGTTCGTGCACGGCATCGGCGCCCACACCGGACTGGACGCCCAGAGCCAGCACGCCACCTACGAGCTGCTCGCCTCCTGGGGACTGCCCGTGAGCCCGTACACCTCCCTGCTCACCGCGCTCGAGGGCACCGCCAAGAAGCCCGGGATCCTGGAGTACATCGAGCAGTACGGACAGCAGCGCCACGGTCTGGTCCACGAGATCGACGGGATCGTGGTCAAGGTCGACTCCTTCGCCCTGCAGCGCGCTCTGGGCCACACCTCCCGCGTCCCGCGCTGGGCCGCCGCCTACAAGTACCCGCCGGAGGAGGTGCACACCCGGCTGCTCTCCATCGAGGTCAACGTGGGCCGCACCGGCCGAGTCACGCCCTACGCGGTGATGGAGCCCGTGGTGGTGGCCGGATCCACCGTCTCCATGGCCACCCTGCACAACCAGGACGTGGTCAAGCTCAAGAACGTGCTGATCGGGGACACCGTGGTCCTGCGCAAGGCCGGGGACGTGATCCCCGAGGTCGTGGGGCCGGTGCTGCCCCTGCGCGAGGGCAAGAAGACCGTGACCGGAGACGGCCCGCTGGGGGCAGACGAGCTGCGCGAGTTCGTCATGCCCACCCACTGCCCCTCCTGCGGCACCGAGCTGGCCCCGGCCAAGGAGGGCGACGTGGACCTGCGCTGCCCCAACGCCCAGTCCTGCCCCGCACAGCTGACCGGACGCGTGGAGCACCTGGCCTCCCGCGGTGCCTTCGACGTCGAGGCCCTGGGCGAGGAGGCGGCCACCTGGCTGACCAACGGCCCCGGCCCGGACCCTGCTGAGAACGGCGGACGCGTCCAGCCGGAGGGCCCCGGCGTGATCACCTCTGACGCTCAGGTGTTCGACCTGGCCGATGCGGAGGAGAAGGACCCCAAGGCTCCCCACACCCCTGAGGACCTCAACGAACTGCAGGCCCGTCTCGCCGCGGTCCAGGTCTGGCGGGAGAAGCGCACCAAGGACCCGGAGACCGGGAAGCTCGTCCCCTCGGGGCAGTGGGAGCTCAAGCCCTACTTCTGGACCCAGGGCACCGCCAAGAAGCCCTCCGAGCCCACCGCCAACACCCGGCGCCTGTTCCAGGAGCTGCACAAGGCCAAGACCCAGCCGCTCTGGCGCGTGCTCGTGGCCCTGTCCATCCGGCACGTGGGTCCCACCGCCGCGCGCTCGCTGGCCACCGCGTTCGGATCCATGGACGCCCTGGTCCAGCTGGTCACCCAGGAGGACACCGAGGCCGCGCGCACCCGCCTGGCGGATGTGGACGGTGTGGGCCCGATCATCGCCGACGCCGTCATCGAGTGGTTCGCCGAGGACTGGCACCGGCAGATCGTGGAGCGCTGGCGCACGGCCGGTGTGGTGATGGAGGACGAGCAGGACCCGGACATGCCCCGCACCCTGGAGGGCCTGACCGTGGTGGTCACGGGCTCGCTGGAGGGCTTCAGCCGCGACTCCGCCAAGGAGGCCATCATCCTGCGCGGCGGCAAGGCCTCGGGCTCGGTGTCCAAGAAGACGGACTTCGTGGTGGCCGGGGAGAACGCCGGCTCCAAGCTGGACAAGGCCGAGTCCCTGGGCGTCCCGGTGCTGGACGAGGCCGGGTTCCAGGCTCTGCTGGCCGGCGGGGCCGAGGCGGTCAGCGGCCGCACAGACGAAGACCTTCCCGACGACGGCGCCTCGCCTGAGGTGCAGGAGGAGACCTCATGAGCACGCTCAGTGGGCTGCTGGTGGTGGCCAAGAGCGCCGCGAAGGCCGGAGCCGCCGTGCTGGCCCAGCGTCCGGTCACCCTGGTCCCGGCCACCCGGGACGAACTGGGTGCTGAGACCAAGACCTCCGGCTCCGACTGGGTCACCGACTATGACCGCCGGGCCGAGGACGCCGTCCGCCAGGTCATCACCGGCTACCGTCCGCACGATGAGATCAGCGGCGAGGAGTACGGGCACACCGCCCCCGAGCACCCCTCCGGGTACCGGTGGGCGATCGACCCGCTGGACGGGACCACGAACTTCATCCGGGGCATCCCGCAGTTCTGCACCTCCGTGGCCGTGGAAGGCCCGGCCGAGGACACCGGTGAGCGGCGCTGGCTGGCGAGTGCCGTCGTCGCGCCCGTGCTGGGTCGGATCTGGTGGGCCAGCGCCGGTCAGGGTGCCTTCACCGCGCTGGACCCCTCACTGGGGGTGACGGGAGAGGACGGTGAGCCCCTGGAGCCGGTGCGACTCGCCGGTCCCGTGCTCGGCCGCTCCGGACGGCTGCTGGGCACCGGCTTCGGGTATGACGCCGAGCGCCGCGCCTTCCAGCAGAGGGTGCTGGCCCAGATCATGCCGGCGTTCGGGGACGTGCGCAGGATCGGCTCGGCGGCCCTGGACCTGTGCATGGTGGCCGACGGCACCCTGGACGCCTATGCGGAGATCGGGACCATGGAGTACGACTGGGCCGGGGGAGCGCTCATCGCCGAGGAGGCCGGGGTGCCCGTGCACCGTCCGGCCCACCCCAACGGAAACGAGCACCCCGACTGGTCCGTGGCCGGGGACATCGACCTGTCCCTGCTGCCGCCCCTCACCCCTCCCAACCCCTGATCACGATCACGCCAACTCGGCTCCGGCACGGCGTGTCGCACGAACTGCTGGGCACGTGATCCAAGGGGGTGGGGCGTGCGGGTGTGGGGCCACCGCGTGACAGACTGGGGTGATGCGACGGCTGCTGAAGGTTCCAGCCCTGCTCCCCATGGCGTTCGCGGCCGGGGCGCTGCTGTTCCTCGCCCAGGCCATCCTGCAGGGTGACTGGGTCAGCTGGCTGATCGCGGCACTGTTCATCTTCTTCACCGTGAGGTACTTCGTGGACGCCACCATCCAATCCCGCCCCGTCGCCGGGGTGGACGCCCATCTCGCCCAGGGCGGAGCCGTCGTCTACTGGCGGCCCGGCTGCCCCTACTGCGGCGCACTGATCCGAGCCCTGGGACCTGAACTGCGCAACAGCCCGTACTGGGTGAACATCTGGGATGAGCCGGAGGCCGCTGAACGCCTGCGCGGCTACAACGACGGCAACGAGACCGTCCCCACCCTCGTCACCTCCGCCGGTCACGTGGTCGCCACCGACACCGCCGCCGCCGTGGAGACCATCCGCACCGCCACCCCCGCCGAGAGAGCATGAACAGCACACCCATCGACCTGCACGGTCCCCGTCCCACCGAGTCGATCCTGCAGCATGGACACGTCACCGTCCGTGACGCCGTGGAAGCGGACTTCGGGGCGATCGGTGAGCTCACCGTCCGCGCCTACCTCGACGGCGGACACCTGCAGGAGGGCGACCACTACCTGAAGAACCTGGCCGATGTGGCCACGCGTGCGGCCGCTGCCCGGGTGCTGGTCGCCGAGGTCCCCGGACCGGACGGCACCCCCGTGGTGGCCGGATCCGTGGTCCTGAGCCTGCCCGGCATGGAGATGTCCGAGCTCGCCCAGGACGGGGAGCTGGAGTTCAGGATGCTCGCCGTCCACCCGGATCACCACCGCAAGGGAGTGGCCCGCGCCCTGGTGCGCACCGTGATCGCCCGCGCCGAGGCGCACGAGGCGATCTCCGCCGTCGTGCTCACCACCATGGAGACCATGCTGGGAGCCCACCGGCTCTACGAGTCCGAGGGATTCGTGCGCACCCCGGAGCGCGACTGGTGCCTCTCCGAGATCATGACCCTCACCCCCGGTCAACCGGACAAGTGCTTCCCGGTCTACCGGCGTCCGGTGTGACCCACCGGCACTAGACTGAGTCACCGAACCACACCATCCGCAGCAGGAGACCACAGGAGATCTATGTCTGCCATCACCCGTGAGGACGTCGCCCACCTGGCGCGGCTCGCCCACATCCAGATGGACGGTGAGGAGCTGGACCGGATGGCCGGTGAGCTCGATGTCATCGTCGACGCCATCGCCTCCGTCAGCGAGGTCGCCTCGCAGGACGTGCCGGCCACCTCGCACCCCATCCCGTTGAACAACGTGTTCCGCGAGGACACCCCCCACGGGATGCTCACCCAGGAGCAGGCCCTGGCCATGGCCCCCGATGCCGAGGACGGACAGTTCAAGGTCCCGGCCATCCTGGACGGCGAGTGAGCGGAGCAGACATGACTGAGCAGAACTGCACCCCTGACCAGCTGATCCGGCTCTCCGCCCTGCAGATGGCCGATCTGCTGCGGGTCGGCACCATCACCTCAGTGGAGCTGACCCAGGCGCACCTGGACCGGATCGCCGAGGTAGACGGGGGAGAGAGCGGCATCCATGCCTTCCTCCACGTCAACACGGACGAGGCACTGGCCGTGGCCGCCGAGGTGGACGCCATCCGCGCCGCCGGCGGACTCGAGGCCGATGCCCTGCACCCGCTGGCCGGTGTACCGATCGCCGTCAAGGACCTGATCGTCACCATCGGACAGCCCACCACGGCGGGCTCGAAGATGCTCGAGGGCTGGATGAGCCCCTACGACGCCACCGTGGTGGAGAAGATCCGCACGGCCCGGCTGCCGATCCTGGGCAAGACCAACCTGGATGAGTTCGCCATGGGCTCCTCCACCGAGCACTCCGCCTTCGGCAACACGCTGAACCCCTGGGACCCGGCACGGATCCCCGGTGGCTCCGGAGGCGGCTCAGCCGCTGCCGTGGCGGCGTTCATGGCCCCGTTGGCCCTGGGCACGGACACCGGCGGCTCCATCCGCCAGCCCGGTGCCGTCACCGGGACGGTCGGCGCCAAGCCCACTTACGGCGGCGTCTCCCGCTACGGCGTGATCGCCATGGCCTCCTCCCTGGACCAGGTGGGACCCGTGACCCGCACCGTCCAGGACTCCGCCGCCCTGCAGGAGCTGATCGGCGGACACGACCCCCGCGACTCCACCTCTCTGCCCGAGCCGCTGGAGGGCCTGCTCACCGCGGCCCAGCAGCAGGACATCACCGGCCTGCGGATCGGCATCGTCAAGGAGCTGCAGGGCGAGGGCTACCAGGCCGGCGTGCTGGAGCGCTTCCAGGAGGCCGTGAAGGTCCTGGAGGATGCCGGTGCGGTGGTCCAGGAGGTCTCCTGCCCGCACTTCGGCTACGCCCTGGGCGCCTACTACCTGATCATGCCCTCGGAGGTCTCCTCCAACCTGGCCAAGTTCGATGGCGTGCGCTACGGCAACCGGGTGGTTCCCGACGGCGGCGGCACCATTGAGCAGGTCATGGGCGCCACGCGTGCGGCTGGCTTCGGTGAAGAGGTCAAGCGCCGCATCATCCTGGGCACCTACGCCCTCTCCGCCGGCTACTACGACGCCTACTACGGTTCGGCGCAGAAGGTCCGCACCCTGATCCAGCGTGACCTGGAGGCCGCGTTCGATCAGGTGGACGTGCTGATCTCACCCACCTCGCCGACCACCGCCTTCGCCTTCGGCGAGAAGCTGGACGATCCACTCGCCATGTACCTCAATGATGTGGCCACCATCCCGGCGAACCTGGCCGGCATCCCGGGCATCTCGGTGCCCGGTGGCCTCTCCGAGGGCCTGCCGGTGGGCGTGCAGTTCCTGGCGCCCGTTCGCGGGGACGCCGTGATGTACCGCGCCGCAGCAGCCCTGGAGTCCCGTCTCGAGCAGCAGTGGGGCGGACCGATCTGGCAGCAGAGCGAACGCCTCGCCGCCACCGACCACTCTCAGACCGCAGGAGGAGATCGCTGATGGCAGCCGTCACCGACGAAGTGCTCAGCTTCGACGAGGCCATGGCCGCCTTCGACCCCGTCCTGGGGTTCGAGGTGCACGTGGAGCTGAACACCCAGACCAAGATGTTCTCCCCGGCGCCCAACGCCTTCGGAGACGTCCCGAACACCAACGTCTCCCCGGTGTGCCTGGGCCTGCCCGGCGTCCTGCCGGTGGTCAACGGCGAGGCCGTGGAGTACTCCATCAAGCTCGGCCTGGCCCTGAACTGCCAGATCGCCGAGACCTGCCGGTTCGCGCGGAAGAACTACTTCTACCCGGACACCCCGAAGAACTTCCAGACCTCCCAGTACGACGAGCCGATCGCCTTCGACGGCTGGCTGGACGTGGAGCTGGAGGACGGGACCGTGTTCCGCGTGGAGATCGAACGCGCCCACATGGAGGAGGACGCCGGCAAGCTCACCCACGTGGGCGGTGCCTCCGGCCGCATCCAGGACGCCGCCTACTCCCTGGTGGACTACAACCGCGCCGGTGTGCCCCTGGTGGAGATCGTCACCAAGCCGATCGTCGGCGCCGGTGAACGTGCCCCGGAGCTGGCCCGTGCCTACGTGACCGCCATCCGGGACATCGTGAAGAACCTGGACATCTCCGACGCCCGGATGGAGCGCGGCAACGTCCGCTGCGACGCCAACGTCTCGCTGATGCCCAAGGGCTCCACCACCTTCGGCACCCGCACCGAGACCAAGAACGTGAACTCCACGCGGGCCGTGGCCCACGCGGTCACCTTCGAGATCCAGCGTCAGGCCGCCGTGCTGCAGTCCGGCGGCAGCATCGTCCAGGAGACCCGTCACTGGCACGAGGACACCCGCACCACCACCTCGGGTCGTCCCAAGTCCGATGCCGACGACTACCGGTACTTCCCGGAGCCGGACCTGGTGCCGGTCCACACCACGCCCGAGTGGATCGAGCGACTGCGCGCCGAGCTGCCCGAGCCTCCCGCCGAGCGCCGCAAGCGCCTGAAGGCGGAGTGGGGATACTCCGACGAGGAGTTCCGCGACGTGGTCAACGCCGGTGTGACCGAGGAGATCGCTGCGACCGTGGAGGCCGGCGCCACCGCGTCCGCCGCCCGCAAGTGGTGGATGGGTGAGATCGCCCGCCTGGCCAACGTCGCGGAGAAGGACATCGCCGACCTGGGCGTGACTCCGGAGCACGTCGTGGAGATCGAGACGCTGATCGGTGAGAAGACCATCAACGACAAGATCGCCAAGCAGGTGCTCGGGTTCGTCGTCGCCGGGGAGGGCACTCCTCGTCAGATCGTCGAGGCCAAGGGTCTGGCCGTGGTCTCCGACGACGGCGCCCTCACCACCGCCGTACAGGAGGCGATCGAGCAGAACCCCGGTGTGGTGGAGAAGATCAAGGGCGGCAAGCTGCAGGCCGTCGGCGCACTGATCGGCCCGGTCATGAAGGCCACCCGAGGCCAGGCCGATGCCGCGCGTGTGCGCGAGATCGTCCTGGAGCAGCTGGGCGTCCAGGAGTGACCTCGGCAACAGCCGCCCGCTGACATGGGCAGCACCCGTACAGGGCCGCGCCGTGAGCGCATCGAGTGGATCGATGCCGCTCGCGGCGTGGCCCTGTTCTCCATGTTCGTCGCCCACACGGCGCCGTCCGGTGGCCCGGCCGGGGTCCTGAACCTCACCGAGCACTTGACCGCGGCACTGTTCGCCGCGCTCATCGGGGTCTCCGCGCGGCTGGAGGCAGGGAGGACCGGTCTCGGCCCAGCACTGCTGAGGTCGCTGTGGCGCGGTGCCGTGCTGGTGGCACTGACACTGCTCAACGTCCAGTTCGGTGCCGGCGTGGTGGACATCCTGGGATTTCTGGCTGTCGTCACGCTGCTTGCAGCGCTGCTGGCAGGACTGCCCTGGATGGTCCGAGCGGGCCTCGCCGCCCTCCTGATGGCAGTTGTCCCGCTGCTGCAGTCGACCTGGGGAGCCGGCCGACTGGCGCTGTCCCTGACACAGTCGGGGCTTGATCCTGCGCTGGCGAGTGGCATCCAGGATCTGGCCGCCGGGCCGTACTACCGACTGCCCAGCCTGCTGCTCTGGGCGTTGGTGGGCAGCCTGGTCCTCGACAGCCTCACCCACGGACGCGGTGGGAAGGCCTCCCGGCCCCGCGCCCTGGTGGTCTGCACAGCGGGAACCGTTGTGGCCGTCGTCGTGATGGTGTGGATCCGGTGGGAGCGTGGCAGCTTCCTGGTGCCTTACACCGGTGAGCAGGCGGAGGTGGTGTTCAACACTGCGCTCGTGGTGGCGGTGGTGGCCGGGTGCGCCGCTGTGGTGCCGCTGCTGCCGCTCGGGCTGACTCGGCTGCTGGCCGTGCCCGGGTCCATGACGCTGACCCTGTACGTGGCCCACACGGCGTTCCTGGGGTGGGTGGCGCGCCATCCGGGGCCGTGGCAGGTCAGCGGGGGATACGACGACTCCTGGCTCGTGTTGGGCACGCTGATGCTGGGAGCTGTGATGGTCGCGCTGCTGTGGCGGACCGGGGTGCGCCGTGCACCGTGGTCGGCCGGGCCGATCGAGGGCGTCATCCGCGCCGCCGAGAACCTGGTCGGCGGATCCCGGAGGCCCAGCAGTGGGCAGTGAACCGGTCATCACCCCGACGCTGGTCCGGAGGCTGCTTCAGGAGCAGCATCCGGACCTGGGGGAGCTGAAGGTCGGAGAGATCGTCCAGGGATGGGACAACACCATGGTCCGCCTCGGTGATGAGCTGGCCCTGCGCCTGCCTCGACACGAGATGGGGGAGCGACTGCTGGGGCAGGAGATCCAGTGGCTTCCAGTGCTGGGGCTGCAGACCGGTGTGCGGGTGCCGGCTGCCGTGTGGACCGGGGTGCCCCTGGCCACGAGCCCGGACGGCCCCGGTTATCCGTACCGCTGGGCGGTGGTGCCGTGGACGGCCGGCCGATCCGCAGGGGAGCTGCTCACGCAGACCAGAGACGCCTATGCCGAGCCGTTCGCGAGGACGCTGGCCGCCCTGCATGTGCCCGGAGCTGCGGGAGCCCCGGTGAGTCCCGTGGGGCGGGGCCAGGGGATCGAGACCGTCCTGGACCGGGTGCGGGAGCGACTCCGGGACCGGACCGCCGAGCTGGGAGAACGACAGGTGGGACACCTGGGTGACCTGATCCAGCAGGCGTTGGACGCGAGACCGCACGAAGGACCGCCCCGGTGGCTGCACGGCGATCCCCACCCGCGGAACACCGTGCTGACCGCGGCCCCTCAGGATGAGGGCCCAGGCAGCCCCCAGCTGGTGGACTTCGGTGACCTCTGCGTCGGAGACCCCGCCTCTGATCTGGGGCAGTCCTGGGACCACTTCACCAGTGCTGGACGGGAACGGTTCCGGGCGGCGTACGGGCAGGCTCGAGAGCTGACGGATGAGGACGACCAGGCGCTCTGGACCCGTGCTCGTGGCTGGGCTGTGCACTATGCCCTGATCTACCTGGACCCCCACCGTCCGGAGGAGCTGCGCCGCGCCGGAGGACGCATGCTCGAGGTCCTTGACTCGTAGCGCGTGTGTGAAGGCGGTTACAGTGAAGGCGACGGTCGGGCACACACCTGCCTGGCCGTCGTCGTTCCCTGTATCCCGGCGCTGCACCACCCCGGCGGCGCCCCTGCGGAGAGGCACCGCCGCCCCATGAAGGCCCTGTACAAGTCCGGACCCCACGCCGGGTTCGAGCTCACCGACCGGCCCGAGCCTGAATGCGGTGCCCATGACGTCAAGATCCGGGTGCACACCGCCGGGATCTGCGGCACTGACCTGCACATCCTCGCCTACGACCCTGCGGCGCAGGCCATGATCCAGGCCCCCATGATCCCCGGGCACGAGTTCTACGGGGAGGTCGTCGAGGTCGGCTACCTGGCCACCCACGTGAAGGTGGGGGACAAGGTCTCCGGCGAGGGCCATGTGGTGTGCGGGATGTGCCGGAACTGCCGGGCCGGACGCCGCCAGATGTGCATCAACACCAGTTCCGTGGGCGTGCAGCGGGACGGGGCGTTCGCCGAGTACGTGGTCATCCCCGAGTCCAATGTGTGGGTGCACCAGGATCCGAGCATCACCGCCGAGCTCGGCGCCATCTTCGACCCCTTCGGCAACGCCGTGCACACCGCCCTGTCCTTCCCACTGGTCGGCGAGGACGTGCTGATCACCGGTGCCGGGCCGATCGGGCTGATGGCCATTGCCGTGGCCCGTCATGCCGGTGCGCGCAAGATCGCCATCACCGATGTCTCCCCCGAACGGCTCGAACTGGCCCGGGCGATCGGCGCCGACCTGGCCGTGGACGTCTCCACCACCCGGATCTCCGAGGCGCAGCGGCAGCTGGGCATGCTGGAGGGCTTCGACGTGGGGCTGGAGATGTCCGGCCGGCCCAGCGCTCTGCGCGAGATGATCGACAACATGAACCACGGCGGCAAGATCGCCCTGCTGGGCCTGCCGGATCAGCCCATCGAGGTGGACTGGACCAAGGTGGTCACTCACATGCTGACCATCAAGGGGATCTACGGCCGGGAGATGTTCGAGACCTGGTACGCCATGAGCGCCATGCTCTCCTCGAACCCCACCCTGCGCGAACACGTGGCCGGAGTGGTCACCGACGTCATCCCCGCCCCGGACTGGGAGCGGGCATTCGAGACGGCCCGGTCCGGCAGCACCGGCAAGGTCGTCCTGGACTGGAGGAACATCTGATGTACACCGTGAAGGACCAGCTGGTCGCCGAGCTGGCGCAGATCGAGACCGACGGCCTGACCAAGCGCGAGCGCCGGGTCGACTCCCCGCAGTCCAACCGCATCCAGGCCGGACCCGTGGACGGAGAGAGCCGGGACGTGCTGAACTTCTGCGCCAACAACTACCTCGGCCTGGCCGATGACCCCCGGCTGATCGAGTCCGCCAAGCGTGCCCTGGACGAGCGCGGCTTCGGCATGGCCTCCGTGCGGTTCATCTGCGGCACCCAGGACACCCACCTGGAGCTGGAGCGCCGACTCTCCGAGTTCCTGGGCACCGAGGGCACCATCCTGTTCTCCTCCTGCTTCGACGCCAACGGGGGTGTCTTCGAGTCCCTGTTCGGCCCCGAGGACGCCATCGTCTCCGATGCCCTGAACCACGCCTCGATCATCGACGGCATCCGGCTGTCCAAGGCGGCCCGGTTCCGCTATGCCAACCGGGACATGGCCGACCTGCGGGCCCAGCTGGAGAAGACCACGGCCCTGCACGACGGCGGCGGGGCACGTCGGGTGGTCATCGTCACCGATGGCGTGTTCTCCATGGACGGCTACCTCGCGCCGTTGCAGGAGATCTGCGATCTCGCCGAGGAGTTCGGGGCCCTGGTGATGGTGGACGACTCCCACGCGGTGGGATTCATGGGGCAGACCGGAGCGGGCACGCCGGAGCATGCGAGTGTCACGGACCGGGTGGACATCTACACCGGCACCTTCGGCAAGGCCTTGGGCGGTGCCTCCGGCGGTTATGTGTCCGGACGGGCGGAGATCGTGGCGATGCTGCGGCAGCGGGCTCGGCCGTACCTGTTCTCCAACTCGCTGGCCCCCTCGATCGTGGCCGCCACGCTGACCGCTCTGGACCTGCTGGAGGGCTCGGCGGACCTGCGCGCGCAGCTGGAGTCCAACGCCGCCCTGTTCCGCCGCCGGATGACCGAGGAGGGCTTCGAGCTGCTGGACGGCGAGCACGCCATCATCCCGGTCATGTTCGGCGATGCCGTGGAGGCCGCCCGGGTGGCCGACCGCATGCTGGACCAAGGCGTGTACGTGACCGCATTCAGCTACCCGGTGGTGCCCAAGGGACAGGCCCGGATCCGGGTCCAGCTCTCCGCGGCGCACACCGAGGAGGACATCGAGGCCTGTGTGCAGGCGTTCATCACGGCGCGGGAGGGTGCGGAGTGATCGAGGCCCGGGCGTGAGCACGACCAGGGTGGAGCACCTGATCATCGGGGGAGGCGTGGCCGGGGTGAGTCTGGCCGCGCACCTGGCTGAGCGTGAGCGGGCAGCCGATGAGCGGGCCGACGTGCTGCTGCTCGAGGCCGAACCCATCCTGGCCCACCACACCTCCGGGCGGTCCGCCCAGCAGCTGATCCCCTCCTACGGACCCGATGCCGTGCGCGAGCTGACGCGGCTCACACTGGAGGAGCTGGATCGCACCCAGGCAGAGCTGGCGCATCCCGTGGTCTGGCCCAGTGGGTTCCTGATGGCTGGGACCGAGGAGCAGGTCGCTGCAGGAGCCTCAGAGGTCATGCGGCGGATCAGCCTGGATGAGCTGGCTGAGCTGGCGCCGGAGCTGCGGATCGAACGGTTCGAGGCCGCCGGACTGGACACCACCGCCGTGCGCAGCGACGCCCCGCGGCTGATCCACTGGCACGCCGAACGGGCCCGGTCCGCCGGCGCACAGCTGCGGACCGGTGCGCGGGTGACCGGAATCGAGCCGCGTCCTGCGGGGGACGGGTTCGAGGTGACCGTGCAGACGGAGACCAGCACTGAGCGGATCCACGCACGCGTCGTGGTCAACGCGGCCGGCGCCTGGGCGGACCACGTGGCCTCCCTGGCGGGCGCAGCGCCCCTGGAGCTGACCCCGCTGAGGCGAACGGCCGCCGTCGTGACCCTGGCGGAGCCACTCGCGCCGGAGCATCCGCTGCTGGACCGAGCCGATGAGGCGTACTACTACCGGCCTGAAGGGGAGCACCTGCTGATCTCCCCGTCTGAGGCGGTCCCCTCGCCTGCGGAGGACGCCCAGCCGATCTTGGCCGAGGTGGAGGCGGTGATCGAGCTGATCCGCCAGGACACCACGCTGCAGATCGGTCCCGTTCAGCGCGCGTGGACCGGGCTGCGCACCGAATCCCCGGACGGCGTGCCCGTAGTGGGACGGGACCCAGAGGTGCCCGGGCTGTTCTGGCTGGCCGGTCAGTCCGGCTACGGCTTCCAGACCTGTTCGGCACTGGCCCGCGTGGCCACCGACCTGCTGGTGGACGGTGCCGTGGGGGACTGGTGCCCGGCATGGGCGGCTCAGGCGCTGGACCCGCGACGGTTCCCGCTCGCGCGCTGAGACCCGAGTCCGGCGTTCAGACTGATCAGCGCAGGCGCTGGACCCCGATCGCGTTGAAGTGCTGGGCCATGATGCTGTGCAGCACGTAGTCGTGATGGCCCAGTCCCTGCAGGGTGACCAGCCGGGCACGGGAGAATCCTGCGGCGCGGTAGGCAGCGGACCCCTTCTGTGCCGCGCTGAGGGCCGACCAGGTGGGTGGATTGGTCTGTCCGGCCACGTCCAGCGAACCCGCGTACCAGCGCAGGTCCACGCTCTGACGGAATGTTGCGGACGGGGTGGTGGAGGGGATCGGCCCGTTGAAGTGGCCGCCGCCGGCGACCATGATCGCCGAGCCGGTGCGCATCCAGGTCTCAGGGCGGTCCTTGGACAGCTCACCGGAGATGAATTCGGCGCCTCCGGAGTATCCCATCAAGTGGATCCGGTCGGGGCTGATCGAGGGGTTCCTGCCCAGGATGTCCCGGGCGAAGGCGCGCTGCCAGTCGCCGTTCTGATTCACCCGTTCCCACCAGGTGTAGCCGTTGGCCGAGGTGGCGGATGACGGGGTGACCGGGGCGATGAAGACCAGATTGCGCCGGTTGGCCTCGGCTGCCAGGGCGGTGAAGTCCTGGCTCGTGGGATTCTCGGTGATGGAGGCCGCTCTGCCGTAGTAGTCGCCGTCGAAGTAGAACAGTGCTCCGACCGGCTTGGAGTAGTCGATGCCCTGGGCCCGGACGTGGTACGTCGAGATCATGCCCGCAGCGGAGAAGCGTGCGCCCGTGATGTTGGCGACCGGGGTGGTGCTCGGCGCCGCAGGACGCAGTGTGCT
>NZ_JBHFFN010000006.1:0-179643 GCF_041927415.1 Micrococcus sp. IITD107 | reverse complement strand
ACGGGACACAGCAGTGGGTCGCAGATCTGGGCCGTGATCGCGGGGCGACGACGGTGATCCGGGCGTTCGGCGTACTGGCTGCCATCTTGGATGACGCTGTGGACGATCGTCGGCTGGTGTCGAACCCCGCGCGCGGGGTAAAACTGCCCCGGAAGGGCAAGAAGGCGCACGTGTATCTGTCGCACCGCCAAGTGCACGACATCGCGGAGGCCTCCAAGCACCCAGTGCTGGTCCTGACGCTGGCCTACTGCGGTCTGCGGTGGGGTGAGGCGGTGGGGCTCCAGGTGAAGCATCTAGATATGCTGCGTCGCCGGATCCTGGTGGAGCGGAACGCCGTCGAGGTCGGGGGGTGTTCGAGGTGGGCACGCCTAAGGGGCACAAGCGGCGGTCAGTGCCATTCCCCCGATTCCTGGCGGAGCATTTGGCGAAGCTGTGCGAGAGCAAGGGGCCTGATGATCTGGTGTTCCCGGGGCACCACGGCCAGTTCTTAAGACAGCCTCGAGTCCGCGGCGGGGCGGACGCGGAGACTCGAGCCCGGGACTCGTGGTTCGCGGCCGCCCTTCAGGATGCCGGGGCGCCACGGGTCACGCCGCACGATTTGCGGCACACGGCAGCATCGTTCGCCGTGTCGGCCGGGGCGAACGTCAAGGCCGTACAGCGCATGCTCGGCCACAGCTCTGCGGCCATGACCCTGGACATCTACGCCGACCTCTTCGATGACGACCTGAATGCCGTCGCTGACCGGCTGGATGAGGTGGTCTCGGAGCAGATTGTGGACAAACGTGGGCAAACGCACGATCCAAGAGCCGACGAAGGCCGCTACTCCCCCGGAATTTCGCGGGAGTGGCGGCCTTCAAACATGGTGCCCCCGGTGGGACTCGAACCCACAACACAGCGATTTTAAGTCGCCCGCCTCTGCCAATTGGGCTACGGGGGCATGGACCAGTGCGTCACCCTGAGTGACCACAGCGCAACGGCCCGGCACCCCTCAGGGTACCGGGCCGTCGTCGGGCGTCTGGTGTCAGATCACTTCGCCAGAGCCTTCTTGCTCTCGAAGCGACCGACCTGCGGGGTGCCGCCGGCGGCCTCCAGGAAGGCGTTGTGCGGACGGTCCAGGTTCTCCACAGCGGTGGTGTCCCGGCCCCAGACCAGCTCGTTGAGCCAGCCGGTGAAGATGCGGGCCTTGCGCTCGAACATCGGCATGGCCATCACGTGGTATCCGCGGTGCGCCAGCCAGGCCGGCAGACCGGAGATCTTCACACCGAGCGGGTTGCCCACGCCCTTGCCCACGCCGAAGCCGGCCACGGCACCCAGGGACTTGTGGACGTACTCCTCCACCGGGCCCTCGCCGAAGCGGACGGCCAGCAGGTTGGCGGCCAGACGCTTGGCCTGACGGCCCGCGTGCTGGGCGTTGGGGACGCAGAAACCGCCGGGTCCAGCGCCGGTCAGGTCCGGGACGGCGCAGACGTCGCCGCAGCCCCAGGCGCCCTCGAGCACTCCACCGTCACCGTCGGAGACCTGCAGGGTGGGGGTGACCTCGATGCGGCCGCGCTCCTCCACCGGGAAGTCGGTCTTCTTGGCCACACCGTTGGCGGCCACACCGGCGGTCCAGACCAGGGTGTCGGCGTAGAACTCGCCGGCGTCGGACTTGTCCTGCATGTTGATCAGCTTCATGAAGTTGCCCTCGGCGCTGGAGAGCGAGGTGTTCAGCAGGACCTCGATGCCGCGGGTCTTCAGGTGCTCCACCACGCCCAGTGCCTGGTCCTCGGAGACCTCCGGCATGATCCGGCCCATGGCCTCGACCAGCACGATGCGGGCATCAGACTGGGCCAGGCGCGGGTTCTTGGCGATGGTGGCGCGGATGATGTCCTCCATCTCCGCGATGGTCTCGATGCCGGCGAAGCCTCCGCCCACGACCACGAAGGTCAGGGCACGGCGCTTCTTCTCGGCGTCGGTCATGGTGGACGCGGCCTCGATGCGCTCCAGGATCTGGTTGCGCAGGGCCTCGGCCTCCTCAATGGCCTTCAGGCCGATGCCGGCCTCAGCCAGACCCGGGATGGGGAAGGTGCGCGTGGTGGCACCGGCGGTCATCACGATGTCCTGGTACGGGATCTCGAACTCGGTGCCGTCCTCGGTCTGCACCGTGGCGGTCTTGCGCGCGTGCTCGACCTTCACGACCTTGCCGATCACGTGCTCGGAGGCCTTCAGGTGCGTGCGGCGGTCCACCACAGCGTGGCGGGGCTCGATGTGACCGCCCACGACCTCTGGCAGGAAGGGCTGGTAGGTCATGTACGGCAGCGGGTCGACGATGGTGACCACACCGCCGCGCGCCTTGACCTGCTTCTCGAGGTTCTTGGCGACGTAGAGGCCGGCGTAGCCGCCGCCGACGATCAGGACGCGGGGCTTCGGGGACAGTTGCGGGGTAAGTGCCATACCGTCCAGGGTAGTCGGCGGGACAGATGACGTGAAATCTTTCACAAAGTCACAAAGTGCGGGGCAGGTCAGGCGGTGTCGCGGCGGCTGCGCCGGTAGACCACGACGCCGGCCGTCACCGAGGCGGCGGCGGCCAGGAGGGTGCCCAGCAGCAGGGCGGGCGCCAGACCGGGCGCAGGATCTGCGGGCTCGGCGGCCGGTGGGAGCGCGGTGGGCTGGCCTTGGGGTGCCGCAGTGACGACGGGACGACCCGGTGCCACGGGGCCGGCAGGGGTGGTCCCCGGGGAGGGCTCGCCGACCGAGGCACGGCGGTTGACCCGGATCCATTCGGCCAGGCTGTCCTGCGGGGCCCGTTCGACGGCGGGGATCTCGGCGGTCACGGCCGCGGCCGCGTCGATGATCCCGTGCCCGTAGACGGGGTCCTCCCCCGGTGCTCCGGCGTCCCGTGCGGTGGCGCGGATCCGGTGCATGACCTGGTGGGCCGGCATCTGCGGGTCGGCCGAACGGATCAGAGCGGCCAGTCCGGCCACCAGCGGTGCCGCGCCGGAGGTCCCGCTCCAGATGCCGTGGCCCCCGCCGGGCAGGGCCCCGACCAGCGGATCCGCCGGTGCGGCGACCCCGATGCTGATCCCCTGGGTGGAGGCATCCCAGCTGGCCTGGCCTCGTTCATCCAGCCCGGCCACGGTCAGCACCCCCGGGATGGTGGCCGGGGCTCCGGCCGTGTGGGTGCCGGAGGCCCTGTTGCCGGCCGCGGCCACCACCAGGACGTCGTTCTGCTCGGCATACAGGAAGGCCTCGTCCCAGCTCTCCGGCCAGTCCGTGCGGGTGGAGACCAGGGACATGTTGATGATGTCCGCCCCCTGGTCCACGGCCCAGCGCACGGCCTGGGGGATCTGCTCCTCCGCCGGAGGCACCCCCGGGCGGTCATCACCGAGGTGCACGGAGATGGACAGCAACTGGGCCTCCGGGGCGACCCCCAGGATCCCAGCGTCACCCGGCCCGGGCTCCCCGCCCGGGTCGTGTCCGTGGCCGGCCAGCACCGAGGCCACCAGGGTGCCGTGCTCGCTGCCCTCCCCGATCGGCTGGTCCCCGGAGGATGAGCCCAGACCGGAGACGTCCGTCCCACCGACCACCTGACCGGTCAGGTCCGGATGGGTGCCGTCGATCCCGGTGTCGATCACCGCCACGGTCACGCCCTCCCCGCGGGACCGCTCCCAGGCGGTGGTGAACCCGTACTCCTCGAGCCAGAACTGCTGGCCCCGCCAGAGATCCTCCGGCTCCGTGACGGTGTCCGTGGACAGCGCCGGAGACGGCGTGGACGGCTCGGTCGGGGCGGCCACGGCCGTCACGCCGAGCCCGGGCGCGGCCAGCAGGCTCAGGGTCAGGGCGGCGACGAGGGCCCTCCCCCGCCTCCGGCCCTCCAGGTGACTGCTCACGGCAGGATCGACAGCGCGATCCCGTCCAGGATGTCGTGCTCCGAGGTCAGGGCCGTGGTCACGCCGGCACCCGTGGCCCGGTGGACCCGTTGCAGCAGCGTGGTCCAGATCAGGGCTCCGGCCCCGATCACGTCCACGCGTCCGGGGTGCATGAAGGGCAGCTCGGCCCGCTCGGCTCGGGTGGCGGCCAGCAGGGTCCGTGCGGTCTGGTCCACTCGGGTGAGGTCCAGCTGCGCCCCGTGGATGCGGTCCGGCTCGTAGGCCTCCAGCTCCAGTGCGGCCGCGGTCACGGTGGTCACCGAACCGGCCACGCCCACCACCGCACGCACCCCGTCCAGCGGGACGCTCTGCTCCACGCGGTCCAGGATGGACTCGATGTCCGCTGTGGCCGCACCGATCTGCTCGGCTGTGGGCGGATCCTCGGTGAGGTGGCGCTCGGTGAAGCGCACACAGCCCATGTCCACGCTGATCGAGGCACGCACCTGCGGCCCCTCCGGACCGGTGACGGTGCCCACCACGAACTCGGTGGAGCCTCCGCCGATGTCCACCACCAGCACCTGGTCCTTCGGACCCCAGTCCGTGGCGTCCAGCACAGAGACCGCCCCCGCGAAGGACAGTGCCGCCTCCTCCTGGCCGCTGATCACCTCCGGCTCCGCACCGAGGCGCTCCCGGATGCCCTCCACGAACACCTCGCGGTTGGACACGTCGCGGCTGGCCGAGGTGGCCACGAAGCGCACTCGTCCGGCGTGGAGCCGCTGGATCTCGGCGGCGTACTCCTCCGCCGCGGCGAAGGTGCGTTCCAGAGCGGCGGGGGCGAACTGCCCGGTGGCATCCACGCCCTCGCCCAGCCGCACCACGCGCATCTCCCGGGCCAGCTCCTCGAACTGGCCTCCTGATCCAGCATCCCCGTCCTCCGCCGCACGGGCCACCAGCAGGCGGATCGAGTTGGTCCCGCAGTCCACGGCCGCCACGGTCTGGGCGCGCAGCCGCTCCAGCCGCTTGACGTGACGGCTCAGATCGCGCGCCGGAACCGGTGCCTCCGGGTCCCAGGCGCCCTCGCAGCGGCAGGTGTCCTTCGTCCACCACTCGGAGATCCGTTCCAGGGCCTCGTCGCCCAGCTGGTTCACCCCGGGCCCGGCCGCCAGGGAGTGACCCACCAGCACGTGCAGGCACTTGACGCGCTCGGGCATGCCGCCGGCGGAGATGCCGCGGATCTCGGTCACCTCGCCCACTCCGGAGACCTCGCCGATCCGATCCCTCTCACGCAGGTACGCCTCATGCGCCCCCCGGTAGGCGGAGGCCAGCTGCTCGTCCTGCTGCAGCCGCTCGGACATCTCGGCCATCACGCCGTCGGCCTCGAGCCGGGACACGGCGGCGGTGAGCACCGGGTGGGTGAGGTAGAAGGTGGTGGGGAACGGGATGCCGTTGGACAGGCGCGGGGCGGTGGTGGCCACCAGCGGGTTGCCGCAGACGCACCGTGCACCGATCTCCACCACGTCCCGTGCGGGGCGCCCCAGCTGCAGGCTGATGGTGTCCAGGTCCTGCTGCGTGGGGGTGGCGTCGGTCGTCTGGGGGTGCTGCGTCACGGGTCCTCCGAGGGTCTCTGAAGGGCCGGTCAGTCGGTCGCGGCCCGCACCACAGAATCCCACAGACCGTCGGCCCAGGGCATATCCGGGTTCACGGCGCCGGGATCGGACGCCGCCTCGGCGGTCTCCGGCAGGGCCGCCTCACCGCCGATCACCATGTACTTCTTCTCCCCCGGCATGACCAGGTTCAGGCGGTCCCGGGCCTGCTGCTGGACGTAGGCGGGGTCCTCCCAGCGCTTGATCTGAGCGGTCAGTTCACCCTGGAGTTCACGCTGCTGCTCGATCTCGGTCTGCACGCCGGTCAGCTCGGCCTGCTGGTTCAGGAACACCCGCAGGGTGGGTGTCACCAGGATGGCGGCCACCAGGGTGACCACCAGCAGCGCAATGCTGCGCCCGGAGAAGCTGCGGGCCGGGATCGGCTTGACCGGTGCCTGAGTGCGAGGCTGCTGGGCACGCAGCACCTTGGTCACGGACTCGGTGGAGCCGTGGGTGGCCGGAATGCCGGTGGGCTTCAGCGGACGGGCGGCGCTGCCGGTGGAGCGGGAGGCTCCCGACGACGGACGGCCGCCACCGGCGCCCGGGGCCTTGCGCTCGGCGCCGGCTGGACGGCCTGCGGGCCCTTCCGGACGAGCGGAGGTGCCGGCCGACGGGACATGCGGACGGACGGAGCGCTCCAGCAGTGCCCGGCGTTCGGCGGCGCGGCGCTGCTCCGGGGTGGGACGAGGACGGGACTGCTGACGGGGCGCGGAGTCCAGCGGGATGACCTTGGCCGAGTGGCGGGTCACCGGGTGGGAGCCTGCGTGGCTGACCGACCGAGCCACCTGCGGATCAGCGGCGGCCTCAGCGGCGGTCTCAGCGGCGGTCTCGGCGGCCGAGACCAGTTCGGTCTGCCCGGAGGGCACGGAGACGGCGGCTCGGCTCATGGCAGAGCGAGGGACTCGAGGTCGGCGGCTGGCCATGGCGCATCCCTCCGTCTGGGCAGCAGGTGTGGGGTCACTGACCACGGTAGTGCCGAGGCGCCCAGATCCCCCCGAGGGCGCGCCCTATGACGCCGAACAAGGGCATGTCATCTCTCGCTGCAGGGCCCTGCGGCACGGCACCCCAGCGCAGAGATCTCAGTTGCACCGTTCGCCGCTCAACCCCGCCGTGTTGCACGACTCGTCGGTCTGCGGCCCAATCCTCGCCACTCTCTGCAACAGATCCTGCCGATCCGTCGAACGGTGCATCACAGATCGCGGCAACAGCGACGGCCCCGCACCGGCCAGCGTGGTGCTGGGAGGTGACGGGGCCGTCGTCGGGAATCCGGCGGAGCCGGGTCCTCAGCTGGGCAGGATCACTTCTTCTTCGTGAACCGTGGGAAGGCGGACGCTCCAGCGTAGACCGCCGAGTCGCCCAGCTCCTCCTCGATGCGCAGCAGCTGGTTGTACTTGGCCACCCGGTCCGAGCGGGCGGGGGCACCGGTCTTGATCTGGCCGGCGTTGGTGGCCACGGCCAGATCGGCGATGAAGGTGTCCTCGGTCTCGCCGGAGCGGTGCGAGATCATGCAGTTGAAGGTGTGGCGCTGGGCCAGGGAGATGGCGTCGAAGGTCTCGGTCAGCGAGCCGATCTGGTTGACCTTGACCAGCAGGGCGTTGCCGGAGGCCTCGTCGATGCCGCGCTGCAGACGCTCGGGGTTGGTGACGAACAGGTCGTCGCCCACCAGCTGCACGCGGTCGCCCAGGGCCTCGGTCAGGGCCTTCCAGCCGTCCCAGTCGTTCTCGTCCAGCGGGTCCTCGATCGAGACCAGCGGGTAGGAGTCCACCAGCTCGGTGTAGTAGGCCACCATGTCCTGCGCAGAGCGCTTCTGACCCTCGAAGGTGTACGTGCCCTTCTGGCAGAACTCGGAGGAGGCCACGTCCAGGGCCAGGGCGATCTCGGTGCCGGGCTTGTAGCCGGCCTTCTTGATCGCCTCGGTGATCAGGTCCAGGGCCTCGCGGTTGGAGGGAAGGGAGGGGGCGAAGCCGCCCTCGTCGCCCAGGCCGGTGCCCAGACCCTTCTCCTGCAGGACCTTCTTGAGCGTGTGGTAGACCTCGGCACCCCAGCGCAGGGCCTCACGAAAGCTCGGCGCACCGATGGGGGCGATCATGAACTCCTGGATGTCCACGTTGGAGTCCGCGTGCGCGCCACCGTTGAGGATGTTCATCATCGGCACCGGCAGCACGTGCGCGTTGGGGCCGCCCAGGTACTTGAACAGGGACAGGTCAGCGGAGGCCGAGGCGGCGTCCGCCACGGCCAGGGAGACGCCCAGGATGGCGTTGGCGCCGAGCTTGCCCTTGTTCTCGGACCCGTCCAGGTCCAGCATCAGGGTGTCGATCAGGCGCTGGTCGGTGGCGTCCTCACCCTCCAGCTCCGGGGCGATCTGCTCGATCACGGCGGTCACCGCGTCCTGCACACCCTTGCCCAGGTAGCGCTTCTTGTCTCCGTCACGGCGCTCGACGGCCTCGAACTCGCCCGTGGAGGCGCCCGAGGGAACCGCCGCGCGGCCCATGGCTCCGTCCGTCAGCAGCACCTCCACCTCGACGGTGGGGTTGCCGCGGGAATCGAGGATCTCGCGGGCGTGGATGGCGTCGATCAAGGCCATGTGCAGTCTCCTTTGAAGGCAGGTGGATCCAGCTGACAGCGCTGATGGCTGGACACGGCCAGCCTACCTCCGACCCTGACGCAGGGCCGCAAGATGGCGGCGCAGCGCCCGTTCCGGGTCCAGGTCCGCCCGGCGGGCCAGCTGCACCAGCCGGAACAGCTCCGCCCCCAGGGCCTCCTCGTCCGCCAGCGCCTGCTCCAGCCGGTCGGCTTCTGCGGCGCTTCCCGACGACGGCGCCTCAGGTTCGGGCAGCGGGTCCACCGCCTGCCGGGCGGCACGGTCCACCACCTTCCCGGCGGAGGCCAGAGCGGGCAGGTGCGCGGGCAGGGAGGCGAACGGCGAGTCAGGTGCGGCGGGCTCCCGCGCCCGCTCTTCGGCCTTGATCCGCTCCCACGCCTTCTCGATGTCCGCGATGCTCGCGGCGGCGAGCTCCTCCTCGGAGCGCAGGGTGCCGTCCGCGTGGAAGACGTGCGGGTTGCGGCGGATCATCTTGGCGGTGATGGCCTCGGCCACCGTGTCCAACGTGAACCCGCCGTGACCGGAGGCGATCGCGGAGTGCAGGACCACCTGGAAGAGGACGTCGCCCATCTCCAGGCGGAGGCGTTCGTCGTCCCCGTCGGTCACGGCGGAGGCGTCCCAGGGTGCGGTGCGGGACTCGATCACCTCGAGCGCCTCGTAGGACTCCTCCACCAGGTACTCGGTGAGCACCGGGTGGGTGAGCCGCCTGGTCCAGGGGCAGTGCTGCCGCAGCTGCGCCACCACCCAGACCAGGCGGTCCATCTGTTCACTCATGCTGATGCGCGGTCCGTTCCGGCAACGGCCAGTCAGTCCTCGTCCGGCAGGGCGGCCAGACGCGGAACGCTCGACTCGAAGTCCTCTCCGGCGATCACATCGCCCCAGGACTCCACGATCAGCTCGGCCAGGGCCTCGCGCTCCTCGAGCGGCAGGAAGGAGGCCTCCACGGCGTTGAGCTGGAAGTCCAGCAGGTCCTCGAGATCGTAGTCGAAGGTCTCGGCCAGCAGGTACAGCTCGTCGGTCAGGGAGACCCCGCTCATCAGGCGGTTGTCCGTGTTGACGGTGATGCGGAAGCCCAGCTGGTGGAGCATGTCGATCGGGTGGGTGGTGATGTCCGGGCCGAAGGCCGCCACGGCGCCGGTCTGCAGGTTGGAGGACGGGCAGACCTCCAGGGCGATCTCGCGGTCGCGCACCCAGGCGGCGGTCTCGCCCAGGTCCACCAGGGCGACGTCCTCGCCCAGGGGCCGGCCGTCCTCGTCGGTCCCGCCGAACTCCACGGTGATGTCCTCGGCGATCCGCACGCCGTGGCCCAGACGCTGGGCGCGGCCGTTGAGCAGCGCGTCCTGGATGGAGGCTACGCCGTCGGACTCGCCGGCGTGCACGGTGGCGGGCAGGTGCTGGGCGGCCAGCCAGGTGAAGGCCTCGGTGAAGCGGCTGGGCGGGAACCCGGCCTCGGGGCCGGCGATGTCGAAGCCGACCACGCCGGCGTGGCGGTGACGCACAGCCAGCTCGGCGATCTCCTGGGCGCGGTCCAGGTGGCGCATGGCGGTGATCAGCTGGCCGGTCTGGATGGCGGTCCCGGCGGCCTCCGCCGCGTCCATCCCCTCCTGCAGTCCGGCCTGGACCGCCTCCACGGCCTCATCCAGGGACAGTCCCTGCTGCAGGTGCTGCTCAGGGGCCCAGCGGATCTCGGCGTACACCACGCCGTCCTCCACCAGGTCCTCCACGAACTCACGGGCCACCCGGCGCAGCCCCTCCGCGGTCTGCATCACCGCGATGGTGTGGTCGAAGGTCTCCAGGTAGCGCTCCAGCGTGCCGGCGTTGGCGGACTCGGTGAACCAGGTGGCCAGGTCGTCGGCGTTGTCCGCGGGCAGCTCGTGGCCGATCTGCTGGGCCAACTCCAGCACGGTGGCCGGGCGCAGTCCGCCGTCCAGGTGGTCGTGCAGGCTGACCTTGGGCAGGGCGGCCAGGTCGATCTCCAGGGGGGAGGGGGCGTCGAAGCCGAAGGGGCTCTCGGTCAGCTCCTCGTTCAGCTCATCGGTGAGGTGGTTCGGGTTCTCGGGCGCGTTCTGGGGCGAAGTCTCAGTCACGGGGCGAGTCTACGTCGTCCCCGTCCACCACCAGGGGCGGTGCGGGGCTGGCGGCCTGGGCCCGGCGCAGCACCCGCGCGTAGATCCGTTTGAGCACGGCGTCGATGATCCAGCCGATCACCCCGGCGGCCACCACGGCCACCAGGATCTGCAGGATCGGGTTGTCCAACCAGCCCGCGGTGGCCCGCCCGATCCCGATCGAGTAGCCGGACCAGATCATCGCGGCGATCACGTCCAGCAGGGTGAACCACTTCCGGGGGAAGCGGGTGGCCCCGGCGGTGTAGTTCACGGCCACCCGCCCACCGGGGATGAACCGGGCGGTGGTGATCACGAACGCACCGTGGGACTCCAGGGCGTGCCGGGCGGAGGAGACCGCGCGCTGGACGGTGCGGGTGCGCATCCAGCGGAACCGGTCGGTGCCGATCCGCCGCCCCATCGAGTACGCGATCTGGTCGCCGATGATCGCCCCGGCCACGCCCACCAGCCACAGCAGCCACAAGGAGACGCCCTCGCCGCCGCCGGAGATGGAGGCCAGCGCCACGATCACCGACTCCGAGGGCACCACGGGGAAGAACCCGTCCACCACGCACAGCACGAACGTCAGCGGCAGCACCCACCACTGCCCAGCGGCATGCAGGATGGCGTCCTTGATCTGGTCCATCATCTGCTGTGCATCACTCCCCCGTCACCGGCCCCGGCCGTTCAGCGTCCCGTCCCCGGTCCGGTCAGCTGATCCGGTCCATCACCAGGGGACGCTCGAGCGCGGCACGCGCCTCGTCCGAGCCCTCGGCGGAGATGTCGTAGCCGCCCTCCAGAGCTGCCAGCGCACGGTCGAAGGCCTCCGGGGTGTCGGTCAGCAGGGTCATCAGCGGCTGCCCCTGCTGCACAGTGTCGCCCGGCTTGGCGTGCATCCGCACACCCGCTCCGGCCTGCACCGGGTCCTCCTTGCGGGCCCGCCCTGCGCCCAGCCGCCAGGCGGCCAGTCCGACGGACATGGCATCCAGGCGAGACAGGATTCCCGACGACGGCGCCGTCACCACCTGCGATTCCCTCGCCTGGGGCAGGGCCGCATCCGGGTCGCCGCTCTGCGCGGAGATCATCTTGCGCCAGACATCCATGGCGCGGCCGTCCTTGAGGGCCTCGGCGGGGTCCTGGTCGGTCATGCCGGCACCGGCGAGCATCTCCCGGGCCAGGGCCACGGTCAGCTCCACCACGTCGGCCGGACCGCCGCCGGCCAGCACCTCCACGGACTCCTCGACCTCGATCGCGTTGCCTGCGGTCAGACCCAGCGGTGTGCTCATGTCGGTCAGCAGCGCGGTGGTGTTCACTCCGGCGTCCCGGCCCAGGTCCACCATGGTGCGGGCCAGCTCGCGGGCGTCCTGCTCGTTCTTCATGAACGCACCGGATCCGCACTTGACGTCCAGCACCAGCGTCCCGGTGCCCTCGGCGATCTTCTTGGACATGATCGAGGAGGCGATCAGCGGGATGGCCTCCACCGTGCCGGTGACATCACGCAGTGCGTAGAGCTTCTTGTCCGCCGGGGCCAGTCCGGACCCAGCGGCACAGATGACCGCACCGATCTCCGAGAGCTGGTCCATCATCTGCTGGTTGGTCAGGTTCGCCTGCCAGCCGGGGATGGCCTCGAGCTTGTCCAGGGTGCCGCCGGTGTGACCCAGTCCGCGGCCGGACAGCTGCGGGACGGCCACGCCGTACACCGCCACCAGCGGAGCCAACGGCAGGGTGATCTTGTCACCCACGCCGCCGGTGGAGTGCTTGTCCGCTGTGGGGCGAGTGACGCCGTCGGGAGAGCGCAGCCCGGAGAAGTCCAGGCGCTCACCCGAGGCGATCATCGCCTGGGTCCAACGGGCGATCTCCGTCCGCTCCATCCCGTTGAGCAGGATGGCCATGTTCAGCGCGGCCATCTGCTCATCGGCCACCACCCCGCGCGTGTAGGCGTCCACCACCCAGTCGATCTGCTCCGGACTCAGCTGCTGGCGGTCGCGCTTGGTGCGGATGATCTCGATCGCGTCGAAGGGCTCGTGCGTGGGAGCGCTCATGTGGGGGTGGTGTCCTTTCTCGGGGACAGTCAGGGTCAGGTCTGGGTGCGGCCGCGCTGCTCAGCGGCGGCCATGTCCTCAGGTCCGAAGGCCTGGGGCAGGATCTGGTCCATGGTCTTCACGCCCTGGGTGCTCATCAGCTTCATGCCGGGGGCATGGAACTCGTAGAGCAGCTGGCGGCAGCGGCCGCAGGGCATCAGGATCTCCCCGCGTCCGTCCACGCAGTAGAACGCCACCAGGCGCCCTCCCCCGGTGCGGTGCAGCTCGGAGACCAACGAGCACTCGGCGCACAGGGTCAGCCCCAGGGAGGCGTTCTCGATGTTGCAGCCGGCCACGATCCGCCCGTCCTCCACCAGGGCCGCCGCCCCCACCGGGAAGCCGGAGTACGGGACGTAGGCGCGGGTCATGGCCGCCCGAGCGGCGGACTCCAGGCGGCCCCAGTCGATGCTGGACTCGCTGCGCACCAGGGGGATGGAGGCGGTGAACAGCTCGTCCTCGAAGCCCTCGGAGACGTCGTCGGTGAAATCGGGGTCTGAGCTCACGTCACTCCTTGGTGTACGGCGTACCGGCGGCGGCCGGCCCGCGGGAGCGGCCCACCAGTCCGGCCACCGCGAAGACGGTCACCAGGTAGGGCAGCATCGCCATGAACTGGCTGGGCACCGGAGTGCCCAGGATCGCCAGCACGTACTGCAGGTTGGTGGCGAAGCCGAAGAGCAGGGCGGCGAAGAACGCGCCGATCGGGTTCCAGCGTCCGAAGATCACGGCCGCCAGCGCGATGAAGCCCTGACCGGCAGTCATCTCCTTGGAGAAGGACGAGGAGCTGACCAGGGTGAAGAACGCTCCGCCCATGCCGGCGATCGCACCGGCCAGCAGCACGTTGATGTACCGGGTGCGCAGCACCTTGATGCCCACGGTGTCTGCGGCCTTGGGGTGCTCGCCCACGGCGCGCACACGCAGTCCCCACTTGGTGTGGAACAGGCCGATGTAGAGCGCGGCGACGATCAGGTACATGCCGTAGCCCAGCACGGTCTGGTCAAACAGGATCGGGCCGATGATCGGGATGTCCGCCAGCACCGGGATGCGGATGCTGGTGAAGTGCGAGGGCGAGTTCAGCGTGGAGCTGTTCGGTGCCAGCACGGTGGAGAACAGGAAGCTGGTCAGTCCGGCCACCAGCACGTTGAGCACCACGCCGACGATCACCTGGTTGACCAGGTACTTGATGGAGAACACCGCCAGCAGCACGGAGACCAGCACCCCGGCGACGACGGCCGCCAGCAGGCCTGCCCACGGCGAGTCGGTGATGGAGGAGACCACGGCTGCGGTGAAGGCACCGGCCAGCAGCTGGCCTTCGATGGCGATGTTGACCACGCCTGCGCGCTCGGAGAGCACACCGGCCATGGAGCCGAAGATCAGCGGCACGGCCAGCACGAAGGACCCGGCGATCAGCCCGGTCAGGAACACCGAGGTGTTCTGGGCGGAGCCGACCACCCAGACCAGGAACCCGGCCACGAGCAGCAGAGCGAACAGGGCGGCCTGCCAGCCGGCCACGTTGCGTCCCCGCGACACCGAGACGAAGGCCCAGACGGTCAGCGCGGCCATCAGCAGGGTGATCACCCAGCCCACGGGGACGGTGGGGGCCACCAGGTCCGGGATGTGGACGGCGTCGTTGGGGGTGGAGATGCGGAAGGTCGCGCTCTTGCCGGAGGCGTTGAGCGTGAACAGCAGCAGGGAGACCAGAGTGAAGACCGCGAAGACGATCGGCGTGTTCCAGTGGCGGACCACGTCCTGCTCGGGCGTCTGCGCCTGGGGGCGCGGAGTCTCTGACCTGGAGTCAGTGGCGGTGACGGTGTGGCTCACAGCTGCTCCCCTTCCCCGGCGGCCCGGCGACGGACGTCCTCGTCCTGGTGGACCTCCTCTGCCGTGGGGTGTGACCCCAGGGGCGGTCCGCTGTCCGGCGGTGTGGATGACACATCAGCCTCGTCGGCGGTGGCCTCCTCCTCCGCATCAGCCAGACCGGCTCCGTCACCCGTGGCACCGGCAGGTGCATGGGTGGTGCCGTCAGCGGTGGCGGTGGTGGAGGCGGCCACACCGGCGGCCAGCGGCTGGGTCACCGGGTCGGCCGAGGTGCGGGCCTTGAGGGCTCGGGGCTGGGGCAGACGGAAGATGGTGCGGACCAGCGGAGGTGCGGCGATGAACAGCACGATGAAGGACTGGACCACGAGCACGATGTCGATCGGCACACCGGTCTCGACCTGCATGGTCACGCCACCGGCACGCAGCGCACCGAAGAGCAGGCCGGCGAAGAAGACACCGATCGGGTTGGACCGGCCCAGCAGGGCCACGGTGATGGCATCGAAGCCGAAGGATCCGGCCACATCGGTGTTGAGCACCTTCTCGGTGCCGGAAACCTGGGCCATGCCGGCCAGGCCGGCCAGACCACCGGAGATCGCCATGGCGGTGATGTACATGGACCGCACGGAGATGCCGGCGGTGCGGGCGGCCGTGGGATTGGCACCCACGGCGCGCAGCCGGAAGCCGATGGTGGACCGGCTCAACAGCCACCAGGCGAAGACGGTCGCCAGGATGGCCACCACGAACCCCCAGTTCAGCCGGAAGCTGTCACCGATCAGCGGCGGGAACAGGGCTGTCGGCTCGAGGGCGTCCGAGACCGGGTTCGTGGAGCCTTCGGCCTGCAGGACCGGAGTGTAGAGCAGGTAGGTGACCAGGTTGATGGCCACGTAGTTGAGCATGATCGTCAGGATCACCTCATGGGCACCGGTCCAGGCCTTGAGCGCTCCGACCACCGAACCCCACAGGGCACCGCCGAGGATGCCCATGATCAGCACCAGCAGCAGGTGGATCCCGGCGGGCAGCTGCAGGTGGACGCCGAACCAGGTGGCGAACATGGCCCCGAAGATCATCTGGCCCTGGCCACCGATGTTGAACAGGCCCGCCCGGAAGGAGATGGCGATGCCCAGCGAGATGATGATCAGCGGGGTGGCCACCGTCAGGGTCTCGGTGAGCGGGTGGAACATCCCGGTGACACTCGAGGCCTCGTAGTTGAAGATGGAGCCACGGAACAGTGCCGCATAGGCGCTGGTCACAGCAGTCCAGGCGGCGGCCAAGGCGTCCATGGGGCGACTGAAGAAGTAGGCCGCGGCGTCCAGGAAGTCCTGGTTGGTGAAGATGATCAGCAGGGCACTGATGATCAGCGAGAGCAGGATGGCCAGCACGGTCACCATGCCGTTGCCGGACATGATCTCGCGCATCACAGAGCCGGAGGACCCGGCTCCCGAGGTGGTCTGGGCCGATGAGCGGCTGGCACCGCGCTCAGGTCGTTCGGTGGTGGCAGTGGAGCTCATGCCCGGGTTCCCTCCTGGGTCACGGTGTGCTGGTCGTGCTGGACCTCATGCTGGATGCCGGCCATCATCAGGCCCAGCTCGTCACGTGAGGTGTCACCGGGGACGATGCCCATGATCTTGCCGTGGTACATCACAGCGATCCGGTCGGCGAGCTCCAGGACCTCGTCCAGCTCGGTGGAGACGATCAGCACCGGGGTGCCTGCGTCACGCTCCTGGACGATCCGGTCGTGCAGGAACTCGATGGAGCCCACGTCCACGCCGCGGGTCGGCTGAGAGGCGATGAAGAGGCTGAGGCCGTCCACCAGCTCTCGGGCCATGACCACCTTCTGCTGGTTGCCGCCGGAGAGGGTGCTCACGGGAACGTCCACGCCCTGGGTGCGGACGTCGAAGGTCTCCACTCGCTGCGCGGCGAACTCGCGGATCGCGGAGGGGCTCAGCTGGACGGCGTTGCCGGCCGGAGCCTGGTCGAAGCGGTTCAGCACCATGTTCTCGGCCACGGAGAACGAGCCGACCAGACCGTCGGTGGACCGGTCCTCGGGGACGTAGCCGACCCCGGCGCGGATGATCTGGCGGGTGGTGCGGCCGAGCAGCTCCTGACCGTCCAGCCGGATGGAGCCGGAGGCCTTGTGCAGCCCCATGATGGCCTCGGTCAGCTCGGTCTGGCCGTTGCCCTGGACACCGGCCACCGCCAGGATCTCGCCCTGGCGGATGCCGAAGGAGACATGGTCCACGATCCGCTGGCCGGTGGGGCTCAGCACGGTGAGGTCACGGACCACGAAGGTCTCCTCGCCGACCTTCGGTGCGGACTTCTGGCGATTCAGGACCACATCGCGGCCGACCATCAGGGCGGCCAGCTCGGACTGCTCCGCAGAGGGGTCGGCGGTGCCGACCAGTCTGCCGCGTCGAAGCACGCTGATGCGGGTGGAGATGGCCTTGACCTCACGCAGCTTGTGGGAGATGAAGACGATGGCGGTGCCGTTGTCCCGCAGCTGACGGATGATCTCCAGCAGCTCGTCGGTCTCCTGAGGAGTGAGCACGGCGGTGGGCTCGTCCAGGATCAGCACCTTGGCATCGCGCACCAGCGCCTTGATGATCTCCACGCGCTGCTGGACGCCCACGGGCAGGTCCTCGACGATCGCATCGGGGTCCACATGGAAGCCGTAGCGATCGGAGATCTCCCGGATCTTGCGCCTGGTGCTCTCCAGGTCCAGGATGCCGGCGGCGCGGGTGTGCTCGTCTCCCAGGGCGACGTTCTCTGCCACGGTGAACACCGGGATGAGCATGAAGTGCTGGTGCACCATGCCGATGCCGGCCGCCATGGCCTCGCCCGGTCCGGAGAAGGCCACGGGCTGATCATCGACCAGGATCTGTCCCTCGGTCGGCTCGTAGAGGCCGAACAACACGTTCATCAGCGTGGACTTGCCGGCACCGTTCTCACCGAGCAGCGAGTGGACCTCGCCGGACTCGACGACCAGGTCGATCGAGTCGTTCGCCGTGAACTCACCGAATCTCTTGGTGATGCCGCGTAGTTCGAGTTTCACCGTGGGGCAGCCGTTCTGGTCTTCCGGACCGTTGCGGGGATCGTGGGTGGTCCGGCGTCGAGGCGGCGGGACAGCTGGTGCCGTCCCGCCGCCTCGAGCCGGGTGGAGATGCCGCCGGGCACCTCGGTCAAGGTCGGACGCCGGAGCCTGAGGGACCCCGGCGTCAGGACCCTATCAGTGCTCCGGGGAGTACTCCGAGTCGACCTTGATGGAGCCGTCGATGATGCCGGCCTTGATGGCCTCCAGCTCGGACTTCATCTCCTCGGACACCTCGCCGTCGAAGTCGTGGAACGGAGCCAGGTCCACGCCGCCGTTCTCCAGGGTGCCCACGTAGGGCTCGGAGGAGAACTCGCCCTCGAGGTCGTTGGCGATGACCTCCTGGACGGCGTCGCCCATCTTCTTGACCACGGAGGTCAGGATGACCTCGCCCTGCTCGGTGGTCTCGTAGCCGTCGGAGTCCACCCAGATCACCTTGGCCGAGGCGCCACCGTTGTTGGCCTCCACCACGGCGTCCAGAGTGCCCAGGCCCACGGGGCCGGCCACCGGCATGATGATGTCGGCGCCCTCGTTGATGAAGTTGGTGGTGTTGGTCTTGCCAGCGGCCTGGTTCTCGAAGTCACCCGTGAAGGACCCGGTCTTGGCCTCGCGGTCCCAGCCCAGGACCTGGACGTCCGCACCCTTCTCCTGGTTGTAGTGCTCCACGCCCGCGGCGAAGCCGTCCATGAAGATGGTCACGGTGGGGATCTCGGCTCCGCCGTAGGTGGCGACCTTGCCGGACTCCGAGGTGCCGGCGGCCAGGTAGCCGGCCAGGAAGGCGGCCTCAGCCGTGTCATAGATGATGCGCTGGACGTTCTCGGTGAAGTCCGTGTCGGTGACGTCCACACCGATGAAGTGGATGTCCGTCTGCTCCTGGGCGATCGGCTTGATGGTGTTGCCCAGCAGGAAGCCCACACCGATGATCGAGTCGCAGCCGGACTGGACCATCTGGTTCACGTTGGGAGTGAACTCCGAGGGGGAGTTGGACTCGGCCTGGGCCATCTCGATGCCCAGCTCGTCCTTGGCGGCGGTGACGCCCTCGTAGGAGGACTGGTTGAAGGAACGGTCGTCGAAGCCGCCCTGGTCGGAGACGATGCAGGCCTTGTAGTCGCTGTTGTCCTCAGCAGGACCGGAGCCGGCGCCGTTGCCGGACTCCTCGGGAGCAGCACCGCAGCCGGCGAGCAGCAGGCCGGAGACGCCCAGCAGGGCCGCCGGGACGCCGACGGAACGGGAGAGACGGGAGGAGGATGCAGAGCGCATGATGATCCTTTTGGTGCGAGGGATGTGGCAGCAGTGCGTGTTGCAGACTGTTACCCCTGAGTTTACCCAACGTTGTGCGGATCACGCCGACGCTCCCCTGGCCCCGTGATTCCGGGCCGGATGGGCCGTGCTCCGCTACTGGACCCCGGCCATCGCTCGCAGTGCCGCGGCCGTGAAGATGCGCATTCCCACGCCGATCGCCCGCTCGTCCGGGGCGAAGTCGCCCATGTGCAGGTCATAGACCGGGCCACCCGGAGTGCGGGTGCCCAGTCGGAGCATGGAGCCGGGGACCTGCTGCGTCATCCAAGCGAAGTCCTCGCCGCCCATCGACTGAGGCGTGAGCTGGATGGCCCGGGAGCCCAGCTCGGCACGGGCGGAGTCCTCGATCAGGTCGGTCTCGGCCTCGGTGTTGACCACGGGAGGCACCCCGCGCACGTGCTCCAGGCTGACCTTGACCCCATACGGTGCCGCCACCTGCTGGACCACCTCGTCCAGCAGCTCACCTGCAGACTGCCAGGCCTCGGCGTCCAGGCAGCGCAGGGTGCCCGCGAGGTAGCCGGTGGACGGGATGGCGTTCGGGGCCGCGCCGGCGGTGATCTGGCCCCACACCACGGAGACCGCCGAGCGGACGTCGATCCGGCGGTTCAGCACCGCCGGGACATTGACGGCGATCTGGGACAGGGCATAGACCATGTCCTCGGTCAGGTGCGGACGGGAGGTGTGGCCGCCGCGTCCGGTCAGCGTGATCTTCACGGTGTCCGAGGCCGAGGTGATGGCACCGATGCGCGTGCCGATGGTGCCGACGTCGAAACGCGGTTCGCAGTGCGCGGCCAGGATCCGGGGCAGGCCCTCCAGCACACCCTGGCGGATGACGGAGAGGGATCCGCCGGGCAGGCGCTCCTCTGCGGGCTGGAAGATGACCCGGACGCGGCCGGTGAGGGGGACGTCGTCGTAGGCGCCGTTGACCTGACCGGCCTGGCCGGTCACCAGGCGGTGGACCGCGATGGCGGTGCCGGCCATGACCGTGGTGTGCACGTCATGTCCGCAGGCGTGGGCCACGCCCTCGGTGGCGGAGGCGTAGTCCAGACCGGTGCGCTCGGGCAGGGGCAGGGCGTCGATGTCCGCCCGCAGACCCAGCACCAGCGGTCCCTCGCCGATGTCCACGTAGGCACCGGTGTCCTGCAGCTTGACCGGGCTCAGTCCGTGGTCGGTGAGCAGCTCGAGGATCCGCTGGGTGGTGCGGTGCTCCTCATAGGAGAGCTCCGGATGCTGGTGCAGATCCCGGCGGAAGGCCACCAGATCCGACTCCAGTGACTTCACCAGGGGCGTCACTCGAGGCAGCCCGGGGTCATCGGCCACGGGCTGTCCGGCGGTGCGGGGCAGGCTCTCGGTCATCGTCTGGATGCTACCGCTCCGTAGGTGCGGATCACTCAGTGCTACGACTCAGAGGACGTCGTTGCGGCCGCGGGCCTTGAGGGCCTCCACGGCCTGCTTGACGGACTGGGCGTGCTCGGTGGTGGTCACCAGCAGGGCGTCAGGGGTGTCCACCACGACGACGTCCTCCACGCCGATCAGCGCGATCACCCGTTGGGTGTCGGTCACCACCACACCGGTGGCCTTGTCCGCATAGACACGGGGGGTGTCGCCGATGACGGTGATGCCGGAGGCGTCCTTGGCCGGATTGAGGCGGGCGATGGCGGCGAAGTCTCCGACGTCGTCCCAGGTGAAGACGCCGGGGATGACGGCGACGTCGCCTGCATCAGCCGCCGGTTCGGCCACCGCATAGTCGATGGCGGTCTTCTTCAGGGTGGGCCAGATCCGTTGCATGGTCTCCTGCTGGGCATCGGTGCCCCAGGCGCGGGCGATCTCGGTCAGCCCGGCATGCAACTCCGGCTCGCTGGCCTTGAGGTGACGCAGCATCAGCTCCACCGGGGCCACGAACATCCCGGCGTTCCAGAGGTACTCACCCGACTCCACGTACTCCTGGGCCACCTGCTCGGCCGGCTTCTCCACGAAGGCCGCGACGTCGCGCGCGTTCGGGGCGCCGTCCACGTCCAGGGGCTCACCCTGACGGATGTAGCCGAACCCGGTGGAGGCGTAGGTGGGCTTGATGCCGATCGTGACGATCCGACCGGAGGCCGCGGTGGCCACCGCCTCCCGCACGGCCTGCTGGAAGACGTCCACGGGGCCGATCACCTGGTCGGCCGCGAAGGATCCCATGATGGCTTCGGGGTCGCGCTCATGGAGGATGGCCGCGGCCAGCCCGATCGCTGCGGCCGAGTCCTTGGGCTCCGGCTCGAGCACCAGGTCTGAGGTGTCCAGGTCCGGCAGCTGGCCGCAGACAGCCTCCTGGTGCGCCTGGCCGGTCACCACCATGATCGGCCGCGAGGAGAGATCGTCCAGGCGGTCATAGGTGGCACGGATCAGCGTCTGGCCGGAACCGGTCAGGTCATGGAGGAACTTGGGCGCGGCGGCGCGAGAGAGCGGCCAGAGTCGAGTCCCCACTCCCCCGGCCGGAATCACCGCCACGAAGCGCTCCAGTCCTGGTCCGGACACGGCTGTGGTTGAAGTGGTCTGGTCGGTCACAGGGGTCAGCATAGGCCAGCCGCCCTCCCGGACCAGGGAGGAAGGACCGGCGTCCGGCATGGGGGTGAGCGAATACACACTGGCCGCGAGTGAGGCGCAGAGGCTGAATCGGGACTACTCTGTCATGAAGGAATGCACTCGCACCGGCGTTCTCCTCAGTGCGCGCTCCCCGCGTCACAGCGCCCTTGCAAACCTTGGGAGGTTTAACAGTGTCAACTGCGACGACAGCGCAGGCCCCGGCGAAGTCCGGCCGAGGGACCCTCTATCGCGGCAATGAGGGCATGTGGTCCTGGGTGGGCCACCGCATCACCGGTGTGGTGATTTTCTTCTTCCTGCTGGTCCACGTGTTGGACACAGCACTGGTGAGGGTCTCGCCGGAGGCCTACGACGCCGTGATCGGCACCTATCAGAACCCGGTGATGGCCGTGGGCGAGGTCGGCCTCGTCGCCGCCATCGTCTACCACGCCTTCAACGGTCTGCGCATCATCCTGGTGGACTTCTGGAAGGGCGGCACCAAGTACCACAAGCAGATGCTGTGGGCCGTGCTGATCCTGTGGGTCGTGACCATCGCCGCCTTCTCCATCCGTCACCTGTCCCTCGCCTTCGGAGGTCACTGATCCATGAGTGTCACCACTGAACCCACCATCGCGGCCCCCCGCACCGGCCGGATCGATCCCAAGTACCTCCGCTCGAAGGGCTCCAGCGGCAGCTTCGAGATGCTGACCTGGCTGTTCATGCGCCTGTCCGGCGTCCTGCTGGTCGTGCTGATCTTCGTGCACCTGTTCTCCAACCTGATGGTCGGGGACGGCATCAACGGCATCGACTTCGGCTTCGTGGCCGGCAAGTGGGCCGATCCGTTCTGGCAGTTCTGGGACCTGGCCCTGCTCTGGCTGGCCATGCTGCACGGCACCAACGGCGTGCGCACCATCATCAACGACTACGCCGAACGGGACGGTGTCCGGTTCTGGCTGAAGATGATCCTCTACGTGGCCACCGTCGTGATCATCGTCCTGGGCACCCTGGTGATCTTCACCTTCGAGCCCTGCCTGGTGGACGGCGCCGGCAACCTCCTCGAGGCCTCCCCCGCCTTCTGCGAGACCCGCTGAGCCCCGGGCCCACACGGCCTTCCAGACTGACTTCAGACGTTCTCATAGCTAAGGAACACCACGAATGCAGGTACACAAGTACGACGTCGTGATCGTCGGCGCCGGTGGCGCCGGGATGCGCGCCGCCATCGAGTCCGGCCAGCGCGCGCGCACCGCCGTCCTCACCAAGATCTACCCCACCCGCTCCCACACCGGTGCGGCTCAGGGCGGCATGTGCGCCGCTCTGGCCAACGTCGAGGAGGACAACTGGGAGTGGCACACCTTCGACACCGTCAAGGGCGGTGACTACCTGGTGGACCAGGACGCCGCCGAGGTGATGGCCAAGGAGGCCATCGACGCGGTGCTGGACCTGGAGAAGATGGGTCTGCCCTTCAACCGCACCCCCGAGGGCAAGATCGACCAGCGTCGCTTCGGCGGCCACACCCGTGACCACGGCAAGGCCCCGGTCCGCCGCGCCTGCTACGCCGCAGACCGCACCGGTCACATGATCCTGCAGACCCTCTATCAGAACTGCGTCAAGCACAACGTCGAGTTCTACAACGAGTTCTACGTGCTGGACCTGCTGATGGTGGACGAGGAGGCGACCCGCGAGGACGGGACCCCCTACACCCAGAAGCGCGTGGCCGGCGTCGTGTCCTACGAGCTGGCCACCGGCGAGCTGCACATCTTCCAGGCCAAGTCCGTGGTCTTCGCCACCGGCGGCGCCGGCAAGGTGTACAAGACCACCTCCAACGCCCACACCCTCACCGGTGACGGCATGGCCATCGCCTACCGTGCGGGCCTGCCCCTGGAGGACATGGAGTTCGTCCAGTTCCACCCCACCGGCCTGGCCGGTCTGGGCATCCTGCTCTCCGAGGCCGCTCGCGGCGAGGGCGGCATCCTGCGCAACGCGGACGGTGAGCGCTTCATGGAGCGCTACGCCCCGACGATCAAGGACCTGGCCCCGCGTGACATCGTGGCCCGCTCCATGGCCGAGGAGGTCCGTCAGGGCCGTGGCGCCGGTCCGAACAAGGACTACGTGCTGCTGGACCTGACCCACCTGGAGCCCTCGCACATCGACGAGAAGCTGCCGGACATCACCGAGTTCGCCCGCACCTACCTGGGTGTGGAGCCGTACACCGAGCCGGTGCCGGTCTTCCCCACCTGCCACTACTTCATGGGCGGCATCCCCACCAACATCAAGGCCGAGGTCCTGCAGGACAACGACACCGTGGTGCCGGGCCTGTACGCCGCCGGCGAGGTGGCCTGCGTGTCCGTGCACGGCTCGAACCGTCTGGGCACCAACTCCCTGCTGGACATCAACGTCTTCGGCCGTCGCGCCGGCATCTACGCCGCCGAGTATGCGCAGACCGCTGATTTCGTGGAGCTGCCCGAGGGTGGGGAGCTGCCCACGGTCGAGCACATCGAGAACCTGCGCTCTGCCACCGGCGCCGAGAAGGTCGGCGAGCTGCGCTCGCGCCTGCAGGAGGTCATGGACGCCGACATGCAGGTGTTCCGTGACGAGGACTCGATCCGCCGCGCACTGGCCGAGATCGAGGACCTGCGTCACCGCTACGAGCAGGTCTCCGTGCAGGACAAGGGCCAGCGGTTCAACCTGGACCTGCTGGAAGGACTTGAGCTGGGCTACCTGCTGGACATCGCCGAGGCGATGACTCTGGCCGCCCTGGGCCGCAAGGAGTCCCGCGGTGGTCACTACCGCGAGGACTACCCGGACCGCGACGACGAGAACTTCATGGCCCACACCATGATCTACCGTGACGAGAACGCCGAGATGGAGGGCGTGAAGGGCATCCGGTTCGAGACCAAGCCCGTGGTCGTCACCCGATACCAGCCGATGGAGCGTAAGTACTGATGAGCACTGTCACCGAGGCCGCTGAGCCAGCATCCAAGGTCGACCTGGGCACCCAGGGCGGCGGATCCGGAGAGATCCAGAGCTTCGACGTCACCCTCAAGGTCCGCCGCTACCTGCCGGAGACCTCTGAGGAGTCCTACTGGGACGAGTGGACCGTCACCATGTACGGCACCGACCGTGTGCTGGACGCACTGCACAAGGTCAAGTGGGAGATCGACGGCACCCTGTCGTTCCGCCGCTCCTGCGCCCACGGCATCTGCGGCTCCGATGCCATGCGCATCAACGGGCGCAACCGCCTGGCCTGCAAGACCCTGCTGAAGGACCTGGACCTGTCCAAGCCCATCCTGGTGGAGCCCATCAAGGGCCTGCCGGTGGAGAAGGACCTGATCGTGGACATGGACCCGTTCTTCCAGTCCTACCGAGAGATCATGCCGTTCCTGATCAACAAGGGCCCCGAGCCCACCAAGGAGCGCCTGCAGTCCCAGGAGGACCGGGCCCGCTACGACGACACCACCAAGTGCATCCTGTGCGCCGCGTGCACCTCGTCCTGCCCGGTGTTCTGGACCGACGGCCAGTACTTCGGACCGGCAGCGATCGTCAACGCCCACCGGTTCATCTTCGACTCGCGTGACGACGCCGGAGACCTGCGCCTGGAGGTCCTCAACGACAAGGAGGGCGTGTGGCGTTGCCGCACCACCTTCAACTGCTCCGAGGCCTGCCCCCGTGGCATCCAGGTCACCAAGGCCATCGCCGAGGTCAAGCAGGCGGTCCTGAACCGCACCTTCTGATCTCCCGCTGAGGCCAGACAGACCAGAAGCCCCGCACCGAACGGTGCGGGGCTTCTGTGTTCTCAGATGCAGGCGCTCAGGCCCTCGGTGTCAGTACCGGGGCTTCTCTGACTGAGCACGGGTGTAGGCGGCCACGTCCTTGTTGAAGGCGGTGATCAGCCAGACGATGTTCACCACGATGAACAGCGCGCTCAGCACGATCGCCAGGATCAGCCCCGGTCCCTCGTAGACGCTGAGTCCGCTGAAGCCGAAGGCGGAGAAGGCGATGCCCAGGATGGCCAGGACGATGCCCAGGATGCGAGCCCAGTTCTTGCCCTTGCGCAGCGGCAGGTAGACCAGCAGGTACAGGCCGATGCCCAGCACCAGGACGACCAGGGTGGTCCCCAGCGTCATGGCGCTCGATGCCGCCAAAGCGGTGTCCAGCTCGGCCTCGGACATGGCCAGGCCGCCGGCCTCGAGCTGGTTCCGGACCTGCTCGCGCACGGCGTCCTCGTTGGGCGGGAAGATCAGGCTCACCAGGGAGGAGAGCACCCACAGGACCAGCGATCCCAGGGTGAGCTTGAGCAGCAGGTCCATCTTGGCCGGCCGCTCCACCGGTGCACCGTACTGGCCCTGCTGGGCGTAGGGCGTGGTGCCGTAGCGGCTGCCCTGCTCGGGTGCCTGTCCGGGCTGGCCGGGTGCGGGGTACTGCATCTGACCGGGCTGGCCGTACTGCTGGCCGGCGTTCGGCTGGTTCGGATCCTGCCCGGGGGCTGGGTTCGGAGGAAGGTTCTGACTCATCTGGGAGTCCTCTCTGTCAGGGGGTGATGTACAGATCTGTCAGCACGGGGCCGGACTCACTCGTGGCGCAGGGCCTCGATGGGGTCCTTCCGTGCGGCTCGTGCTGCCGGCAGGGTGCCGGCCAGGAATGCGATGCCCAGGATCAGCAGGGTGATCCAGAGCAGGGCGAGCGGGTCCACGGAGAACAGGGTCAGCCCGGCGACTCCGCTCAGCGGCCCCTCGGTCAGCAGGGTGTTGCCAACCAGTCCGGCGACCACACCCAGGCCGACGCCGATCACCGAGCCCATCAGCCCGATCATCACCGCCTCCATGGAGAACAGGCCGAAGACCTTGCCGTTGGACAAGCCCAGGGCCTTCATCAGTCCGATCTCCCGGGTGCGCTCCTGGACGGACATCAGCAGGGTGTTGACGATGCCGAAGCTGGCCGCCAGCAGGGCGATCAGTCCGAAGCCGTTGAGCACCCAGGTGACGGTGTCGATGATGCCGCGGAGCATCCCGAGCTGGTCCTCCATGGTCAGGCCCATCATGTCGTTCTCCACCAGGGCGTTCTTCACGTCCATCTCGTGGGCGGCCATGTCCTCCACGGTGGCCACGGCCTGGACGTAGGTGTTCTGACGGTCCTCAGGCAGCCCGGTGTTCTGCGCGGCGGCGATCTCCTCGTTCAACGCGGTGGAGGGCAGAATGCTGCTGCCCACGCCGGAGGGCAGCGGCGCGGAGATGCCGACGATCTCGGCCTCCACGGTGTGCCGCTCCCCCACCACATCGGACACGGCCAGGGTCACGGTCTGGCCCACGGCGTCCTCGGCAGTCTCAGCACCCAGCGACTCCAGCCAGGAGTTCGGCACGGTCAGCTCCAGGGCCTCGGGCTCCGGCGCCCGTCCGGCGTCCAGCTCCAGGGAGGGCGCGTCGATGGGGAAGCCCACGGAGGGCACCTGCCACTGACGTCCGTCCTCGCCCTGGAGGTAGTCCACACTGGTGAACACGATCGGCTCCACGGCCGTCACATGGTCCAGGCCCTGGATGGTCTCGATGTCCCGGTCGGTGAGCATGGTCTGCCCGAACTCACCGGTGGCGCCGTCCTTCTCCGGGTCGAACTCGGTGGGACCGTCACCGGTGGGCATCTGCGCGGTGGGGTCGGCGGCGGCCATGACGTACATCTGGCTGTCATCGCCATAGCCGTCCACGATGGTGGAGACGTACTTGTTCACGCCGGATCCCAGACCGGAGGTCAGGGTCAGGGCGAAGGCGCCGATCACGATCGCGATCACGGTGAGCACGGTGCGCATCTTGGAGCGCAGGGTGTTGGTCAGGGCCGTCCCGACGACGTCCAGAGACTTCATGACTGACCTCCCGTTCCGCTGAGCACGCCTCGGTCCTCGGAGACGATCAACCCGTCCTGCATATGCAGGCGACGCTGGCACTTGGCCGCCAGGTCGTCGTCGTGGGTGACGACCACCAGGGTGATGCCGTGGTCACGGTGCAGGCCGAAGAGGATGTCCTCCACCACCTCGGAGGTGGCGGTGTCCAGGTTGCCGGTGGGCTCATCGGCGAAGATGACCTCGGGCCGGTTCACCAGGGCGCGGGCGATGCACACGCGTTGCTTCTGGCCGCCGGAGAGGTCGGTGGCCTTGTTCTTGGCCTTGTCCGCCATCTCCAGCTGCTCCAGGACCTCCATGCCGCGCTGGTTGCGCTCGGAGCGTCCCACGCCGGCGATCTTCAGCGGCAGGGTGACGTTCTCCAGCACGGTCTGGTGGGGGTTGAGGAAGAACTGCTGGAAGACGAAGCCGAAGGTGGCGTTGCGCAGCCCGGAGACGTCCTTGATCTTCAGCTGGGAGACCGGACGGCCGTGCATGGCCACCACCCCGGCGGTGGGCTGGTCCAGCAGGGCCAGCAGGTGCATCAGGGTGGACTTGCCGGACCCGGACTTGCCGATGATCGCCAGGGACTCGCCCTGCTCGATCTGGAAGGTGATCCCCTTGAGCGCGTCGAACCGGGACTCGCCGCGGCCGTAGACCTTGACCAGGTTCTCGGTCTCGAGGACGGGTTCGACCCGGTGCCGGCCGTGAGCGCCCGAGGGCTCGGGCGGTGGACTGTTCGGTGCCGAGGGCACGGAGGACATCAGTTCCCTTTCGTGGAGCGCTGCTGGATCTCCGGCGCTCCGGGAGGGACGTCTGCGGTCTCCCCCCGGTGGCCGGACTGACTCCAGTCTGTCAGCCCGGCGCCACCAGGGCCTCCGCCACACGGGGGAGATTCCGGCGTGTCTAGCCCACCGGAGGGAGGAAACCGACCTTGCGGTACACCTCGGAGAGCACGGGAGCGGCCACCTCGCGGGCCTTGATGGCGCCGTGAGCGAGCAGCCGGTCCAGCTCGGCCGGATCGTCCAGCAGCTCCAGGGCCCGGGTGCGGATCGGTTCCAGCCGCTCCACCACGGCCTCGGCCAGATCGACCTTGAGATGCCCGTACATCTTCCCGACGTAGGCCTCCTCCAGCTCCGGGATCGACCGGCCGGTGACGGCGGCGAAGATGGAGAGCAGGTTGGACACCCCGGGCTTGGTCTCCCGGTCGAAGCGGACCTCCGTGCCGTCGTCCGTCACAGCGGACTTGATCCGCTTGGCGGTCTTCTTGGGCTCGTCCAGGATGTTGATCAGCCCGTTCGGGGAGACCGCGGACTTGGACATCTTGGCGGTGGGGTCCTGCAGGTCATAGATCCGGGCGCCGTTCTCCGGGTAGAAGCCGGTGGGCACCACGAAGGTCTCCCCGTATTTGGAGTTGAAGCGCTGGGCCAGGTCCCGGGTGAGCTCCACGTGCTGGCGCTGGTCATCTCCCACGGGCACGCCGTGCGGCTGGTAGAGCAGGATGTCTGCGGCCATCAGCATGGGGTAGGCCAGCAGACCCACGCCTGCGGAGTCGGCACCCTGCTTGGCGGCCTTGTCCTTGAACTGGGTCATTCGCTGAGCCTCACCCATCCCGGTCATGCAGGTCAGCACCCAGGCCAGCTGGGTGTGCTCGGGAACCTGGGACTGCACGAACAGCGTGGAGCGCTCCGGGTCGATCCCGCCGGCGATGAACTGGGCGGCGGCCACCCGGGTGCGCTGGATCATCGCGGCCGGGTCCTGCGGCACCGTGATGGCGTGCAGGTCGGGGATGAAGTAGTAGGCGTCGAAGTCGTCCTGGACCTGGACCCAGTTGACCAGCGCACCCAGGTAGTTGCCCAGGTGCAGGGAGTCCGCCGAGGGCTGCATGCCGGAGAGGACACGGTGGCGGGTGCCCGCCCCGGGCAGGTGGGCGGTCTTGGCGGTGTCCGTGGCCAGCACGTCGGCCGGGCTGACCCGGCGGGCGCTCTGCTCGGCGGCGGTGGTGGCGGTGGGCTCAGCGGTCATCTCGGTGGGGTCCTTCGGAAGGTCGTGTCAGAACTGGTAGTCGACCACGAGCGGTGCGTGGTCGGAGAAGCGGGTGTCCCAGCTGGGAGCGCGGTCCACCACGGCCTGGGTGGCCTTGGCGGCCAGCTCGGGGGTGGCCATCTGGTAGTCGATGCGCCAGCCGGTGTCCTTGTCATAGGCCTGCCCGCGCCAGGACCACCAGGTGTAAGGCCCGTCCACGTCTCCGGCCAGTTCCCGGGCCACGTCCTTCCAGCCGATCTCCTCGCCGAAGAAGCGGTCGAAGTAGGCACGCTCCTCCGGCAGGAAGCCGGCCTTCTTGACGTTGCCCTTCCAGTTCTTGATGTCCCGCTCGGTGTGTCCCACGTTCAGGTCACCGGTCACCAGGGCGTAGTCCTTCTCCTGGCGCAGCTGCTGCAGCCGCAGGATCATCTGGTCCAGGAACCGGTACTTGTCCACCTGCTTGGGGGTGTCCACCTCGCCGGAGTGCACGTAGGCCGAGACCACGGTCAGGGTCTTGCCGTCCGGGGTGGGCAGGTCCACCTCGACCCAACGGCCGGCATCGTCGAAGTACTCGTCCCCGATCCCGCTGCGCCGCTCCCCGTGTTCGGCGAGGGTGGCCACCGCCACGCCGGCACGGCCCTTGGCTGCGGCCACGGCGTCATGCACGTGCCAGTCCTGCCCGGTGATGTCCTCGAGCATGGTCTCCAGGATGTCGCTGGGAGCACGGACCTCCTGCAGGGTCAGCACGTCCACGCCGCGTCCGGCGAACCAGGCCGGCATGCCCTTGCGGTGCGCGGCCCGGATCCCGTTGACGTTCACCGTGGCCACACGCAGCGCGCCCGGCTCCTTGGGAGCGTGGGCGTTGGCATGCACGACGGCGGCCGGGGCCTGATCGGTGGGGGCGGCGGTCACTGGGGTGGAGGGCTTCGTGGTCACGCTCTCCAGGGTAGTTCAGTCAGTTGATGACCTCGCCCTGGATGGGTCCTTCATCCTGTGCGGCGCGGGAGCCGCGGGAGCGCTGGGAGGAGGCGGCGCCGTCGGGACGGGAGGCGGAGTCATGCTGCGAGCTGTCCTGGGAGGCCTTGATCATGTCCCGGGCGTTGCCCGCGGTGATCTCGATGGTCTCCAGTGCCCGGCCGACCATGTCCTGGTCCGCGGCGGCACCCTGGGCCAGCTCCTCCTGGATCACGCGGGTCTGGACCTGGACGATCTTGAAGGAGTGGTCCAGCTTGGTGTCCCGCATGGGGTCCACGGCCGGGGCGGACTGGCCCTGGACCTCGGTGCGCGGGGCCATCGAGGCGGTCATGTTCTTGACCTGCTTGGACACCGACTGGGCGCCACGGCGCACGCCGAGCACCACGGCCACGGCCAGCAGCAGCCAGCCGCCGGAGATGATCACCAGCAGCCAGCCGATGACGTCGTTCTGGTTCGCGGCGAAGAGCAGGGCCACGATCAGCACCAGGACCATGACGCCGAAGGTGATCCCACCGCCCTTCATCGTCCAGTTCAGCCCCTGACGGGACGAGGACGGGGAGGACTGTGCTGAGGATCCGCTTTCCACTGACTGCATGGCACCGATTATCCCGCATCGGCACGGACTGACCTATTCGGGGAGCGGTCCCCTGCCGTGCCTATCCTGTCTGCATGCCCGAATCACCTGCGCCGCTGTGGACGCGCGGGTATGTGCTGGCCTGCCTGGCCAATGTCCTGATGTTCTTCAACGTCCACCTGCTCCTGTCCACGGTGGCCGGATACGTGGTGGCGCGCTTCACCGTGGGAGACGCCGTGGGCGGCGCCGCTGCGGCGGTGTTCATCATCGGCACCGTGGTCGCCAGACTCCTCGCCGGCCCGCTGATCGAACGATTCGGTCCGCGCGTGCTGCTGCTGATCGCCTTCGCGACCTTCGTGGTGGCGCCGCTGCTCTACTGGGCCTCGGGTGCGGTGTGGATGCTGCTGGTGGTGCGCACCCTGCACGGACTGACCTTCGGCGTGGGCTCCACCGTGATCGCCGGGGCCGCCGTGTCCCGGATTCCGCGCACCCGCATGGCCGAGGGCACCACGCACTACTCCTCGTCCACGCTGATCGGCGTGGCCGCCGGGCCGGTGGTGGGTCTGGCACTGGCCGGGTCCGACGCCGGCTTCGGTCCGATCGGCGTGACCGCGTCCGTCGTCTCAGCGGCAGGACTGGCCGTGGCCGTCCTCCTGCCTCCGGTGAGCCGCCTGCGGCAGGCGACCGAGCCGTCGTCGGGAGGGCCCGTGGGACCTGGCTCGTCTCAGGAGGTCCACCGCCCAGGCTGGGCCCGGTTCGTGGAGCCCGGGGCCCTGCCCAGCGCCGTGATGGGCACGCTCTACTCGATCGGCTACGCCGCGATCGTCACCTTCCTGGCCCAGCTGGCCGCCGAACGAGGGTTCGGAGCGGCGGCGAGCGCCTTCTTCCTGGTCTACGCCGGTGCCGTGCTGATCACGCGGCTCTTCACCGGACGACTGATGGACCGGACTGGGCCGAACGTGGTGATGGTCCCGGGATTCGTGCTCTTCGCCGTGGCCCTGGCCCTGCTCTCCGTGGCGCAGTCCTGGCCGGTGCTGCTGGCTTCGGCGGTCCTGGTGGCTCTGGGATACGGTCAGCTGCAGTCAGCGGGACAGACCATCTCAGTGATCCAGGTGCCCCCGGCCCGCGCGGGGATGGGGGCGGCCACCTACTTCCTGGGGATCGACGTCGGCATGGGGCTGGGGCCTATCCTGGCGGGGGTGCTCGCGCAGTGGTTGGGCGTGGGCCCGATGTACCTGCTGCTGGCTGCATTCATGGTCATGTTGCTGCCCGTGTACTGGCTGGTGCAGGGGCGGCAGCTGCGCCGACCCGACACCCCTGCGCCCCCTGAGACGAATCCGGAGAAATGATGACCCCGCCACGTACCCCCACCGGGCAGCCCACCAGGCCGCCCATGCCGGAGGGCTGGCTGCGGATCATGACCGTTCTGCTGGTCCCCCTGTTCCTGTCCCTGATGAGTGTGAGCACCGTCAATGTGGCCCTGCCCGCCATCGAGGAGGGACTGGATGCCAGCTCAGCGGACCTGCAGTGGGTGCTGGCCGGCTACACCCTGGCCTTCGGCGTGGTCCTGGTGGCCGCGGGGCGAGCGGGTGACCTGTGGGGACGCAAGACGTTCTTCATCGCCGGCATCCTGGTCTTCACCCTGGGCGCCCTGGCCTCCGGCCTGGCGGTCTCCCCCCTGATGCTGAATCTGGCCCGGCTGCTGACCGGCATCGGCTCCGGGCTGCTCAACCCCCAGATCATCGGGATCATCCAGACCGTCTTCCACGGACCGGCGCGTGGCCGGGCCTACGGCATGTTCGGCACGGTGATCGGCCTCGGCGTGGCCGTGGGACCGCTGATGGGCGGTGTGGTGATCCAGACGTTCGGCCCCGAGTGGGGCTGGCGGTGGACGTTCCTGATCAATGTGCCGATCGGGCTGCTCGCCGCGTTCATGGCCTGGCGCTGGCTGCGCAGACCGGTCCGCGACCAGTCCGCCGAGGTGACACCGCGATCACTGACCGCGCTGGATCCGATGGGAGCCCTGCTGCTGGCTGCCGGCGTCGTCTGCCTGATGCTCCCCTTCATGGTGCCGGGGACCTGGTATCTGATGGGGGCCGCCGTCGTGATCCTGGCCCTGTGGTGGTGGTGGGAGTCCCGCCTGGCAGGCAGCGCGGACCCCGCGCACCAGCCGATGGTGGACCCTCGCCTGTTCCGCATCCCCTCCTTCACCTTCGGCACCCTGGAAGCCGGGGCATTCCTGGCGACCATGCCCGGCGTGTGGGCCGTGCAGGCGATCTTCACCCAGCAGGGACTGGGCCTGTCTCCCCTGGCCGCAGGTCTGACCACGCTGCCCTCCGCCGTGCTGGTGGCCGTGCTCTCGCCGATCGTGGGGTCCAAGGTGCACCGCCACGGGCCGGTGTTCGTGGTGGTCGGCGCCGGATTCTCCTTGGTCTCGCTGGTCTTGGCGGCGGTGAGCTTCCACCAGATCTCCGCCGGCGCGTGGCCGTATTGGACGCTGGCGGCCTCGCTCGGCCTGCTGGGCGTGGTCCAGGCGTTCCTGTTGACCAGCACCCAGGTGATCACCATGCATGACGTCCCGGCGCAGTCAGCCGGCGCGGCGGGTGGAATCTCCCAGACCGCCCAGCGTGTGCTCACCGCGGTCGGCCTGGCCGCGGTCACCGGTGCGTACTTCGCCGCCCTCTCCCCCGAGGCGGTTCCCGGCATGACCCCGCCCGTCCCCGAGGACACCGCTGTGGTCCACGGGCAGGCCGCCGGGGTGGCGATGGTGGTGGTGGGAGCGTTCTGGGGCGTGATGGCGGTGCTGGCCGTGATCGACCTGCTGCGCCGACGCCGTGGCGGTTCGCTCTCGCTCGCCGGGCCCGGGGCCCACTGACTCAGCCGGGCCAGAGGTCCTGACGGGCCACCCGGTCCACCACCGCTGCCAGCGCCGTGGCGGCGGTGGACGGACGCAGCTGCGGATTGCGGACCATGATCACCCCCAGGGGTGCTACGTCCTCCCCCAACGACTTCACCGCGAGCGGCTCTCCGCCGTAGGAGAGGTCCCCTGCGGGGCGTTGGGCCAGGATGGCGTACCCCAGTCCCTTGGCCACCAGGGACCGGGTGACCTCGAAGTCCGAGGTCCGGAAGGCCACGTGGGGCTGCAGCCCGGCGTCGCGGAAGATCCGCGCGGTGTTCTCCCGGCTGGGCGAGATGTCCAGGACGATCATCGGCTCCTCGATCACCTCGGCGAGCCGGACCTGTTCTTGGTCGGCCAGCCGATGGTCGGCCGGCAGGACCAGCAGAGGGCGTGCCGCATTCAGACTGGTCACCCGCAGCCCCGGAGGCAGCGCGAGATCATAGGTGACGGCCAGGTCCAGGCGGCCCTGGAGCACCTGCGCGCAGATCTCGTCCTGCGAGCCGGCCACGAAGTCCAGGTCCACGCGCGGGTGGGCCTCGTGGAAGGCCGCCATGATCTCCACCAGGAGGGTGGGCGCCAAGAAGGAGCAGCAGTCCGCACCCACCAAGGTCCTGTTCCGCCGCCACTGGCTGCTGGTGCTCCTGGCCGCCCTGGTGTTCGTGGGCAACAACGCCAACGGCTACATGATCACCGGCGGCTTCGTCCTGTCCTACACCACCGACCCGACCCAGCTGAACATGCCCCGCACCGACGTGCTGCTGGCTGTGTCCATGGCCGCCGTGGTCTGGATGATCTTCACGGTGGTGGCCGGCGCCCTCTCGGACCGAATCGGCCGTCCCCGGACCTACCAGATCGGCTACATCTGGCTGCTGGCCATGGGCCTGCCGCTGTTCTGGATGATCAACACCGGCTCGCTGGGCCTGATCTACCTCTCCCTGGCCATCTTCGCCGTGGGCCTGGGACTGACCTACGGCCCGCAGGCGGCCATGTACTCCGAGGTCTTCCCGGCCGATGTGCGCTTCTCCGGCGTCTCGATCGCCTACGCCCTGGGTGCCATCCTGGGCGGGGCGTTCTCCCCGATGATCGCCCAGGCCCTGCTGCAGGCCACCGGAGGGACCACGGCCATCTCGCTGTACCTGATGGGCATGTCCGTGGTGGCGTTCATCGCGGTCAGCCTGTTCCGGGACCGCCGCGGCATGGACCTGTCCATCAACAACCAGGCCGAGCAGGAGGTGGGGACCACGGTCTTCGACCACCGCGACGTCCCGGCCGCCTACGACACCACCCCGGCCGGACGGCGCTGACGCTCCGCTGATCAGCCGCCCTGCCGGGCACCGCAGAACGGGTCGTCTCCCCCACCGGGAGGCGACCCGTTCTGCGTGTGTGGACCGGACGTCGTCGGGACCCGGGAACGCTCAGCGCAGGAAGAGCGACTTGAGCCGGATCGAGGCGAAGACCATGCCGCCGATCACCATGACCACGAAGTACAGCACGTGCACCAGGGTCCCGGCGGTGAAGACGCCCACCGAGAGCTGACGCAGCAGCTCCACACCGTGCCAGAGCGGCAGGGCCTGGATGACCCACTGGATCTGCTCCGGGTAGACGCTCAGTGGGAAGAACGTGGCCGAGAACAGGAACATGGGCATCAGCACCACCATGATCCAGTCCATCTGCTGGAACTTGGTCATGTAGCTGGTGATCGCCATGCCCACGGAGGCGAAGGCGAACGAGATCAGGACCGCGGCGGGCAGCATCAGCAGCGCCCACGGGCTGGTCAGGTGCCCCATGACCGCCATGATCGCCAGGAACCCGGTGGAGTACACGGCGCCGCGGAACAGGGCCATGCCGATCTCCCCCAGGGCCACGTCCAGGGGACCCATGGAGGTGTTGAGCATGATCCGGTAGATCTTGGAGTGGCGCATCTTGAAGAACACGTTCCAGGTGGAGTCGTAGATGGCACCGTTCATGGCCGAGACCGCCAACAGCGCCGGAGCGATGAACGCCGGGTAGGACATCGGCCCGGCCGGTCCTTCCACGGCGCCGATCATCGCGCCCAGCCCGATCCCCATGGAGAGCAGGTAGAGCACCGGTTCGACGAACCCGGAGGCGAAGACCGCCCAGTTGTTGGTCTTCAGCGCCAGGAAGCCGCGCTCCAGCACGGCCCGGATGTTGCCCGCGTACATCCCGGCGAACGGACCGCTGCGCACGGTGATCTGCGGCATCGGCGGGATCGGCTCGGAGATCCGGCCCTGCGGCCGAGTGGCGGGCTCCGGCTCAGTCCCTTCCCGACGACGGCCGGCGCCTCGGGTGCGCTTCCAGCCTGCGCGGGGGGGTCACCACGCGAGCGTCCCGGTCCGGGGTGCCCTGGATCCAGCCCAGGCGGAGCGTGAACTGGCGCCAGACCAGCCACCAACCCAGCACCGCCAATGCCACCAGATACAGCACCCGCAGGACGGTCAGGGTCCAGGGCTCCTGCATGCCATAGCTGGCGATGCGGCCCAATTGGGCGGCGTGCCACTGCGGCGAGATCCAGCCGATCCACTGCAGGGCCACCGGCAGGTTGGTCAGCGGGTAGAACGTGCCGGAGAACAGGAACAGCGGCATGATGATGAACCGCTGGACCAGGGCGAACTGGCCCTTGTCCTGGGTGATGGAGCTGGCGTAGGCCATCAGCGGCAGCCCGACCGCCAGCCCGCCCAGCACCGCGGAGATGATCTGCAGCCACGCCCAGGGACTCGGTGCCACCCCGAAGAGCAGCATGACGGCGTAGAACAGCACCGACTGGGCCAGGAACCGCAGGGCCACGGCCGCCACTTGGCCGGCGGCGATCTGCCAGGGCTGCATGGGTCCGGCCTGCGGTCCGAAGTAGACCCGCTGCCACTTGAAGCCGCCCATCACCGGGTAGGTGAACTCGGTGGCGGCGGTCATCAGCGCGGACGAGGCCAGCAGCGCCGGGGCCAGGAACACGATGTAGGAGACGCCGTCCACGGTGGACTGGCCGCCGTCGATCACCGCCGCCAGACCCAGGCCCATGGCCAACAGATAGATCAGCGGCTCGCCGATGGCCGAGACCACGATCACCGAGCCGTACCGGCGCATCTGCAGCAGGAAGTGTTCGGCGTAGTACCACCAGCCCCACGTCCGGGCGCGGGCCGCCGAGGCGTCGGGCGTCAAGGGGACCAGCAGGCGCTCAGTCAATGAGGGACCTGCCCGTCAGCGTGAGGAAGACGTCCTCCAGGGAGGAGCGGCGCACCAGGGAGGTGATGGGATGGTGACCCAGGGCGGAGACCGCGGTGAGCACGTCCTCGCCGCTCGGGGTGTAGAGCAGGACACGGTCCGGCAGCGGCTCCACGCGGTCCACCAGGGAGGCAGGCAGCCGCTCGGATCCGCGCAGCGCCTCCAGTTCGGCGGCCACCTGGGCGTTGCGCTCGGTGCCGAAGCGCAGTTCGACCACCTCGCGGGAGGAGTGCTCACGGATCAGCTGCGCCGGGGAGCCCTCGGCCATGATCTGGCCCTGGTCCACCACGATCAGCCGGTCGCAGAGCTGCTCGGCCTCATCCATGTAGTGCGTGGTCAGGATCAGCGTGGTGCCCTGTTCCTTGAGCCGGAACAGCCGGTCCCAGAGGATGTGGCGGGCCTGCGGGTCCAGGCCGGTGGTGGGCTCGTCCAGCAGCAGCACCTGGGGCTCGTTGACCAGGGACCGGGCGATCACCAGTCGGCGCTTCATGCCCCCGGAGAGGCCCTCCACCTGGGCGTCGGCCTTCTCGGTGAGCTGGGCGAACTCCAGCAGCTGCTGGGCTTTGGGGCGCAGATAGGACCGGGGCAGGCCGAAGTAGCGGCCGTAGACCATGAGGTTGTCCCGGACGGTGAGCTCCTCGTCCAGGTTGTCCTGCTGAGGCACCACACCCAGGCGCGCCCGGACCTCTGGCCCGTGGGTCTCCGGGTCCAGCCCCATGATCCGCAGCTCGCCGGCAGTGCGCTGGGAGACCCCACCGATCATTCGCATGGTGGTGGACTTGCCGGCGCCGTTGGGTCCCAGCAGCCCGAAGGCCTCGCCGGGCGGGACCTCGAAGTCGATGCCGCGCACCGCCTCGAAATCGCCGTAGCGCTTCGTCAGCCCGCGCGCGGAGATGACCGGGGTCTGGCCAGCCGGCCGAGCTGTGGATGAGAGGTGGACTGAAGGAGTGTGCACCGGAACAGCGTAACCGCCGTCACAGACGGGATAGAACGACCTACACGTCCAGCAGCAGCGCTAAGGTCTCTCGAATGGCGCTCAGCGCCACGGGCCCGCTGTTTCCGTCACATGTCAGGATTCGACGGGTCGCCACAGATCGGACATGTTGGCATTGGGCTGCGGACCGCTCGACCAGGCGATTCTCGGGATCGGGCTCGAGGATGACCTCCGTGCCGCTCGCACGAACGGTACGCGTCAGCGGAACGACCTGTACCACGTTTGGGCCGCCACGGAGCACAGCCCCGGCAGTCACCACCACCGCTGGTCGCCGAAGGCCAGCCTCGCTGCCCATCGGTTCCCCGAGGTCCACCTCGACGATGTCACCCGGATGGAGCATCAAGCCACGCCGTTTCGTCGTCTCTCAGCTCGGCGGCAAGATCGCGCCCCATCTCCTCCTGCCGGAGAGCTCGGATCGCTCGACGCACCGTCTGGTCGATCGTCTCGTGGCGATCGTCCGCCAGCCGGGTGACCTGCTGATGCGTGTCCCGACTGATGCGAATCGTGGTCGTGGTGCTCATACAGCCCAGACTAGGACGTGTAGACAGAAACGTCTACAGCACGCGGGGGTGCCACGAACCACGACGGCCGGCCCCTTTGCAGGGACCGCTCAACCTCCGGGGTGCGTGTGGCCCGGGTGAGGCAACACCACTTCGGCGAACACCGGCAGATGGTCCGAAGCCTGAGTGTCCACCACCTCAGCGAACACCGGTGTGATGTCCGGCGAGGTGAGGATGTAGTCGATGCGTCGATCAGGGTCCTCCGGGTCGATGGTGTAGCCCGGCCCCTCTCCGACCACGGGCCAGACATCGCCCAACAGCGAAGTGAACAGCCCGTATTCGGGGCTGGAGGGCTCGGCGTTCAGATCACCAACCAGGATCGCCGATCCGCCGGCGTCTCGGAGGGCCTCGTTGACCACTTCAGCCTGCTCGGCACGCCCGCTGGCCGAGTTGTGCGTCAGATGGGTGTTGTAGAACGTGAGGTCGACACCTCGCACCTTCAGGTCGGCCTGGGCCAGACCGCGCTGCTCCCCACCGGGGTGGTTCGGCAGCACCGTGTTGGTGCAGTCGGTCAGTCGGTACTCGGAGAGGATCGCCGTGCCATACTGACGCCGTTCGGTGCGCCCCTCAGCAGGCTCGTTGTCCAGATTGGCCGAGTAGCAGACGTGCATGTCTAATCGGTCGGCGAGCCAGGCGGCCTGGTCCTCGAACCCCGACCGCTCACCCCAGTGCCGATCGACCTCCTGTAGACCGATCACTTCGGCTCCGCCGTCCTCCAGCACGGAGGCGATCCGTTCCAGGTCCAGAACGCCGTCCGACCCGGCACCGTGATGGATGTTGTAGGTCGCCACGGTCAGGGTCCGATCAGCGGCCGGTGGCAGATCTCCGGGTGCGGCCGCAGCAGGCAGGACCGCACCGACTGCCAGAGAGGTTATCGCAGCCAGGGACAGCGTGGTGGTGAGGACTCGGGACATCACAGGTGCCCTTCCGATCGATGAGGTTCCAGGTGGTGCCTCCATCACACCCAGTGAAGATGAACGCCGACGGCCTCTGACGGTGAAGACTGGCTGACGGATCGGAGACCAGAAGTCCCCACGAACCACGACGGCCGGCCCCCTGTCCGGGACCGGCCGCCGTTCAGTGGGGTCAGACGCGCGGTTCAGACGCGGTCGTGCGCGGCCCAGTCCTCGGCCTGGCGCTCGGCGGCCTCCACCACGTTGGCCACCAGCATCACGCGGGTCATCGGGCCCACGCCGCCGGGGTTCGGGGCCATCCAGGAGGCCACCTCGGCCACGGCCGGGTCCACATCGCCCACGATCCGGGACTTCCCGTCCTCGCCGGTCACCCGGGAGACGCCCACGTCCAGCACGATCACGCCGGGCTTGACGTGCTCCTTGGTCACCATGTGTGCCACACCAGCAGCCGCGATCACGACGTCGGCCCGGGCCAGTTCCGCGTTCAGGTCGGCGGTTCCGGTGTGGGCCAGGGTGACGGTGGCGTTGACGTCCTTGCGGGTCAGCACCAGTCCGGCGGGACGGCCGATGGTCACGCCGCGGCCGATCACCAGCACGTGCTTGCCGGAGAGATCGATGCCGTAGTGGCGCAGCAGCTCCACGCAGCCCTTGGGCGTGCACGGCAGCGGCGAGTCCAGATCCCCGGACACCGAGGAGACCAGGCGCCCCAGGTTCATGGGATGCAGTCCGTCGGCGTCCTTGGCCGGGTCGATCGCCTCCAGCACGCGCTGGGTGTCGATGTGCTTCGGCAGCGGCAGCTGGACGATGTACCCGGTGCAGGCAGGATCGTTGTTCAGCTCGTCCAGGACGGCCAGCAGCTCCTGTTCGGAGACGCTGTCCGGCAGCTCGCGCTGGATGGAGGCGATGCCCACCTCCGCACAGTCCCGGTGCTTGCCGGCCACATAGGACTTCGAGCCGGGGTCCTCCCCCACCAGGACGGTGCCCAGGCCGGGCACGATCCCCTGCTCGGCCAGCACGCTCACGCGCTGGGCCAGATCCTTCTTGATGGCCGCGGCCGTGGCTTTGCCGTCCAGGCGGCGGGCACCGGAGCCGGCCTCCTGCTGGGAGGTGCCGGCCGTCGTCGTGCTGGCTGTGCTGGTGCCGTGCTGGTCCGCCATGGGGGTCACCACTGCTCCAGGCCGCCGTAGAGCGGGAAGTCCGCGGCGAGCTTCTTCACCCGTGCCTGCAGGGCTTCCACGTCCGGGGAGGGCTTCAGGGCGGAGGCGATGATCTCGGCGACCTCGCGGAACTCGGTCTCGCCGAAGCCGCGCGTGGCCAGGGCCGGGGTGCCGATGCGCAGGCCGGAGGTGGTCATGGGCGGGCGGGGATCCCACGGCACAGAGTTGCGGTTCACGGTGATGCCCACCTCGTGCAGCAGGTCCTCGGCCTGGCGGCCGTCCAGCTGGGAGTCGCGCAGGTCCACCAGGACCAGGTGCACATCGGTGCCGCCGGTCAGCACGGAGACGCCATGTTCGGCGACGTCCGCGGCGGTCAGGCGCTCGGCCAGCAGCTGGGCGCCCTGGATGGTGCGCTGCTGACGCTCGGCGAACTCCTGGCCCGCGGCGATCTTGAAGGCCACAGCCTTGCCGGCGATGGCGTGCATCAGCGGTCCACCCTGCTGACCCGGGAAGACAGCGGAGTCGATCTTCTTCTTGTACTCCTCGGTGGTGAGGATGAAGCCCGAGCGCGGACCGGAGAGGGTCTTGTGCACAGTGGAGGAGACCACGTCCGCATGCGGGACCGGGTTGGGGTGCAGGCCAGCGGCGACGAGCCCGGCGAAGTGCGCCATGTCCACCCACAGCTTGGCCCCGACCTCGTCGGCGATCTCGCGGAAGGCGGCGAAGTCCAGCTGGCGCGGGTAGGCGGACCAGCCGGCCACGATCACGGCGGGCTTCTCGGCGAGGGCCTGCTCACGGACCTTGTCCATGTCCACGCGGTAGGTGTCCGGGTCCACCTCATAGGCGGCGATCCGGTAGTTCTTGCCGGAGAAGTTCAGCTTCATGCCGTGGGTGAGGTGTCCGCCGTGGGCCAGGGACAGGCCCATCAGGGTGTCACCGTGGTTCATCAGCGCCTGCATCACGGCCACGTTGGCCTGGGCGCCGGCGTGCGGCTGGACATTGGCGTGCTCGGCGCCGAAGAGGTCCTTGGCGCGCTGGATGGCCAGGTTCTCGGCCACGTCCACGAACTCGCAGCCGCCGTAGTAGCGGCGCCCCGGGTAGCCCTCCGCATACTTGTTGGTCAGCACCGAGCCCTGGGTCTGCAGGATGGCCCGCGGGACGAAGTTCTCCGAGGCGATCATCTCCAGGGTGTCGCGCTGGCGACCGAGCTCGTCGGACAGGGCCGCGGCGATCTCCGGGTCCACCTCCGAGAGCGGCTGGGACATGAGGGCGGACGTGGGGTTCTGCTGGGTCACGAAGTGCTCCTGGGTCGGGGTCGAAGGACGTGGCTCGTGTGCATCTGCCGGCGTCCGGACCCAGGCGGTCGGTCCAGTCGCCCCACCGTGGTCCACCCACGGTCGGCCGCTCCCCGGTGGTGGCCCACCCTCGCCAGTCGCGACCAGGTCTCATCCTAGCCGCGTGGCCTGCGCGGGTCTGCTGTGGGGTGTTCACGGACTGTTCACCGCGCACCGACGCTGCTTTGTTTTGAGTCACTCAAAACTGTGGCATAGTGAGGATCGATGACACCGATCACATCCGACCCCGCTTCGACGCCTGCACCCCTGGTGTGGGCCACTCGGCTGCGCGCGGCCGGACTGCGGGTGACCAAGCAGCGCCTGGCGGTGCTGGAGGCCCTGCACACTGCACCGCACACCACGGCCGAGGACGTGCTCGCGCAGGTCCGTGGTCAGCTGCCGGAGATCACCGTGCAGTCGGTCTACACCGTGCTGAACTCGCTGACCTCGGCCGGGCTGCTGCGGCGCCTGGACCTGTCCGGCCAGCCGGCACGCTATGAGACCCAGCCCGGCGGCGTCTCGGACAACCACCACCACGCGGTCTGCACCGAGTGCGGCCGGATCGAGGACGTGGCCTGCGCCGTGGGGCACACCCCGTGCCTGACCCCCGCCGACGACCACGGCATGACCATCCAGGTCGCCGATGTCATCTACCAGGGCATCTGCGCCGACTGTGCCTCCGGCACCTCGTCGGCCCAGACCCCCACCGACTCCGGGACGGCCGTTCGCGGCTGACCCGGCACCACACCCCATCCACCACCGAGCAGTTCCCCATCGAAGGAGAATGAGATGACGGAGAAGAAGACTCCTCACGCCACCGGTTCGACCACGCAGGCCGGCATCCCGGCCGTCAGCGACCGCAACTCGCTGACCGTGGGCGCCGATGGCCCCATCGTGCTGCACGACCATCACCTGGTCGAGACCCTGGCACACTTCAACCGGATGAACGTCCCCGAGCGTCGTCCGCACGCCAAGGGCGCCGGCGCCTTCGGCACGCTGGAGGTCACCGAGGACGTCTCGCAGTGGACCAAGGCTGACTTCCTGCAGAAGGGCAAGACCACCGACCTGCTGCTGCGCTTCTCCACCGTGGCTGGCGAGCTGGGCTCCCCCGACACCTGGCGCGACGTGCGCGGCTTCGCCCTGAAGTTCTATACCGAAGAGGGCAACTTCGACCTGGTCGGCAACAACACCCCGGTGTTCTTCGTGCGCGACCCCATGAAGTTCCCGCACTTCATCCGCTCGCAGAAGCGCCTGCCGGACTCCGGCCTGCGCGACGGCACCATGCAGTGGGACTTCTGGACCCAGAACCCTGAGTCCGCCCACCAGGTCACCTACCTGATGGGTGAGCGCGGCCTGCCCAAGTCCTGGCGGACCATGAACGGCTACGGCTCGCACACCTACTCCCTGGTCAACGCCGAGGGCGAGCGCTTCTGGGTCAAGTGGCACTTCATCTCCCAGCAGGGCGTGGAGAACCTCTCCAACGAAGAGGCCGAGCGCCTGGCCGGTGCTGATGCCGAGTACCACCGCCGCGACCTGCGTGACGCCATCGAGCGTGGCGACTTCCCGAAGTGGGATCTGTACTTCCAGATCATGCCGTACGAGGACGCCAAGACCTACCGCTTCAACCCCTTCGACCTGACCAAGATCTGGTCCAAGAAGGACTACCCGCGGCACAAGGTCGGCACCATGACCCTGAACCGCAATCCGGAGAACTTCTTCGCTCAGATCGAGCAGGCTGCCTTCTCCCCGGCCAACATGGTTCCGGGCACCGGCAACTCCCCGGACAAGATGCTGCTGGGCCGCAACTTCGCCTACGCGGATGCCCAGCGCTACCGCATTGGCACCAACTTCCAGCAGCTGCCGGTCAACAAGCCGATCAACGAGGTGCACACCTACAACTTCGAGGGCAACATGTGGTACGAGCACTCTGGTGCCCGCACCGTGTACGCCCCGAACTCCTTCGGTGACTCCTGGTCGGACGAGACCGGCCCGGTCGACAACGGCTGGGAGGCCGACGGCGCCCTGACCCGTGAGGCCTACACCCTGCGTGCTGAGGACGATGACTTCACTCAGCCCGGCACCCTGGTGCGCGAGGTCTTCACCGACGCCCAGCGCGACCAGTTCGTCGAGACCGTCGCGGGCGCCCTGGACGGCGTTCAGGAGCCGGTGCTGTCCAACGCCTTCCAGTACTGGAAGAACGTGGACGCCACCATCGGTCAGCGCATCGAGGACGCGGTGAAGGCCAACGCCGACGGCGCGACCACCCCGGGCATGGGCGTGGACCGCGACCAGTGACCTGAGAGGCACCGCCCCCGGTGCCTGACACACAGTGACCCCATCCCCTCGCGTCGAGGGGATGGGGTCACTGCGTTGGAGAGGGGTGAGAGAGGCGGGTCTCAGCCCCGCGGCGGACGGGTGCCGTCCCCGTACCGGTCCCACTCCGGATCCAGCTCCGGGTCCACCACCTGCTCGCCGTCGTACCGCTCATCCTGGTGGCTGCCCACAGGCCGATCCGCGGAGGCCGCCACCGACTCGCTCGGCTCAGCAGAGGGGTCCGCCGCCATCCGGCGCTCCACCAGCGCATGCTCCTCAGCGGTCTCATCGGGAACCGGGCGGAACGAATCCGTGCCGGCGCCCTCGTGCGCGGGGGCATGGCCGTCGTCGGGCCGGTCCTGGGCCTCCTGGGTGCCGACTCCTGCCGCAGCGCCGGTCAGGGTCTGCTTCGGGTCCGTGCCGTCCTTGCGGCGGCCGTCCCGGTCCGTCTCCACCTCCGGGTCCAGCCGGTCGGCAGTGCGCAGCTGCTCGTCCAGGGACCGCCCGGACTCCCTGGCGGCGCGCTCCCGCTGCTCAGCCTCCTCGCGCAGGCGCCGGGCGTCCGCCTCTGCGGCTTCAGCCTCGAGTCGCGCGGATTCTGCCTGTTCGGCCTCAGCGGCGAGGCGGTCATGCTGGCGCGCGGCGTCACGGCGCAGATGGTCGGCGGAGGCGCGGTCGGCCTCACGCTGCTGCCGACGTCGGCGGGAGACCACCGCGGCGATGATCGCGATCACCACGATCAGCACCACCAGGCCGATGACCAGCCAGAGGATCTGTTCCTGGGTCATGAGGGGTGTCCTTTGCTCTCAGGCCTCCGACGCGGCGCCGGAGACGTCATGATGAGAACACTGTGCCACAGGGCACCCTCCACGTCTCGTGCCACTCAGCCGCCGAGCAGGATCCCCGACGGTCAGCTGCTGGCCTCGAGCTCCGGCTGCGGCACCGGCCAGGTGTTGCCCTGCATCAGCAGCCGGGTGGCCAACGTGACCAGTCGTTCCAGCTGCTGCATGCTCTCCGGGCCGGTGTCCCCCTCGCAGGTGGCCGCCCACCGCAGGTAGGCCGTGCCCCAGGCCGCCACCAGGGACGAGGCCAGGAAGATCCGCTGCTCCTCCTGCCCCTGGGGGTCTGCCTCCACGTCTCCGTCCAGCCCTGGACGCTCCAGTTCGGCCAGCATGTGCTGGACCGACTTCACCGCCCGGTCCCAGGTCAGCTGCGCGTACCGGGGATTGGAGGACGTCTGGCGCATGCGCTCCCAGGACAGGGCACTGCGGGCCACATTCCGGAACGTCTCGGTGCTGCGCAGGTCCCGGGAGGCGATCTCGTGCGCCTGCAGGTACGTCATGCCCTGATGGATCAGGGGCACCATGCGCTCATGGAGCTGCTCCATCAGATCCGAGGTGTAGCTGTAGCACGCCTCCTCCACCGAGCCGAAGTGGTTGAAGAAGGTCCGCCGGGAGACCCCTGCGGCGGTGGCGGCGTCCTCGGCGGTGAAGTTGCCGAAGCCGCGCTCCTCCAGCAGATCGATCACGGCAGCCGAGATCGCGGCCCGGGTGGCGGCCTTCTGGGCCGTGCGTCCGGTCGACCTCTGGGAGGCGGAGTCGCGCAGGGGCGACGACGAGTTCTGTGGATCCATGGGTGCTGGTTCCTCTTGCTGTGGGGTGGAGTGTGGGGTGTGTGCGCCGAATCACAGCCGGTTTGACGCCCGTACATCGTATCTCTCCTGCCTGGGCAAGCACTGATGGAACACAGCGGACCCCGAGCCCCCATGGGTGCACACTGGAGGGAGACCCCTGTCCTCCGACCTCTGGAAGGCCGCCATGTCCTCCCCGTCCTCTCCCACCACTGCCGCCACGGACCAGGGCATGGTCCTGACCCTGTCCTGCCCCAACCAGAAGGGGATCGTCCACGCGGTCACCGGCGCCCTGCTGGAGGTGGAGGCGGACATCACCGAGTCCCAGCAGTTCGACTCACCGGACACCGGCACCTTCTTCATGCGGGTGGAGTTCCACGGTCCGGCCACGCGGGACCAGGTGCAGAGCGTGCTGGACCCCGTGCGTGAGAGATTCGGCATGGAGCTGGGCCTCTGGGAGGCCACCCGGCGCACCCGCACCCTGGTGATGTGCTCCAAGGACGGCCGCACCCTGAACGACCTGCTCTTCCAGCAGCGTGCCGGGACCCTGCCGATCGAGATCCCGGTGATCGTCTCCAACCATCTGGAGCTGCAGTCCATGGCCTCCTTCTACGGGGTCCCGTTCGTGCACATCCCGGTGGTGAAGGACTCGACCATCAACTCCAAGGAGCAGGCGGAACAACGGCTGATGGACCTGGTGCGGCAGTACGAGATCGAGCTGGTGGTGCTGGCCCGCTACATGCAGGTCCTCTCCGATGACCTCTGCCGCTCGCTCGAGGGCCGGGCCATCAACATCCACCACTCCTTCCTGCCCTCCTTCAAGGGCGCCCGCCCGTACCACCAGGCCCACGACCGCGGGGTGAAGCTGATCGGGGCCACCGCGCACTACGTCACCGCCGACCTGGACGAGGGTCCGATCATCGAGCAGGAGGTCCAGCGCGTCACCCACGCCCAGACCACCCAGGACCTGGTCAATCGCGGCAGGGAGGTGGAGGGGGCCACGCTGTGCCGGGCGGTGCGCTGGCACGCCCAGCACCGGGTCCTGCTGGACGGTCACCGCACCGTGGTCTTCAACTGACCTGAGGAGCACACCGCATCACCGGCAGTTCCCGACGACGGCACTTACCCCGCGCGTCCGCCCCGCCTACAGTGGGGCTATGGCACACCTGATCACGATCGACGGCGCCACCCCGGTGGCTGCCGAGTCCGCTTTCCTGGCCCCCACGGCCACCCTGTCCGGAGACGTCGCCCTGGGCGAGCAGTCCTCCGCGTTCTACGGCGTCTCCGCGCGCGGTGACAGCGCTCCCATCCGCGTGGGCGACCGCACGAACCTGCAGGACAACGTGGTGCTGCACGCCGATGCCGGCTTCCCCTGCACCCTGGGCGATGACGTCACCGTGGGCCACTCCGCCGTGGTGCACGGAGCCACCGTGGAGGACGGCTGCCTGATCGGCATGTCCGCCACCGTGATGAACGGGGCCGTGGTGGGGGCGAACTCCATGGTGGCCGCGGGGGCCCTGGTCCTGGAGGGCACCGTGATCCCGCCCGGCTCCCTGGTGGCCGGTGTGCCCGCCAAGGTGCGCCGGGAACTGACCGAACAGGAGCTGGAGGGACTGAAGACCAGTGCGGCCACCTATGTCCGGCTGGCCGAGAAGCACCGCTCCGCCCTGGCCGACTGACCGCGCACCTCACGCCGACGCCACGATGCCCCCGGGTGGACCCCGGGGGCATCGAGCTGTCTGGTTCTCCGACGGGCTGTCAGACGCGCTGGGCGCCCTTCTGATCGTCCTTCTCCTGGGCCAGGCCGATCTCCCGTTCCCGCTCCTCGGCGGCCAGACGGGTCAGCTCGGCACCGGCCTCGGCGTCACGGGTCAGGTTCTCCCCGGACTCCGGATCGAAGATGTGGATCCGGGAGGTGTCCACCCACAGCTCGGTGGGCTGGCCCGGGCGGACCCGGGACTCGGCCGAGAGGGTGGTGACCACCTGGGGCCGCAGCTCATCGGCGTCCATGTCTGCGGCCAGTCCGGCCAGCAGGTCCCGGACCTTCTCGTCCGGCTCGAACTCGATGTACCCGTACTGCTCGTGGCCCAGCCACTCCAGGTGGGAGAGCTCGGCGGTGAAGACCGAGCCCCGGGAGAGCTTATGCTCATCCACCAGCGTGGCGTCCTCGAAGTACTCCGGACGCAGTCCCAGCAGGACCAGCTCCTTGCCCTGCGCCACCTCGGCCTTCTCCGGCGGGACGGGGATGTCCCCGATCGGGGAGGACAGCACCGCGCCGTTCGCTCCCTCCTTCAGGGTGGCCGGCAAGAAGTTCATGGACGGGGAGCCGATGAATCCGGCCACGAACAGGTTGATCGGCTGCTCGTAGAGCTCACGCGGGCTGGCCACCTGCTGCAGCTCGCCCTTCTTCAGCACGGCCACCCGGTCGCCCAGGGTCATCGCCTCGGTCTGATCATGGGTGACGTACACGCTGGTCACGCCGAGTCGGCGCTGCAGCTGGGCGATCTCCGCGCGCATCTGTCCGCGCAGCTTGGCGTCCAGGTTGGACAGCGGCTCATCGAACAGGAAGGCGTCCGCCTCCCGCACGATCGCCCGTCCCATGGCCACGCGCTGGCGCTGCCCACCGGAGAGGTTGGCCGGCTTGCGGTCCAGGTGCTCCTGCAGCTCCAGCAGCTTGGCCGCCTGCTGTACCTTGGCGTCGATCTCCTGCTCCGAGCCCTTGCCCTTGGCCAGCCGCAGCGGGAACGCGATGTTCTCGTACACGGTCAGGTGCGGGTAGAGCGCATAGTTCTGGAACACCATGGCCAGGTTGCGGTCCTTGGGAGCCGCCTCGTTCATGCGCTGGCCGTCGATCTGCAGCTCGCCGGAGGTGATGTCCTCCAGGCCCACGATCATGCGCAGCAGTGTGGACTTGCCGCAGCCGGAGGGTCCCACCAGGATCACGAACTCGCCGTCGGCGATGTCCAGGGAGACGTCGTTGACGGCGGGGAAGCCGTCGTCGTACTTCTTGACGATGTTGTTCAGGGTGATGGAGGCCATCGGTATGTCCTTTCCGGGCCTCAGCCCTTGACCGCGCCCGAGGTCAGGCCGGCGACGATCTGCTTCTGGAACAGCATGACCAGCAGCACCACCGGGATGGTGACGATGATGGCCGCTGCGGAGATGGCGCCCGTGGGCGACTCGAACTGGGATGCGCCGGTGAAGAACGCCAGCGCCGCCGGCACCGGTCTGGCCGCCTCGGTGGAGGTCAGCGAGATGCCGTAGACGAAGTCGTTCCAGGCGATGAAGAACGCGATGATCGCGGTGGTGAACACTCCGGGCAACGCCAGCGGGACAATCACCTTGCGGAACGCCTGCAGCGGGGTGGCCCCGTCCACCTGGGCCGCCTGCTCCAGCTCCCACGGGATCTGCTGGAAGAACGCCGCCAGGGTCCAGATGGAGATCGGCAGGGTCAATGACAGGTACGGGATGATCAGGCCGGGCCAGGTGTCATACAGCCCGATGGTGCGCCACATGTTGAACAGCGGGGTCACCAGGGAGATCACCGGGAACATGGAGACCATCAATGAGACGGTCAGCACCAGCTTCTTGCCCGGGAAGTCCAGGCGGGCGATGGCGTAGGCACACAGAGTGGCCAGCACCACGGCGATGGCGGTGGCGATCACCGAGATGCCCACCGAGTTCCACAGGGCCGTCAGGAACAGCTCCCGGGAGTCCCCGACCAGGATCTCCTCGTAGTTGATGGTGGACCACTGGCTGGGCAGGAACTGCCCGTTGGAGAGATCCCCCGGGGTCTTGAAGCTGGTGGCCAGGATGGAGGCCACCGGGAACAGGCACCACACCAGCACGACGAGGGTGATGACCCACCATCCGATGGTGGTGCGCCGCTTCGCCTTGGCCTGGGCCGCCATGCCGGCGCGCTCCTGCTCCGTCAGCTGATCTGCACCTGCACGCCCACCGGTGCGGCCGTCGTCGGGCCCTCCGGTGGTGCGCTGCTGAACGCTCGAGCTCATTTCGCGCCTCCTTGTCCACGGGCCAGGTCGACCTTGAAGATCTTCACCGCGGCGAAGGCGATCAGGCCCACGCACAGGAACAGGATCACCGAGACCGCCGAGCCCAGCCCGATCTCCAGCCGGCCGATCGAGGTGCGGTACGCCAGCAGCGAGAGCACCTCGGTGCCGTACGCACCGTTGGTCATGATGAACACCGAGTCGAAGATGCGGAACGCGTCCAGGGCTCGGAACAGGGTGGCCACCATGATGGCGGCCTTCATGTTCGGCAGGATCACCCGGGTCAGGCGCTGCCACCAGGTGGCACCGTCCACGGACGCGGCCTCGGACAGGTCATCCGGGACCTGGGCCAGACCGGCCAGCAGCAGCAGGGAGATGAACGGGGTGGTCTTCCAGATCTCCGAGAGCATGATCACGATCAGTGCCGTGGGGCTCTGGGCGAACCAGTTCAGGTCCGAGTCGATGCCCGGCAGCCAGGCGAACCAGTTGTTGATGTAGCCGGAGTCGATGCTGAACATGTAGTACCAGGCGTAGGCCGAGACCACCGTGATGATGCCGTACGGCACCAGGATGGCCGTGCGGACCAGGCCGCGCGTGGACTTGATCGCCTTGTGCATGATCAGCGCCAGGATGAAGCCCAGGACCAGCTCCACGGCGACGGTGACGACCGTGACCAGCGCGGTGACGCCCAGGGCGCTCCAGAACACCTGGTCCGTCAGGATGGTGCCGTAGTTGCCCAGGCCGATGAACTCGCGTTCGGACGGGGCGGTCAGGCGGTAGCTGAACAGCGAGTCCCAGACGGCCTGGACCACCGGGTAGAAGATGACCGCGACCATGATGAAGAACGCCGGGCCGGCCAGCAGCCAGCCCAACCGGGCCTGGGCCTTGGTCCGCTCGGACTTCACCGGACGGTCGGCACGCCGACTGCGTGTGGCGGGGGCGGTGGTGCTCACAGCAGAGCCTCCCCTCGAAGGACTTCAGTGATGAACTGTCCGGTCTGCGCCGGAGTGGTGTTCGGGTCCACGCCGCTGGGCGGAGTGAACCGCTGCTGGATGGCCGTGGAGACCTCGTTGTAGTACGGGGTCTGCGGCCGGGGCTTGGCCAGGTCCAGGGACTCCCGGATCACCGGGGCCATGGGGAAGTCCTCCTCCACCTGCGGGTCCGCGTAGGCCTCCTCATGGGCCGGCGGGTTGCCGTTCGTCACGAAGTACTCGGCCTGATGCTCCGGGGTGGTGATGCACTGGATGGCGTCGAACGCCAGCTCGTGGTGCTCGGAGCTGGCACCCACTCCCAGGTTGATCCCGCCCAGCGGCGGTGCAGCCGGATCGTCGGCGTTCATCCGCGGGTACGTGGTCCAGCCGATGTCCTCGATGAGCGACTCCGGCAGGGCCCCCTCCTCGACGGAGGCGTTGGTGGCCGGCCAGACGAAGGGCCAGTTCACCATGAACGAGCCCTTGTCCCCCTGGAAGAGCAGCATGGCCTCGTTCTCGGCCTGGGTGGGCAGACCCGGTCCGCCCAGACGCTCCTTGCCGATGGTGCCGATCACCTCGGCGGCGGCCCGGCCGGCGTCCGTGTCCAGACCGAGCTTGACCTCGTCCGCCGGGGCCTCCGGGTTCTCCAGGATCTGGCCACCCGCGGACTCGATCAGGGCGTTGAGCCACACGGTGATCGACTCAGCGCGGGCACCCTGGACGCCCAGCTCCTTGTCCTGGGCGCGGGCCACCTCGATGATCTGCTCCCAGGTCACCGGGCTGTCCATGTTCAGTCCGGCCTCCTCCACCACGGACTTGCGGTACCAGAGCAGCTGGGTGTTGGCCCAGAACGGGACGGTGACGAGAGTGTCCTTCCACGTTGCCCCAGCCAGCGCGCCCTCCAAGGTGCCCTCCGAAGCCTGCTGCTGGACGTCGTCGGGAACCGGGGCCAGGAATCCTGGCTCAGCCAGCTCCGGAATGAACGGCGGATCCAGGGACATGATGTCCATGGAGGTGTCGCCCGCGGCGAGGCGGCGGGTGAGCTGCTCGCGCTGGGCGCTGGCCTCATTGGGCAGCAGCGAGGTCTCGATCCGGTAGGCCCCACCCGCCTCCCGTGTGCAGGCCTCGGCGATGGCGGCCTGACCGCCGTCGTCCGGGTTGGTGTACCAGGTCAGCACGGGGGTGTCCTCGGCGGGCGCGCAGCCGGCCAGGGCCAGTGCTCCCACGGTCAGGACGACACCCGCGGCGCGGCGAGTGTGCCTGCGGCGACCTCTCCTGTGATGCGGTTCTCTCATCGATGCGGTCCCTCTGCTCCAGTGCGTTCGGGGTGGGCGGTGACGACGGACTGCAGTGGCCTCCGTCACAGCCTTCACCCGTGAGCCTATGCCCGTGATGACGGTTTTCCCAAGGAGACGGCGTGGTGCGCGGCTAGGCTGAACGGCATGGGAGCAGAGGTCGAGTCCGCCACATACACCCGGTCCGAGCGCACGCGGTACCGCGAACGCCTGGAGTCGTCCCTGGACGAGCTCAAGGCGTACCTGGCCGACGGGGAGCTCTCCGACACCGGCCGGATCGGCCTGGAGCTGGAGCTGAACCTGGTGGGGGATGACCAGCTGGCGGCACCGGTCAACGAACAGGTGCTGGCCGCGATCGATGACCCCGCCTTCCAGACCGAGCTGGGCCGGTTCACCATCGAGCTCAACCACCCCGCTCTGACCATCCGCGGCACCGGTCTGACCGAACTCGAGGCCTCCCTGCGAGCCCAGCTGGAGCGCGCCGAGGAGCGGGCCGTGCGCGCGGGGGCGAGCATCCTGCCGGTGGGGATCCTGCCCACCCTGCGCGGTGAGGACCTCTCCGGGGAGGGCTGGATCAGCGAGGGCAACCGCTACGCCGCCCTGAACACCGCCGTGCTGGAATCCCGCGGCGAGGAGATCCTGATCGACATCGACGGGCCCGAGCATCTGGCGTATTACGCACAGGACATCGCCGCCGAGTCCGCCTGCACCTCGATGCAGCTGCACCTGGAGGTCACCCGGGAGCGGTTCGGCCCCGTGTGGAACGCCTCCCAGGCCATGGCCGGACCGCAGCTGGCGCTGGCCGCGAACTCACCGCTGTTCCTGGGCTCGCTGCTGTGGGACGAGTCCCGGATCGCCGTGTTCCAGCAGGCGATCGACACCCGCTCCCCCGAGTTGGCCCGGCAGGGCGTGCGTCCGCGGGTGTGGTTCGGGGAGCGCTGGGTGGACGGGATCGAGGACCTCTTCGAGGAGAACGTGGCCTTCTTCCCGTCACTGCTCCCCGAGGCCTTCGATGTCCCCCGTCAGACCGCCGCGGGCGCACCCACTCTGCCCGAACTGATGCTGCACAACGGCACCGTGTACCGCTGGAACCGTCCGATCTTCGACCCCGGCAAGGACGCCGAGTCCACGCCCTCCGGTGAGTCCGCCGCCCGGCCGGCCAACATCCGCGTGGAGAACCGGATCCTGCCCGCCGGACCGACCTTCACCGACATGATCGCCAACGCCGCGTTCTACTTCGGGCTGGTGCGCCACCTGGTGGACGGCGACGAGCGCCCGTGGGAGCGGATGGCCTTCTCCACCGCACAGGAGTCCTTCTATGCCTGCGCCCAGGACGGACTGCGCGCGGAGGTCTACTGGCCCGGCTTCGGCCAGATCCCCGTGACCGAGCTGCTGGACCGGCACCTGCTGCCCAGCGCACGGCGTGGCCTGGAGATGCTGGAGGTGGATCCGGCGGTGATCGACCGGTACATGGACGTGCTCACCGGGCGCACCCGCAACGGCCAGACCGGTGCCGTGTGGATGAGCCGGACCCTGCGGGCGTTGGAGGACGGCGGGATGCCGCGCGTCGAGGCACTGGCCGAACTGGTCGCCCGCTACCGCCGCAACGCCGCCACCCACGAGCCGGTGCACACCTGGCCGGTGGAGGGTGTGAACTCCGGGTCCGTGCACCACGGCGGGGCGCTGCTGCCGCGCGGCTGAGCCCGGGTGCGGGCCCCGGTCAGCGGGGCGAGCGGTTCTTCGTGCGGGCGGTGGCCGGGGCGGTCCACGGGTCCTCTGGCCAGGGGTGCTTGGGGTAGCGCCCCCGCATCTCGGCGCGGACCTGTGTGTACGGACCGGACCAGAACGAGGCCAGGTCGGCGGTGACCGCCAGTGGCCGTCCGGCCGGGGAGAGCAGATGGAACACCACCGGTTCACGGCCGTCCACCAGTGCGGGTGTGTCTGCGAGGCCGAAGCACTCCTGCAGTTTGATCGCCACCACGGGCGGCTCGCCGTCCTGATACTCGATCCGCGCGTCCCGTCCGCTGGGCACCGCCAGCCGTTCCGGAACGAGTTCGTCCAGGCGCACGGCCTCCGGCCAGGGCAGCAGTCTGCGCAGGGCTCCGGCCAGGTCCAGCTTCTGGGGTGAGCGCCCGGCGGCGACGGCGCTGATCTCCGGCGCGAGCCACTCCTCCGCACGGTCTGCCAGTGCCTGGTGGGAGACATCCGGCCAGGGTGCGCCGAGATGGCGGTGCAGCAGGTCCAGCCGGCGCCGCAGCTGCTCGGCGGGAGCGGCCTCTCCCCCGGAACCGGGCCCGGGCCAGCCGACCACGCTCAGTCCGTGCTCCTGCAGCGCGTTCCGGACGGCGCCCTCTGCTGCAGCGCGACTCGGCTTGACCGGCTGTTCTGCGAGGGTGATCGCCCCCAAGGTCCGGGTGCGACGGCCGATCACCCTGCCGTCCTGCCACTGTGCCGTGGTCCGGTCCTGCAGCAGGGTCCCGGAGCGTCCGGCCAGCTGCACAGCCAGGTCCTGATCCACCGGAGCCGCCGCGCGGATCACCGCTCCAGTGCCCGCCGCGGACCTGCCTTCTGAGCGTTGGACCTCCGCGATGGCCAGCCACTCCTCCCCCGCCAGCGCGCTGCTCGGCGGCAGCGCCGCCCGGGTGCCGGACGCCAGAAGGTAGATGCCCCGGGTGTCGGTCTGGCGGGCCAGCCGTTCCGGAAAGGCCAGCCCGACGACGGCCCCCACCTGGGCGTGCTCCGTCACCCGCCGCTGGGCTCCAGCCCGCCCATCACCGGCCACCTCAGGCACAAAGTGACCAGACCTGGTCACTTTGGTAGGGGTCTGGTCACTTTGCGCTTGGGGGGTGAGGCGGTGGAGGCGGGTCGCCTCGTGCTGCCAACGGTTCAGGGCCCCGCGGCCGGATCCGGTGGGGTCGGTGCCCCGGCGCAGCGACTCCAGCGTGGCCGCGAGGTCGGCTCCGTCCGGGCGGATGTCCGAGGCGACCAGGGCCACCACCTCGGCGGCGGTGCGACCGTCCACCAGTGCCGCTCCCTCCAGCAGGGCGCGGGCCAGTCGCGGTTCGGCCGGGATGGCTGCCAGGCGACGACCGAGGGCGGTGGGACGCAGCTCCTCGTCCAGCGCCCCGAGGTCGGTGAGGGTGCGGTGCGCGTCGGCGAGCGTCTCGGCCGGCAGCGGGTCCGGCAGCACGAGTCCTTCCCCACCGGGAGCACCCCAGCAGGCCAGGGTCAGGGCAGCCCCGGTCAGATCCGCCACCGCAGCGGCGGGACGGGGATGCGCGGGGGCGGTCCCGAAGGTGGTGCGGCTGTAGCAGCGGATCACAGTGCCCGGCCCGAGTCGACCTGCACGCCCGGCGCGCTGCTCAGCGGAGGACTGCGCGCAGCTGACCGTCACCAGTCCGGTCATGCCCCGCACGGTGTCCCGGCGCGGTTCCCGGGACAGCCCGGCGTCCACCACCAGGCGCACCCCGGGCACGGTCAGCGAGGACTCCGCGAGCGCGGTGGAGACGATCACCCGGGGCGGCTCCCCCGGGGCTCGGCCACCCACGGCACGGTCCTGCACTGCTGCCGGCAGCTGGCCGTGCAGGGGCAGGATCTCGGCGGAGGGGTGGATCCGCTCCAGCCGTCCCACCGTCTGGTCCACGTCTCGGGCCGTGGGGACGAACACCAGCGCGTCGATCCCCGGGTCTGCTGCGAGTGCATCCTGGTGGGCGGAGGCCGCTTCCCGGGACAGATGATCCAGGTAGTCATGGGTCATGCCCCGTTCGTCCAGCCGAGGACCCGACGGCGGGCGGTACTGCATGTCCACCGGGTGCAGGGCGGAGGGACAGTCCACCACCTCGACCGGTCCACTGTGGCCGATCCCCTCCCCCAGCCGTTCGGCGAACCGGGCGGCGTCCAGGGTGGCGGACATGGCCACCAGCACCAGATCCTCGCGCAGCTGGTGGACCTCACCGAGCATCCCGAAGAGCAGATCCGACTCCAGATCCCGCTCATGGACCTCGTCCAGGATGACCGCGCCCACACCGGTCAGCTCGGGGTCAGCCAGCAGCCGGTTCACCAGCACTCCGGGCGTGAGGAACTCGACCAGGGTGCCCTTCCCGGTGCGCCGCTCCCCGCGCACCGAGTAGCCCACCTGATCTCCCAGGGCGCCACCGTGCAGGTGGGCCAGCCGGGAGGCCGCGGCCCTGGCGGCGACGCGGCGCGGCTGGGTGACGATGACCCGAGACGGTGAGGGCGCCGTCGTCGGGCCCTGCCTGTCTGCGATCTGGTGGAGCAGGTTGGCCATTGCCGGCGGAACCAGGGTGGTCTTGCCGGTCCCGGGCGGTGCCTGGACCACGGCGGCGCGGTGCTCGGCGAGGCTGCGCTGCAGCTGCGGGAGGGAGTCGGCGAACACGAGTCCGGCGCCGATGCTCCCCAGATCGAAGTGACCGGGGAGCACGGCGCCGGAGGTGGAGGTCATCCCTCCATTGTGGTCCAGTGCGGCTGGGCCCTTACGGCGTGGGGTCGCCGCCGTTGGCGTTCAGGGTCTCGCCGATCACGAAGCTGGACTCCGGGGAGGCCAGGAACACGTATGCCGGGGCCATCTCCACGGGCTGGCCGGCGCGGCCGATGGGGGCGTCGTGCCCGAACTTCGGCAGCTTCTCCTTGGGCTGGCCGCTGGAGACCTGCAGCACCGTCCACACCGGGCCGGGGGCCACCGCATTGACCCGGATGCCCTTCTCGGCGACCTGCTGGGCCAGTCCCTTGGTGAAGTTGTTGATGGCGGCCTTGGTGGAGGCGTAGTCCAGCAGGGTCGGCGAGGGGCTGTACGCCTGGATGGAGGTGGTGTTGATGATGGTGCTGCCCGGACCCATGTGGCGCAGGGCCGCGCGCGAGAGGGTGAACATCGAGAGGATGTTGATCTGGAAGGTGGCGGCGACCTGCTCGTCGGTCAGCTCTTCCAGCGACTCGCTGACCACCTGTTTGCCGGCGTTGTTGACCAGGATGGTCAGGCCGCCCAGCTGCTGCGCGGCGTCATCCACCACGGAGGTGCGGTAGTCCGCGTCCATCAGGTCACCGGGCAGGGCCACGGCCTTCTGACCGGCCTCTTCGATGGCCTTCACCACGCGCTGCGCGTCCTCCTCCTCGGCAGGCAGGTAGGCGATGGCCACGTCAGCACCTTCACGCGCGAAGGCCACGGCGACGGCGGCCCCGATGCCAGAGTCCCCACCGGTCACCAGTGCCTTGGCCCCCTGGAGTCGGCCGGTGCCGACGTAGGAATCCAGGCCGATGTCCGGAACGGGGTCGGTCTTCACGTCCAGCCCAGGCTCGGACTGGTGCTGCTCCGGCGGGGAGACCTTGGGATGGCGGGTGGCCGGGTTGTCCGGGGAGAGCTGGCCGTCAGGGGTGTTCTGCTCATGCTGGGTCATGGTCAGAACACTAGGACCGCGAGCGGGGGGTCCGGCAAGAGGTGTGCGCTCAGGGCTGAGCGGGTGCGACGGCGGACGCGTCCTGCAAGTTCCGCGGTCAGCAGCTCCTGGTGCGCGGGCTGGCGACGAGGGATTCGTGACCGCCGAACAGAGGGATGCCCCATGCCAACGTGTGGCTGAGATTCCGTGGTCGAGTCGACGAGTGACCTGTGACTGTCAGCCACACGATGAGACGAGGTGGTGTGGAAGCATGTGGGGCATGAGCTCGATCCCGGACCAGCAGACCGCACAGACCACCACCGAGCCCGGAACTGCCGGCACTGGCACCCCGGACCGGGTGCTGATCCTCCCGGCGGAGCAGGACCTGACGGGAACTCCGTATGAGCGCGCCCGGACCCGACCGGAGGAGGCCGCGGCCGCCGTCGGGGGCCAGGTGGTGACCAACTCCTCCGGTGAGCCGAACGGGGACGGAACCGCCACCGCCCTGGTGCTGGTCAAGCCCATCCCTGTGGACGCGGTGAGCGCGGCGCTGGTGGCCAATCCGCACATCAGCTGGGTGCAGTTCCCGTTCGCCGGGATCGAGAACTACATCCCGCTGGTGCGCAGCCGGCCGGACATCGTGTGGACCTCGGCCAAGGGGACCTATGCCCCGCCGGTGGCCGAGCACGCGCTGCTGCTGACCCTGGCGCTGCTGCGGCACCTGCCCGAGCGGATCCGGGCCACGTCCTGGAGCACGGCCGCCGGACGCAGCCTGGACGGGACGCACGCCGTGGTGGTGGGCGGCGGCGGGATCGCGCAGGAGTACATCCGGCTGCTCAAGACCTGGGACACCACGGTGACCGCCGTGCGTCGGCGCGCGGAAGACGTGCCCGGTGCGGACCGGACGGTCACCACCGAACAGCTGGACGAGGTGCTGCCCGGTGCCCAGGTGGTGATGATCGCCGCGGCAGCCACGAACCAGACCCGCGGACTGATCGGCGCCGAACAGCTGGAGCTGATGGACGCGGATGCCGTGCTGGTGAACATCGCGCGCGGGACTCTGGTGGACACCGACGCCGTGGTGCGGGCCCTGGCCGAGGGGAAGATCCTGGGCTACGGAACCGACGTCACCGACCCCGAGCCGCTGCCGGACGGCCACCCGCTGTGGGACGAGCCCCGGTGCATCATCACCCCGCACACCGCCGACACCCCGGAGATGTGCATTCCCCTGCTGAACGCCCGCATCGAACGGAACCTGCAGGCCCGGGCCGAGGGACGCGAGCTCGAGGGACTGGTGGATGTTGTGGGCGGGTACTGACGGGCCAGAGACTGTGAGCGGCTGCCCCGGCGACTGTGCTGGGTCCGACCGCCAGATTCCGCAGATCACCGTAGGCTGGGATGCATGGAGTTCCCTGTGCAGATCTATCTCGACCGACTGGCCCGTGACATGCGAGAGGTCGAGGGCGGGACCCCGTATCAGGGGATCCCAGCCACCGCCGAGATGGACCCTGCCCTGTACGGCGTCTCCCTGACCACGGTGGACGGCCACAGCTACTCCGCCGGGGACTCCGACCACCTCTTCTCACTGCAGTCCATCTCCAAGGCCCTGACCTACGGCATGGCTCTGGATGACCTGGGCACCGAGGACGTGCTGGCCAAGATCGACGTGGAGCCATCCGGCGACCCGTTCAACGAGATCTCCCTGCAGTCAGGCACCGGCCGGCCGGACAACCCCATGATCAATGCCGGCGCCATCGCCACCACCTCCCTGATCAAGGGCCGCGGCGGACGTGACCGGATGGGCCGGATCCTGATGACCTTCTCAGCCGCTGCCGGGCGCGAACTGAAGGTCTCCGAGCAGGTCTTCCGCTCCGAGGACCGCACCGGACACCGCAACAGGGCCATGGCCTGGCTGCTGCGCTCCTTCGACATCATCGAGTCCGACCCGGAGCCGATCGTCCAGGACTACTTCCGCCAGTGCTCGGTGATGGTCACCGCCGAGGATCTGTCCATGATGGCCGCCACCCTGGCCAACCAGGGCGTGAACCCGGTCTCCGGCGAACGCGTGTTCACCCCGCACACCGTGCGGTGGATGCTCTCCGTCATGTCCACCTGCGGCATGTACGACGACGCCGGCACCTGGGCGATCGAGGTCGGCCTCCCGGCCAAGTCAGGTGTGGGCGGCGGAGTGCTGGTGGTGGTGCCCGGACAGCTGGGCATCGGCGTCTTCTCCCCGCCCCTGGACGAGCACGGCACCTCCGTGCGGGGCGCCCAGACCGTGCGTCAGCTGGCCGACGACCTGGGCCTGCATTACAGCGATGCCCCACCGGTGGGCCGGTCCACCATCCGCTCGGACTACCGCCTGGCCGACACCCCCTCCGGAGTGCCGCGCACCCCGGAGGCCACCCAGGCCCTGGAGACCCACGGGCAGATGTGCCGGATCCTGGAGCTCGGCGGGGACATGGGGTTCGCCGAGACCGAGACGCTGGCCCGCGTGTTGGTCGAGGCTGACGAGGCCGACCCGTCCACCGAGATGGTGATGCTGGACCTGCGCAAGGTGGACGACTTCGGCCGTGCCGCCGTGGCCATCTTCGCCCGCCTGATCCGCGAGCTGCTCAGCTCCGGCACGGACGTGATCCTGGTGGATGAGGAGGACGCCCTGACCCAGCGCGTACTGGAGCGGGCGGCGAGCTCCGGTGAGGGCGCCCTGCCGGACCCACTCTCACCGGAGGAGGACCGCCGGGCCGCACTGCGTGACGCCGAGTCCACCACTGCCGAGTTCCAGCTCTTCCTCACCCGCGCCCAGGCCGTGGAATGGGCCGAGCACCGCATCCTGGCCCGGCACTCCCCGGATCTACTCCCCGCCCAGGAGCAGCAGCCGCTGACCTCCTCGGTCATGCAGATGATGTCCCCGGCCGACGCCGAGCAGCTCTCCGCCTTCCTGGAGCCGCGCACCTACAAGCCCGGCCAGGTCATCCGCCGAGCCGGCCAGCCCTTCGGCGGGATCTACTTCATCACCTCCGGTCAGGTGGAGCTGACCGGGCAGGGTTCGGGCAAGCGCCGCTACCGCCAGGTCTTCCTCTCCCCCGGCATGACCTTCGGGGAGATCGCCCTGGGCCAGGCCGGCCGGCAGCTCTCCACCGTGCGCGCCGTGGGTGAGGTGACCACCCAGGTGCTGACCGCCCAGCTGATCTCCGCCCTGGAGGAGACCGACCCGCAGCTGGCCATCAAGCTCTGGTCGGCGCTGGCCCGTGACGCGTACACCATGGTGGAGCAGGCGTTCCGGGAGACCGGCGCGCGGGACAGCTGACCGGCGGCCCACCGGTGAGCACTGACGCCACGGCGCCGTCCGCGCTGCCGACGATCCTCTCCCGTTTCGACGCCCGCGCCGAACAGGTGGGACACCGCCTGGCGGAGGTCTACCAGGGCGAGGTGCTGGAGTACCGGTCATTGGCCGAAGCCGCCGTGGACCAGGACGTGGCCCCGCTGATGGTGCACAAGGTGCGTCAGATGCTCGAGTCCCTGGCCCGCGGGGTCCCTCCCACCGAGGAGGACCTGCAGCTCAACGCCGACGCCGCCGCGCGCCGCTTCCACCAGGGGGTTCCGCTCCCCGCTGTCCTGCGGGCCTACCGTCTGCGCGGCCGCACGGTCTGGTCCGAGCTGCAGGACTGCGCCGATCGGGAGGACCCCGCCCACCTGTCCGCTCTGCTGCAGCTGGCCGGGGCGCTGATGGAGTACATGGACCTGATGTCCTCGGCGGTCACCCAGGCGTACCTGGAGGAGCAGTCCGGTCTGCGTCGCAGCCGCTCTGTGCTGCCGCGCGAGGTGCTCGAGTCCCTGCTGAGCGGACGGATGTCCCGGCAGGCCAAGGACCGGGTCTTGGACGCCCTGGAGTACCAGGACCTCGACGTCGGCGGCTCGGCTCAGCATGCGGTGGTCACCTTCCGCAGGCGTCCGGCTCAGGCCGAGCCCGCTGGGCCCGGGGCGGCACTGGACGTCACCCGGGAGCATCTGCTCACTGACCTTCCTGGAACATCCCGACGACGGCGCGGCCTGGTGGGCCTGCGCGAGGACGAGGTGGTGTGGATCGTCGAGTGCGTCGCGGACAGCGGGGAGCTGCGACCGGCCATTACCGCCGCCCTGGCTGAGTTGCCGGGCTTCGTGGCGGGGCTGGGCTCGCACGGGAGCGGACTGGAGCACGTGGCGGTCAGCCACCGGCAGGCCCATGCGGCCGCGGGGATCGCCCTGTCCTCCCCGGACGCCGGGCCACTGCTGACCCACCGGGACGTGCTGCTGGATCTGGTGATCTCCCAGGGCACCGATGCCGCCGGGCTGGTGGAGTCCACCATCGGTCCGCTGGCGAACTACGACCGCGAGCACGGCACGGACCTGGTGGGCACGCTGAAGGCCTACTTGGACCACCGCTTCCACGCCGCCGGAGCCGCCACGGACCTGCAGGTCCGGCCCAACACGGTCTTCTACCGGCTGGAGCGGATCGGGCAGATCAGCGGTCATGACCCGATGACCCCGGACGGCCTGCTCATGCTCTCCCTGGGGATCAAGGCGCTGCGACTGCGCGGTCCCTCCGATTGACGATTCGTCAACGCCCAACCCCCAGGTCTGATCTTTCGCCCGTTCTGCCCAGACACCGGCCCCTCTAGGCTGAGGTTCCATGACCCCTGATGCCCAGAGCACCCCGGACAGCCGTGCCTCGCTGGACCCTCTCCCGCTGGACGGGATCGTGGTGGCCGACTTCTCCCGCGTGCTGGCAGGACCGCTGGCGACCATGACCCTGGCCGACCTCGGAGCCCGCGTGATCAAGGTCGAACGCCCGGAGACCGGAGATGACACTCGGTCCTGGTCGCCGCCGCAGTCCCCCACCGGTGCCACCTACTTCGAGTCGGTGAACCGCAACAAGGAGTCCGTCTGCCTGAACCTGACCGATGCGCAGGACCGTGAGCTGGCCCTGAAGCTGGCCGAGCGCGCTGACGTCCTGGTGGAGAACTTCAAGCCTGGCGGGCTGGCTGCTCTGGGCCTGGGCTACGAGGAGCTCTCCGCCCGTAACCCGGGTCTCATCTACGCCTCGATCTCCGGGTTCGGAGACGCCGGCGGAGCGGATCTGCCCGGGTACGACTTCATCGTCCAGGCCGCCGGTGGCCTGATGAGCATCACCGGCCCGGAGGAATCCCCGTACAAGGCCGGAGTGGCCCTGGTGGACGTGCTCACCGCCAAGGACACCACCATCTCCATCCTCGCCGCCCTGCGTCACCGCCAGAGCACCGGCCGTGGCACTCACCTGAAGCTCAACCTGCTCTCCTCCCTGCAGGGCGCCCTGGCCAACCAGGGCCAGGCCTGGCTCGGTGCCGGGAAGCTGCCGGCCCGCATGGGCAACGAGCACCCCTCGATCGTCCCGTACCAGCTGTTGGAGTGCGCCGACGGACCGCTGGCCGTGGCGATCGGCAACGACGGCCAGTTCCACCGCTTCGCCCAGGAGCTCGGCGTCCCTGAACTGGCCGAGGACGAACGCTTCTCCACCAACCCCCAGCGCGTGGCCCACCGCGAGGAGCTCATCCCACTGCTGGAACAGGCCCTGTCCGCCCGGCCCGCTGAACAGTGGCGTGATGCCCTGCTGGCCGCCCAGCTGCCGTGCGGGCTGGTCGCCGGGATCGACGGCGGTGTGGAGCTGGCCGAAGACCTCGGCCTGGAGCCGACCGTCGAGGTCACCGACCGTTCCGGCGCCACCGTGGGCCGCCAGTTCCGCCACCCAGCCCAATGGGAACCGGCACTGGCCCACCCGCGGTTGGCGCCGCCGTCGTTGGGTGAAGACACCGACGCCGTGGTGCGCTGGCTGACCGACTGAACCCCATACCTCCCCTGAACCTCCCTGCCCCTGACCGAAAGGACCCACCATGACCTCCCCCACCTCCACTCCTCGTTCTCAGGACTCCGATTCGTTCCTGGGGGCGGTGGATCTGACTGGCCTGGATGGGCTGTTCTCTGCTGAGGAGAAGCAGACGGCGTTGAAGGTGCGGGGGCTGGTGGATGAGCTGATCCGTCCGAACATCGCCCGCTGGTACGAGGAGGCGGTCTTCCCCACCGAGATCATCCCGGAGCTGGGCAAACTGGGCGTGCTGGGCATGCACCTGGACGGGTACGGATGCGCCGGACGTTCGGCGGTGGAGTACGGGCTGGCCGCCCAGGAGCTGGAGGCCGGAGACTCCGGTCTGCGCACCTTCGTCTCCGTGCAGGGCTCGTTGGCGATGTCCGCCATCCACAAGCACGGCTCCGAGGAGCAGAAGAACCAGTGGCTGCCGGCCATGGCCGCCGGTGAGGCGATCGGCTGCTTCGGGCTGACCGAGCCCACCGCCGGCTCCGACCCGGCTTCCATGCTCACCACCGCCAGGCAGGAGCCGGGCGGGGATTGGGTGCTCAACGGGTCCAAGCGGTGGATCGGGCTGGCCTCCCTGGCTGATGTGGCCATCATCTGGGCCCAGACCGAAGACCACGGCAACGGGCGTGGGGTCCGCGGGTTCGTGGTGCCCACCGACACCCCCGGGTTCCGGGCCGAGGTGATCAACGCCAAGCTCTCCATGCGCGCCTCCGTGCAGTGCGAGATCCACCTGGAGGATGTCCGCCTGCCGGAGTCTGCGATGCTCCCGGCCGACTCGGCTGTGGGGCTCAAGGGCCCGTTCCAGTGCCTGAACGAGGCCCGGTACGGGATCATCTGGGGCGTGATGGGCGCCGCCCGGGACTCGTTCAACACTGTGTTGGACTACACCCTGGGCCGCACCCAGTTCGGGCACCGGCTCGCCGGGTTCCAGCTGACCCAGGCCAAGCTGGCGGACATGGCCGTGGCCATCAACAAGGGCTACCTGCTGGCCCACCAGATCGGGCGCACCAAGGACGGGGTGCTGCCCGGGACCGTGACCCCGGCGATGATCTCCACCGGCAAGCTGGACAACTGCCGAGTGGCCATCGAGATCTCCCGCGAGGCCCGCGAGATGCTCGGCGGCAACGGGATCACCCTGGAGCACTCACCGCTGCGCCACGCCAACAACCTGGAGTCCGTGCGCACCTACGAAGGCACCGACGAAGTCCACCAGCTCACCATCGGCCGCACCCTCACCGGCATCGGCGCCTTCACCCCCACCGCCTGAGTGCTGACACCGAACCGGCCGGGCCGCATCACGTGTACGACGGATGCGGCCCGGTTCGGCGTGTCCCTGTCTGCATCGTTCACGTGATCAGACCGTGGGTGACTGCACCAGGGGCTCGGCAGATCCCCCTTCACCGCCCCAGCACGTGGCGCAGGGTCGACTCCAGATCCGGCGTGCGGAACAGATAGCCCGAGCCTTCCACCCGGGCGGCGCTGGCCCGCTGGGATGCCTCCACCATCAGTTCGGCACCTTCTGTGCCCAACAGGGCACGCGGGCCGAACCCGGGCACCGGGATCACCGAGGGACGGTGCAGCACCCGTCCGAGCACCCGCGCGAACTCCGAGGCCCGCACCGGCTCCGGTGCCACCGCGTTGACCGGCCCCTCCAGCTCCCCGTCCAGCACCGCATGCGCGAAGATCCCGGCCACGTCATCAATCCCGATCCAGCTGATCCACGGGTCACGTCCGCCGGCCACACCCAGCGGCCCACCCGCACCGGCGACGAACAGCGGGAGCATCTGCTGCAGCATCCCGCCTGCCGGGGACTGTACGATCCCGGTCCGCACCAGCACCGTCCGCACCCCAGCGGTCTGAGCGAGAGCCGTGGCGTCCTCCCAGTCCCGGCACACCTGTGCCAGGAAGTCCTTACCCGCCGGGGCGTCCTCCCCGAGCCACTGGTCGCCGTCCGAGGCGTGCGCCCCGTAGTACCCCACGGCCGAACCGTTCACCAGGGTCCGCTGCCGACCGTCCGCCGCCAGGTCCGCGAGCGCCCGGGCCAGCAGGGCCGTCCCGTCCACGCGGGAGTCCAGGATCGCGCGCTTGCGCTCGGGCGTGTACCTCCCGCCGATGCTCTCCCCGGCCAGATTGACCACGACGTCGGCCCGCGCCAAAGCGTCCGCGTCCAGCGATCCGGTGGCCGGGTCCCAGGCGATCACGTCGTCGCGGTCCTCCGCACCCGCTCCGCCCGGCTCGCCGCGGACCAGGCGCAGCACCGTATGCCCTCCGCCGGCCAGCAGCGCGCACAACTGCGTGCCGATCAGTCCGCTCGCACCCGCCACGGCAACGGTCAGCGTCCTCCCGCCGGTGAGCGGTCCGGCATGCTCCGCATGGAACGCCAGGTCCCCCAGCAGCTGCCGCTCGCGGTAGGCGAAGATCCGCGCCAGTTCGACCTCGAACACCTTCTCCGGCACACGCCCCAGCTTCCCCAGTGGTCCGGGCAGTGCACCGGAGGCCTTCTCCAGCAGTCCCCCGCCGGGCAGCTCGTACTCGATCCGGTCCGTCATGCCCGTGGCCTCAGGCTGCACGTGTCCCGGAGTGCCCGCGCTGACGCCGGCGTCCTCGAACAGGTGCGTGTGGGTCCAGGCGGCCAGCGGCCCGGACTCCATCACGTCCTGAAACATCTCCCCCGGCCCCAGCTCGGTATGCCGGGCACGCCACGGCAGCTCCGGGGCGGCCCAGTCCGGACGGCGGAACGGCAGCTGTCCGGCCAGGAACCCGGTGGCGGAACCGAGACCCAAGCCCAGGGAACCCGGCGCCCCGATCCCCAGCACGGCGGTGGACCCGGGCTCGATCCCGTCGGTGGGCTCCTGCCGCACGGACCCGCTGAACGGCGGGCTCAGCCGGACCAGCGCACCGGGCCGGGTGAACCAGTCGAAGACCTCGGGGCGTGGGTATGGCAGATGGGTGTGACGCTCATAGACGGGCATCTGCCCACTCTTGCACCCTGCCGCCCCGGCGAACAGGCCCCTCCCTTGCCATCATGATCACGCCAACTCGTGTTTGCTCCGGCGAGTCGCACCATCTTCGGCGCAGGTGATCCGGGGCTGGGGGTGCGGCGGGGGCGGGTTGGCCGTCTCAGGCCAGCGCGAGGGTCCTGCGTGCGGCGGCGGTCAGCTCCACGCCGTAGGAGCAGCCATGCCCGGCGGCGTGGACGGCCAGCGGGTGCAGCCGGTGCGCCGGAATTCGCGCACTCCATCCCGACCGCAGCGGATGCACCTGCTGATACCCCTCCAGGATCGACTCCAGATGCGGTGTCCCGAACAGCGCCAGCATGGCCAGGTCCGTCTCCCGGTGTCCGCCGTGCGCCGCCGGGTCGATCAGCACCACCCCGTCCGCGCCCCACATCACGTTCCCGGCCCACAGGTCCCCATGGATCCGCGCCGGCGGCTCGCCGTCGTCCAGCGCGCCGGCCTCCAGCAGGGCACAGGCCTCACGCACGACGACGGCCTCCTCCTCACGCAGGTTCCCCGCCGCCAGTGCCGGGTCCAGGAAGGGCAGCACCCGGTTCGGCGCGTAGAACGCGCCCCAGGTCGCGGCTGTGCCTGCGGGCATCTCCCGACTGCCGATGTAGAGGGGACCGGAGTGTCCGGTGGGCGGGGCACCGAAGGTGACGGAGCCGGCGTCGTGCGTGATGGCCAGAGCACGCCCGAAGGCCAGCGCCTGGTCCCGCGTGGGCCGAGCCTCGTGGATCCGCTCCAGCTCGATCCGGCCCGGAGCCACGTCCACCACGCGCACCGTGCGAGCGCCACCGGAGGACTCCGCCTCAGCCAGCCACCGCAGCCCGGCCGCCTCAGCCTCGAAGAACTGGTCCGGTGCGTGCGTGCGCTCTTTGACAAAGGTGTCCACGCCCCGAGGGTATCCGGCAGGCGTCCGGCGGTGACACCATGGAGGGGTGACTGACACCGCCGCCTCCGCCCCTGTTGACGAGTTCCTGCCCGAGCTGCGCTGGACCACCGCACCCACCCCTGCCGGGCCGGTGGTGATCGTGTACTCCCCCGAGGATGAGACCGTGCGCGCCAGCGGTGTGGCCGTGCCTCAGGACGGGGAGCCGGAGGTGGCGGCGATCGGGCGACTGCTGCAGGACGTGATGGAGCGCCTGGAGGCCACCGACCCGCAGACCGCCGCACGGGAGATGAACCCTGTGCCGGTGGGTCACGGGACCGTGGCCGAGGCGTTGCAGGCCTACGCGGACGGGCAGGTGGACGCTCTGGCCGCGCTGAAGGTGAAGCAGCCCGGCACCGAGTTCCGCCAGCAGGTCTGGCAGGCCATGCGCCTGATCACACCCGGCGCCCCGGTCACCTACGGTGAGCTGGCCCAGCTGGCCGAACGTCCTCAGGCCGTGCGGGCCGCGGGGTCCGCGTGCGCGGAGAACCTGTGCGCCGTCGTCGTGCCCTGCCACCGCGTGGTCCGCTCCGGCGGATCAGCAAACTCGGTCCAGCGCACCGGGAACTACCTGTACGGTGCCGGCACCAAGACCGCCCTGCTGGAGTTCGAGGCCGCCCACGCCGGCAGCTGATCAGCATTCCTCCACAGGTGACCTGAAAACTTTGGGGATCCACACCCTCGATGACAGGTCCGCCGACACGTTCGAGCACTGCATACGGTGACCAGATGGATGTCTACGCCGTGGGTGACTGGATCTGGGTATCTCTGGAGAACCTGTCTTCGGTGGCGCCACTGGGTACGTTCCTGGCGGTCGTCGTTGCCTATTCCTCGTATCGAGGAACCATTCGTCAGAAGACGACTGCCGACAATCGCAGTGCGTGGTGGAATCGGGTCCAGTGGGCTATGGACGCGGCAATGGACGACGACGACCAACGCCGAGCCACCGGAATGGCAGCCATCGAGATGATGCAGGACTCTGAACTGGCCACTCCAGCTGATCAGGCGTTCTTGTCTGTTGTGGCCTACACGGTGGTGGTCGACACGCTGACTGACATCGCCGGCACCCCCGCCGAGGACGACGTGATGACAGAGGCTGAACCGCTCAGCGACAATGGATCAGACGAAGGAGGCCTCTCATGACTGATCAGCAGAGCCGAGCCACAGGAACCGGACAGCGCGCCGCAGCCGGTCGGTACGAGGTCCGCCTCCCGTCACACGGCGGGAAGATCGTCTACGCCCGCACCCTGAACGAGAAACGCGTCTTGGAGACCGCGGAGCGGATCATCGCCAAGGCGGAACAGAAGCTCAGGAGCTGATCAGCCCCGTATCACGTACCTGCCGCCTCCCGGATCGACGCCAGCTCGGGATCGGCCAGGGAGCTGAAGTCCTTCAGCTCGCCGCGTCCGGCGCGCATGGCCCGCAGGGCGTTGAGGATCGCGACGACGTCCACCACCTCCTGGAACAGGGCCCCGACGATCGCGGGGATCACTCCGAAGGCGGCCACGCCCATCAGCACCAGGGACAGCGCGATGCCCACCCAGATGGACTGCTGGGCCACGGCCAGGGTGCGCTGACCCACCGAGACCGCCACCGCCGCACGGGAGATGTCGTCCGTCAGGATCACCACGTCCGCAGACTCGGAGGCGGCCGTAGAGCCCCGGGCGCCCATGGCCACGCCCACATCCGCCACGGCCAGGACCGGGACGTCGTTGACGCCGTCGCCCACCATCATCACCGGGCGGGGCTGGACCTCGCCCACCAGGCGCACCTTGTCCTGGGGCAACAGCTCGGCCTCCACCTGGGTGATGCCGGCCTGGGCGGCGATGTGCCGAGCAGTGGTCTGCGCATCGCCGGTGAGCATCAGGGTGCGGTGCACGCCGAGCCGGTCCAGCTCCCGCAACGTGGCCGAGGCATTGCCCCGCAGCCGGTCCGAGAGGATCAGCGTGCCGGCGAAGACCCCGTCCACGCCCACATACACCGCGGACTCTCCGGGGTGCAGCTCCGCCTGAGTCAGCTCCGTGGTGTGCGCGCGGACATAGGCGTGCTTGCCCACGATCACCGTGCGGCCTTCGAGCGTGGCGATGACCCCGTTCGTGGCCTCCTCACGGGCATCGTCCGAGGTGGCCAGCACCAGGCCTCGAGCCTCAGCGCCGGTGCGGATGGAGTCCGCCAACACGTGCACGGAATACTGCTCCGCGGAGGCGGCCAGCCGCAGCAGCTCGTCCTCGCCCAACCCCGCGCCGGGATCGGGACGGACGGCGAGCAGCTCCGGCCGGCCGTACGTCAGGGTGCCGGTCTTGTCGAACGCGGCGGTCTGCACGGAGCCCAGCTTCTCGATGATCCCGCCGGACTTCACGATCACACCGTTCTTGGCAGCCCGGGACATCCCGCCCATGAACGCCACCGGTGCGGCGATCAGCAGCGGACACGGGGTGGCCACCACGAGCACCTCTGCGAAGCGGACCGGGTCACCGGAGAACCACCAGGCCAGCCCGCCGATCAGGTAGGCCACCAGGGTGAACGGGACAGCGTAGCGGTCAGCGAGCCGGACCATGGGTGCCTGAGACTCTGCGGCGTCCTTCACCAGGGCCAGGATGCGCGCGTACTGCGAGTGCTCGGCCGTGGCCGTGGCGATCACGGTCACCGCCTGCTGGCCGTTCAGCGAGCCCGAGAGCACCGCATCACCGCTGGACCGGGTCACCGGCAGGGACTCCCCGGTCAAGGACGACTCATCGAAGTCCGCGACCACATCCACGCCTTCGGCACCTGCCGCCAGGGTGCCGTCCACGGGGACCACCTCGGCCGGGCGCACCAGCAGACGGTCACCGGGCTGGACCTGCTCCAGCGGCACATCCTGGACCGAACCGTTGGCCTGCAGCAGATGGGCCACCCGCGGGGCCCGCTCCAGCAGGGCGGACAGATCTTTCTTCGCCCGCCCAGCGACATAGTCCTCCAGCGCTTCCCCGCCGGTGAGCATCAGGCAGACCACCAGGGCGGCCAGGTATTCGCCCACGACGACGGTGGAGACGATCGCGGTCACGGCCAGGATGTCGATGCCCCAGTGCCCTCGCATCAGGTCCCGGACCATGCCCACCGAGGTCCACGCGGCGGTGCCCAGGGCGAAGACCGAGGCAATGAGCTGGGCCAGCTGCTGCTGGCCGGACAGTTCCAGCAGGATCACCACGATCAGGGCTCCCAGGGTGGCCAGCACCCACGGGTAGCTGCGCAGGGCACCGGTGATTCGCTGGACAGCCATGACGACCTCCTCGTTTCCCACGTCATCGTCGACACGTCGATTCTGGCCCGGAATGCCGGGGAACTCCACGAAGGTGAGGCAATCCTGAGCGGCGAGGGGCCGTCGTCGGGCCCTTGTGGTGAGGGGGTGGAACAGGACAGGCTGGACCGGGGCCGTCGGCTCCCTCTCGTCCGCTGACTCCTCGAACCTGGGAGTCAGCTGGGAGAATCCAAGTTGAGTGAATAAGACTCAACTCTGTACGGTTGAACCAGATGAGCGGCTCGGACCACCGGGGCGCGACCACCCTTCATCAACACCTCAGGAGGACCTCATGGCCACCCGAATCGATCCCTTCCGCGAGCTCGACCGCATGGCCAGCCAGCTGCTGTCTGGCCGCGGGCTGCGCCAGATGCCGATGGACCTGTACAAGGACGGCGAGAAGTACGTGGTGGAGGCAGATCTGCCCGGCGTCGACCCGTCCTCGGTGGACATCGACGTGGACGGCCAGCTGCTGACCATCCGCGCCGAGCGCAAGGCCTCCACTGAGCGTGAGGGCACCCAGTGGATCACCCGCGAGCGCGAGACCGGCTCCTACGTCCGTCAGCTGAACCTGGGTCAGGACGTGGACCTGGAGAGCATCAGCGCCGACTACAACGCCGGCGTGCTGAAGGTGACCATCCCGGTCTCCCCCAAGTCCCAGCCGCGCAAGATCAAGGTCAACGTGGGCGGAGGCACCGAGACCATCCAGGCCCAGTCCTCCACCGGCGCCGGCTCCCCCGGCCTGTCCTCCGAGGACCGCGGCCACACCGCACCCCAGGTGGACCCGAACCACTGATCTGACTGATCTGATCCGGGTCTGATCCCGGACATGAAACTGGAGGTCAGTTATCCGCGGCAAACCCTCGTTTCCGAGGGAATGCGGCGGATGACTGACCTCCAGTTGCGTTGAGCGTGTGAGACGTGGATCAGCGGGCGGCCAGGCCGTCCACGATCCGGTTCAGGGTGGCCGAGGGGCGCATGGCCTCCGAGACCTTCTCCTTGGACGGGCTGTAGTAGCCCTCGATCTCCACCGGGGAGCCCTGGACGCCGTTGAGCTCGTCCACGATCTTCTGCTCATTGGCGGTCAGCTGCTCGGCGATCTCCGCGTAGGCCTGGGCCAGCTCGGCGTCGTCGGTCTGCTTGGCCAGCTCCTGGGCCCAGTACAGAGCCAGGTAGAAGTGCGAACCGCGGTTGTCCAGCTCACCCACCTTGCGGGACGGGGAACGGCCCTCCTCCAGGAACGTGCCGGTGGCGCGGTCCAGGGTGTCGGCCAGCACCTGGGCGCGGGCGTTGCCCTGGGAGACGGCCTCATGCTCGAAGGAGACAGCCAGGGCCAGGAACTCGCCCAGGGAGTCCCACCGCAGGTGGTTCTCCTCCACGAACTGCTGCACGTGCTTGGGGGCCGAGCCGCCGGCACCGGTCTCGAACAGGCCGCCGCCGTTGATCAGCGGGACGATCGAGAGCATCTTGGCCGAGGTGCCCAGCTCCAGGATGGGGAACAGGTCGGTCAGGTAGTCGCGCAGCACGTTGCCGGAGACGGAGATAGTGTCCTCGCCGCGGCGGATGCGCTCCAGGGTGAAGGCGATGGCCTTCTCCGGTGCCATGATCTCGATCTGCAGGCCGTCGGTGTCATGGTCCTGCAGGTACTCGGTGACCTTGGCGATCAGGTTGGCGTCGTGCGCACGGTTCTCGTCCAGCCAGAACACAGCCGGGGTCTGGGAAGCGCGGGCGCGGGTGACGGCCAGCTTGACCCAGTCGCGCACCGGCACGTCCTTGGTCTGGCAGGCGCGCCAGATGTCGCCGGCCTCGACCTCGTGCTCCATCAGGACCACACCCTTGCCGTCCAGCACCTGCACGGTGCCGGCGGTCTCCAGGATGAAGGTCTTGTCATGCGAGCCGTACTCCTCGGCCTTCTGTGCCATCAGGCCCACATTGGGCACGGTGCCCATGGTGGTGGGGTCGTAGGCGCCGTGGGCACGGCAGTCGTCCAGGACCACCTGGTAGATCCCGGCGTAGGAGGAGTCCGGCAGCACGGCCAGGGTGTCCTGCTCGTTGCCGTCCTTGTTCCACATGTGGCCGGAGGAACGGATCATGGCCGGCATGGAGGCGTCCACGATCACGTCCGAGGGCACGTGCAGGTTGGTGATGCCCTTGTCAGAGTTGACCATGGCCAGGTCCGGACCGTTCTGGTAGGCGGCCTCGATCTCGGCCTTCACGCCCTCGGCGACCTCGGGGTCCAGGGCGTCCAGGCCGGAGAGGATCGCGGCCAGGCCGTTGTTGGCGCTCAGGCCGGCCTCGGCCAGCTGCTGGCCGTACTTCTGGAACAGGCCCGGGAAGTAGGCCTTGACCACGTGGCCGAAGATGACCGGGTCGGAGACCTTCATCATGGTGGCCTTCAGGTGGGTGGAGAACAGCACGCCCTCGGAGCGGGCCCGCTCCACCTGGGCGGCCAGGAACTGATCCAGGGCCTTGGCGCTCATGAAGGTGGAGTCCACGACCTCGCCGGCCAGGACCTTCAGTCCGTCCTTGAGCACGGTCTTCTCGCCGTCGGCGGTGACCAGCTGGATGGTGAGGGTGTCGTCCTCGGCGATGACCACGGACTTCTCGTTGTGGAAGAAGTCGTCGGCGTCCATGGTGGCCACGTTGGTCTTGGAGTCGGCGGTCCAGGCACCCATGGAGTGGGGGTGCTTCTTGGCGAAGTTCTTCACCGACTGGGGGGCACGGCGGTCGGAGTTGCCCTCGCGCAGGACCGGGTTCACGGCCGAGCCCTTGACCTTGTCGTAGCGGGCGCGGGCGTCCTTCTCATCCTCCGTCTTGGGCTCGTCCGGGTAGTCCGGCAGGTCGTAGCCGTCGGCCTGCAGCTCCTTGATGGCGGCCTTGAGCTGCGGCACGGAGGCGGAGATGTTCGGCAGCTTGATGACGTTGGCGTCGTCGTCCTTGACCAGCTCACCCAGCTCGGCCAGAGCGTCGTTGGTCTGCTGGTCCTTCGGCAGACGGTCGTTGAACACGGAGACGATGCGGCCGGCCAGGGAGATGTCCCGGGTCTCCAGCTCCACGCCCGCGGTGGAGGCGAAGGCCTGGACGATCGGCAGCAGCGAGGCGGTGGCCAGCATGGGCGCCTCGTCCGTGTAGGTGTAGATGATCTTGGACATGCAGACGTCACTCCTCAGTGGGGAGCGAGATCTGTCGCCCCCGGGTTTCGCGTGATGGTCACTCGGCGTCCACTCTACCGGCGCGGCGAGGCTGACACCGCTTGAAGAATCACGACGACGGCCGGCCGCCATCTGCACCCTCGGTGCCGGACTGGTACCAGTCCGGTTCACGGCGCCCACCGGCGCCCTGTCCGCTGTCCGGCAGGGGCTCACCGTTGAGCGTGGTGCCTCGAGGAGCGGCCGTTCCTGACGCCGGTGGCACAGGCGGTTGACCCTGGTACGCGGTCCGGTTGAGCTCACGGGCCAGATCCATGGCCTCACGGCGCCGCTGCTCGGACTGAGCGGCACCGCTGAACGCAGTGAACCCTCCGACCAGGAAGAACACGGCGAAGAGGATGCCCATCATCCCGAAGAAGGTGCCCAGCGCGGACAGGGCCGCGCCCGCTCCCGCGAGCAGGATGACACCGCCGATCACGCCCGGCGTGGTCCAGGCCTCTCCCCGTCCCTTCCGGGCGCCGGCGGAGCGCAGCACCGTCATGGCCACCATGGACAGGGCCATGCCGATCCCCAGGCCGGCGAATCCGGCGAACGGGCTCATCAGCCCCGGCCCTATACCTGACATGCCACCCATGTCCATCGGTCCCGCTCCCTCTCGCGCCGTCGTCGTGCCGCCCATCCTAGAGGTGACGAGGCGTGGACGGGTCCAGCGCGCGGTGGGATGCTGTCAGCACGGCTTGGGCCGCGCGGGAGGAGTGGACCGAGCGCTGCGGAGGTGCCCGGTGGACTCGTCCCGACTGCTGATGGATGTGGCCGAGCACGTCCTGCAGGTGAGCACTGCGGAGACCGCCCTGACCGAGCTCAGCCGCGGGCTGATGGAACGGACCGGGGCCGACCGCGCGGCCCGGGTCCAAGTGCAGCCCGACGGCCGAGTCTCCTGGTTCCTGAACGGGACATCCGTGCCAGCGGAGCTGCCCTCGCTTCCCCCGCCCGAGGAGCTGGCACAGCACCCCCTGCACCGCTTCCATCTGGGACCGGGCGGAGGGGCTCCGGCGCTGCTGACCGAGGTGATCCGGTCCGGGTTCGCCGTGCCGGTGCGGACCCGCCGGATCATCGACCAGCTGGGGCTGAGCATCCACCAGCTCTCCATACCGGTGGAGCACCCCTGCCCCGAGACGGGGTACCAGGGCTGGGTCATGGTGGGTGCGGACGGTCTGGCGCCGGACGCACCGCTGGTGGCCAGGGAGGCACAGGGACTGCTGTGTGGACTGGACCGGCACATCCGGCTGCTGCAGGTGCTGCCACCCGGCCCGCCCACCGGTCAGATGCAGATCAGGCTGACCCCGCGGGAGAGGGCCGTGCTCCTGCTGCTGGCCACCGGGCTCACCGCCCAGGGCATCCCGGTGCGCCTGACCATCTCCCCCCGGACGGTCCACAAGTACCAGGAGCACCTCTACCGCAGACTCGGCGCGGTGGACCGTCTCTCCACCGTGCTCCGGGCGCAGGAGGCAGGACTGCTCCCGGAGCCCGTGGGGACTGACGTAGACGGGGTGCTGCTCACCCGCTCACACAGTCCTGCAGATGACCCATCAGTGAGACGGTGAGGTCCTGGAAGTCGGCTTCGGTGAGATAGCTGAACGGCTGGGGCTCCTGGCCCTTCTGGTAGGCACCGCTGCCGACGGTGGTCTTGATGTGGATCAGCGGCTCCTGGGGCATGCCGCGCGATGTCCTGAAGTCCTCCACGGCCTCATCGGCCACCCAGGCGCAGGCCTGCTGGTGCTCCGGTGGGATCAGGAACTGGGCGCCCATGTCACTCAGTGGCATCCACGGGGTGCCGCCCTTGAGGTGCTGGGCGTGCGCGGCGGCTGACCAGTCGTCCTTGTAGCAGTGGTGCGCGGAGGCGGCGGTGGCGCTGGCCAGCAGAGCGACGGCGGCCAGGCCGGCGCCGACCTGGACCCGGCGGGAGACCGTGCGGCCCAGAGGTCGGGGATGTGGGGTGGTGCTCATGACGGATCCTGTCCGGAGGGGCTCCTGCCTGATGCCGATGCACTGCCTCCAGCCTCCTCCGCACCGGGCGAGGCCGGTATACGCCGTGGTGCGTACGGCCTCACACCTCTGATCACGTGAACGCTGGAGGTCGCGACTCGCCGAGGAGAGCGACCTCCAGCGTGCACGTGTTGGAGTGTGGGGGATCAGATGCCCAGGACCGCACGGGCGATCAGGAAGTAGACGACCAGACCCAGGGCGTCGACCACGGTGGTGATGAACGGATTGGAGAACACGGCCGGGTCCACACCGATGCGCTTGGCCACGATCGGCATCAGCGATCCGACCGTGGCGGCGACGGTGCAGATGGCCAGCAGGGTCAGCCCGATGACCAGCCCGATCCCCCAGGAGTAGACGAGCCCGGCGATCAGCAGGCCCACGGTGCCCAGGGCCGTGCCGAGCATCAGCCCCACCAGGAACTCGCGGCGCAGGACGCGCAGGGCATCCCTGGCGCGCACATCGCCCAGGGCCAGCGCGCGGGTCACCGTGGTGGCGGCCTGGTTCCCGGTGTTGCCGCCGGTGCCGATCAGCAGCGGGATGAAGATCGAGAGGACCACCAGTTGCTCCAGGGTCTGCTCGAACACCTCCAGCACCTGGACCGTGAGCGTGGCCCCGACAGCCAGGACGAGCAGCCAGACCACACGGGAACGCACCAGCCGGGTCACCGGAGTGGACAGATAGGGCTGGGCCAGCGGTTCGGCACCGGCCGAGCGGGCAGAGTCCTCAGACTCCTCGTCCTCCAGGATGCCCACGGCGTCGTCCAGGGTGAGCACTCCCACCAGCCGTCCGGTCTCATCGGTCACCGGCAGCGCCAGCAGGTGGTGCTCGGCGCTGAGCCGGGCCGCCGTCTCGTCATCCTCAGTGGCCAGGACCGACGCGCCAGCACTGGCGGCCAGCTCTTCCACCAGGTCCTCACCGGCAGCGCAGACCAGGTCAGCCAACCCCACCGTGCCCAGCACCTTGTGGTCGGCGTCGACCACGGGCAGACCCACCAGTCGGTCCCGATGTCTGTCGGCGATCCGGGCCTCACGGATCTGGCGGAGCGCGTGCTCGGCGGTGGTGCCGGCCTGGAGCTGGACCAGCACCGGGCTCATCCGCCGTCCCACCGAACCGGACGGGTAGCCCAGCACCCGCCCGGCGTCGGCACGCTGCTGCGAGCCCAGTCCGGCCATCAGCCGACGGGCCACCTCGGCGGGGACCTCGTCCAGCAGCCGGGCCTGGCTCGAAGCGTGCAGCTGACCGAACATCTGCTGCAGGTTCTCATCCCGCAGACCGCGGATCAGCTGGGACTGCTGGCGCGGGTCCAGGGCAGCGAAGACCTGGACCGCCAGCTCCTTGTCCAGCAGCCGGAACACGATCGGCACCTGGTGCGGGTCACTGCGGTCCAGGAACCGTTCGACCTCGACCGGACTGAGTTCGCGCAGCAGCCGCCCGGCGTCAGTCAGCCGTTCCTGGCGCAGGGCAGAGCGCAGCGCCACCTCCTGGTCCAGTTCCTGATCCACGGTCCCCTCCCCATCACGTGCACGCTGGAGGTCGCGACTCGCCGAGGAGAACGACATCCAGCGTGCACGTGATCATGAGGTGGGGCTGTTCTGCGGGGATCAACCGTGGAAGAAGTGGCGGGCCCCGGTGAAGTACATGGTCACCCCAGCAGCCTCGGCTGCGGCGATGACCTCTTCATCACGGATGGACCCGCCGGGCTGGACCACGGCCTTCACTCCGGCGTCGATCAGGATCTGCAGGCCGTCGGCGAACGGGAAGAACGCGTCCGAGGCGGCCACCGCACCGCGGGCACGCTCCGGGGCACCGCTGGCCGTCACGTTCTCAGCACCGCCGGCGGAGGTGATCTCCTGCGCGCCGGTCTGGGCCGCACCCAGGGTGTTGGCCCGCTCCACGGCCAGACGGCAGGAGTCCAGACGGTTGACCTGACCCATGCCCACGCCCACGGTGGCACCGTCGCTGGCCAGCAGCACGGCGTTGGACTTGGCGGCCCGCACGGCACGCCAGGCGAAGGCGAGATCGGCCAGGGTCTGATCGTCCGCGGCGGCACCGGCGGCCAGGGTCCAGGCCGCGGGGTCGTCCCCGGCGGCGTCGATCGCATCACGGGCCTGCAGCAGCATGCCGCCGGAGACCTGCTTGTACTCCACAGTGTCCCGGGCGTAGCCCTCCGGCAGCTGCAGCAGGCGCAGGTTCTTCTTGGCCGAGAGGATCTCGAGCGCCTCAGCGCTGAACTTCGGGGCCACCACCACCTCGGTGAAGATGTCCTTGACCGCACGGGCCATCCCGGCGGTCACCTCGCGGTTGGCGGCGATCACCCCGCCGAACGCGGACACCGGATCACAGGCGTGGGCCTTGCGGTGCGCCTCGGCGATCGGATCCTCCACCCCGTGAGCGTTCTCCTCCGCCACGGCCACACCGCACGGGTTGGCGTGCTTGACCACGGCCACGGCGGGCTGGTCGAAGTCGAAGGCGGCACGCAGGGCGGCGTCCGCATCCGCGTAGTTGTTGTAGCTCATCGGCTTGCCGTGCAGCAGCTCGGCCTGGGCGATCCCCGGAGCGGCCCCGTCCTCCACATAGAGGGCGGCCTTCTGATGCGGGTTCTCGCCGTAGCGCAGGGTCTCCGCACGCTGCAGGGTGACCCCCGCATAGGGCGGGAACAGGGAGACCTGGTGGGTGCCGCCGTCGGGAAGCTCCTGCCCGGTCTGCTGGGAGGCGAGCTCCTCCTCGTCCTCCCCCTCGAACTGGGCGGCGGTCCAGGAGGCGACCGCGTTGTCATAGGCGGCGGTGTGCGCGAAGGCCAGGGCGGCCAGTCGGCGGCGAGCCATCAGGTCGAACCCGCCGCTCTGCGCTGCGCTGACCACATCCCCGTAACGCGCCGGGTCCACCACCACGGCCACCGAGGGGTGGTTCTTCGCGGCGGCGCGGACCATGGAGGGCCCGCCGATGTCGATCTGCTCCACCACCGCGTCCTGCCCGGCACCGGAGCGCACGGTGTCCACGAACGGGTAGAGGTTGACCACCACCAGGTCGAAGGGCTCCACGTGCATCTGCTCCAGCTGGGCCACATGATCCTCGCGGCGGCGGTCGGCCAGGATGCCGGCGTGCACCAGCGGGTGCAGGGTCTTGACCCGGCCGTCCAGGCACTCCTGGAACCCGGTGACCTCGGAGACCTCGGTGACGGGCACGCCCGCGGCGGAGATGCGCTGGGCGGTGGACCCGGTGGAGACGATCTGCACGCCGGCCTGATGCAGCCCGGAGGCCAACTCCTCCAGCCCGGTCTTGTCATACACGGAGATGAGGGCTCGCTTCAGCGGGACGCGGTTAAGCTGGATGGTCACGGCGGTGTGCTCCTGGGGCTGGATTCCGAAGTGGTGACGCGGCGGTTCCGCTGGCGGGAGGGCCTGACGGCACTTCCCGACGACGGCACGCAGGGCGCGCAGTCCAGTCTAGGTCCGCTGGGGCCCGGTCAGCCTGCAGATGTCCCCGCCAGGCGAGCGAGCAGCTTCTCCGCCTTCTTCTCCTGCTTGGCCTGCACGGGCAGCTCGGCGGCGTAGAGGATCCCGTAGCCGAAGGTGTCCTCACCACGCTTCTCCGCCCGGCGGGCCGTGGCCAGCACGTGCTCCTGGAACATGATCGAATCACGGTGGATGCCCAGGGCCTCCTGCAGCTTCTTGGCGGCCTTCATCCGGTCCACCAGCTCGGCGCCCCACTCCAGCCCGGCGGCATCCCGCACGGCGGTCACGGCGTAGCGCAGCCGCTTGGCCTCCTTGCGGACCTCATGCATCAGCTCGATCCGCTGCTCCGGGTCCTGCTCCTGTTCGGCGGTGCGGGCCAGTTCCAGCACGGACTCGACCTGCTGGACGGCCAGGGGCTCGAGGGCGGCCAGTGCCTCGGCTGCCTCGCCTGTCTCGCCGGAGCTGTCCGTCCCGGCGGCGAGCGGCACCTGCCGGGCGTACTCGTCGATCACGTCCAGCACGGCGAAGTACTCGGCACCGCGCATCTGCTCCAGCAGCTCGTCATGGGCGGCCTGGAACTCCTCCTGCTTGGCCCGGCGCAGCCGCTTGACGGTCCGGGCGGAGACCAGGGCGGCCGCGGGTCCCTCGGGTCCCCCCGGCAGGGCATCGACCTTCTCCTGGACCTGGTCCCGCACCACTTCGGCGTCCCGGGCGGTGGAGAGCAGCCGGCCCAGCTGCTTCAGACCCTCGTTGACCCGGGCCGTGGCCTCGGTCTCCAGCAGTGGCTCGTAGGTCTGCAGGATCGAGCGGAGGGTGCGGCTGACCACGCGGAACTGGTGGATGGCGTCCTCCACGTCCCGGCGCATCAGCGGGTCCCAGCCCTTGAGCATCTTCACCTGGGTGCGGACGGTGCGGGTGAGCACGTCCTGCAGGGTGGTGGGGTCCTCCACCGCGGCCGGATCCAGCGGATCGTCCAGCCTGCCCACCACCTTCTCCACCTTGGACCCGGCAGGCGAGGGTTTCGCGCCGGCGGCCTCCAGCACTCCCCCGACGGCGTCCAGGAACCTGACTGTTCCGGTCACCGCGTCCTGCGGGTCACGGTCCGGGCGGTCGGCGTCCTCAGCGTCGCCCTGGCCGCTGATCTGCTCGGTGGTCTCCACCCCGGCCGCGACCTCCTGGGGTGCCAGAGCCGTGTCCAGCAGCTCGGCGTCCACGATCTCCAGCTCCCACTCCCGCCAGTGCTGGATGCGAGACTCGGCCCGGCGCCCCACGGCCATGGCGGCCACCTGGTCATCGGCCAGTTCGGCCATCGGACGGCCCTTGGCATCGACCAGGTCCACCACCGCGCGCAGGGTGTTCAGCTGGGCCACGGGGCGCAGTCTGCGGCCCCGCACATGCACCTGCACCAGGTCCAGGATCCGCCGCGGGACCTTCACCTGATCCGGCCGGGCGCCGGCACGGTCGGCCTTGCCCAGCGGCTCGTGCAGCTCCAGTCGATGCTCACCGGAGGCGATCTTCACGTGCCACCCCTCATCCGGCCCGCCGGTGCGGCGCCGCAGGGTCACCCGGTTCGCCGCCAGCGCACGGTCAGCCGTGTCGAAGTAGACGGCCTCCAGCGCCACCGGTGGGCGGTAGTGCACCCGGGACACCCCGGCCACCCCGCTCAGCTTCGGCAGGGCCAGCTGACCCACCACGTCGTACTTGCGCTCGATCTCCACCTGCATACCGGTACCCATGCACCCATTATCCGCCCGGCGCCTCACACAGCGTCAGGGGAATGTGAGCCGCGCTATAGTCTCCCCATCGGCCGACGGGCCCGGGCACCTGCCGGTGCGACCGTCGTCGTGCATCTGAATGCTCGCACCACTCATGGCGCCGCTGGTATGGCGCCCCGCTCAGGAAGAAATGATGAGTCACTCCCCCAGCTCGGCGCCCTCTGGCGCGTCCACCCTGCCCACCGGTGAAGAAGTCGTCCAGAACCTGCCCTGGCGGTGGAACACCCAGGGCCGGGTGTTCCTGGTGGGCGGACTCGGCTTCATGTTCGACGCCTGGGACGTCACCCTCAACGGCGTGATGATCCCCCTGCTGAGCAAGGAGTGGGACCTGGAGCCCGGCCAGGCCGCCTGGATCGGCACCGCGAATCTGATCGGCATGGCGCTGGGCGCGTTCGTGTGGGGCACCATCGCGGACCGGATCGGCCGGCGCAAGGCCTTCACCGCCACCCTGCTGATCTTCTCCCTGTTCACCCTGGCCGGCGCGCTGACCGGGGACATCGTCTGGTTCGCCGTGTTCCGGTTCATCGCCGGGTTCGGCCTGGGCGGCTGCATCCCGGTGGACTATGCCCTGGTGGGTGAGTTCACGCCGCGCAAGCACCGCGGACGGGTGCTGACCGCCATGGACGGCTGGTGGCCGATCGGCGCCGCCGCCTGCGGGTTCCTCTCCGCCTGGCTGGTGGCCACTTGGGGTCACTGGCAGCTGCCGCTGCTGGCCATGGTGCTGCCGGCGCTGCTGGTGTTCTTCGTGCGCCTGTTCGTGCCCGAGTCCCCCCTGTTCCTGATCCAGCAGGGGCGGGAGAAGGAAGCCCGGGCGGTGATCGATGACATGGTCCACCGCGTGGGCCTGCCCCCGCAGGAGTACGTGCTGCCTCCGGTCCCGGCGCCCAAGCCCCTGACCCTGGGCTCTCTGGGTGAGCAGGTGGCCATGCTGTGGCGCTACTCGTCCCGGATCACGTTCGTGGCGTGGAGCCTGTTCTTCACCATCATGCTCGTCTACTACATCGCCCTGCAGTGGCTGCCCAAGTTCCTGATCGACGCCGGCTACGAGCAGTCCCGCGCGTTCATCACCACCGGCGGCATGGCGGCCGTGGGCCTGCTGGGCGTGATCGTGGCGGCCTGGCTGGTGGAGCACACCGGCCGCAAGTGGCTGCTGGGCGTCACGGCGATCGCCTCCTCCTTCCTGATGGCCTGGCTGGCCGCCATGCTGGATGTCCCGACGGCGGTCCTTCCCCTGGTCTTGGCGTTCGGCTTCGTGGTCCAGCTGGCCATTCCCGTGCTGTACACCTACGTCTCGGAGCTGTACCCCACCGAGCTGCGCGGGTCAGGCTTCGGCTGGGCCTCAGCGGTCTCCCGCATCGCCGCGGGCGTGGGCCCGCTGATCTTCGTGACCTGGATGGTCCCGGCGATCGGACTGGCCTGGTCCTTCGTGGTCACCGGGTGCCTGGTGGTCGTAGCCGTGCTGCTGATGGCGTTCATGGCACCGGAGACCACCGGCAAGGAGCTGGAGGTCACCGAGGCGTGAGCGGGCAGGAGTGAGTGGCCAGGGGGCTGTTCCGGGCCGCTCCGCCTGGGCCAGGACGTCGATGTCACACCTCGTGGTGCGCACAGCGCTCATGCCCCACACCGGGTGTGACATCGACTCCCTCTGGCGATCGTCGGCAGGTCCGAGGGTGCTGGAGGGGTGGCCTCAGTCCTCGTCTGCGACGGTCTCCGCCACGTCACCTGGCCCCCTGTTGTCCTGCCACAGGACAATGTCGAGAACGCGCAGGAGTGAGAGATGATGCTGCCCCGTTGCGGCTCTCACGCGTCTCAATGAAGCCACGAGGTCCACTCCTTCCGGCCCGGTGAGGGCTCCACGCCATATCTGCCAGTATTCGCCGGAATGGCGCAGGTGCACGGCTTTACGGACGACCGAATCGTAGATGGGGATGAGGCGCGGGCGTTTGCGCGCCATGATCTTGCTGGCCGTGGTCTCGCCCACCCCCCACCGACCTGCAGACGAGCCGTTCTGACGCAGCAGATCCCAGAGCTGAGCACCCGGGGATTCATTGCTCCCCATGAGTCCCTCGAACTCGTTCTCCGACAGCTCATGAAGGTCAGTGTTGGAGGGCAACCGTGCCAGCAGTTCAGAGATGTCATCTGCACAACGCCCTGTGATTCCCACAGCCGCCTGGGCCGGCACATGGACGGACAGCATGGACACCGCGGTGAGGTCGTCGGCTGTGATGCGATCAGGGGCGACAGCTCCGCCCCCACCGAAGGTTTCGAAACGTGAGCCGGTGAACACAGGACGCCCGTTGTTCGCCATCTGGAAGTACTCGCGGATGTGACGCTCTGCGCTCCCAGCTGCCCTCTGCCATGCTTCGTACAACATTGTCTCTCCCCTGACCGATCGCATACGCCGAATCTAGGTTAACCTCGGCTGGCCTCCCGGGCTCCAGGAAGAATCTCGCTTTCTGCCCCTGGAGCCCGCCCCCACCCGGGGTCTGCGGACCTAGACTTCTGGGATCCCTTCACCCCGAGGAGTCCCCATGGCAGACCAGACCGATCCGTCCGACGCAGAGCACCACGACGACCAGCCGATCCTGCGCGATCCGGCCCACCCGGACAAGGGCACCGGCATCGCCGTGGTGTTCATCGACCTGCAGAAGGGGTTCTTCGAGGACCCGGCGCTGCAGGACAACCGTGAGCTGATGGTGCTGGAGTCCAATCGGCTGGCGGCGATGGCTCGCGCCGGCGGGCACGAGATCGTGGTGGTCAGCACAGTGCATGACCGCCGACGCTCCACCTGGACCCTGAAGATGCTCGAGGACGACCAGGGGTTCAACTTCGCCGGGACCGACCAGGCTTCCCTGCTGGATGGACTCGAGCTCGACGCGGCCGTCCACGTGGAGAAGACCCGGGACAGTGCCTTCCACGGGACCTCGCTGGCCCAGCGCCTGCGGACCATGGGCGTGCAGCGTCTGGTGCTGGCCGGTGTGACCGCGGAGTCCTGTGTCTCAGCGACCGGGCGGGATGCGTTCTCCCATGACTTCGACGTGGTCTACGCCCGTGAGGCCATCGCCTCGAGCGACTCAGAGCGCGGCTGGCGCGTGGTCGATGAGTCCTGTGAGTCCTACCGGCAGACGGTCCTGGACCGCCCGGATCTGGAGCGGCTGCTCGGCACAGGTCAGGACTGAGCCGTGGCGGTGCCGCTGAAGTAGTCCTCGGGCCTCTTGCCCCCGGCCAGCTCTCCCAGCACGGTCAGCAGCAGGTGACGCTCCTGGACCTTGATCCGCTCGTGCAGGGTCTCCTCCGTGTCCCCGTCCACCACCGGCACGGCGGCCTGGGCGAGGATGGGCCCGGTGTCCACGCCGGCATCGGCGATGTGCACGGTGCACCCGGCGATCTTCACGCCGTACCGCAGAGCATCCCGCACGCCATGGGCCCCCGGGAAGGCGGGCAGCAGCGCGGGGTGGGTGTTGAGGTACCGTCCGCCGAACTCGGCCAGGAAGGCCTCTCCCACGATCCGCATGAACCCGCTGGAGAGCACATAGTCCGGTGCGTAGCTGGAGCACTTCTCGGTCAGCGCCTGGTTCCAGGCGCTGCGGTCCGAGAACTCGGCGAAGTCGACCACGAAGGTCTCGATGCCTGCTCGAGCGGCTCGGTCCAGCCCGCCGGCGTCGGGGCGGTCTGCTCCCACCGCGGCGATCTCCACGTTCAGCTGACCGGCCGCGACGGCGTCGATCACCGCCTGGAGGTTGGTGCCGGATCCGGAGACGAGAGCCACGATGCGCATGCCTCCATCGTAGGGTGGCGCAACGCTGGGTCATTCCCCGTCAGGGAGACCCGAGGATCCAGGGCGATGAACCCCGGACCCCGGTGCATCACCCGCGCTACGCTGTGCGCATGTGTCTTCCTGATCGCTCGCGGGACAGCATGTCGCACCGTGAACTGCGAAATGAATCCGACCGCGTGCTTCGTACTGTCAGTGGGGCGTGCACGTTTGTACCGACCAACAGCGAGGTTCCCGTGGGACGCTTAGCGCCGCTTGGAGCGGTCGATGACGGACTCAACATCTCCCGCCCTGCGCGTCGGAGAGCGGGTTGGAAGGCACTGGGTATCCACCGGAAGCAGATGGATCGAACGGCGTCCCAGATGCTGGACGAGCTGCGAGGGGATCGACTGTGAACGCGGTAAGCACCCTCTACCTCGACACCTCAGCGTCAGGTGCCCTGCTCGTCGACCAGCCGCAGCGCGCGGGATCGGCTTGGAGATGATCACCTCAGGCAGTGCCGGCCGACTTCGGACCACGTGAGCAGCCACAAGACTGCCCCACCCGTGCAACGGACATGATGCCCCTAGTGTTGACCCATGATCTCCTACAGGTCCGTCACCAAGCGCTACCCGGACGGCACCGTGGCCGTGGACGACTTCTCCCTGGAGATCCCCGACGGCTCCTTCACGGTCTTCGCCGGCTCCTCGGGCTGCGGCAAGACCACCCTGCTGCGCATGGTCAACCGGATGGTGGACCCCACCGCCGGCACCGTGACCGTGGACGGCCAGGACGTCTCCACGCATGACCCCGTGACTCTGCGCCGTCGCATCGGCTACGTCATGCAGAACTCCGGACTGCTCCCCCACCGCACCGTGGCCCAGAACATCGCCACCGTGCCGCGACTGAACGGCATGAACCGGCGCGACGCCGAGGACCGGGCCACCGAGATGATGCGCCTGGTCGGTCTGGATCCGTCCATGGCGCACCGCTACCCGGCCCAGCTCTCCGGCGGACAGCAGCAGCGCGTGGGCGTGGCACGAGGTCTGGCCGCCGACCCTGACATCCTGCTCATGGACGAGCCCTTCGGCGCAGTGGACCCCCTGGTCCGCGCCGAGCTGCAGCAGCAGATGCGCGAGCTGCACGAGCGCCTGAACATGACCGTGGTGTTCATCACCCATGAGATGGACGAGGCCCTCACCTTGGGCGATCGGATCGTGCTGCTGCGCACCGGAGCCCAGATCGCCCAGCAGGGCACCCCCCAGGAGTTCCTCACCGAACCCGCCGATGACTTCGTGCGGGAGTTCTTGGGGCTGGACCGCGGCCAGCGCACCCTCACCCCGCGCCCGGGCCCGAACGGATCGGTCCTGCTGGTGGACTCCCACGGCCGGCCCGCCGGACTGCTGGAAGGCCAGACCCCGTGAACTGGGTGATCGAGAACATCCCCCTGATCGCCGACCGCACCTGGGCCCACCTGGCCACCAGCATCCCGGCGATCATCCTGGCCCTGCTGATCTCGATCCCCCTGGGCTGGGTGGCCCACCGGTTCCGCCCCGTCAAGGGCACCCTGCTCGGCGCGGCCGGACTGATGTACGCCATCCCCTCCCTGCCGCTGTTCATCGTGCTGCCCATCCTGATCGGCACCGGTGTGCGGGATGTGGTCAACGTGGTCATCGCCCTCACGCTCTATGGGATCGCCCTGCTGGTGCGCAGTGTGGCCGACGGACTGGACAGTGTCCCCGCCGACGCCCGCAACGCCGCCCTGGCCCTGGGCTATCCCCCGCTGCGCCGGTTCTTCGCCGTGGACCTGCCCCTGGCCGGCCCGGTGATCCTGGCGGGTCTGCGCGTGGTGGCCGTGTCCACGCTCTCGCTCTGCACGGTGGGTGCGGTGCTGGGCATCCCCTCGCTCGGACTGCTCTTCACCGACGGATTCCAGCGCGGGATCCTGGCTCAGGTGGTGACCGGGATCGTGATGACCGTGGTGCTGGCCCTGCTGGCCGATCGACTCCTCGTCCTGGCCGGGCGGCTCGTCATGCCGTGGACCCGCCCCATCGGCACAGGTGAGCGTCCCAGCGCTCGCCGCCGGCCGTCGTCGGGACGCCTGGGGATCTCCCAGGCGCCGGAGGTGCGGGCATGAACCAGCTGCTGGAGGCCTTCGCCTGGATCTCTGAGCCCTCGAATTGGACCGGCCCGTCCGGGATCCTGGCCCGCTCAGGCGAGCATCTGGGCTACACCCTGCTGACCCTGCTGATCGCTGCGGCCATCGCGGTGCCGATCGGCTGGTGGGTGGGCCACACCGGGCGTGGACGTGGCCTCACCGTGGCCCTCTCCGGCGCCGCCCGGGCCCTGCCGACTCTCGGCTTGGTCACACTGATGGGGCTGCTGCTGGGGATCGGACTGATCGCCCCGCTGACCGCGTTCGTGGTGCTGGCGATCCCCTCCGTGTTGGCCGGAGCCTATGCAGGATTCGAGGCGATCGACCGAGGAGTGGTCAACGCCGCCCGCGCGCAGGGCTTCACCGAGTCCCAGATCCTCTGGCGTATCGAGGCACCGCTGGGACTGCCCCTGCTGATCGGCGGACTGCGCTCGGCCGCCCTGCAGGTGGTCGCCACCGCCACCCTCGCGGCGTACGTGGGGGCAGGTGGGCTCGGCCGGTATCTGTTCCTGGGCCTGAAGACCCAGGACTACGCCATGATGCTCGGTTCCTCGCTGATCGTGGTGGCCCTGGCGATCCTGCTCGAGCTCGCCTTCTCCGCCGCCGCCTGGCTCTCCGTCCCCACGGGCGTGAAGGTGGCACGCCGTGGCGCCGCGGCGTAGCGTCGTAGCACCACAGACCGCAGACGGATCACACCCCGCCGCCCCGGAGAAGGACACCCCATGAGCACCACACCCCGCACCGTCATCAGCCGCCCCCTGTTCGCCGGAGTCGGCCTGGCCGCCCTGCTGGCCCTGTCCGCCTGCGGCAGCTCCGACCCTCTCGGCGGCGGTTCCAGCTCGCCCGCCGGGGACACCGGCACCGCCTCCGGCCCGGCCGAGGGTCAGACCCTGGTGATCGGTTCCCAGCAGTACTACTCCAACGAGATCATCGCCGAGCTCTACGCCCAGGCCCTGGAGGACGAGGGCTACACCGTGGACCGGCAGTACCAGATCGGCCAGCGCGAGGTGTACCTGCCTGAGGTCGAGTCCGGCGCGATCGACGTCTTCCCCGAGTACTCCGGCAACCTGCTGCAGTACTACGACAAGGACACCGAGGCCGCCTCCGCCGAGGAGGTCAACACCGCGCTGACCGAGGCCCTGCCGGAGGGGTTGAGCGCCTTGAAGCCCGCCGAGGCCACCGACCAGGACTCCTACAACGTCACCCAGGAGTTCGCCGACGAGCACGGCCTGTCCTCGCTGGCGGACCTCTCCACGGTCGGCTCGGCCCTGAAGGTCGCCGCCAACTCCGAGTTCGAGGCCCGCCCCTACGGCCCCCAGGGGCTGTCCGAGACCTACGGTGTGGACGTCACCGTGGTCCCCGTGGAGGACTCCGGCGGACCACTGACCGTCAAGGCCCTGACGGACGGCGACGTCCAGCTGGCCGACATCTACTCCGCAGACCCGTCCATCGAGACCAACGGCTTCGTCACCCTGGAGGATCCGGAGAACCTGATCCTGCCGCAGAACATCACCCCGATCGTCTCGGACAAGGTGGACCCGGGCGCGGCGGCGGCCATCGAGGAGGTCAACGCCCTGCTCACCACCGAGGAGCTGATCAGCCTGAACCGCACCTCCGTGGAGGACCAGGCCGCCAGCAAGGATGTGGCGCGGACCTGGCTGGAGGAGCAGGGACTGCTGGAGGGCTGATCCGGGCCAGTAGGGTTGGACGGTGAGCCATTCCGCCCCGCCCCAGCAGTCCGCACCCCCGCAGCCACCGGCACCGCGCCCCGATCCCTCCTCCGGCACGCCCGAGGAGCAGCTGGAGCGCTACCGCCGCGTGCGCACACCCCTGCTGTGGCTGATGGGCGTGCTGCTGCTGACCTACCTCTCCAGCAGCCTGGTCCTGCCGTGGAAGGGCCTGACCCTGCTGCTGGCGGCGATCGGCATCGGCCTGGGCGTGCTGGTGATCGCCCGGTCCGGCCGGATCGTCTCGACGTGGGTGGTCCGTGCAGCCGCGGTCTTCGCCATGCTCGGCTGCGCCATGTTCGCCCTGGTGGTCACCGCCCAGATGGTCTTCTGGAGCGCCACCGCCGAGCACGAGTCCTGCATGGCCGGCGCGCTCACGGACCGGGCCCGGGTGGCCTGCGAGAACGCCTACTTCTCCGAGCTCGGAGTCTCTTCACCCTCAGAATCCGGTCCGACGCCGGCCCCGTCACCTGAGGGCTCCACCTCACCGGAGGACTGACCTCGCCGCAGGCGGCGCATCCGCGCCGCGAGGCGGTGCTTGACGGTGCTGGAGCCGGAGGGCTGATCGTCCGCCGGGGCCTCGTCCGAGGCATCGTCGGCGGCAGTGACCTTCTCGGACTCGCCCTCGCTGGAAGCCGCGCCGTCCTGCGTACTGGCCGGGCCGTCGTCGTGCCCGTCCTCTGCAGGTTCCTGGCCCAGCCAGGAGTCCGGGACCACATAGCGGTACTTCTCCCAGAGCGGCGCCGCCAGGTAGCCGATCATGGCGCCCACGCCGATCTCCGCGCCGAGCAGCAGGGCGGCCACCCAGGGATTCGGGCCGAGGTCAGTGAGCCGTCCCACTCCCAACGAGCCCCGCGAGAGCCACAGCGGCAGGATCACCGTGAGCGCGGTGGCCAGTGCCACCAGCAGTCCCATGGCCAGCGTGGAGAGGCTGAGGGAGATCCAGCGGGCCTGGAACTTCAGTTCGAGCCACTCGTCCAGGTGGTTCTCGGCCTCACGCAGCAGCCACCACCCGGCGAGCGCACCGGCCAGGACCGGCAACAGCAGGAACAGCCAGCCGAAGCCGCCGATCTCCGTGGGAACGGCCACCAGCAGCGGCAGGGCCGGCTGCGGGCCCACCGCGGTGACCAGGGGCGAGACCAGTGTGTCCTGACCCAGAGCGAATCCGGCACCGGAGGTCCAGGCCAGGGACCACATGGACAGGTTCGGCATGATGCCCAGCTGGACGCCCGTCAGGGCGGCACCACCCCAGACCCCGGCCTCCAGCTGCTGGTACACCTGGGCCAGGTCCCCCCAGTGCACGGCCAGCTGGACGGCGAGCAGGGCCGAGGCCAGCCCGAAGGCGGCCAGCAGGCCCACGCCTGCAGCGCGCACCACGGACCAGACGTAGGACCCGGCCCAGCGGGAGTACTGCGAGCGCTTCGAGATCCGCTCGGCCAGGTCCACGCCGATCAACCGCCCCCAGGTGCCCGCCTCCCGGCGGACACCGCCCATCACGGCCAGGGTGTGCAGGGCGGTGGGGATCAGGGCACCCCAGAACGGGTTGATCGCCACCATCCCGTTGCCCACCAGCAGGGAGGTGATCAGGGCGAAGACGGCGTAGGTGCCGGCCGCGCCCAGCAGGGCCTGCCAGAGCTGGTCGGTGTAGGAGGCCCGTCCCAGGCGCCGTCCGGCCCGCCACCCCAGCCAGAGGGGGATCAGTGCCAGCCCCCAGGCCAGGAACCAGAACGTGCCCGTGACCGGCTCGGACGAGACCGTGGGCAGGTCCATGGTCAAGTGCAGGGGGACGCCGTGCAGGGCCAGCCAGCCCTGGCCGGCCATCTGGGCGATGAAATCCACCGAGGTGTCACGGAACCCGCCGCCGAGCCAGACTCCGCCCAGCACCAGGACCACCAGGACGGCGGAGGCCAGTGCCGCCAGCAGTGCCTCCACACCTCCCTGGAGCCAGAGGGGCATGGGCAGAGAGAGGCGAAGGGTGCGGGTGCGTGGGTTCATGTCACCGTCCATGGTGCCACCGCGGCAGGCTCCTCCCGGTCAGGGCGCACCGGCTGACGTCCCGTGGGCCAGGCGATGCCGGTCACGCTCAGGCAAGCAGCCCGAGGACGCCCTGCACCAGGGCCAGCGCGGCTCCGATGAAGCCGATCACGATCACCAGGATCCGCACGATGCGGTCCGGCAGGTGCGGCTCCAGCTTCTCCCCCACCCAGATGCCAGCGACGATCGCCACGATGGACCCGACCCAGCCCCACCACGGCAGCTCCGGCATCTGCGCCGGGTCCAGCAGCAGTTTCATGCCGAAGCCCACCACCCCGATCACCACGAAGAACGGCTGGATGGTGGCCGCGAAGGTGCGCAGGTCCCATCGGGACACCAGGGCGTAGGCGGTCAGGGCAGGACCGCCGACACCGGCGACCGCACTGGTCAGTCCGGCGGCCGCACCGGTGGCGTACTGCAGGCCGATGCCGTCTCGCGGCCGACCGGAGGCTCGCATGCCCACAGCCACCCCCAAGCCGACGATCACCAGCAGACCCACGGCGATCGACATCGGGGCGGTGGGCAGCACCAGGGTCAGCAGGACCCCGGGGACGGTGGCCACCACCGCCGGGATGACCAACCTGCGCAGGATGACCGGGTCGATCCGGGATCGCACCCGGGGGATGATCATGGCCGGGGCCACCGCGCCGAGCAGGTTCACGAACAGCACTCCCCCGTGCGGGCCCAGCAGCACCACCATGAAGGGGGCCAGCATCATCGCGAACCCGATCCCGGCGATCCGCTGGAACACGGCACCGGCGAAGGTCGCCAGCACGATCACGGTCACCAGTCCTGCATCCACCCGGCGGACGTTACCAGCACGGGTGGACTCTCCCTGTTCCTGTCCGTCACCGACTGTTCATCGACCCGCCACGGCGAGGCCACCCCCTGGGGGTCGACCGGCAGGAGTGTCTCCGTAGTCTCCAGAGTGTGAGAGTCGCTGTGGTCGCTGAGTCCTTCCTCCCGCACATGAACGGGGTCACCCACTCGATCCTGCAGGTGATCCGTCATCTCAAGGCCCGGGGCGACGAGGTCATGGTCATCGCCCCCACCTCCTCCTGGCTGGATGATGAGGCCCCCGCTGAGGTGGAGGGCTTCCCGGTCCACCGGCTTCCCTCCGTCCCGCTCTCGGGCTACTCCTCCGTGCGGGTGGCCGCGGGCACTGTGGCCCGCGTCCGGAGGATCCTGGCCGACTTCGCCCCGGACATCGTGCACATCGCCTCCCCGTTCGTCCTGGGCTGGCGAGCCGTGCAGGCCGCGTCCTCCCTGCAGCTGCCCAGCGTGTGCATCTACCAGACCGAGATCCCGGCCTACGCCGCCCGGTACGGCGCACCCTGGCTGGAGGAGGTGCTCTGGCAGCACGTGGAGCGGATCCACGATCAGGCCACCATCACCCTCTCCCCCTCCAGCTTCTGCACCGATCAGCTGCACCGGCGCGGCATCCAGCGGGTGCACCGGTGGGGCCGCGGCGTGGACACCCAGCGCTTCCACCCCGGCAAGCGGGACGAGGCCCTGCGCGCCGAGCTGGCCCCGACCGGCGAGCGGCTGATCGGCTTCGTGGGCCGGCTGGCCGCGGAGAAGCAGGTCGAGGACCTGGCCGTCCTCACAGATCTGCCCGGCACCCGGCTCGTCATCGTCGGGTCCGGCCCCCTGAAGGAGTCCCTGCGGCGGCGGCTTCCCGGAGCCCACTTCGCCGGGTTCCAGGGCGGGGAGGACCTGGCCCGGCACATGGCCAGCCTGGACCTGTTCGTCCACCCTGGGGAGTCGGACACCTTCGGCCAGACCCTGCAGGAGGCCATGGCCTCGGCGGTGCCGGTGGTGGCGGTGGGCCGCGGCGGCCCCCTGGACCTGGTGGACCCCTCCCGCACCGGTTGGCTCTATGCCCCCGGTGATCTGGCGGGCCTGCGGGACCGCGTCACTGACCTGGTGTACGACGACGGCAAGCGGGCCGCGTTCTCCGAGGCCGCCTTCGCCACGGTGCAGGGACGCACCTGGCCGGTGCTCTGCGAACAGCTGATCGGTCACTACGAGCGGGCCATTCGAGTACGCGAGCGCCAGAGAGGCGTCCAAGCCCGCACCTATCTGCGCCAGAGCTCCGGCTGGGACGGTGGGGTGCTGCCTCGCTGATGAGCCCGGGGAGCCTGAACGCCCCTACGCTGGGGCCATGAGCACACCCGCAGCGCTGACCTCTGATCTGTCCACACCGCGTCGCCTCGGCCACAGCACGGTCCGCCCAGTGGGCCTGGGCTGCATGAACATCAACCACGGCTTCTCCTCCCGGTTCCTGTCCGAGCAGGAGGGCGTGGACTTCGTCCGGTCGGCCCTCAACGCCGGCGTGGACCACCTGGACACGGCGGCCCTGTACGGCGGCGGGCGGAACGAGGAGGTCGTCGGGCAGGCCTTGAAGGGCAGGCGCGACCAGGTGTTCCTGGCCTCCAAGGGCTCGCTGCTGCCCGCCGGTGACCCACGAAGGCTCGACGGCAGCCCGCAGGACCTGCGTCGCCAGCTCGAGGACTCCCTGCGCCGATTGAAGGTGGAGACGCTCGACCTCTACTACCTGCACCGCCTGGACCCGCAGGTCCCCGTGGAGGAGAGCGCCGGGGCGATGGCCGAGTTCATCGCCGAGGGCAAGATCCGCGCCTACGGACTCTCCGAGGTCTCCGGTCCCACCCTGGAGCGTGCTCACGCCGTGCACCCGGTGGCCGCCGTGCAGAACGAGTACTCCCTGTGGACCCGCAACCCCGAGTGGGGGCTGCTGCGGGCCTGCCGCCGCACCGGGACCACTCTGGTGGCCTTCTCACCGGTGGCCCGCGGCTTCCTGGCCGGCGCGGTCACCGACCCTCAGGCCCTGCCGGAGGAGGACATCCGCCGTTCCCAGCCACGGTTCTCTGCGGAGAACTTCCCTCTGAACCTGGCCCTGCTCGACCCGCTGCGCGCTGAGGCCGAGCGGATCGGCTGCACTGTGGCCCAGCTCGCCCTGGCCTGGCTGCTGGCCCAGGGCACCGATGTGGTCGCGATCCCCGGGACTGTCTCCCTGGAGCATCTGCGCGAGGACCTCGACGCCGAGCAGGTGCAGCTGAGCGCGGTGGATGTGGAGCGATTGGACGCGATCGTCAACCACTCGACCGTCCGCGGCCACCGGTACGGCCCGGAGGCGCGGAAGCAGGCCGACACCGAAGACACGCCGCCCACCCACGGCTGAGCCGGTCATGTCATGCAGGCCACACTGCAGCCTGTGCTCAGCCCCACTGGGTACAGTGGACCCGGCACCGGCCCCCGGCGATTCGCCTCGGGCCCACCCGAGAGTGAGGACGACCATGGAAGCTGGCCTGGAGACGCTGCGGCGAGAGGTGTTCCACCGCAACCCCGGCGAAAGTGAGTTCCACCAGGCCGTGACCGAGGTCTTCGAGGCACTGGGCCCGGTGGTCAAGCGGCACCCCGAGTACGTGGAGTCGGGCATCCTGCGCCGGATGTGCGAGCCCGAACGCCAGATCATCTTCCGGGTGCCGTGGGTCGACGACGAGGGCGGCATCCAGATCAACCGCGGCTTCCGCGTCGAGTTCAACTCCGCCCTGGGCCCCTACAAGGGCGGACTGCGGTTCCACCCCTCGGTCTACCTGGGCATCATCAAGTTCCTGGGCTTCGAGCAGATCTTCAAGAACGCACTGACCGGCATGCCGATCGGCGGCGGTAAGGGCGGTTCTGACTTCAACCCCTCCGGCCGTTCCGACGGCGAGGTCATGCGCTTCTGCCAGTCCTTCATGACCGAGCTCTACCGCCACATCGGCGAGTACACGGACGTTCCCGCCGGCGACATCGGCGTGGGCGGACGAGAAATCGGCTACCTCTTCGGCCAGTACAAGCGCATCACCAACCGCTTCGAGGCCGGCGTGCTCACCGGCAAGGGCATGTCCTGGGGCGGCTCCCTGGTGCGCCCCGAGGCCACCGGATACGGCGCCGTCATGTTCGCCGACCAGATGCTCCGCACCCGCGGACAGTCCATGGACGGGCAGAAGGTCCTGGTGTCCGGCTCCGGCAACGTGGCGTTGAACGCCATCGCCAAGTCCCAGTCCCTGGGCGCCACCGTGCTGACCGCCTCTGACTCCTCCGGTTACGTGGTGGATGAGGACGGGATCGACCTGGAGCTGCTGCGCCAGGTCAAGGAGACCGAGCGCGCCCGCATCGGCGAGTACGCCGAGCGCCGCGGCGGCAAGGCGCGGTTCGTGCAGGACGGCACCGTCTGGGATGTCCCGGGCACGGTGGCCATCCCCTCCGCCACGCAGAACGAGCTGGATGACCGCTCGGCCAAGACGCTGCTGGAGAACGGGATCGTTGCCGTGGCAGAGGGCGCGAACATGCCCTCGACCCAGAAGGCCACCGAGATGTTCCTGGCTGGCGATGTGCTCTTCGGACCCGGCAAGGCCGCCAACGCCGGCGGCGTGGCCACCTCCGCACTGGAGATGCAGCAGAACGCCACGCGCGACACCTGGAGCTTCGACTTCACGCACGAGAAGCTCGAGCAGATCATGACCGACATCCACGACCGCTGCCTGACCACCGCCGAGGAGTACGGCTCTCCCGGCAACTATGTGGCCGGGGCGAACATCGCCGGGTTCGTCAAGGTCGCCGACGCCATGCTCGCTCAGGGCGTGGTCTGAGCGACCGCCTTCACGTTCTGACTAGAGGTGCCTACCAGGGTCCATCCGCTGGTGGAGAATGCGGATGACGTCGACGGTGGCCTCGGTCTCCACGTAGAACACGAGATGGCTCCCGATGGCATAGCGCCGATAGCCCGTGCGGACGTCGTCGCACTGTCGCCCGAGGGAAGGATCAGCCGCGATACGTTCAACAGCACTCCACAGGTCGCCGATATACGTCTCGGCCTGGCGCAGATCCCACTGTTCCTCGGTGTAGTCCCAGATCTGCGAGAGATCTCGCTGAGCCGCTGGAGTGAGTCGGTAAGGCTTCACGGCCGCTTGGCCGAGATGAAGGCGTCGAAGTCGAACTCCTCCGGTTCCCCGGAGTTCTCACCCGCCACCAACGCCGCTCGCAGGGCCGCAAGGTGCGCCTCCTGGTCTTCAAGCAGCCGAAGTCCGGCGCGGACGACCTCGCTGGCCGACCGATAACGACCGGAGGCCACCTCTCGGCCGAGAAAGTCGACGAAATGGTCGTCCAAGCTGATCGACGTGTTCTGAGCCATGGCCCAACGGTACCAAGAAATGGTATTCAGGCGGTGAGGTCAGCGCCCAGGGCGTGGTCTGAGCGCTCAGCCCTGCAGGGCCGCAAGGGCCGCGCGCTGCTGGTCCGTGAGGCGGACCGGGCGGCCGGTGCTCGGGTCGGCGAACACCATGGTGGTGGTGGCGCTGACGCACTCTGTGCCCTCCACCCCGTCCCGCACGGAGTAGGCGATCTCCACCGAGGCGCCCTTGACCGCTGAGACCCAGACCCATACCTGGACCGGGACCGTGCGGTACTCCAGGGGTTTGCGGTACTTCACCGTGTGCTCGGCGATCAGCGCCTGGGTGCCTTCCGGCATGCCCTCGCCCAGCAGTGACACCGGTGCGGCCAGCCCGGGGGCGCCGGTCCCACCGGGGACGCCGAACGCGCCGATGCGCGCCTCCTCCAGCACCCGGGCGACCTGGACATTGTTCACATGCCCGTAGGCATCCATGTCTGCCCAACGCAAGGCGACCTGGACCAGGACAGCCGGGTGGCCGTCGTCGGGATGAGACAGGACCTGTCCTGTCTGACCACTCAGCACGAGGTCCGGAAGCGAGGAAGTAGGGTCAGCCACGGGCCTGCTCAGCGTGGACAGAGCCTTCCGAGGTGTCCCCCTTGCCGCCGCGCGGCCAGGTCAACGGAGTCTCGCTGGCGGTCTCCGGGTCCACCAGGCCCAGTTCCTCGAGCTGACCGGCCAGGGCGGCGCCGTCCGGTCCGTAGCACCACGGCACGCCCGGCGTGGTGTCCCGAGTGTCCGAGGCACGACCACCGGCCAACAGGGCCTCAGACGGGGTCAGCTGACGGATCACGATAGCGCGGACCTTGTCCGGGTGCCGGCGGGCGAAGTCGGCATAGATCTCCGGGTCGTGCTGGCCGTCATCTCCGACCAGCAGCCACTTCATGTGCGGGAAGTCCTGGGCCAGACGCTCCAGCTGGGTGACCTTGTGCTCCATGCCGGAGCGGAACCAGCGGTCCTCGGTGGGACCCCAGGCGGTCAACAGCAGCGGACCGAACGGGTAGAGGTTGCGCGAGAGGAACCGGGAGAGGGTCTGGGCCACATTCCAGGCGCCCGTGGAGAGATAGATGACCGGCGAACGCGGGCTGGACTCCAGGACCCGGTGCAACAGCACGGCCATCCCCGGGGTGGGAGTGCGGGCATGCTCATCCAGCACGAAGGAGTTCCAGGCGGCCAGCAGCGGACGGGGCAGCGCGGTGACCACCACGGTGTCATCGATGTCCGAGACCAGACCGGTGGTGACGTCATCACGGACGATGAAGATGTCCGAGGTGGAGACCTCCCCGTCAGCAGCGGCCAGCTGGATGGTCTGCCAGCCCGGCTCCATGGCGACCTCGACGCGGGCGTCCACCACACCGCCGCGGTCGGCCCGCACGGTGAAGGTCTGCTCGCCCACGTGCACCTCGACCTCGGCGTACGGGACCGGAGGCGAGACGAAGTTGCGCCAGCCGCGCACCCCGTCCTCCACCACCTTGGCCAGACGACGCCCGTTCTCGAACGCCTCATCCGGGGCCATCACCACGCGGGAGAGCACACGGATCCAGGAGGTGGTGCCGTACCCGGTGAAGGAGAGCACGGTGGGCTGGTTGCCTCGGCGGATGGCGAAGTTGCGGCGCATCTCCTCGAAGCGGTGCTGGACGGAGGTGGCCAGGCGCTCCGGGGCCGAGGGGCCGCGGCGTTCCAGCAGAGGCGAGACGATCTCCGCCGTGGTGTACCGCTGGTCCGGGGACTGAGAGGGGGTGTCAGACATGCCTCCAGTATTCCGTACCGGAGGGGTCCAGGGCACACCGGGTCAGACCGTGCGGCGCAGCGGGACCTCCTTGATCAGCAGCACCGCCACCACCGTGGGCAGGGCGATGAACGCCGCAGCCAGGAACAGGGTGCCTGAACCGTTGGAGTAGATGGAGGACATCTGCTGGGCGGAGGCGGCTCCGATCAGCTGGATCGCCATGATCGAGCCCAGCACCGAGTTGCCGATGGCCCCGCCCACGGTGCGGAAGAACGCCACCGCCGCCGAGGCCGCCCCGATCTCCGTCACCGAGACGGTGTTCTGCACCGCCAGCATCACGTTCTGCACCACCATGCCCAGGCCGAGGCCGACCAGGAAGATCTTCACGCCGATCACCCAGAACAAGGTGGCCTCATCCACCGAGGCCAGCCAGAAGGTGGCGGCCACAGCCACGGTGGAGCCGACCACCAGGTAGATCTTCCAGCGCCCGAACCGGGTGATCAGCTGCCCGGTGGCGATGGAGCCGATCAGGTTGCCGGCGATCAGCGGCAGGGTCAGCAGCCCCGAGGCGGTGGGCTCCAGTCCGCGGCCGTTCTGGAAGTACAGTCCCAGGTAGGCCGGCAGGGAGAACATCAGCACGGCGGAGCTGATGGCCGCGATGATGGCCAGCAGGGTGGTGCGGCTGCGGAAGATGCCCAGGCGCATCACCGGCTCCTTGGACCGGGACTCCACCATCAGGAACAGCACCACCAACACGAGCACGGCGCCGACCAGGGCGGCGGACTGCCAGGAGACCCAGGGGAAGTAGTCCGGGTTGCCGGCGAAGGACACCCAGATCAGCAGCAGGCAGGTGGCCAGAGCCAGCAGCGTGGCGCCCCACCAGTCGATGTGCACCTCGCGGCGGTGGTGGACCAGCTTGAGCGTCTTGGCGATCACCACCATGGCCAGCACGGCCAGGGGCACGCCCACCCAGAAGGTCCAGCGCCAGCCGATGGTGTCCACGATCAGACCTCCCAGCAGCGGACCGGCCGCCGTGGCCGTGGCCATCACGGCGCCCATGTAGCCGGCGTAGCGGCCACGTTCACGCGGGGAGATGATCGCACCCATGATCGCCATGGACAGCGCGCCCAGGCCGCCCACACCGATGCCCTGCACCACGCGCCCGGCGATCAGCATCTCCATGTTCGGTGCCGCTCCGGCGATGATCGAGCCGGCGATGAAGATCAGCAGGGTCAGCTGGATCAGCTTCTTCTTGTCCACCAGGTCGGCCATCTTGCCCCAGATCGGGGTGGTGGCCGCATTGGCCAGCAGGGTTCCGGTCAGCACCCAGGAGTACTGGATCTGGTTGCCGCCCAGGTTGTTCACGATCACCGGCAGAGCGGTCACCACGATGTTGATCGAGAGCATCGAGGCGAAGAATCCGGCCAGGATGCCGGTGAGCGCCTCGAGGATCTCCTTGTGGCTCATCTGCCGGGTGCTGGCCGGCTGGACGGGGATGGTGCCGGTCAACGGGGCCTTCACCCGCTCCTCGGGCTCGTGCTGCTCCGGTTCGTCCGGCGTCTGGAGCTCAGGGGTGCCGGGAGTGCGGCTCATGCGGTGTCCTTCGAATCTGTCAGGTCTGTTCGGCTCGGGGCGGCCACGGAGGGCAGGGCCTGAGTGCTCGGTGGCGGGACGGTGGGGCGTGTGGGTGACTGTCCGATCATCTCGGCCAGTCCGTCGCGCATCTCCTCAACCACTCCGCGCAGGGCCGTCACGGCCGAGTCGGCGGTGGTGGCGTCCATCTCCGCCAGGGACTTCTGGATCACCGTGATCCGGCGTTCGCGCAGGGCCAGCACGGTGGCCCTGCCCTCTTCGGTCAGCCGGATCCGGGCCGCGCGGGCATCATCCGGGTCCGGCTTCCTGCTGATCAGACCGTTCTGCTCCAGATCGGCAAGCTGACGTGACTGCGGCGCCGCCCCGATCCCCAGCCACTCGGCGATGTCCTTGGCCCGCGCCGGTTCGTTGCGCAGCAGGTAGAACAGGGTGGCCTGCGCACCGGGGCCGGGGTCATCGGGCTGACGGTGGGCTCGGAATCCCCAGCGGAGCACGCGGTCGAGCATCTGCAGCGTGCCGAACAGCTCCTCCGCCGTCTCATGACTCATGCCCACCGCACACCCCTCCTTTAGTTGCCTTCGGCAAGCAAGTGTACGACTGGTTGCCTCAGGCAATCAAATCCGCGAGGTCGCGCGGGGACTCGACCGGCCGTCGTCGGGAAGCCCTGAGCGGACCGCGCACCTAGGCTGGCCTCATGGCCGTCACCTCCACTCCTTCCCCTGCTGAGCTGCGCCGGATCGCCTGCGACGCCGCCGCCACCTGTGCCCCGGAGCTGGCCCGGGCCTTCCGGTCCACACCCGCCGAGCTGCAGGTGGCGACCAAGCGCAACACCCACGACCTCGTCACCCTGCATGACCGCGCCACCGAGGACGCGCTGGTGGCGTTCCTGGAGCAGGCGGTGCCCGGTTCACGCTTCACCGGCGAGGAGGGCGGCTCCCGCGGAGGTCACGGGCTTCCCGACGACGGCCCCGTCACCGAGGCGACCGGCTCGCCGGCAGCAGCGGGCGGGCAGGTGGAGTGGATCATCGACCCGATCGACGGGACCTCGAACTTCGCGCACGGCTTCGCCATGTTCTCCGTCTCCATCGCCGCCGCAGTGGACGGCGAGGTGGTGGCCGGAGTGGTGCTGGACCCCGTGGGAGGGCTGGAGTTCTCGGCGGACGACTCCGGCGCGTACCTGAACGGCGAGCGGTTCGGAGCGGGTGCGCCCGTGGCCGAGCCCGAGGGCGCTGGGCCGGTGGATGAGTCCTCACTGAACGTGGTCACCTCCTACCCCTCGGCCGAGGCGCTGGAGCTGGACGGCACTGCCGCGCTGGAGCGGTTCGGGCGGCTGGTGGACACCTACGCCACGGTGCGCCGGACGGTCTCCGGGGCTCTGGAGTGCGCGTTCACCGCGATCGGCTGGGCGGATGTGACCCTGGGCGTGGACACCAACCCGTGGGATGTGGCCGTGGGCCAGCTGCTGGTGCGCCGGGCCGGCGGGACCTACGTGCCCCGGTTCTATGACACGGACGGACCGGAACGGCGGGCCGCCCATCTGGCCCCCTGCTATGTGGCGGTGGCGCCCGGGCGGCGGGCCCCCACCGCAGTGCGGGTGCTGGAGGAGACGGTCACCGCCCGCCGTGCCGCCGGATACCGGGGTCGGTGACCCGCGGTTCCACACCCCCGGACCGGAACGTCACCGTCCCGCAGGACGAGGAGTTTCCGGTGAGGCGGTGCGGAATCGTCAGGCAGCCGGGACCCTGTGCGGGCACCCCTGGCCGGGGGACCGCTGACAGGGCAGAATGGGAAGCACGAACATGAGACACGAGCACAGGAGGCCGCGATGACCGAGTCCACCGCCAACGCCCGCACCCACGGAGTGCTGTCCATGTTCGAACACGAGGACGGCGAGCCTGTCCTGGTGCTGGATGACGCCCAGTGCTGGAAGCTGCTGGAGCACACCCGGCACGGTCGCTTGGGGCTTCGGGTCAACGACGAGCTGGATCTGTTCCCGGTGAACTTCGTGGCCCGCGATCAGAAGATCTACTTCCGCACCGCGCCGGGCAGCAAGCTGGCCGAGCTGACCATCAACCCCAAGGTGATCGTCCAGGCTGACGGCATCCTCTCCGATCAGGGCTGGTCCGTGCTGGCCCGCGGCACCGCCCGCGTGCTGGAGAACGAGGACGAGATCGAGTTCGCCGAGGGCCTGGGCATCCAGCCGTGGATCCCCACCTACAAGGACTTCTACGTGGAGGTGGACGTGTCCCGGGTGACCGGCCGCCATTTCATCTTCGGTGAGCAGCCCGAGCGCTTTGAGTAGTCGCTGACGGCTTCACCGCAACCGCTGACCCCCGGCCGCTGACGCGATGACCGGGGGTCAGTGGTGTCTGGGATCAGTCCTCCAGGTGGCTGGGGGCCCACATCTTCAGGCGGGTCTGGACCACGACGACGTTGGGCCCCTCCCCCGCAAAGGCGCGGGTGAGTGCCGGGCCGACCTCCTCCACGGGGACGGCCTCCGCCGGGACGCCGAAGGACTCGGCGAGCGCGACGAAGTCCGGGCGGGCCAGCTCCGTGGCAGTGGCCTGGCCGAAGGTGTCCTCCATGTACTCGCGCAGGATCCCGTACCCGCCGTCGTCCACGATCAGCCAGGTCACCGCGGCATCGTGCTGCCGGGCTGCGGCCAGCTCCGCGATCGAGTACATGGCCGAACCGTCACCGGCCACGGCCAGCACCCGCCCGTCGGCACCGGAGCGCCCCTGGGAGGCCAGGCCGAGTGCTCCGCCGAACGCCGCCGGGAAGCCGTAGCCCAGTCCGCCGGCCCCCTGGGCGGAGTGGAACTGCCCGGACTGCGCGTCCCAGACGTTCCACGCCCAGTAGGCGGCGATCGTCATGTCCCAGAAGGTCTGCATGCCGGAGGGCACTGCCGAACGGACGTCGGCCATGAAGCGCTGCTCCCGGTTCAGGTCCTGTCCCTCCAGGCGCTCCTGGACCTTCCGGTTGACCTCGGCCACCACCTGCGGGGCACTGCGCCCGCGCCACTCCGCGCCAGCCCAGGTGCCGTCGTCGGGTGATCCTGCCGCGCCCTGCCCTGCCGCGGCCTCCAACGCGTCCGCCAGGGCACCCAAGGCCTGGCCGGCGTCGGCACGCACACCCAGGGTGGGGAAGTTGGTCTCCAGCACGCGGGGCTCGGCGTCGATCTGGATCAGCTTGCCGCGCGGCTCCAGGGTGAAGTAGTTCGAGGTCACCTCGCCCAGGGAAGATCCGATGACCAGCAGCACCTCGGCGTCCTCCAGCACCTCGGTGACATGCCGGTCCTCCACCCAGGAGCCCATGGAGAGCTCGTGGTCTGAGGGGAAGGCGCCCACGCCGCCGGGGCTGCACACCACGGGGGCCTGCAGCAGCTCGGCCACCCGCAGCAGCTGCCGTTCTGCCTCAGCACCGGAGCGCCGCACGCCTCCGCCGGCCACGATCGCCGTACGGGTGGACGCGGCCAGCCAGCGCACCGACTCGGCCACGAGCTCCTCGCGCGGAGGGTGGTCGTAGGGCACGGCCAGCGCATCCTGCACGGGCGGGACCATGACCTCGCCCAGCAGCACGTCCTGGGGGACCTCCACCCACACCGGCCCCTGCGGAACGGTGATGGCGTCCGCCCAGGCATCCTGAATGGCCGAGGGGATCCCGGAGGCGTGGTGCACGGTGATCTGGGACTTGGTGACGTTGCGGGCCGAGGCCTTCTGGTCATCGAGCTGGTGCAGCATGCCCTTGCGGCGAGCGCCGAGTCCGGACAGCGGGATCTGTGAGGCCACCACCACCAGGGGCACCGCCGTGGCGTAGGCCTCCTGCAGCCCGGCCAACGAGGTCAGCGCGCCGGGTCCGGTGGAGAGGAACAGCACGCCCACCTCACCGGTGGCGCGGGAGTAGCCGTCCGCGGCGAAGGCGGCATTGTTCTCCACCCGGTTGGAGACGAACTGCAGGTCGGACCGGGACAGGGCGTCGAACAGGCCCAGGGCATGCTGACCGGGGATGCCGAACACCGTGCGGGCGCCCAGGGCCTGCAGGGTCTCCACCACCAGGTCTCCGCCGTTGCGCTGATGCTCAGCCGGCTGGTTCGGCTGGTTCGGCTGGTTGTGCTCGCTCATGCGGTCTCCCCCGTCTGCTGGGTACCCTCGGCACCCTCAGCACGGCCAGCCCGCAGGTCGGCCATCAGGCTGATCAGGTCGTAGGCCACGTGGGAGGCGGCGATCCCGGTGAGCTCAGCGTGGTCGTAGGCCGGGGAGACCTCCACCACGTCGGCGCCCACCAGGTTCATCCCGCGCAGGCCACGGATGATCTCCAGCAGCTCGCGGCTGGTCATGCCACCGGCCTCCGGAGTGCCGGTGCCGGGGGCGTGAGCGGGATCCAGCACGTCGATGTCCACGGAGATGTACAGCGGGCGGTTGCCGATCCGGTCGCGCAGCCGGCCGACCACCTCGTCCACGCCCTGGCGGAAGACGTCCGAGCTGGTGACGATCCCGAAGCCGAAGCGGCGGTCGTCCTCCAGATCCTTCTTGCCGTACAGCGGACCGCGCGTGCCCACGTGGCTGATCGCCTCGGTGTCCAGGATGCCCTCCTCCACCGCCCGCCGGAACGGGGTGCCGTGGGTGTACTCGGCGCCGAAGTAGGTGTCCCAGGTGTCCAGGTGCGCGTCGAAGTGCAGCAGCGCCACGGGCTCACCGGCGCGCTGGGAGGCGGCACGCAGCAGCGGCAGGGCGATGGTGTGGTCCCCGCCCAGGGTCATCAGCGAAGCGCCGTCCTCGGTCAGGTCCAGGGCGTCCTGCTGCACGGCCTCGATCGCCTCGTGGATGTTGAACGGGTTCACGGCCATGTCCCCGGCGTCGGCCACCTGGACCTGGGCGAACGGGGAGGTGTCCGTGGCCGGGTTGTACGGGCGCAGCAGCCGGGAGGACTGGCGGATGTGCCCGGAGCCGAAGCGGGTGCCGGAGCGGTAGGAGACACCGGCGTCGAAGGGCACGCCCACCACCTTGATGTCCGCGCTCTGCCCAGCGGCGGCCACCTCGTCGAGGCGGGGCAGCAGCGCGTAGGTGGGGGCGCCGCCGAAGCGCGGCACCAGGGCGGAGTTGACGGGTCCGATGTTCCCGTTCTCGGTCACGCGGGGGATCTCCAGCATGGTCGGGTCCTTTCAGCAGGGTTTCTGTCTCAGGGTCGAGGGCAATCAGGGGTTCAAGGGGTTCAGGTCTTCAGGAGTGCGGCACGGTCACCGGGAGCGCCTTCCGGCCAGGATCCAGAGCACGACGGCGGCTCCGTCGCCCGGGTTCTGCCAGGAGTGCGGTTCCGTGCCAGGGAACGTCACGGTGTCCCCGCTCTGCAGGGTCAGCTCACCGTCGGGCGTGATGAGGGTGAAGGGGCCGTCGATCACGTGCAGACTCTCCACCGTGCAGTCCACGGTGTACAGGTCGTTCTCCCCGCGGCCACCGGGGGCGACCACCGCGCGGATCACCTGCAGCTCGCGCTGGCCGGGCGGCGTGACCAGCTGTTCGGTGATCCCCTCGCCGCCCAGGCTGACCCGGGGTGCATCGGCCAGACGCACCACGGAGAGCTCAGGGGCGTCGAGCACCTCTCCGGGGGCCACGCCCAGCACCTGGCAGATCGAGATCAGGCTTGTCACCGAGGGACTGGTCAGGTCCCGTTCCACCCGGGAGAGGAACCCTTTGGTCAGCCCGGCGAACTCGGCCACCTGGTCCATGGTCAGATGCCGGTCCTGGCGCAGCTCACGCAGTCGCCGGCCGAGCGCCTGCCCAGTGCCAGTCGGCTGGATCGGCAGGGACTTCACGCGGACTCAGCCCGGCGGTCGCCCACAGCAGGTTGTCCAGAAGTAAACATGGGTTTACCGTATACCCGTCACGGTGTGGTGGACAACACAGCCGTCCACCGCTGTGCATCCGTCCGCCCCGCCTCCCCCTCCTCCCTCCCACCTCTGAGGTTCCCCATGCAGACGTTGAACATCGTCATCATCGCCGTCTATCTCCTGAGCATGCTGCTCTTCGGCTGGTGGGGTCGGCGCCGCACCCAGGGCAGCTCCGACTACCTGCTGGCCGGCCGTCGCCTCGGCCCCCTGCTCTACACCGGCACCATGAGCGCCGTCGTGCTCGGCGGAGCCTCGACCGTCGGCGGCGTCGGCCTGGGCTATGTCCACGGCATCTCCGGCATGTGGCTGGTGACCGCCATCGGGGTCGGCGTCCTGGCCCTCTCCCTGCTCTTCGCCCCGGTGCTGCAACGCCTGAAGATCTACACCGTCTCCCAGATGCTCACCCTGCGCTACGGCTCGGAGGTCACCCAGGTCTCCTCCATCGTGATGCTGGCCTACACGCTGATGCTCGCCGCCACCTCCACCGGCGCCTACGCCTCGATCTTCGTGGTGCTCTTCGGCTGGGACCGCTGGCTGGCCATCGTGGTCGGCGGCGCCATCGTCCTGGCCTATTCGGTGATCGGCGGGATGTGGTCCATCACCCTGGCGGACATGGCCCAGTTCCTGATCATGACCCTGGGCATGTTCGTGCTCATGCTGCCGATCTCCCTGTCCCAGGCCGGCGGTCTGGGCAGCATGCAGGAGCGGCTGTCCGCGGAGTTCTTCGACATCGGCGGCATGGGGCTGCAGTCGATCATCACCTACTTCGTGATCTACACCCTGGGCCTGTTGATCGGCCAGGACATCTGGCAGCGCGTGTTCACCGCCCGCTCCCCCGAGGTCGCCCGCTGGGGTGGCACCGCCGCCGGCATCTACGTGATCCTCTACGGCGTGGCCGGTGCCCTGATCGGCATGGCTGCGGCGGTGGTCCTGCCCGGCATCGAGGTCAAGGACGATGTCTTCGCCTCGGTGGCCCTGCAGATGCTCCCCATCGGCCTGGGCGGGCTCGCCCTGGCCGCAGCCGTGGCCGCCATGATGTCCACCGCATCCGGCGCCCTGATCGCCGCCGCCACCGTGGCCCGCGCCGATGTGGTGCCCTTGATCCGCGGCATCCTGGCCGGGCGACGTCCGGCCACGCTGGACGCCGAGGCCGCCCGCCGCGAGGCCGATCAGGAGATCTCCGAGGCGCAGCGCTTCGAGGAGGACGTGGACTCCAACCGCTGGTGGGTCCTGGGACTGGGCGTCTTCGTGCTGGTCCTGGCCGTGATGGTCCCGGATGTGGTCGCGGCCCTGACCATCGCGTACGACATCCTGGTCGGCGGACTGATGGTGGCGATCATCGGCGGACTGGTCTGGTCCCGGGGCACCGGCGCCGGGGCGGCCTGGTCCATGCTGGCCGGCACCGTGGGCACGCTGGCCACCATGATCACCCTCGAGGTCCAGGGCGATGAGCCCTTCGCCGGCGTGTACGCCAATGAGCCGATCTACGTCGGTCTGATCGCCTCGGCCGTGGTCTACGTGGTGGTCAGCCTGCTGACCCGCCCCACGCATCCCACGGTGCTGGAGGCCTGGCGTCGCCGCCGTGCGGAGGGCGGCGAGGAGTTCATCCCCGGTTCCTCGGTCACAGCCACCACACCGCACTGATCCCCAGGGCGCTGAGCACCACCACCAGGGACAGCATCCACAGCACCGCCCAGACGTCGGCGCGCACCCGCTCCTGACGGATCCCGTGGGACTGCAGGGCGTAGCGCCGGCGCTGGGTGAGGTGGATGGCCATCCCGGCCACCGCGCACAGCAGTGCCGGGACCAGGGTGATCGGCCCCTCGGTGGGGTACCAGCGCAGGAACATCATCGAGGCCACGAACAGGGCCAGCAGGGTCCTGCCCCAGCTCATCACGGTCCGCTCCGGCTGCAGACCCGGGTCCTCGTGCAGGGGCGGCGGTGACGTGCGTGGTCTGAGCGTGTATCGGATCCGGGCACGGCGCTGACCTCGCCCCGCCGCAGCTTCCGTTCTCATCGGCACCTCAGGAGGGCCGGACCAGGACGAAGACCACCAGCACGACGGCGGCCAGGGCACCTCCCACGGCCAGCACCGGCACCAGCAGGGGCAGGGGCAGAGGACGGCCGGTCCGCATGGCCCGCTCGACCCTCACCCACCGGAAGCCGGCGGTCACCGCGATCAGCGCGGCCAGCGCCAGCAGCGTGGATCCCATCGCCTTGCGCGTCAGCTCGTCGAACACCGCCCCGGTGAAGGCCTCCACGGCGATCCCGCCGGCCAGCAGCGCCAGCGAGGTGCGGATCCACGCCAGGAAGGTCCGCTCGTTGGCCAACGTGAAGCGAGGATCAGGCTCCCTCCCGCCACCCAGGACGGAGCCGGCCACCCTCCCGCGGGATGCGGACGGTGAGACGCCCGCGGAAGCGCCGGAGCCGCCGTCGGGCTGGTCTGAGCCGGTGTCCGGCGAGGCGGTCTGGGAGCGCGAGGTCATGCCCTCCATGCTACGGCGGGCCCGGCGTAGACTGTCTGATCGGCTGGCATCCCAGCCGTCCCCTCCCCGTCCACGGAGCCGTTCCATGCCCTCGTCCGCCGCCCCTGAACCGTCGGCAGCCGCCGTCGATCCCTCTCCGGATCAGATCCGCCGGTGGCGGCGGTACCTGGCCGACGAGATCGCCGAAGGTGACATCTACCGTCAGATCGCCGCCCGTAAGGACGGGGCCGAGCGGGACATCCTGCTGGGACTGGCCGAGGCCGAGCGGCGCCACGAGAATCACTGGCGGACCCTGCTGGGCGAGCACGCAGAGAAGACCGTCCGCCCCTCCGTGCACCGGATCCTGCTGCGCTGGCTGGCCCGGATCTTCGGCTCCGTGTTCGTGCTGGCCCTGGCCCAGCGGGCCGAGTCCGATTCGCCCTACGCCCAGGACCAGGACGCCGCTCCGGGCATGGCCGCTGATGAGGCCATCCACGAGGAGGTCGTGCGCGGGCTGGCCGCTCGGGGCCGCGAGGAGCTGGCGGGGAACTTCCGTGCGGCCGTGTTCGGCGCCAATGACGGCCTGGTCTCCAACCTCGCCCTGGTGATGGGCATCGGCGCCACCGGTGTCTCCAACCAGGTGGTGCTGTTCACCGGGATCGCCGGCCTGCTGGCCGGCGCGCTGTCCATGGGCGCCGGCGAGTTCGTCTCGGTGCGGTCCCAGCGCGAGCTGCTGGACGCCTCCTCCCCCACTCAGATCACCCTGGACGCCGCCCGTGACCTGGACCTGGACCAGAACGAGCTCGAGCTGGTGTACCTGGCCCGGGGGATGGACCGTGAGGATGCACGCCACCGCGCCCAGGAGCGCTTGGGGTACTTCTCCTGTGACTGCAACCCGGCGTTCTCGGCCCGCCCGGACGGGTCCCAGGGGCCGGTGGACCGCTCGGCCGAGCACCGGGAGATCGGCAATGCCTGGGGAGCGGCCCTGTCCAGCTTCGGCTTCTTCTCCTCCGGGGCGATCATCCCGGTGCTGCCCTACATCTTCGGCCTGACCGGCCTGACTGCGGTGGCGGTGGCCGCCCTGCTGGTGGGCCTGGCCCTGCTGTTCACCGGCGGCGTGGTCGGACTGCTCTCCGGGGCCTCTCCGTTCAAGCGTGGTGTGCGCCAGCTGCTGATCGGCTTCGGCGCCGCAGCGGTCACCTACCTCCTGGGCCTGGCCTTCGGCACCTCGGTCGCCTGATACCACTGAACTGCCCCAGCCGAAGGATCGGCGGATGGGCAGTTCTCCCCATCGCGAGCCCGTCACGATCGGTCTAGGCTCACAGTGGGCGCCAGCCCTGCATCGGCTTCGCACAGGAGGGACTGTTGAGCCGGTCCTGCCGGAGGGGCATCGGGGGATGCATGGGGGCAGGAACGGGCTGGCGATCCGCGGAAGGGGGGTCACCTCATCCGCAGAGGCCATCGGATCGGAACGGGCTCCGGTGGCCTCTCCTCATCCCCCGCCGTGCGGGCAGCGTCTGAGCACGCTCAGCACTCGATCACGTTGACAGCCAGTCCGCCGCGCGAGGTCTCCTTGTACTTGATCTTCATGTCCTGGCCGGTCTCGCGCATCGTCTTGATGACCTGGTCCAGGGACACCGTGTGGCGGCCGTCGCCGCGGCGGCAGAGCCGGGCGGCATTGATGGCCTTGACCGATGCGATGGCATTGCGCTCGATGCAGGGAATCTGCACCAGTCCGCCCACCGGGTCACAGGTCAGGCCCAGGTTGTGCTCGATCCCCACCTCGGCGGCGTTCTCCACCTGACGTGGAGTCCCGCCCAGCAGCTGGCACAGGCCTGCCGCAGCCATGGAGCACGCCGATCCGACCTCCCCCTGACAGCCCATCTCAGCGCCGGAGATGGAGGCGTTCTCCTTGATCAGGATCCCGATGGCCGCCGCGGTCAGCAGGAACTCCACCACGCCGTCCTCCACCTGTTCCGGAGTCATCTCTCGAGTCAGGAAGTCTCGCCAGTAGTGCAGGACCGCCGGGATGATCCCCGCTGCGCCGTTGGTGGGAGCGGTCACGATCCGCCCACCAGAGGCATTCTGCTCGTTGACGGCCAGCGCGTAGAGGTTGACCCACTCCATGGCTCCCAGGGCATCGGGGGCACTGCCGTCCTTGGGGGCACTGCCGTCGCGAGGTGCGCTGAGCTCGAGCTGCTCCTTGAGCAGGGCTGCACGCCGGGGGACCTTGAGCCCTCCGGGGAGGGTGCCGGTGGACTCACACCCGGCCTCCACACAGTCCTGCATGACCTGCCAGATGTTCAGCAGCGCCGCGCGGGTCTGCTCCCAGGGGCGGAAGGCCTCCTCATTGCGCCGCATCAGCTCGGGGACGGAGATGCCCTCCCGTTCGCAGTGGGCCAGCAGCTCCTTGCCGGAGCCGAACGGCAGCGGCAGCCGCGTGGTGTCCTCGACCACGCGGTCTGCACCGGCCGCCTCGTCATCGACCACGAACCCGCCGCCGACGGAGTAGTAGACCCGCTCCACCACCACCTCGCCGTCCGCGTCATAGGCGGTGAAGGACATCCCATTGGGGTGGTACGGCAGGGACTTGCGCCGGTGCATCACCAGATCGGCCTCCGGATCGAAGGCCAGGTCCTTGCCGCCCTGCTCGGGCCCGCCAGCCAAGGACAGGCGCCGTTCGGCCTTCATCGACTCCACACGGGAGTTGGCCCGCTCGGTGTCCACCGTCTCCGGGTCCTCGCCCTCCAGTCCCAGCAGCACGGCCCGATCAGAGCCGTGACCATGCCCGGTGGCGCCCAGTGAGCCGAAGAGCTGGACGTGGATCCTCTCAGTGGCCTCCACCAGCCCGCGCTCCACCAGCCCCAGGGCGAAGCGCCGTCCGGCCCGCATGGGACCGACGGTGTGAGAGGAGGAGGGGCCGATGCCCACGGAGAAGAGGTCCAACACGGAGAGTGCCATAGTCCAGCAAGTCTTTCAGATCGATGACGCTGTGACCACCATCACCGGTAGGCGCGTGCCGAGTCAGTGTTCAGGTGCGGATTCGGAGATCTGATGCGCGTTCAACTGGTCTCGGATCGCGTCAGGGACGGCCTCGGGGCCGTCAGGTCCGACGACGACGTACACAACCTCTCCGGTTGCGCAGACCTGGCCATGCTGCAGTGCGCGCTCGGCGAGCGCGAAGGAGATCCGACCCACGCGGGCCACCGCGCATTCGATGGTGACCTCTCCCGAGAGCTCCAGCTCACGGTGGAACGTCACGGTGAAGGTCTTGATGACCAGCGGGGAGGACTGGACGTGATCGGAGTGGCGGAACATCGCGTAGATCTCCGCCCGGCCAGCCTCGAACCAGACGGGCAGCACCGTGTTGCTGATGTGCCCGGCCCTATTGGTCTCGCTCATCCGCGGGGTGATCTGCGTGGTGAACATCAGGTGGTCTCCGCTCCGTCAGAGACGGCCGCCCTCCCTGAGGGGAGGACGGCCGTCTGTCTGTTCGTGATGCAGGTGAGGGTCAGCCCTCGAGGATCTCGCGCATCAGCTGCGCGGTCTCCGAGGGGGTCTTGCCCACCTTCACGCCGGCGGCCTCCAGGGCCTCCTTCTTGGCCTGAGCCGTACCGGAGGAACCGGAGACGATGGCGCCTGCGTGGCCCATGGTCTTGCCTTCCGGTGCGGTGAAGCCGGCCACGTAACCCACCACGGGCTTGGTGACGTTGGCCTTGATGAACTCGGCGGCACGCTCCTCGGCGTCGCCGCCGATCTCGCCGATCATCACGATCGCCTTGGTCTCCGGGTCAGCCTCGAAGGCCTCCAGTGCATCGATGTGCGTGGTGCCGATGACCGGGTCGCCGCCGATGCCGATGGCGGTGGAGAAGCCCAGGTCACGCAGCTCGTACATCATCTGGTAGGTCAGGGTGCCCGACTTGGAGACCAGGCCGATGGGGCCGCGGTCGGTGATGTTGGCCGGGGTGATGCCGGCCAGGGCCTCGCCCGGAGTGATGACGCCGGGGCAGTTGGGGCCGATGATGCGGGTGGTCGGCTTGCCGTCTTCACCGGTGGTGGACTCGGCCAGAGCGTAGAACTCGGCGGTGTCCTGCACCGGGATGCCCTCGGTGATCACCACGAGCAGCGGCATCTTGGCCTCGATGGCCTCCACGGCTGCGTCCTTGGCGAACTTCGGCGGCACGAAGGCGACGGAGACGTCGGCTCCGGTCTTCTCCATGGCCTCGGCCACGGAACCGAACACGGGCAGCTCGACGGCGTTGCCGTCCTTGTCCGTGTGGGAGACGGTGGTGCCGGCCTTGCGGGCGTTGACGCCGCCGACGATGTTGGTCCCGGCCTTGAGCATCAGGGCGGTGTGCTTGGTTCCCTCACCGCCGGTGATGCCCTGGACGATGACCTTGGAATCCTTGTTCAGGTAGATCGACATATCTGTGTGGTCCGTCCTTCGTGCTTACTTGTTGGCCAGCTCGGCGGCCTTGTCGGCGCCTTCGTCCATGGTGGTGGCCAGGGTGACCAGCGGGTGGTTGGCCTCATCCAGGATGCGGCGACCCTCCTCGACGTTGTTGCCGTCCAGGCGGACGACCAGCGGCTTGGTGGCCTTGTCGCCCAGGATCTCCAGGGCCTTGACGATGCCGTTGGCCACAGCGTCGCAGGAGGTGATGCCGCCGAAGACGTTCACGAACACGCTCTTGACCTGCTCGTCGTTCAGGATGACGTCCAGGCCGTTGGCCATGACCTCAGCCGAGGCGCCACCGCCGATGTCCAGGAAGTTGGCGGGCTTGACGTTGCCGTGCTTCTCGCCGGCGTAGGCCACCACATCCAGGGTGGACATGACGAGTCCGGCGCCGTTGCCGATGATGCCGACCTGGCCGTCGAGCTTGACGTAGTTGAGGTCGTTCTCCTTGGCCTTGGCCTCCAGGGGATCCTCGGTGCGCTTGTCGACCAGGGCGGCGTGGCCCTCCTGGCGGAACTCGGCGTTGTCGTCCAGGGTGACCTTGCCGTCCAGGGCGAGGATCTTGCCGTCGCCGGTCTTCACCAGCGGGTTGACCTCGACGAGGGTGGCGTCCTCCTTCTCGAAGACACCCCAGAGCTTGACCAGGACCTCGGCGACCTGGCTGCGCAGCTCCTCGGGGAAGTTGGCCTCGGCCACGATCTTCTCGGCAGTGGCCTGGTCGATGCCGGTCAGTGCGGAGACGGGGACCTTGGCCAGTGCCTCGGGGCGCTCCACGGCCAGCTGCTCGATCTCCATGCCGCCCTCGACCGAGCACATGGCCAGGTAGGTGCGGTTGGCGCGGTCCAGCAGCACGGAGAAGTAGTACTCCTCGGCGATGTCGGCACCCTGGGCGATCATCACCTGGTGCACGGTGTGGCCCTTGATGTCCATGCCCAGGATGGCCTTGGCGTGCTCGTAGGCCTCGTCAGCGGTCTTGGCGACCTTGACGCCGCCGGCCTTGCCGCGGCCACCGACCTTCACCTGTGCCTTGACGACGGTCACGCCGCCGATCTTCTCAGCGGCCGCCTTGGCCTCTTCCGGGGTCTGCGCCACGATGCCGGCCAGCACGGGAACGCCGTGTGCCTCGAACAGATCGCGCGCCTGGTACTCATACAGGTCCACGGGTTGGAGTCCTTCTACGTTGAAGTCAGGGACGACCGGTTTCCGCAGGCGACGACATGGGCACGCCACACGTCCAGGAGTCTGGCTCGAGAATGCGTGGGTGTCCGGCGCGGCGGAGGCCGGCCGGAGGTCCGGGACACAGCCCGTTCCGTCCAGTCCCTACCTTAGTCGACCTTGGTCAGCGGCGCGTACCGGAGCAGCAGCCGCTTCTCGGTGCCGTCGAAGGTGACCTTGGCCACGGTCTTGTCCCCGCTCCCCTCCAGCGAGAGCACCGTTCCCCGCCCGAAGCTGGAGTGCTCGACGGCGTCACCCGGACTGAGTGCCACGATCTCCTTCTGCGGCTGCACCCGGGTGCGCGCCCCAGATCTGCCGGGCACCGTCAGTTCGGCATCCTCGGCGTAGCTTCCGGACGGGCGGGCCGGCCGGGCGGGAGCGGAGTCCTCCCGGTCATAGCTCCACCGGCGCTGGCTGGAGGCCCCCGCACCCCAGGATGATCCGGAGAACCGCTTGTCATAGCGAGAACCGGATCCGCCGTGGCCGCCGATCGACCCGCCGCCCCACCCGGAGCCGAAGCCAGCCGGCCGTGTGCTGCCCTCGCGTTCCCACTCCACCAGCTCCTCGGGGATCTCCCCCAGGAACTGGCTCGGCGGGTTGAACTGGTGCTGGCCCCACAGCGAGCGCGCCTCCGAGCGGGAGAGGAACAGCCGCTTCCGGGCACGGGTCAGGCCCACATAGGCCAACCGCCGCTCTTCGGCCAGTTCCTTCTCATCGGTCATGGACCGGGCATGGGGGAAGACCCCGTGCTCCATGCCGGTGAGGAAGACGACCGGGAACTCCAGGCCCTTGGCGGTGTGGAGGGTCATCAGGGTGACCTGGCCCAGGGCGTCGGCCAGCTCAGCGCCCTCCACATCCGGGGCGGTGGGCAGCTGGTCGGCGTCGGCCACCAGGGCCACCTGCTCCAGGAAGTCCCCCAGCGTCCCGTCCGGGTGGGTCTTCTCGAACTCGCGCACCACGGCCACCAGCTCGCCCAGGTTGTCGGCGCGGGATTCGTCCTGCAGGTCCTCGGAGCTGCGCAGGGCCTGCAGCATCCCGGTCTGCTCCAGCACCGCCTCCAGGACGGTGGCCGGCCCGGAGGTCTCGGCGATCTGGGCGAGGTCGTCCATCATCTGCACGAACTGTGCCACCGACTTGGCCGAACGCGTGGCCATGGCCGGTGCCTGGTCGGCCTGGCGCAGCGCCTCGAAGAACGTGGACCGATTCCGATCCTGCAGGGCGGCCACAGCACCCTCGGCCCGGTCCCCGATCCCCCGTTTGGGCTCGTTCAGGATCCGGCGCAGGTTGATGTCGTCGTCGGGGTTGTCCAGCACACGCAGGTACGCTAGGGCGTCCTTGATCTCCTTGCGGTCGTAGAACCGCGTGCCGCCGACCACCCGGTAGGGGATGCCCTTGGTGACCAGCCGCTCCTCAAGGGACCGGGACTGGGCGTTGGTGCGGTAGAACACCGCGACGTCGGCCGGCCGGATCCCGTCCTCGTCCTGCAGCCGGTCGATGGTCGAGGCGATCCATTCGGCCTCGGCTGACTCGTTCTCGGCGGCATAGCCGATGATCCGCTCCCCCGCGCCCTCGGCGGTCCACAGGTTCTTGGGCCGGCGTTGGGGGTTCTTGGCGATCACCGCGTTGGCCGCGTCCAGGATGTTCTGGGTGGAGCGGTAGTTCTGCTCCAGCTTGACGGTGGTGGCCTCGAGGTAGTCCTGCTCGAACTCCACGATGTTGCGGATGTCCGCACCGCGGAAGGCATAGATGGACTGGTCCGAGTCGCCCACCACGGTCAACGCGCCGCCCGCCGTGGCCACGCCCTCCGGCTCCCCCTCGGGCCCGGTGAGCAGGCGCACCAGGCGGTACTGGGCGTGGTTGGTGTCCTGGTACTCGTCCACGAGCACATGCCGGAAGCGGCGGCGGTAGTTGTCCAGCACGGCGGGGAAGGCCTCGAACATGTGCACGACCATCCCGATCAGGTCGTCGAAGTCCATGGCGTTGGCCTGACGCAGTCGCTGCGTGTACTCGGCGTAGACCTCGGCCACAGCCTGGGCGAACGGGTCTGAACCGGAGACGGTGGCCGAGTGGTCCTCGGCGTCCACGAGCTCGTTCTTCAGCGAGCTGATCCGGTTCAGCAGGGCCTTGGGGGCGAAGCGCTTGGGGTCCAAGTCCCGGGCCTTGGCGATCGAGGTCACCAGCCGCAGGGAGTCTGCAGAATCGTAGATGGAGAAGTTGGACTTGAGCCCGACGGCGGCCGCCTCGTTCCGCAGGATCCTCACGCAGGAGGAGTGGAAGGTGGAGATCCACATCTTCTGGGCGGCCGGGCCGACCAAGGCGGTGATGCGCTCACGCATCTCCGCGGCGGCCTTGTTGGTGAAGGTGATGGCCAGGATCTCATGGGGGCGGGCCTGGCCGGTGGCCAGCAGCCAGGCGATCCGGTGGGTCAGCACACGGGTCTTGCCCGACCCGGCACCGGCGACGATGAGCAGCGGCCCGCCGGTGTGCTCCACGGCGGCACGCTGCTGTTCATTCAGCCCCTGAAGCAGATCCTCGGCCGAACGGGACTCCAGCACCGCCGGGCCGCCGAAGCGAGGGCCCCTCGCCTCGGGATCGGCCGTCACGGGTGGCTGAGAACGAGGCGGGAACAGGCCGGGCAGGGAGGACTGGAGATGCTGGGACATGGTGGCGTCCACTCTACCGAGGGGCCGGACGAGATATGCGGGTGGGCGCCGTCACCGGATCGGGATCACAGCATCGTCATCAGAGGGGCGCAGTCTCCCCGCAGATGCGGCAGACCTCGCTCCGGCGCTTGCCCCAGCGCAGGATCGGGATGAAGAAGAGGGAGAAACGCTGATGGGTCTCGAGCCGCTCCCAGGTGGTGGTGTTGCCGCAGCGCGGACAGGTCCGGGTCTGGCCGGGACCGAGGGAACGCTGGCCGGGGCTCACACCGAAGATGAAGAACATACTGGCCACAGTAGAGACTGCGGCGGGGGCTCGTCACCGCCGTGGTGTTGGGCCTGGGAGAATGGAGAGTTGGAGGTCACTGTGTCGAAGAACAAGAAGAAGCGGTCGGGCAGCTCGTCTGCCGCCCGCACCCAGCGCCAGGCGCCGGAAACCGCCCAGGGTGGGGCGCCGTCGTCGTCCCCTGCCCCCGTGAAGCATCCCGGGGTATCGGTCTCGAGGGCCAAGGCGGACCTGGCCGCGGCCGGGCAGCAGGAGGGCAACCCCACCATGCTGGTGATCGCCCTGCTGGTGAGCACGGCGTTCATGTTCGCCTATCTGCACCTGCTCGTGCTGCAGCAGATGACCCAGCTCTCCGGCGGACTGGCCATGCCGGACTCGATGATGTTCGGATACGACTCCGGGTACATCGTCCAGCTGGCTGGCGCCATGGATGCCGATGCCCTGGGTCAGCTGAACTGGGTGCACAAGACGGCCGGGATCATCTTCCCGCTGATGTTCGGGCTCTCGGTGCTCGTGGTGGCCCTGTGGTCCCTGCCGCGCGGAACCGGACGAACGCTGACCATCGTTGCCGGGCTGCTGTTCGCGGTGGTGGACATCGGGGAGAACGTCGCGATCGAGGCGGCACTGGCCGCTGGGGGCGAGGGTGCAGGTCTGGCCGCCACTCTGACGGTGGTGCGGTGGATCCTGCTGATCGTGCTGACCGTGTGGATGACCCTGATGCTCGTCGGCCGCTGGCGGCGATCCGTGCGTGAACGGCAGGACCGTCCGGTCACTGCCTAGACGCTCATCGGTCTGGGTAGACTGTTCCGGTGCGGCTGGCCGTCATGCGGCCCCGCCGCCCGGCCCCTGTAGCTCAGTAGGATAGAGCGGCCCTCTCCTAAAGGGCAGGCCGTCGGTTCGATTCCGGCCAGGGGCACTCTCACTGCAGGGACGCATGCGTGCTGCAGGCCGTGCGCAGCTGGATCCGCAGGTCCTCCGGCTTGCGGCTGATATGCACTGTCCCTTCTGCTGACCGGCCTGTGGCCACCGCCTGATCATCCCGTGGCACCGCACTGTGGACGATCTCTTACCCCGTGCTCTCCAGTGCCTGCTGCAGCCGGTCCCGAGTCGCCTCAGCCTCCTCGTCCGGAACTTCGGTCATGACCACCACGCTGTAGTCCTTGCCACGGACCAGGTCTTCGTCCTCGTTCTGCGTGGTGCAGGTCTGGGGGTGGCTGGCGCTGCGCACGAGCTCGGCGTCATCGGGCTGGCCGTCCAGGAAGCGGTCCTCTCCTCCAGGATAGGGATGCACGCCAAAGGCGCCATGGGCAGAGCTCCCCATCAGGCCTCCGGGCACCAGACCGATTCACTCGACCACAGAGTCGTCGAACTGGGTGCGGTACAGCTCGGCGTACCGGCCTCCGGCGGCCAGCAGCTCGGCATGCGGTCCCTCCTCCAGCACGCGTCCGTCCTCCACCACCAGGATCCGGTCGGCCGAGCGGATGGTAGAGAGGCGGTGGGCGATCACGACGGCGGTCCGTCCGGTCAGTGCCTCGGCCAGGGCCTCCTGGACCGCACGTTCCGAGGTGGAGTCCAGGGCGGCCGTGGCCTCGTCCAGCAGCACCACGCGCGGGGAGGCCAGCAACAGCCGGGCGATGGTCATCCGTTGGCGTTCGCCTCCGGAGAGACGATAGCCCCGCTCCCCCACCACGGTGTCCAGCCCATCCGGCAGCCCCTCCACCACGCGGCGCAGCCGAGAACGGTCGATCGCATCCCAGATCTGTTCCTCCGTGGCATCCGGGGCGGCCAGAGTGAGGTTCCCGCGAATCGTGTCGTGGAACAGGTGTCCGTCCTGGGTCACCATCCCCACGGTGGCGTGCAAGGATTCGGAGGTGACGTCACGGATGTCCGTGCCGTTGTAGCGGATGGCGCCGGAGCCGACGTCGTACAGGCGGGCCAGCAGGGACGCGATGGTGGACTTGCCCGCCCCGGAGGTGCCCACCAGGGCATAGGTCTGCCCGGGCCGCACCGTGAAGGAGATGCCGTGCAGCACCTCCTGCCCACCGCGCCGGTCCAGCACCGCGACCTCCTCGAGTGAGGCCAGCGAGACCTGGTCCGCGCTGGGGTAGGAGAAGTGCACGTCCTCCACCTCCAGGGTGACCGGGCCGGCGGGGATCGGCCGGGCATCCGGGGCGTCCTGGATCAGCGGCTCCAGGTCCAGCACCTCGAAGACGCGGTCGAAGGAGACCAGGGCGCTCATGATCTCCACGCGCGCGTTGGCCAGACCGGTCAGCGGAGCGTAGAGCCGGGTCAGCAGCAGGGCCAGGGTGACCACATCACCGGGGTTGAGGGTTCCGGCGATCGCCTGCAGGCCGCCCACCCCGTAGACGGCGGCCAGCGCCAGGGCAGAGACCAGAGTCAACAGGGTGGTGAACACCGACTGCCGGACCGAGATGCTCACCCCGGCAGACCGTACCCGGTCCGCCCGCACGGCGAACTCGCGGGACTCCCGGTGCGGGTCGCCGAAGAGCTTGACCAGGGTGGCTCCCGGAGCCGAGAACCGTTCGGTCATCTGGTCGCCCATGGCCGCGTTGTGGTTGGCCCGGGTGCGGGTCAGCTCGGCCAGGCGCCGGCCCAGCAGCCGCGCAGGGATCAGGAACACCGGCAGCAGCACCAGCGAGATCAGGGTGACCTGCCAGGAGGTGGAGACCATCACCGCCAGGGTCAGCACCAGGGAGACCACGTTCATCACCACACCGGACAGCGTCCGGGAGATCGCGCTCTGGGCACCGATCACGTCATTGTTCAACCGCGAGACCAGGGCACCGGTGCGGGTGCGCATGAAGAACGCGACCGGCATCCGTTGCACGTGGTCGAACACGGCGGTGCGCAGATCGTAGATGATCCGTTCTCCCAGCTCGGAGGAGAGCCACCGAGTGACCACGGAGAGGGCGGCATCGGCCACCGCCACCGCGGCAATCAGCAGGGCCAGCCGGACGATCAGCGGTGCATTCTGACCGCCCACGATCGCGTTGACCACATCGCCGGCCAGGATCGGAGAGGCCACCCCGAGCACGGCGCCCAGCACGGAGAGGATCAGGAAGAAGATCAACTTGCCGCGGTACCGGGCGGCGAACTGCAGCGTTCGGCGGACTGTGCCCGGGGTCAGCTCCTGCCGGGCGGTCTCCTCACCCCTGCTCATCCGGTGCATGGACATCATCGCCGCGCGTTCCATGCTCATGCCGGATCCTCCTGCTGCTCGGCCCGGCCCTGGGCGATCAGCCGTTCCAGCGCCCGCAGTGAGGCCCGGTGGGCCCGTGCGAAGTCAGCCTGCCCCGTCCCCTCAGCCAGCCCCGCCGCGTACCCGGCGACGAACGCCGTGGAGGTGCCGGCGTCGGGATCCTGGGGGTGGGCAGCCCGAGCCTGCCCCGCCAGGGCAGCCACTCCGGCCAGGTCCGGCCGGGCCTGTCCCATCTCCATCAGCTCCAGCAGGCGCGTGGTCCAGGCGGGCGGGGTCGTCTCGTCAGGGCGGGCGCGAGCAGGGATGTCGGGCGTCGGATCTGTCACCGAGCCAGTCTAGGTCTGGGCGACTACGTCCCGCCTCGCCCCAGCGTCAGGCCGCGTGCACCAGGAAGGGAGTCCATTCTTCGATCGGGCGCTCCAGCTCACGGATCCGCCACTGGACACCACGGGGAGGTGCTGGCTTCACGCGCAGTGTCCATCCCAGCTGGGACAGCGACCGGTCACCCTTGACGTTGTTGCAGCTCAGGCAGCAGGCCACCAGGTTCTCCCAGGAGTCCTGGCCCCCACGCGAACGAGGATGGATGTGGTCCACGGTGGTGGCGTTGGCCCCGCAGTAGGCGCACTGGTGGGCGTCTCGGCGCAGCACGCCTCGGCGCGAGACGGGGATCTGCTCGGCGTGGGGCACCCGCACGTATCGGTGCAGCAGGATGACGGTGGGTCGGCGCAGAACACAGGAGGGCCCGACGACGGGCTCCCCGCCATGGGCGAGCAGGCTCGCCTTCCCGGCAGCCACCAGCAGCAGGGCTCGGCGGCAGGTGATGACGGACAGCGGCTCGTAGCCTGCATTGAGGACCAGTGTGCGCATGGGCGTACCTCGCGGCCTGTTCGCGCCGCGGGCGCCGGATCGTCCACCGGGCCAGCACCCGGGTCGCCGGCGTCTGCGGTGAGTCTCGGGGTGACGATCACCACCAGAGTACGGCCATCACGGAGCCGAACGGCCCGGCGGCCCCCGCGGTGGGGCGTGTCCTGCCGGGAGTTCACCGACTTTTCACACGTGCGCCTCCGCGCCGTCGATCGGCGCGTCCCCAGAACGGCCACAGGGGTCCGTCCCGAAGGACGAACCCCTGTTCGCAGTCATGCAGTGCGGCCCTGGGCCGCGACCTGCGTCGGTGATCAGCCGACGTAGGTGTAGTAGCCCATCAGCGGGTTGCGGGACACCGAGTGCAGGAAGGTGCCCGTGGACGGGTTCTGGGCGCCGATCATCATGCCGTTGCCGACGTAGATGCCCACGTGGCCGCCACCGTTCTGGAACACCAGGTCGCCCGGCTTCGGGGAGGAGGTGCGCACGAACTGACCGGATCCGCGGATGGCCGAGGTGGAGGACGGGATGGAGATCCCGGCCTGGCGGTAGGCCCACGAGGTGAAGCCGGAGCAGTCCCAGCCGGCGCGGGTCTTGCCGCCGTAGACGTAGGGCACGCCGATGCCGGAGTAGGCGGCCGAGACGACGCCGGCCATGTTGCCGGTGGCGCGAGGAGCCGGGGCCTGCTGCTGGGGTGCGGCGGCAGCACGAGTCTGCTGAGCCTGGGCGCGCTGCTGGCGCTGCTGCTCGGCGGCGCGAGCCTGAGCACGCTCGGCCTGGGCGCGCTCGGCGGCGCGAGCTTGAGCACGCTCGGCCTGGGCGCGCTCGGCGGCGCGAGCCTGGGCACGCTCGGCCTGGGCACGCTCGGCGGCGCGAGCCTGGGCGCGCTCAGCCGCATCGGCCTGAGTGCGCTGCTGGGCAGCGGGGGCCTGCTGCGCCGGGGCGACAGGAGCTGCCTGGGTCTGAGTGGCGGTACGGGCAGGGGCCTGCTCGGCCGGAGCTGCAACGGGGGTCTCGCGGACCACCGGAGCCGGGGCGGGCTCGGGCTCGGGAGCCGGGCGGGAGGTGACCTCGGGACGGTCCAGCTTGACCTTGACGTCCTTGGCGGCGGTCACGTTCACGGCGGTGAAGGAGGTGCGCTCGATCTCCAGGCCAGCGGCCGGGATGGAGGTGGTCTCACGCACGGCAGGGGCGGAGCCCTGGGCGGGAAGGCCGATGCTCAGGACCAGGCCGGACGCAGCGGCGACGACGGCGGCCTGACGGCCGACGGTGCCTGCGTTGGAGGCGACAGCCTGGGAGACGGTCTCCAACGGGTTGGAGCGGACCGGGGTGGCCCGGTGACGGGCGGCGGTGGTGCGCTTGCTCATGTGAGTGAACCTCTCTCACGTGCTTCAGGGCGTGCCCGTCCCCCGCCATGATCGAATGACTGCGAAGTGATCACCGGAGGTCGCGGGGGATGGAGCAGACCTTCGGCCAGCGCCGTGGTCCTGCGGACGTGGCGCCGGATCTAACGTATATCAAACGTTTATAAATGTCACGTTCAGGTCACGACCTCTGGGGAGAACTGCGGTGCACCTCGTGAAAAACCGCGGAATCACGCGGATCTGGACGGTCACGTAACAGTGACGGATTCATCACAGATCGTGAACTTCACGGGACGCTCAGCGGGCAGGGACCACGCGGATGTGCGCGGCTATCTCGGCGGACAGCTCGAGACCGCCGGTGCCAGAACCCTGGTCCTGCGCGCCCTGTCCCGGCGCGGCCTTCACGGAGACGTATCCGTCCACCGGACCTGCCTGGATCACCGCACCGGGCAGCACCCCGGCGCCCGCCAGATCACCCAGCAGCTCCGGGTCGGTCTGCACCGCCTCGGTCAGGCGCAGGACGCGGTAGGCGCCCGGGCGTTCCAGCGCCACCGTGAGCAGCTCCCCCGGGTCGGCGTGGGGGTCCACGCTGACCTGCCCCAGGGCCTCCAGACCGGGGATCGGATTGCCGTACGGTGAGTCCACCGGGTTCTCCAGCAGTTCCAGCAGCCGGCGCTCCACCTGCTCACTCATCACGTGCTCCCACCGGCAGGCCTCTTCGTGGATGTAGGCCCAGTCCAGTCCGATCACGTCTGCCAGGAGGCGCTCAGCCAGTCGATGCTTGCGCATCACGCTGACGGCCTGGGCGCGGCCGCCCTCGGTCAGCTCCAGGTGCCGGTCCTCCCCCACGGTCAGCAGTCCGTCACGTTCCATCCGGGCCACGGTCTGGGAGACGGTGGGGCCGGAGTGGTCCAGACGCTCCACGATCCGGGCGCGCAGAGGAGTGATGCCCTCCTCCTCGAGCTCGAGGATGGTGCGCAGGTACATCTCAGTGGTGTCGATCAGATCTGTCACGGGGGCGCATCCTCTCTGGCGGCTCGTCCGGACGGCAGGCCTCGAGTCATCCTAGTCATCCCCTCAGCCGCAGGGGGGCTCCGTCCACGGGACGTCTCTGACACGCAACGGGCCCGACCTGTCCGGTGCGTCAGAATGGACAGCGAGGCGGCCGCCGTCGCAGGAGCGGCCCGGAGCACAGGAGTCCCCATGAGCGCACCCGAGGTGTCCATCCCCCAGGATCTGCTTCCCCAGGACGGTCGGTTCGGCGCTGGCCCGTCCAAGGTCCGCCCGGAGCAGGTCCAGGCCCTGACCGCCGCCGGACGCAGCCTGTTGGGCACCTCGCACCGTCAGGCCCCGGTGAAGGACCTGGTGGGCCGTGTGCGATCCGGCCTGACCGACCTGTTCAACGCCCCCGAGGGGTATGAGGTCATCCTGGGCGTCGGCGGGTCCACCGCCTTCTGGGATGCGGCCTCCTTTGGGCTGGTCCGCGAGCGCGCCCAGCACCTCTCGTTCGGCGAGTTCGGCTCCAAGTTCGCCAAGGCCACCCAGAACGCCCCGTTCCTGCAGGACTCCACCATCCTCACGGCCGAGCCCGGCACCCGTCCCCAACCGCAGGCCGAGGCCGGAGTGGACGTCTACGCCTGGCCGCAGAACGAGACCTCCACCGGTGTGGCAGCGCCGGTCCGTCGCGTGGACGGTGCCGATCAGGACGCGCTGGTGCTGATCGACGCCACCTCAGCCGCCGGCGGGCTGCCGGTGGACCTGTCCCAGACCGATGCCTACTACTTCGCGCCGCAGAAGAACTTCGCGTCCGACGGTGGCCTCTGGCTGGCAATGTTCTCTCCCGCGGCCCTGGAGCGGGTCGAGCAGATCAAGGGCTCGGGCCGGTGGATCCCGGACTTCCTGGACCTGAAGACCGCCGTGGACAACTCGCTGAAGAACCAGACCTACAACACCCCTGCCCTCAGCACCCTGGTCATGCTGGAGGACCAGGTGCGGTGGATGAACGAACAGGGTGGTCTGGCGTTCACCACCGCCCGCACGGCAGACTCCTCGAACCGGGTGTACGACTGGGCCGAGGCGTCCAGCTTCGCCACCCCGTTCGTGACCCGGCCGGAGGACCGCTCCGCCGTGATCACCACGGTGGACTTCGAGGACTCCGTGGACGCCGCCCAGGTGGCGAAGATTCTGCGCGCGAACGGTGTGGTGGACGTGGAGCCGTACCGCAAGCTGGGCCGCAACCAGCTGCGCATCGCCACCTTCGCTGCGATCGATCCGAACGACGTCTCGGCTCTGCTGGCCTGCATCGACCATGTGGTGGAGCGCCTGGTCTGACCCAGCACCGCTGGATCACCACGGCATGGCACGACGACGGCCTGTCACCTCTGCGGGTGACAGGCCGTCATTCGTCGGTCAGGTCAGGTCAGTCCTGTGAGGCAGATGAGCTCTGGTCGCTGGGCTCCTGTGCCGTCGGCCCCTGAGAGTCATCATCCTCGGCTGCGGCCTCGTCCTCGGCGGGCGTACCCGGCTCCTCAGACTGGTCCTCCGGTTCCTCTGCGGCCTGCAGCTGCCGCAGCGCCTTCTCCGGATCCTCCCCGGCGGCGATCGCGTCCAGACGGGCCTTCTCCTCGGCGCTGACCCGGTCGGACCAGGGCACCCAGTCCGGGGCCACGATCGCTTCCGCACCGGGCAGCAGACCGATCTCACACACGGTGATCTGACGGCTGCGAGGAGCCCGGGCCAGGGTGGCGAACCATTCCCAGCCGCGGTATCCGGCCAGCTCGGCCGCGAAGCGATGGGTGACCAGACGGTCGTCGTCCGCCGTGGTCCCACGGTGCTCGCCGATCTGTCCGTCCTCGGCCAGCTCGGCCAGCGCCTCGCGCGCCGCCTCGGTGGCCTCAGCCAAGAGGGCATCGAGCTTGGGCGCTCGACGCCGAGGGGCCTTCACCTGCGTCACCTCGGACTGCGCGGCATCAACCGGGCTCGTCTCAGCCTCCGGAGCGGCCTCACTCTGCTCCGGATCGGTGTTCAGGGGGGTGTCGGTCGGCTCAGGCGTCAAGGTCGTCAGCAACCTTCCGCAGCGCCAAGGCGATCTTCTCCGCCTGGGCGCGCGGCGGGTACTTGCCCTTGCGCAGACCGTTGGAAGCCGAGTCGAGCCACTTGATCAGGTCCTCCATGACCACGGCCATGTCCTCAGGCTTGCGCCGGGTGGCGCGCACCACGGAGGGGCCGGAGTCGATGATCCGCGCGCTCAGCGCCTGCAGCCCTCGGCGCCCTTCAGCCACGCCGAACTCCATGCGCGTCCCGGCGCGCACCTCGGTGACACCGCTGGGCAGTGCGGAGGAGGGCAGGTGCACCTCCTGACCGTCATCGGTGTGCAGGAAACCGAACCCCTTCTTGGAGTCGTAGAACTTCACTTTGCCGGTGGGCATATTCTCTTCAGTCCTTCTGTCTGTCTCTTCGGTGGTCCCTGCCGCGGGGGTCCTGCTCCTGGCATGGCGTCTCGTCATGAGCGCCCATGCGGCGGACCGTCGGGATCTGCGGGGCGGTCCTGGTCCAGGACGGTCCGTCCTGGCCGGTCCTGCCCGCGCGGTGCCGGACGGCAGGGAAAGTCTCAGCCGTCTCAGGATAGCCGTTCGCCTCCGTCACAGTGCTGTTCCCGGCCGGCTTTCGCTACCGGCGCGTAGACTGCTGAGCATGTCCACGAGTCCCACCGTCTCCGCAGCCGACTCGAACGGACCCGGCTCGGCTGCTCTGAGCACGCCCGCATCCGATCGCTCTCCGCTCCAGCAGACGCAGCGTTCCGCCCAGGAGCAGTCGCCCGCCCTGCGCGCTCTGCTGTACTCCGGTGTGGCCATCACAGTGCTGTCCGGGCTGGGCCTGGCCCTGCTGCTGGTCTCCTACTTCATCTCCCTGGAGCCGTGGCCGGTGTTCTACTGGCTGGGCCTCTTCGGCCTGCCCCTGGGCTTCGCCCTGATGCTCGGCTACGTGGTGGCCGCGGCCATCGCCCGACGCCGCTCCTGAGGTCCGGTCCGGACGACCGCCCATGTCCGTCCCCTCACTGACCGGGCTGTTCACCTCCTGGCTGGAGGATGCCAGGCCGGGCCGCCCAGGTCGCCTCGCCGCCCTGCTGCGCAGTCGACCTGACCTGTGCGTTCCTCCCCCGTCCGATCTCGGGTCCTTGGCCGCTCGTGCCCTGGCCCGCACCTCCCTGGTGCGAGCACTGGACAGCGTGGACCTGCCCCACCTGCAGGTGCTGGAGTGCCTGGCCGCGGTGGGACCGTCCACCACCGAGGAGATCGCGGCCTTCCTGGGCGTTCCGGACCACCCGGAGATTCCCGACGACGTCCTGCAGCATCTGCAGGATCTCGCCTTGGTCGTTCCATCCGGCCCCCAGGGGGCCTGGAGTGCTCCCGTGCAGGTGACGGCCGCCGTCGGGAATCTGGGCCTGCATCTGGGCCGTCCGGCGGCCGGGCTGGGCGCGGACCCGGCCGGACTGCCCACCGCCCGGGACGAGCTGATCCAGCGGATCCAGGACCACGAGCTGGTCCAGCGGGATCCGGGCCTGCTGGCCGCTGTCCTGGACGCAGTGCAGACCCTCCAGACCCAGCCGGTGGCGCGCGTGTCCGATCCTCCCGGTCCGGTCCTGCAGGTGCTGTTGGACACCGGACTGGTGGTGCGCGCCGGAGCCGCCCCGGACGGCACGGAGCTGGCAGAGCACCCGCTGGAGGCGGCTCTGGCCTGGCGCCGGGGCACCGCCGGTGTGACGCTGAGCCTCTCCGCCCCGGATGCTCCCGGGCAGACCGTGCTGGGACCGATCGCCCGCAATGCGGCCCTGGCGGCGGTCACCGACCTGCTGCGGGAGTGCCTCGCCGTCCTCGCCGCGCTCGAGGACGGACTGCCGACCCTCCGGTCCGGCGGCGTGGGTGTGCGTGAGGTGCGCCGGCTGTCGGTGCGCACAGGGACGGAGCCGGTGCACACCGCCTGGCTGGTGGAGCTGCTGGTGGCGGCCGGACTGGTGGAGCTGGATCCGGACACCTCGGAGTGGCAGCACAGCTCGGCCGTACCCCACTGGCGGCGTGCATCGCGTGCTCGGCAGTGGGAGGTGCTGGTGTCCGGGTGGCTCTCCTGCGCGCGGGCCCCACTGTGGGGTCCACCGGTGAGCACGGCCCCCAGTACGGCTGCCGAGACGGGACGCCTGCTGGCACCGGACCGTACCCGCCCGGACGCGCCCCAGCTGCGGGCCACCGTCCTGGGCACTGCCACACTCGCCTCCGAACAGCAGCCGGGCATCGGGCTGGATGCCGCCGTGCCGCACCGGCTGCGCTGGCAGCACCCCCGTCAGCATCACCGGACAGCCGCCTTCGTCCCGGCCCTGCTGCGTGAGGCGGGGCTGCTGGGCCTGACCGGGGCCGGTGCGCTGACCGAGCTCGGCGCACTGGTGGCTCAGGGAGATCTGCCTGCCGCTCGGGAGCGGGTCGAGGAGCTGCTGCCGGCCCCCGTCACCCGGTTCCGACTCCAGGGCGATCTCACGGCAGTGGCGCCGGGCTACCTGGATCCCCGACTGGCCGAGCCGCTGACGTTGATGGCCGCGCCGGAAGGGGACGGCCCTGCCGAGCAGTTCCGCTTCTCCGATGAGTCGCTGCACCGGGCCCTGGATGCCGGGTGGACCGCCGAGCAGATCCTGCAGTTCCTCACCGAGCACTCCGAGGACCGTGTGCCGCAGTCGGTGGAGTACCTGGTCCGGGACGTCGCCCGTCGGCACGGGGCGCTGGTCACCGGTGCGGCCGCCGCCTGGCTGCGCGCGGAGGATCCGGACCTGCTCGATGCCGTGCTGGCCGATCCCTCCCTCGTCCAGGCACGGCTCGAACGACTCGCCCCCACCGTCCTGGTGGCCGGGGTGGGTCCACGCGAGCTGCAGCGCCTCCTGGCGACTGCTGGCCATCGTGCCGCCCTGGCCGCCGTGCGCCCGGCCGTCCCTGCGGCCTCCGCCGCGTCCCGTCCCGACGACGGCCAGGAGCCTTCCGCAGACCGCTCACCGGAGCGGGAGAGCCTGGCCTCGACCATGGCACACTCGCCCTTTCCGGCACCCCTCGCCTCAACTCGACGCGTGCCGTCTGACCAGGAGATCGACGAGGTGCTCGAACGGCTGCGTCGAGCACCGGTGCCCATGGATGCGGGGACCGGCCCTGAGCAGGCGGTGGCGGTCCTGCGCCAGGCGGCCCGCACCCGGCAGCCGGTGCGTCTGCACCTGGTCACCGCCCAGGGGGAACGCCGCGAACGACTCGTCGTGCCGTTGGCGGTGGCCGGCGGACGGCTGCGGTGTCAGGACCTGCCGGACGGCAGCTCGGCTCCGGTCGGCAGGGAGAGCGTGCTGCCGCTGCACCGCGTGGTCGGGGCGGAGCCGGTGACGAGCACCATCCCCACCGGGCTCGCTGACTAGACTCCAGCAGGTCCCCGCCCACCACCTGAAGGAGCAGCCAACCATGTCTGACGGGCCGCTGATCGTGCAGTCCGACCGCACCGTGCTGCTGGAGGTGGACCACCCGCAGTCCTCCGAGGCACGTCATGCCCTGGCCTCCTTCGCCGAGCTCGAGAGGGCTCCCGAGCACATCCACACCTATCGGATCACCGACCTGGGCCTCTGGAACGCCCGGGCCGCCGGGGTGGACGCCGAGCAGGTCCTGGATGTGCTGCTGACCCACTCGCGCTACCCGGTGCCGCACACCCTGCTGGTGGACATCGCCGACATCATGAGCCGGTACGGGCGCCTGCGCCTGGAGAACGACCCGGTGCACGGCCTGGTCATGCGCACCGACGACCACCCGGTGATGGAGGAGGTCCTGCATGCCCGGACGATCCGCGAGATCTTCGGTCCTCGTCTGGACGGAGAGACCGTGGTGGTCCCCGGTTCGGAGCGGGGCCGGCTCAAGCAGGCGCTGCTGAAGCTGGGCTGGCCCGCCGAGGACCTGGCCGGCTATGTGGACGGCACCCCGCATCCGATCGCGCTCACCGAGGACGACTGGCAGCTGCGCCCCTATCAGCAGATGGCGGTGGAGAACTTCTGGGCCGGCGGCTCCGGCGTCGTCGTGCTGCCCTGTGGTGCCGGCAAGACCCTGGTGGGCGCCGCCGCGATGGCCACCTCCAGCACCACCACACTGATCCTGGTGACCAACACCGTCTCGGCGCGGCAGTGGAAGGACGAGCTGCTGCGCCGCACCTCACTGACAGAGGCCGAGATCGGTGAGTACTCCGGCACGGTGAAGGAGGTCCGCCCCGTCACCATCGCCACCTACCAGGTCCTCACCTCGCGGCGGGGCGGCATCTACCCGCACCTGGAGCTGGTCAACGAGCATGACTGGGGCCTGATCGTCTATGACGAGGTGCATCTGCTGCCGGCCCCGATCTTCCGAATGACCGCTGATCTGCAGGCCCGGAGGAGGCTGGGCTTGACCGCGACCCTGGTCCGGGAGGATGGCCGGGAGTCCGAGGTGTTCTCCCTGATCGGACCCAAACGCTATGACGCCCCGTGGCGGGAGATCGAGGCCCAGGGGTACATCGCTCCGGCGGAGTGCGTGGAGGTCCGCGTGGAGCTGCCGCGCGACGACCGGGTCGCCTATGCCATGGCCGAGGACTCGGACCGCTACCGGTACAGCGCCGGCTCGGATGTGAAGCTTCCGGTGATCCGGCGGATCGTGGACCGCCACCCGGGTGAACAGGTCCTGGTGATCGGTCAGTACCTGGACCAGCTCGAGGAGATCGGCGAGCTGCTGGGGGCGCCGGTCCTGACCGGGAAGACCCCCGTGCGCCAGCGGCAGCGGCTGTTCGACGAGTTCCGCGCCGGGGACCTGCCGGTGCTGGTGGTGTCCAAGGTGGCCAACTTCTCCATCGACCTGCCCGAGGCCTCGGTGGCCATCCAGGTCTCCGGGTCCTTCGGCTCCCGCCAGGAGGAGGCCCAGCGGCTGGGCCGGCTGCTGCGGCCCAAGCAGGACGGTCGGACCGCGCACTTCTACACGGTGGTGGCTCGGGAGACGGTGGATCAGGAGTACGCGCAGAAGCGGCAGCGATTCCTGGCCGAGCAGGGCTACGCCTACTCCATCCTGGACGCCGAGGACCTCTGATCCTCCTCTTCTCATACAGCGGACGTTCAGCAAACATCCAGTGATCTGCGGGATGATGGCGCCATGAAGTCCAACAACCCTGAAGCCAAGCTGCTGGTGGTGGACGACGAGCCGAACATCCGCGAGCTGCTCTCGACCTCGCTGAGGTTCGCCGGATTCGACGTGGTCGCCGCCGCCAACGGCAGAGATGCCCTGGCCGCCGTGGAGGCAGACCAGCCCGACCTCGCCGTGATGGACGTGATGCTGCCGGACATGGACGGCTTCACCGTCACTCGGCGCCTGCGTGCCGCCGGACGGCACTTCCCGGTGCTGTTCCTCACCGCCCGTGATGACACCGAGGACAAGGTCACCGGACTGACCGTGGGCGGGGACGACTACGTGACCAAGCCCTTCTCGCTGGACGAGGTGGTCGCCCGCATCCGTGCGGTGCTGCGCCGGACCGCCCCCGCCGAGGACGACGGCGCCGTGCTGCGCGTGGACGATCTGGAGCTGGACGACGACGCCCATGAGGTGCGCCGCGCCGGCGAAGTGATCGACCTCTCCCCCACCGAGTTCAAGCTGTTGCGCTACCTGATGATGAATCCCAACCGGGTGCTCTCCAAGTCCCAGATCCTGGACCACGTCTGGGAGTACGACTTCAACGGCGACGCCTCGATCGTGGAGTCCTACATCTCCTATCTGCGCCGGAAGATCGACAAGCCTGAGCTGCCCAACATGATCCAGACCAAGCGCGGCGTGGGCTATCTGCTGCGGTCGGCCGACAAGCGCTGAGGGTGCCGCCTGGCTCGACCCGCCGACCGGGTGCGGTGGCACGGCATACTGGACGGGTGAGACAGGGTCGCGGCTTCCATCCCTTCGCCGAATTGGCGCGCCTGTGGAAGACCTCCTCCCTGCGGACCCAGCTCGTGGTGATGACCTCCGGGCTGATGCTGCTCACCGTCATCGTCACGGCCGCCCTGACGGCCTCCCTGTTCCGTCAGGAGCTGGTCCGGCAGATCGACGAGGACCTCTTCGCCAACCGCAACGACGTCTCGTACTACCTGCTGGACTCTCTGGACAACAGCACGCCCTACTTCTCCCCTCCCTCCATCCTGCGCTTCTACGGTGAGCTGCAGGACAACGAGGGCCAGACCGTGGCCAACACCTCCGGACCCAGCGGCGACGCCCCTGACCTGCCTGGCCTGGCCGCCGATCAGGTGGCCGCGCGCGGCAACGTGGCGTTCGAGGTGCCCGGCACGGCGGAGGACTCCCGCGGGTGGCGCGTGCAGATGTACCGGCTCGAGTCCGGGGACGGTTCCCTGGCCATCGCCCTGCCTCTGGAACCGGTCCATTCCTCCGTCGATCGGGTGACATCGCTGGTGGCCACCATCGGCCTGCTGGCCACACTGGGCGCCTCGGTGATCTCCTACGCGGTGGCCACACGCGCCTTCCGCCCACTGCTGCGGGTGGAGCGAACGGCCGCGCAGATCGCCGCCGGAGACCTCTCTCGGCGCGTGGAGAACGGACCGCCGGACACCGAGGTCGGCAGGCTCTCCCGGTCCCTGAACGCCATGCTGGCCCACATCGAGTCCGCGTTCAGGTCCAAGGAGCAGTCCGAGGAGCGGATGCGCCGGTTCATCCAGGACGCCTCGCACGAGCTGCGCACACCGCTGGTGACGATTCGGGGGTTCTCCGAGCTCTACCGCCACGGCGGCATCACCGAGCCCGAGGACGTCGGCACCGCCATGGGGCGGATCGAGTCCGAGGCCAAGCGCATGGGCCAGCTGGTGGAGGACCTGCTGACCCTGGCCCGGCTGGACGAGCAGCGGCCGCTGGAGCATGAGCGTGTGGACCTGCTCATGCTGGCCCATGACACGGTGATGGACGCCCGGGTCAACGCCCAGGACCGCGTCGTCACCCTGGTGGGCCTCGACGGCGGCAAGCCCACCTCGGCGCCCACACTGGGCGATGAGGGACGGCTGCGTCAGGTCCTGGCCAATCTGGTCACCAACGCCCTGCGGTACACCCCAGACGGCACCCCGCTGGAGATCGCGGTCGGCACGGTGGATGTGCTGGAGGGATCCGTGGACCACAGCGGTGAGCATCGAGGCCGGGCCCGCGACTCGGTGATCGAGGTGCGCGACCACGGGCCGGGCATCTCCGAGGAGGACGCGGTCCGGGTCTTCGAACGGTTCTACCGCGCAGACTCCTCCCGGCAGCGCGAGACCGGCGGCACCGGTCTGGGGCTGGCGATCGTGGCGGCCATCGTGGCCCAGCATGACGGCACGGTCCGGCTCCGGGAGACACCCGGCGGCGGTGCCACCCTCTCCGTCCGACTCCCCTGGGACGCCACAGCGGTCTCCCCGTCCGACGAGGACGCAGACGACGATGCTCCCGAGCAGTCCAGCGCCACGGACGTGGCCGAGTCCTCCCCGGTCCAGGCTTCGGAACCAGGGGGATCCACACGATCGGACAGCGTGAGCGGCGCCGCCTCCACGGCCTCTGCCCCGCGCCGGCGGAAGACTCCGCCCCGTCCTGCACAGGCACCCCGAGTCCGCTCTGCATCCACACTGAGGCGGTTCCGCGGACCCCAGCGCCGTCCACGCTCCTAGCGTCAGGGGTGCCGGATCCACCGGCGGCAGCGGACATCAGACATCGTCTCGCTGGTCTCACCCACAGCACAGGAGCATCAGATGGCACTCGTCCAGATCGACACCGAAGACCTGATGGTCAAGAGCCAGGCCGTGGAGGCCTCCATCGGCCGCCTGCAGTCCGAGGTCAACGCCATGGAGGGCAACCTTCGCCAGCTGCAGGACACCTGGCGCGGCCAGGCCGCATCCAACTTCCAGGCCGTGCTGACCGAGTGGCGAGGAACTCAGGCCCGAGTGGAGGAGTCCCTGGTGTCCATCCGCGGCGCCATGACCCACGCCGCCCAGCAGTACCTGGACGCGGAGACCGCCAACGCCGCCATGTTCCGCGGCTGAACTCTCTCCGCAGGGGTGTGCGGCCCCGGCTCCAGGACGGCCTGGGCCGGGCCGCGCACCCTGCACCGTGACGGTCGCGGGCTCGCCCTAGGCTGAGTCCATGACCATCCTGATCGACCCCGCCCGGTGGCCGGCCCATGGGACGGTGTTCTCCCACCTCGTCTCGGATGCCTCCCTGGAGGAGCTGCATGTCTTCGCCCAGGAGGCCGGGATCTCACCGCGGGCGTTCGACCGGGATCACTACGACGTGCCGCTGCACCGCTACGCGGACCTGGTGGCCCGGGGCGCCGTGGAGGTGTCCGGCGCTGAACTGGTGCGTCGGTTGGTCGCCTCCGGACTGCGCATCCCGGCCGCTCGACGCCCGGGCAAGCTCGACAAGGTGCTCAGGCGGCGCTTCGACCGCCTGCTGCCCGGGCACCATGACCTGAACCGTGGCCCGGTGTTCCAGGACCTGATGGACCGCTGGTCCGAACCGCACCGTCACTACCATGATCCCCACCACCTGTTGGCCGTGCTGAACGCGATCGACCTGCTCGAGCGTCAGGGGGAGGATCCCGGCCGCTGGCCACGGGCCCAGCGTCTGGCGGCCTGGTTCCATGACGCCGTGTACCTCGGCGACCCAGACCGCCCGGCGGGTCAGGACGAGGAGGACTCGGCCGTGCTGGCCGAGACCGTGCTGGACCGGATGGGTCTGCCCACGGCAGAGATCGAGGAGACCGCACGCCTGGTCCGGCTCACTGTCTCCCACGATCCCGAGGACGGTGACGCTGCCGGTCGGCTCTTCAGCGACGCCGATCTGGAGGTGCTCGGCCGCGCCCCCGCCGAGTACGAGCGGTACCTGACCGCGGTCCGGCAGGACTACGCCCACGTCCCGGATGACCGGTTCGCCACGGGACGCCGAGCGGTGGTGGAGCAGCTGCTGGCCCTGGACCCCATCTACCGCACGGGCACCGCACGGGCACGCTGGGAGGACCAGGCCCGGGCGAACCTGACGGCCGAACTGGCCTGAACCTGACTCACCCTGGCATCCGGTGCCGCAGACGCCGGAAGGCCCGGCCTGTCCGTCTCGAGACGGACAGGTCGGGCCTTCCTGGTGATGGTGAGGGGCCGTCGTCGGGGATCTCTCTCCCTGAGGCGACCCGAGCGGATCAGAAGCCGCCCATGCCTCCCATGCCACCCATGTCATCGCCACCGGGCATCGGGGCGGCCTTCTCCGGCTTGTCCGCCACCACAGCCTCGGTGGTCAGGAACAGGCCGGCGATCGAGGCGGCGTTCTGCAGAGCAGAGCGGGTCACCTTGACCGGGTCGTTGACGCCCGCGGCCAGCAGGTCCTCGTACTCGCCGGTGGCGGCGTTCAGGCCGTGGCCCTCCGGCAGGCCCTTGACCTTGTCCGCCACGACGCCGGCCTCCAGGCCTGCGTTGATGGCGATCTGCTTCAGCGGAGCCTCGATGGCGACCTTGACGATGTTGGCGCCGGTGGCCTCGTCGCCCTCCAGGGAGAGCTTCTCGAAGGCCTTGGCACCGGCCTGGATCAGGGCCACGCCGCCGCCGGCGACGATGCCCTCCTCCACGGCTGCCTTGGCGTTGCGCACGGCGTCCTCGATGCGGTGCTTGCGCTCCTTGAGCTCCACTTCGGTGGCGGCACCGGCCTTGATGACGGCCACACCGCCGGCCAGCTTGGCCAGGCGCTCCTGCAGCTTCTCGCGGTCGTAGTCGGAGTCGGTGTTCTCCATCTCGGCGCGGATCTGGGAGACACGGCCGGCGATCTCCTCGGCGTCTCCGGCACCCTCGACGATGGTGGTCTCATCCTTGGTCACCACGACCTTGCGGGCGGTGCCCAGCAGGTCGACGGTGGCGTTCTCCAGCTTCAGGCCGACCTCCTCGGAGATGACCTGGCCACCGGTGAGGATGGCGATGTCGGCCAGCATGGCCTTGCGGCGGTCGCCGAAGCCCGGTGCCTTCACGGCCACGGACTTGAAGGTGCCACGGATCTTGTTCACCACGAGGGTGGCCAGGGCCTCGCCCTCGACGTCCTCGGCGATGATCAGCAGCGGCTTGCCGGACTGCATGACCTTCTCCAGCAGGGAGACCATGTCCTTGACGTTGGAGATCTTGGAGTTGGCGATCAGGATGTACGGATCCTCCAGGACGGTCTCCTGGCGATCGGCGTCGGTGACGAAGTAGCCCGAGATGTAGCCCTTGTCGAAGCGCATGCCCTCGGTGAGCTCCAGCTCCAGGCCGAAGGTGTTGGACTCCTCGACCGTGATCACGCCCTCCTTGCCGACCTTGTCCAGGGCCTCGGCGATGAGCGAGCCGATCTGGGTGTCAGCGGCGGAGATCGATGCGGTAGCGGCGATCTGCTCCTTGGTCTCGATCTCCTTGGCCGAGGCCAGCAGCTCGACGGTGACAGCCTCGACGGCCTTCTCGATGCCGCGCTTCAGCGAGAGCGGATCGGCACCGGCGGCCACGTTGCGCAGGCCCTCCTTGACCAGGGCCTGGGCCAGCACGGTGGCGGTGGTGGTGCCGTCGCCGGCGACGTCATCGGTCTTCTTGGCGACCTCCTTGACGAGCTCAGCGCCGATCTTCTCGTAGGGATCCTCGAGCTCGATCTCCTTGGCGATGGAGACGCCGTCGTTGGTGATGGTGGGGGCGCCCCACTTCTTCTCCAGCACGACGTTGCGGCCGCGCGGGCCCAAGGTCACCTTGACAGCGTCGGCCAGGGTGTTCAGACCCTTCTCCAGGCCGCGGCGTGCCTCTTCGTCGAATGCAATGGTCTTTGCCATCGGTGCACGGTCCTTTCGTGGACGTGAGCAGTGTTCAGTCGGTTCTGACCCGCGCAGTGCCCGCGACGGACGGCCCGGATGGGGGCCTCACCGCAGTCAGGTCCCTCCTCCGCCCGTCCAGCCGTGCACGCGAGGGCATGCCTGGCAGTCAGGGCGGTGGAGTGCTAACCCCAGTTTTAGCACTCGCCCCCACTGAGTGCAAACACTTCGTGCGAGTTCCCCGCTTCTCCTGCGGCAGGTTCAGCGCTGGGTGGAATCAGGGCCCCGGCCGGTCCGCCCGGTGAAGTCCTGCATGGACCGGTAGACGCCCATCCCCCGGCCCACCACGGAGTCGAACACCCGCTGGGGCAGCACGCCCTTGAGCAGGGCCGAGGAGCGGACGCTCGAGGGCAGCATCAGGATCGGCCGAGGGTCGGCCAGCTCGTCCCAGATCCGCTCCACCACGTAGTCCGGCTCCATGATCGGGGTCAGCATCGGCCCACGCGCGCCCTCGAACATCCCGGTGCTGATGTAGGACGGGCAGACGGTCAGGACCCGCACCTGGTGGTGGCCGGCCTGCTCCAGTTCCAGCCGCAGCGAGTCCGACCACCCCACGGCAGCCCATTTGGACGCCGCATACACGCTCATCCGCGGCACCGGCAGCAGTCCGGACGCTGAGGCGACGTTCACGATCCGCGCCGGGGTTCGGCGCTTGATCATCGACGGCAGGAACGCCAGGGTCAGCAGCATCGGCGCCTGTGTGTTCACCGCCAGTGTGGAGGTGACCGCCGCCTCGGTGTGGTCCCAGAAGTACTCACCGGTCACGATCCCGGCGTTGTTGATCAGCAGATCCGGCACCCCGGTCTGAGCACTGACCTCACCGGCGGCCGCGGCCAGGGCGCGGGCGTCGGACAGATCCACGACGTCCGCCCGGAAAGTCACGGAGGGGTGGGCGGCCTCCAGCTCGGCTCGGACCCGACCCAGCCCGTCTTCGGAACGATCCCAGAGGATGACCGTCCCGGCCCCGTCCTGGGCTGCGCGGCGAGCGTGGAGCAGACCCATGCCGGAGGCGGCGCCGGTGACCAGGACCGTGGTCCCCTGCACCTGGAAGTCCGGCCACGGGGACCGGTCCCGCGAGAACTGGGCTCTGGTCCGCGCGGCCAGATCGCGGAGGGGGCGGCGTGAGCTCATCGGATCAGGGGGTCCCGGTCAGGACGACCACGACACCGGGGACCCGGCCGTCATAGACGGTCGGCAGCTCCAGCTGGGCGGCCACCGCTTCGGCGGTGTCCTCACCGGCCGAGTAGTACACAGCGGACTGGGGCACCGCGAAGCCCTGCCAGGCGCCGACTCCACCCACGGTGAACCCGGCCGAGCGCAGCTGCTCGCCCGTGGCCTCGGCGGTCCCGCCGGTGTCCGCCACGGCATAGACCTCCACGGTCGAGGCACCGGCCGGAGCGGTGGGCGTGGCCGACGTCGAAGCGGTGGAGCTCGCCTCGGCAGGGGGCGTGGCGGACTGCTGCGAGGCGGACGGAGCGCTCTCCGCGGTGGCGCCGGAGGTGGCCGGTGCGGAACTGAGCAGCCCGGGGAGGATGAAGAAGCAGAACGCGCCCACGGCCAGGGCGAAGGCCGCAGTCACCGCGATCCATCGCAGACCGGTGGTCTCCACGGGCGGATCGAAATGCGCCCGGTGCCCGCCCTTGCGGTCGGTGTACTCCGGGACGTCGTCGAACCGGTCGCGGGGATACTCAGTCATGGACAGCCCTCACCACATCACGAGGCGGCACCCTCCCAGGGTGGCCGCCGGTCACTGTGCGCCTGAGAGCGGGATCGGCCTCAGGCCTGCTGCCGACGCGCGCTGCGTGCGCGGTGGCGTGTGGTCCGTAGTCTACGCAACCGCTTGACCAGCATGGGCCGGTAGGCCAGCGCCTCCTGGCGGTCCAGCAGTCCACTGAGCACCTGGTAGTACGTGGTGGCCGAGAGCGAGAACTGATCGCGGATGGCCTGGTCCTTGGCCCCGCCGTACTTCCACCACTGATCCTCGAAGTCCAGGATCTTCCGCTCGCGCTCGGTCAGCTCGGGCAGGATGTGCTCCACCGAGACAGCGGCCTGCTCGTCGGCTGAGGATGCAGCGGACATCGGGACTCCTTCGGCGGGGCGGGGTGAACGGACACGGTGCGGACTGCGCTCCAGCCTGCAGTCTACCGACCGAATGACAACCGTGTCATTCGTCGCTCGCCCCTCCAGGGCAGGGAGTGACGGCACTGCCCCTAGGATCGAGCCCATGGCAGTCAATGAGTTCGATCACCCGTTCATCGCCGCGACCTATGACCAGGTGGAGGGGTCCCGGGAGGACCTGGACCAGTACGTCGGGATCGCCCGGGCGCTCGGCGCCCGCTCGGTCCTGGACATCGGGGCCGGCACCGGGACGTTCGCGGTGCGGATGGCCGCTCAGGGCCTGTCCGTGACGGCCGTGGAACCGGCAGGAGAGATGCTCGAGGTCGCTCAGGACAAGCCCCACGCCGAGAAGGTGCACTGGGTGCACGGCACGGCAGCGGATCTGTCAGAGCACGCCGCCCAGACTCATCTGCCCGCCGACCTGGCCGTGATGACCGCCAACGTGGCCCAGGTGTTCCTGACCGACGAGGACTGGCTGGGCACCCTGCGCGCTGTCCACGAGAACCTGACCCCGGGTGGGCACCTGGTGTTCGAGACCCGCATCCCGGAGCGCCGCGCATGGGAGGACTGGGCCCGCCAGCCCGAGTCCACGTGGGAGGCGCCCGGGGTGGGCACCGTGCGGGAGGTCTTCGAGGTCACCGAGGTGGACCTGCCGCGGGTCACCTTCAGATCGGACAGCCACCTGCCGGACGGCACCGTGGTCCCCTCCACCTCCACCCTGATCTTCCGTCCGTTGGAGCAGATCCAGCAGACCCTGGCTGAAGCCGGGTTCGAGTTCCTCGAGGCGCGGGACGCCCCAGACCGTCCGGGGCGGGAATGGGTCGTGATCGCCCGGCGCCTGGCCTCCCCCGGAACGGAGGGCTGAGCCATGGAGCTGATCAGCCCGCTGGATCCCGGATGGGACGCGGCCCTGGCCGCGCAGACCGAGGACCTGGACGTCGTCGGGAAGGACCTGGTGCGCCGCCGCGCGGCCGGGGAGCACATCCTGCCGGCTCCCGAGCATGTCCTGCGCTCCTTCCGCCAGCCCTTCGACCAGGTCAAGGTCCTGGTGCTGGGACAGGACCCTTACCCCACCCCGGGGCATCCGATCGGCCTGAGCTTCGCCGTGGACCGTGATGTGCGGCCGCTGCCGCGGTCGCTGGTGAACATCTACCAGGAGCTCTCCACTGACCTGGGCATCCCGCCGGCCTCGCACGGAGACCTCACCGCGTGGACGGAACAGGGCGTGCTGATGCTGAACCGCGTGCTCACCGTGCGGGCGGGGGCCGCAGCCAGCCACCGCGGGATCGGGTGGGAGCAGATCACCCAGACGGCGGTGGAGGCGTTGGCCGCGCGGGGCACCCCGCTGGTGGCGATCCTGTGGGGCAACGACGCCCGGAAGATGGCTCCGGTGCTGCGGCAGGGCGGTGCCACCGCGATCATCGAGTCGCCCCACCCCTCCCCGCTCTCGGCGCATCGGGGGTTCTTCGGGTCCCGTCCGTTCAGCCGCACCAATGAGCTGCTGGAGCAGCTGGGCGCCGACCCCGTGGACTGGCGGGTGGAACGGGACTGAAGTCCGGTTCGGCCCCCACCGGAGGGACCGGTCAGCGCCGGCCGATCTGCCGACGTTCGTTGGCCCGGTAGGAGCGGGTGAAGGGCCGAGCCAGGGTGTCTCCCAAGACCACGCCCGCGGCGATCGCCATGATCACCATGGAGGCGTTGAACATGCCGACCGCACCCTCCACCACAGCCCCGGAGTCCATGGCGATCTCGTACATGGAGCGGAAGATCATCAGTCCCGGCAGCAGGAACAGGATGCCCGGCACGGCCAGCACCAGCTGGGGTGCGCCCATGCGCAGCGCCACGTACCGCCCCAGGGCGCCGATCACCACGGCGGCGATCGCCGGGGTCACCCGCGGGCTGACACCCAGTGCGCCCACACCCACGTAGACCATGTACCCGCACACGGACACCAGCGCCGTGGGCAGCAGCAGGCGCCATTCGGACTGCTCCACCACGGCGTCGAACAGAGCGGCCAGGAAGACCAGGATCGCCATCATCAGCAGCGGGTAGTTGGCGCTGGACTCCTCGGCCAGGTCGATGCTGCGCACACCGAGCAGTTCGGCCACCGCCACGGCCGCCACGATCCCGGAGATGATCGCCACATAGCTCAGGAACGCCGAGACGAAGCGGCCGGCCGCCGTGACCGGGAAGCCGTTGATGGCGTCCTGCACCGCGGAGACGAACCGGGCGGAGGGCAGCAGCATCATCAGGCCACCGGCCACCACCATGGAGGGGGCCAGCGGCACGTGCAGGGCGTACAGGACGAGGGCCACCACGGTGGCCATGAACCCACCGGCCATGGTGGAGAAGAACTCCGGCACGCGGGCTCGGCCCATCAGATCCACCACGGCCATCACCAGCAGGGTGGACAGCAGCGCGACGCTGGCTCCCACGGGTCCGCCGCCGATGTACAGCACGAAGGTGCCGGCGAACAGGCCGGCGGCCAAGGTGGCCATCCAGCGTGGGAAGGGCTTGGGCCGGTGGCGGATCTCGGCCAGGCGGTCCATCGCCTCGCCCCGGCCCACCTTGCCGGTGGCGATGTCCGAGACCAGACGGTGCAGCAGAGCCAGCCCGGCATAGTTCTGGGTCCAGGAGCGCACCACGCGCTGGACCGAGTAGGGCACCTGCCCCTCGGGCGCATAGTTCAGGTTCATCGACTGGTTGGTGATGTCGATCTCGGTCTCGCGGATGCCGAAGGCCTGGGCCACCACGATGATCGAGGTCTCCACCTCCAAGGCACCGGCCCCGAACCGAAACATGGTCTCCCCCAGCCGCAGCGCGAAGTCCAGGGTGCGCCGAGCGTCCTCATCGGCCTCGCGGTGCGCCTGCAGGTACGGGTTGTTGTACGGGCTGCCGGCGATCCGGTTCACCCAGGGCATCGACTGCGTGGGCAGCGGCTCGGAGTGCATGATCTTCCGGATCGCGGTGCGGCCCGGGAAGCGCATCCGATCCCGGCGTCGAGCCGCCGGCACTGCAGGCTGGGCCTGGGTGTCCGTCTCCGAGGGCGCCAGCACGGACAGCGGCACCGGCTCGGAGGCCGGAGGCTCGGTCAGCGGGGTGTCCTGCATGGGCTCAGGGGCGTCGAGATCGGCGGCAGAGCGGATGACGGCGCTCTCCTCGGAGGTCCCGACGACGGCGGGAGACGGGTGCTCCTCGCTCACCGGGCCGGCGGCCGGGGCGGATTCACCGGCCTCCTCGGCCTCCACTTGGGCAGCGGGCCGGATGATCGGGATCATCGACAGGTCTGTGGAGGGCTCAGTGGGGTGCCGCATCCCGGGGACCTCGCCGAACTCCTCGTCCGCCATGCCCGCCTCCCGAATCGAACCGCACCAGGGGCGGTGCCGTGGTGATGTGTGCCGCTGGTGAATGTCCCGTAGACGACTGAAGGACCCCGGTGGGGGCCCTTCAGGATGGTGGATCTTACTGGACTCGAACCAGCGACCTCTCGCGTGTGAAGCGAACGCTCTAACCAACTGAGCTAAAGATCCGTGACGGTCAACGGCGGCGCACACCAGGTGCGTCTCGACCCTGACGACTAGAAGAGCGTAGCAGATCAGCGGCGCTTCCGAGAAACCCTAGGATGACCGCCATGACCACCCCTGCCTCCCGCCACCCGGCCGTCCGGATGGGACTGTCCGTGGCGGTCGCCACCGGCCTCTACGGGATCTCCTTCGGTGCCCTGTCCGTGGCGGCAGGCTTCGACGTGCTCCAGACCATGGCTTTGAGCGTGCTGATGTTCACGGGCGGCTCACAGTTCGCCTTCATCGGAGTCGTCGCCGGAGGCGGTGGCGGCGGGGCGGCCACCGGGGCGGCCTCGCTGCTGGGGGTGCGCAACGCGGTGTACGGCATGCAGATGAACGCCATGCTCCGCCCCGGACCGCTGCTCAGGCCCTGGGCTGCGCAGGTGACGATCGATGAGTCTGCGGCCACCGCCGCCAGCCAGGCTGAGCCGTACGGGCGTCGCCTGGGGTTCTGGACCGCCGGGCTGGGTGTCTGGGTGCTGTGGTCGGCCTTGACGCTGGTGGGCGCACTGGCCGGCAATGCCTTGGGCGATCCGACCGCGTGGGGCCTGGACGGCGCTGCCACCGCCGCCATGCTCGGGCTGCTGTGGCCACGCCTGCGCAGCGGGGACGCCTGGGCGCTGGCGGTGACGGCCGCCCTGGTCACGCTGGTGGCCCTGCCGCTGCTGCCCTCGGGCATCCCGATCCTGGTGGCCGCCCTGGTGGCCGGGCTCTGGGGCTGGTTCCGTCCGGCGGCGGCCACCGATGCTGAGGCAGGTGCCGCATGAGCTGGTGGTCCTGGATCCTGCTGGCCAGCGCCATCGCCTTCATGACCAAGCTGGTGGGCTATCTGCTGCCGATCCGGTGGCTCGAGGACGAGCGGCTGCTTCGCACGGCCAATGCCGTCACCATCGGACTGCTGGCCGCCCTGGTGGTGATGAATGCGGCAGGATCCGGAGCAGGGTTGGCCCTGGACTCCCGCCTGGGTGCACTGGTGGCTGCCGCTGTCGCCCTGCTGCTGCGGGCACCGTTCCTGGTGGTGGTGCTTGTGGGGGCCGCTGCCGCGGCAGGCCTGCGGCTGCTGGGGTTCCCCTGACCTGCGGCCTGTCCGGGTCCGGGCACGCCACGGGCGGGCACCCTGGAAGGTGCCCGCCCGTGGTGACGACTCAGCAGGGAGCCGCCGTCAGGTCAGCAGACGCTCACTCGTAGGAGGCGACCAGTCGGCCGACGACTTCACCGTTCTTGAGCTTCTCGATCCCGTCGGCGATCTCGTCGAAGCCGATCGTGGTGATGGTCGGGTTCAGCTTGCCCGTGCCCATGTACTCGTAGATCCCGGCCACATCCTCCTTGGACCCGCCGTTGGAGCCCTTGAGGTTGCACTGGATCAGGATCATCGCCTGAGTGTCGATGGTGGCCTCCAGTTTGCCCATGCCCACCAGGACCACGGTGCCGCGCTCCTTGACGGTGGTGATGGCCTCGGCGGTGGTGGTGCCGAAGCCGGCGAAGTCCACGATCACGTCGAAGGTCACGCCCTCGAAGTCCTTGACGGAGGCCTTGACGTCCGTGGCGCCGATCTCCTTCGCCAGCGGCCAGAACTTCTCGTTGACCTCGGCGACGTAGACGTTGGCGCCGGCCAGCACGTCGATGCGGGCGCCGATCTGGCCCAGACCGCCCAGGCCGATGATGCCGACGTTGTCTCCGGCCTTGACCCCGCCCTGGGTGATGACGGCGGAGTGGGAGGTCATGCCGGCGTCCGTTCCGGCGGCGCCGTGCACGAAGTCCAGCCCGTCCGGCATGGGCACCAGGGTGTCCGCGCGCACCAGCAGCTGGGGTGCGAAGCCGCCGTCGTAGTGGTGGCCCGGAGCGCCGACCTCGGTGGTGGGGCACACGCCCACCCGGTCGCCGACCTTGACCTCGGTGACTCCCTCGCCGACGGCTGCGACCACACCGGCGTTCTCATGGCCCATGGTGATGGGGGTCTTGGCCAGGACCGAGAGCCAGGCCTCGTCCTCCATCTGTCCCACATCCGAATGGCAGATGCCGGCGGCCTTGACGTCCAGGACGACCTCGCCGGGACCGGGGGTGGGGTCCGGGACCTCGGTCAGGGACAGGGGCTCGTGGGTGTTCGTGAACTGCCAGGCCTTCATGGGGATGATTCGCCTCTCTTCGGATGAGGGCGGGTCTCTCCCACCATCAGGTGGTTCTCCAGGTGGCCCTGGGGGCCACTGTCCAGCCTAGTCATGGTCAGTGCATCGGTGCACGGGGCGCCCAGCAGTGAGACGTCTCACGGCGACGGACCGCCCTGCCTGCGCGTGGGGCACAGACGGGACGGTCCGTCGTCGGGAACCTGAGGTGAGCTCAGTCCCGGGGACACGGTGCGGGTCAGCGCACGGTGAGGGAGGTGTCGTCGATCCGGAAGATGGTGGGCAGCGAGCTGTCCTCCACGCCGCGGAAGCGCACGGTGACGGTCTTCCCGGCGAACCGGGAGACATCCACACTGTGGGCGGAGTAGCTGGTGGACTTCTCGCGGTTGGAGTGGGTCTTCAGCGTGTAGGCGTAGGACCCGTCGACCACCTGGACGGAGAGCTTGTCATAGGCGTAGCTGGTGCCCTCATCGGTGCCCACGTGCAGGTGGTAGCCGAGGGTGGCGGTGCTGCCGGCCGGGATGGTCACGCGCTGGTCCACGGTGTAGGTGTTGGAACGGCCCAGACCGTTCAGGGTGGCGTGCCAGGAGCCGGAGCGGGCATTGGTGGTGCTCTCGATGGCGTCCGCGTGGCTGGTGGTCCACCCGGTGGCGCCGGACTCGAAGCCGTTGTTCTTCAGCAGCTGCCCCGTGGGGGCCGGCTCCGTGGGATCCTCGGGGTCCGGGGTGGGGGTGGTGCCCCCGCCCAGGGCGTTCATCACCTTGGTGGCGTCCACCAGACCGGTGCCGCAGCCCGCGGTGCAGCCGCCCGGCATGGCACGGGTGCCGGCCTTCAGAGCGGACTCGACCTGGGCCGGGGTGAGCGAGCTCTCAGCCGAGGTCATCAGGGCGGCCAGGCCGGCCACATGCGGCGTGGCCATGGAGGTGCCCTGGTACTCGGCGTAACCGCCACCGCGCGGGGTGGTCGTGCCGGTGTCGATGGTGGACAGGATGCCGCCGCCTGCGGTGCGGGTGTCACCGCCGGGGGCGGTCACGTCGATCTTGGTGCCGTAGTTGGAGTAGTAGGACAGTCCGCCGCTCTTGTTGGAGGCGGCCACGGTCACCACGTTGTTGCAGCTGGCCGGGGAGACGCGAGAGGCGTCCTGCCCCTCGTTGCCTGCGGCCACGACCACGGTGGTGCCACGGTTCACGGCGGTGTTGATGGCGTTCTGGTACGTGGAGCTGCAGGTGCCGCCTCCGCCCAGGGACATGTTGATCACGTCGGCCGGTGTGGAGTTGACCGGAGTGCCGGGGACGGAGCCGCCGGAGGCCCAGACGATGGCGTCGGCGATGTCCGAGAGGCGGCCGCCGCACTTGGCCAGCACGCGGACGGGCTGGATCTTGGTGTTCGGAGCCACGCCGACCACGCCGGTGGTGTTGGCCACGGCGCCGATGGTGCCGGCCACGTGGGTGCCGTGCCAGGAGGAGTTGGAGCCGCGGGACTGACCGCACTCTCCGGCGACGAACCAGTCACCCTCATCCTGAGGATTGGAGTCGCGACCGTTGCCGTCACGTGCGGCCGCGGCATCGGAGACGAAGTCATAGCCGGCCACGACATTGCTGTTCAGGTCAGGGTGGGAGACGATGCCGGTGTCCAGGACAGCCACCACGGAGCCGGAGCCCGTGCTGATGTTCCAGGCACCGGGAACGCGCATGCCGTTCGTCCCGTGCATGCCCCAGAGCTCGGAGTAGCGGGCATCGTTCGGCGTCAGGGCGATGGTCTGCAGGGTGTCCGGCTCCACAGTGTCCACAGTGCCGGAGGCCCGCAGATCGGCCATGAAGGCCTCAGACTCGGCCGCGGAGAGCTTCTTGTTCGCCTTCACCACGTAGGAGCCGGTGGCGGTGGCACGCAGCTCCTGGACGGAGACACCGGCCTCCTTCGCCGCCTTGCCCCAGGCTTTGGCACGATCGCTCTTGCCGGCACTGGCGGCGCCCTGCTTGTAGGTGACGATGAACTGGTCCTGCGCGCCCTGATCGGGCGAGGCGGCCGGGGCGACCTGCTGACCGCGGTCCAGGGTCACGCCCTGGCTCGACGCGGCGTCCTGGTCGGCCGGGGCGGCGGCGGTGGGCAGGGCGGCCAGGGGGCCCAGGCACAGCGAGGCGGCGGCGGCCAGCACGGCTCCGCGGCGCAACGACAGCCCGGACCGGCGGGGCCGGTGCGAGTGATCCGATGGTGTCATGTTCGATCTCCTTGAGGGTCTGCAACCCACCGGGCGGGTGGGTGGTTCACGGTCGGGACCCGAGAGGGACCCGAGTCCCGACCGCGATGTGAGATCACGCTAAGGTCACGGCGTGTGATGTGAAACACTTCTCTCAAAAGTCTGTCCAAAGGTCCCTATGGAGCGAGACCATCCGCCAGAACCGCGTGTCCAATGGTGCCGACCACCGGCTGACTAGGATGTCGACCATGACTGCCTCCGCCGCGCACCGCCTGCTGTCTCTGTCCGCCGTGGGTGCCCTCACCCTGGGCCTGACCGCCTGTGGTGGTGACGCGGACCAGACGGAGTCTCCCGCCGCCGTCGGGACGGCCTCGACGTCTCCGGCCGGCGACGGCACCGCCTCCGCAGCCCCCACGCCCAGCCTTTCGCCGTCGGCCAGCGCCGATCAGGAGCCGAGCACCGTGGCGGTCTATGAGGACTTCGCCTGCCCGCACTGCAAGGACTTCCACTACGGGGTCGGCGGGTTCCTGGCCTCGGTGGCCCAGGGCGGCAAGGCCGAGATCGACTACCGGATCGTGGACTTCATGGGCCAGGGCGACGACGAGTCCTGGTCCACGCGGGCGGCGAACGCGTTCTACTGCTTCCGCGACACCACGGAGGACACCCAGCTCCAGCACGACTACCAGACCCAGCTCTTCGCCACCGCACCGGCCGGCCTGTCCGACCAGCAGCTCGTGGACCGTGCCGGACTGCTGGAGGTGGACATCGCCGGCTGCGTGGCCGCGGACGGCGGGAGCGATCAGATCGAGGCTGCCCTGAGCGGCATGTCCGAGGACGGCGTCCGGGGCGTGCCCGCCGTGGTGGTGGACGGCACGGTGTACGACCCGGAGTCCGATGGGGACGTGATCGACTGGGTGCTGGACCAGGCGAACCTGTCCGACGGATCCGCCTGATCCGGCCCCGCGGGTCTACCGCCGGCGGCGTGCTCCCGGGTGGGTGTCCGCCAGACGGTCCTGCCCCAGGATCCGGGCACGCAGGGTGGTGCCCTGACTGCCCACGCGGGGCAGCTGCGGGACCAGTCCCCGCTCGCGCAGCACCGGGCTGACGTGCTGGGCGAACGCCGGCAGGTCCAGGCCACGGATGCCGTAGTCCACGTTGAACCCGTCCACCCCGGCTTCAACCTGCCACCGTTCCAGCTCATCGACCACGGTCTGGCCGGACCCCACGATCACCGGTCCGCGCGCGCCGATCGCCAGGTACGCCGCCAGGTCCCGTACCGTCCAGTCCCGGTCCGGGTCCAGCGTGGTGAAGGACTGCAGTGCGGAGCGATTGCCCTGGATCTCCACGTCCTGCAGCACGTCGTCCGGAGAGAGCTGGGCCAGGTCAAGACCAGTCCATCCGGCGAACAGGGCCAGCGCCGCACTCTCATCCACATACCGGGCGTAGTCCTCGTACCGGGCCCGGGCGGCGGCGTCGTCCTCTGCCGCGATCACGGTGACCGAGGTGATCATCCGCACCGAGTCCTGCGGCCGGCCGTTCTCCTGCAGTCGCGCTCGGACCCCGTCCGTCAGCTGGCGGACGTTCTGCGGTGAGGTGCCGGAGAAGAACAGCGCCTCGGCGTGGGTGGCGGAGAAGTCCAGCCCGCGCGGAGAGGATCCGGCCTGGAACAGGAACGGGGTGCCCTGTGGCCCCGGGAGGGTCAGCGCTGGCCCCGGGACGGTGAAGTGGGTGCCGCTGTGCTCGGCCCCGTGGACCTTCTCCGGGTCCAGGTACAGGTTCTTCCCGACGTCGGCCACCAGGGCGTCGGCTTCGATCGAGCCCTCCCAGAGCCGGTACACGACCTCCATGAACTCATCGGCACGGTCGTAGCGCTGATCGTGGGGCAGCACGTCGGCGGCGCCCAGGTTCTGCATGGCCGAGCGCTGGTAGCTGGTCACGATGTTCCAGGCGATGCGCCCGCGGGTCAGGTGGTCCAGCGTGGCGAACTTGCGGGCCAGCAGGTAGGGCTGTTCATAGCTGACCGAGGCGGTGACCCCGAACCCGAGGGTGGAGGTGGCGGCCGCGAGCGCACTGACGGCCAGGAGCGGATCGAGCATGGGGTACTGCATGCCGGCGCGGATCGCGGTGCGGCCCGAGCCGTCGAACACGTCGTAGACCCCGGCCACATCGGCGAAGAAGAGCGCGTCGAACCCGGCGTCCTCGAGCAGCCGGGCGTGCCGGATCCAGAAGTCGATGTCCCGGTACTGCTCCGGGTCGGCCTGAGGGTGGCGCCAGATCCCGGTGGTCTGGTGCGTGGGCGTCATCATGTCCAGGGCACAGAGCAGCATGGCCCTCATTGTCCCTCAGGTACAGCGCGCATCCGCGCAGGTGGAGCCCCCTGCCGGATTCGAACCGGCGACCTACTGTTTACAAGACAGTTGCTCTGGCCAGCTGAGCTAAGGAGGCGCAGCCGGTCACCTCGACGGCGGACCGGCCCGTCCAGGGTACCGGAAACAGGACGGCTCGGCCCGCACCGTCTCCGCAGGGGAGATCGGTGCGGGCCGAGCCGCTGTCCTGCTGAGGTGTCAGCCGGGGCCGATCAGCCCTCGGCACCCTCGGTGGAGTCCTCCGTGCCGCCGTCGATCAGGCCCTGGGCCCAGACCTGGAAGTCCGGATCGGCGTTGCCGTCCCAGCGCTGTCCCTGCACCCACACGCTCGGGGTACCCGGGATCTGGGCCTCCTGGGCCTTGGCGGTGGTGTACTTCACGAACGGACGGTAGGTGTTGCCGTCCACGCAGGAGTTGATGTCCGCGCCCAGGCCGGAGGCCATGGTCGTGAGCTCGTCGTCGCTGACGCCCTGGCCGGTGTAGGCGGCGAACATCTGGGCCACGAACGGGATGTACTGCTCCGGGGACTCCTCGGCCACGCAGAGGGCGGCGTTGGCGGCACGAGAGGAGTAGTTCGAAGTGGCCGAGCTGTCCAGGTAGCCCACCAGTCGGTACTCCACGGTGGCCTGGCCGGCGTCCAGCCACTCCTGCAGTTTGGCGCCGTTGGTCTCCTCGAACCCGGCGCAGTGCACGCAGTTGGCGTCGGCGTAGATGATGATCTGCGCGGGCTCACCGGCAGGCTTCTGCTCGGCACCAGGCACCGTGGTGATCTGCTCGGCGGCGCCGGAGGGCTCGGCCACGGCAGCGGCGTCGACCTGCCCGTCCGGGACGTCGCCCGGGGCCAGCTCGGTGGCCGAGACCGCGGTGACTCCGCCGTGGACGTTGCCCACACTGGGTGCCGGGCCGGCGTCCGGAATGGACCGGGAGGAGTTGACGGTGATCAGGGCCACCACCACGGCGATCACGGCGACCACACCGATCACCACGCCCCAGCGGATCATCATGGAGCGGCGCTTCTCCTGCCGGCGCTGCTGCTCCTGCATCTGCCGCGCCTTCTCCCGCGCGCTTGCCTGGCGTTCCGCCTTGGTCTGCTTGCTGCTTGAAGCCATAGTCCTGCCTGTCACGATCCGGTGGTCGGGGGATTCCGAAGCTACGTGAGCGGTCGACCGGGATCGATCAAGGACGATCACACATGCTTCAGACTGCGTGCCAGAATACCGGCCCAGCCTGGAGGTTCACTGAGCCGGTCCTCACGGGGTCACACGTGTGCGCCGAGCCACACGGCCGCCCGGTCCCGGCGACTAGGCTCGAGGGAACAGAGGAGGTCCCGCGTGAACACCCCCGGACACGAATCAGACCAGACACATCAGACCGCCCAGACCAGCCCCTCCGCCCCGGCCACCGGCACCCTGCCGCGGCTCGGCCGGCTCCACCGCCAGGATCCGCCCGACCAGGGCTACGACCTGGTGGTGGTGGCCAATCGCCTGGCGGTGGACCGCGTCACCCACGACGACGGCACGGCCAGTTGGCGCCGATCCCCCGGTGGCCTCGTCACGGCGCTGGCACCGATCATGGCGCGGATGGACGGCGCCTGGGTGGGCTGGAACGGCGCCCCCGATGAGGAGCTCGAGCCCTTCGACCACGATCAGATGCACCTGGTCCCGGTCGCCTTGAGCGCGGACGAGGTCCAGGACTACTACGAGGGCTTCTCCAATGCCACTCTGTGGCCGCTCTACCACGATGTCATCGCCCCGCCGGAGTTCCACCGCCAGTGGTGGGACGCCTACCGCCGGGTGAACGTGCGCTTCGCCGAGGCTGCTGCGACTACCGCCGCCGAGGGCGCCACCGTCTGGGTGCAGGACTACCAGCTCCAGCTCGTGCCGGCCCTGCTGCGCACGCTGCGGCCGGATCTGCGGATCGGGTTTTTCAACCACATCCCGTTCCCACCCCTGGAGATCTTCGCCCAGCTGCCGTGGCGGCGGGAGGTCGTGGAGGGGCTGATGGGGGCGGACCTGCTGGGCTTCCAGCGGACATCGGACGCGGCGAACTTCCACCGCGTGGCCAAACGGTACGGCGGATACGCCTTCCGCAGCGGCCAGGTCGAGGTGGAGCAGGACCAGACCTCACGCACTGTGCGGGCCGAGGCCTTCCCCATCTCGATCGACACCACCACCCTGCGCCAGCTGGCCGCCGACCCCCAGGTCCAGGAACGGGCCCGGCAGATCCGTCAGGACCTGGGCAACCCGCAGACCATCCTGCTCGGGGTGGACCGGCTGGACTACACCAAGGGCATCCGGCACCGGATCATGGCCTTCGGCGAGCTGTTGGACGACGGGCGGCTCACCGTGGACCGTGCCTGCCTGGTGCAGGTGGCCAGCCCCTCCCGCGAGCGCGTGGACTCCTACCGCCAGCTGCGCGAGGACATCGAGCTGGCCGTGGGCCGGCTCAACGGCACCTACGACACCATGGGCCACACCGCCATCCGCTATCTGCACCACGCCTATCCGATCGAGGAGATGGTGGCCCTGTACCTGGCCGCGGACGTCATGCTCGTCACCGCACTGAGGGACGGGATGAACCTGGTCGCCAAGGAGTACGTGGCGGTCCGCGGCGCCGGTGCCGCTCACAGCGGCGTGCTGGTCCTCTCCGAGTTCGCCGGTGCGGCGGACCAGCTCAAGCAGGCCCTGCTGGTCAATCCCCATGACATCGACGGTCTGAAGGACACCATCATGCAGGCCGTGGAGATGGACACCAAGGAGGCCACCCGGCGGATGCGCACCATGAGTCGTCAGATCGCCACGCATGATGTGAACCGGTGGTCCAAGGAGTTCCTGGAGCGCCTGGGCGCGGGGACCGCATGACCGGCAACGGCGTGCAGCCTGTCCTGGATCCTGAGTTGGGATCGGCCCTGCAGTCCTTCGCCGCGTTGCCCACGGTTCTGGTGGCTTTGGACTTCGACGGCGTGATGGCCCCGCTGGTGGACCGTGCCGAGGACGCCCGCCCGCTGCCGGAGAACGCCCACGCCCTGGCGTCCCTGACCGGTCTGGCCGGGGTGCACACCGCACTGGTCTCCGGCCGCGCCCTGGAGTCCCTCACCGCCGTGGCCGCTCCCCCGGCCGCCACGCTGCTGATCGGCTCGCACGGCGCTGAGCGTCGCCTCGGCCCGGATGCCCCGCCGCTGATCCTCACGGACACCCAGCAGGCAGCCCTCGCAGCCGCCGAGCGTACCCTCGAGTCCCTCTCCGCCACCGTCCCGGGCAGCTGGGTGGAGCACAAGCCGGCGGGCCGCGTCCTGCATGTGCGCCAGGTGAGCGATCCTGCCCAGGCGCGTGACGTCGTCGGGACGGCCGAGACGGCCCTGACCACGCTGGCGGGCGAGCATCCAGAGATCACGGTGGGCCACGGCAAGGCCGTGCTGGAGACCTCCGTGGTCCGCGCCGACAAGGGGCAGGGGCTGGAGCTGCTGCGGCAGACCACCGGCGCGGACGCGGTGCTCTTCGCCGGGGACGATGTCACCGATGAGGCCGGCTTCGCACGGTTGCGTCCCGGTGTGGACGTGGGCATCAAGGTGGGGCAGGGCGCGACGGCGGCTCCGTTCCGGATCGCTGGGCCGCAGGCTCTGGCGGGGGTGCTTCAGGCGGTGGCCCAGTGGCGAGCCTGAGCCTGCGCCAGGTGACCGTCCGGTTCCCCACCGCGTCCGAACCCGCGCTGGACGAGGTGGACCTGGAGGTGCCGCACGGTCACTTCACCGTGGTCTGCGGGCCCGAACGCAGCGGCAAGTCCACGCTGCTGCGCGTGGCCGGCGGCCAGGAGGAGGCCAGCTCCGGGAGCGTCTGGATCGGCGGGGAGGATGTCACCGCCCGTTCGGCCCAGGACCGCGGCGCCGTGCTGGTGATGCAGCACTACGCCCTGTATCCGCACCTGAGCGTGCAGGAGAACATGGCCTTCGCCCTGCGCGTGGCCGGTGTGGCCGAGACCGAGCTGCAGGAGCGGGTCCGCTATGCCGCCGAGGTGCTGGAGCTGACCGAGGCGCTGGACCTGCACCCGGACCAGATCACTGGACCCCAGCGTCAGCAGGTGGCCCTGGCCCGGGCCATGGTCCGCCGTCCCACCGTGCTGCTGATGGACGATCCGCTCGTGGCCCTCTCCCCCGAGCTGGTGGACGCCACCGCCGAGCTGATCGGCACCCTGGCCCGCCACCTGGATGTGACCACGCTGATGGCCTGCACGGACCCCGCCCCGGTGCGGGCGGCGGCCGACACGCTCTGGACCCTGGACCACGGACGGCTGCACCCTGGGACGAACGACTACAGAGAGGACCGTCCATGAGCACCCTGCGCGGACTGGACATCACCTCGGCCGCGGACCTGGGCACCGCCGCGGCCTCGGCCGAGCTGCTCGCCCTGCCCTGGGACGTGGCCCTGGAGGACTGGCCCGAGCAGTACCTGGCCGCCCTGCCCCGAGGCATCTCCCGGCACGTGGTGAGGTTCGCGCATCTGGCGGGAGCCGTCGTCGCGGTCAAGGAGACCACCGAGGCCAACGCGCGCCGGGAGTACAACCTGCTGCGCCGCCTGGAACGCCTGGACGTGCCGTGCGTGGAGCCGCTGGCCGTGGTCAGCGGCCGCGTGGACGCCGCCGGGGAACCGCTGCCGACCATGCTGGTCACCCGCCACCTGCGGTTCTCCCTGCCCTACCGTGCCGTGTTCTCCCAGAAGCTGCGCCAGGACACCCTCACCCGCCTGGTGGACGCCCTGGCCCTGCTGCTGGTCCAGCTGCACCTGGAGGGGTTCTACTGGGGGGACGTCTCCCTCTCCAACACCCTGTTCCGCCGCGACGCCGGGGACTTCGCCGCCTACCTGGTGGACGCCGAGACCGGCGAGCTGCACCCCTCCCTCTCTCGTGGACAGCGCGAGCACGACCTGGAGATCGCCCGGGTGAACATCGCCGGGGAGCTGATGGACCTGATGAACGGCGGATTCATCGAACCGGAGGTGGACCCGCTGGCCACCTCCGAACGGATCCTGGACGCCTACCGGCGGCTGTGGGATGAGCTCACCGGGGACCTCTCCTTCTCCGCGGACGAACGGTGGCGCGTGGAGGAGCGGATCCGGCGCCTGAACGACCTCGGATTCGATGTGGAGGAGTTCGCCATCCGCTCCACCGCAGACGGCAGCGAGCTGGTCCTGCAGCCCAAGGTGGTGGACCCCGGGCACCATCACCGGCGGCTGATGGGGCTGACCGGGCTGGACGTGCAGGAGAACCAGGCGCGGCGGCTGCTGCGGGACATCGACGAGTTCCGGATGGTCCACCACCCGGAGATGGACGAGCACGAGTCCGCCCACCTGTGGACCTCCGAGGTGTTCGAACCGGTGGTCCGGGCGATCCCCCGGGAGCTCTCCCTCAAGCTCGAGCCCGCCGAGGTGATGCACCAGCTGCTGGAGCACCGCTGGTACCTCTCCGAAGAGCAGTCCCGCGAGGTGCCCCTGCAGGAGGCGCTGAGCACCTATGTGGACCAGGTGCTGCGCAACCGCCGGGACGAGGACGCCGTGATCCTGCACCCCACCACCACGATGCTCCGGGCCGTTTCCTCAGACCAGGAGCCGAATCCGAGCCGGGACGACTGAGCGCCCGAGCTGCGTGCTGTCCGCCGTCCAGTGGCTGCTGGCCCCTGCCCCGGGGAACTCTGATGCAGTCCTCGTCGAGCGGCAGTTCCGTGCTGCACTTCTCGTCCAGAAAGACGCCGCACAGCACCACATCGTGCAACCCATCTGGCCGGTGCGACGACACGTGCATCAGGGATTCGTCGCCACGGCCGGTGCACTGAGAATCACCCGGTCACCGCGGCCAGAACGCGGATCAGGCGCCCCATGCCGTCCATGGAGCGCCTGAGTCCGTCCTCGTGGAGCTGGCCTGGGTCAGCCCTTCACGCCGCCAGCGGTCAGCCCGGAGACGATGTACTTCTGCAGGAACAGGAACAGGGCCATCACCGGCAGGGCGGCCAGCACCGCGCCGGCGGCGAACACGCCCCAGTTCTCCGAGCGGGTCTCCGAGACGTAGCCGTACAGGCCCACGGCCAGGGTCTGGGTGTTCGGGTCCGTCAGCACCACGGAGGCGATCACGAACTCCGAGACCGTGAAGATGAAGGACAGCAGTCCCACCACGGCCAGGATGGGGGTGACCAGGCGCAGGATGATCGAGAAGAAGATCTGCACGTGCGAGGCCCCGTCCAGCTTCGCGGCCTCATCCAGGGACTGCGGCACGGTGTTGAAGAAGCCGTACATCAGGTACGTGTTCACGCCCAGTGCCCCGCCCAGGTAGACCAGGATCAGGCCCAGCTGCGAGCCGATGCCCAGTGCCGGGACGATGTCCCCGATGTAGGACAGCAGCAGGAAGATCGCGACGACGGCCAGCAGCTGCGGGAACATCTGCACCAGCAGCAGGGTCAGCAGTCCCACGCGGCGGCCTTTGAACCGCATGCGGGAGAACGCATAGGCCGCCAGCGCGCCCAGGAACACGGTCAGGAACGCGGTGACCAGCCCGATGATCAGGGTGTTCATGAACCAGCGCGCATAGGGGCGGGAGGGGTCATTGAACAGGTCCACGTAGTTCTGGGTGCTGAAGGAGCTGAACAGGTCGTTGGACCCGGCCATGGTGCCGGTGGGGTCCAGGGAGGCTGAGAGCACGTAGAGCAGCGGGAACAGCGAGAACGCGCTGGCCAGGATGCCCACGATGTGCCGCCAGCCGTCCTGCCGGAACCACTTGCCGAAGGTCCGCTGCGAGCCCGAGGGCCCGTCCGTGTCCCAGCGGATGGGATCCTTCTCCTGCTGGGCCAGGGCCGCGGCGAGCCCGCCGCCCGTGGGAGTCGGGGCCACGGCAGGCTCGGTGCCCCCTGCCGCCACCGGGGAGGGGACCTTGCCGCCGGCGGTGACGGAGCCGTCGTCGGGACGCTCTGAGGGGTTCATGGGGGTGCTCACGAGTCGATCTCCTCCAGCGCCTTGGTGCGGTTGAAGCTGATGGCCGAGATGGTCGCCACGATCAGGAAGATCACGATCGACAGCGCCGAGGCCAGGCCGTAGTCACGGCCCACTCCGGAGAACGCGGTCTTGTAGACCACGGTGATCAGGATGTCGGTGGCGCCGATGTTCAAGGTGGTGTCGTCGAACCGGGGGCCACCGCCGGTCAGCATGTAGATGATGTTGAAGTTGTTGAAGTTGAACGCGAACGAGGAGATCAGCAGCGGTGCCACCGAGACCAGCAGCAGCGGCAGCTTGATCGAGCGGAAGATCCGCCAGGCCCCGGCGCCGTCCATCTTGGCGGCCTCGTCCACGTCCTCCGGCAGGGACTGCAGGGCGCCGGTGGTCACCAGGAACATGTAGGGGAAGCCCAGCCACAGGTTCACGATCAGCACCGAGACCTTGGCCAGCCACGGGTCGGTCAGCCACGGGATCTCCGCCCCGCCGAAGAAGGTGTTGTTGATGTAGCCGAACTCGGGGTTGAGCAGTCCGGACCAGACCAGGCCGGAGAGGAACGCCGGGAACGCGTAGGGCAGGATCATCAGCACCCGGTAGACCGCCTTGCCCTTCAGGGTGGCCCGGTTGAAGGTGATCGCCAGCAGCAGGCCCAGCACGAAGGTGGTGGCCACACTGAGGATGGCGAAGGCGAAGGTCCAGAAGAACACCCGGATCAGCGGGTCGCGCAGCTCGGGGTCGGTGATGGCCCGTTCGAAGTTCTCGGTGCCCACGAACACCTGCCAGCCGGTCTGCAGGGTGCGTCCGTCCTCGGCGGCGAACTGGCCCTCCCCGTTGTCCCGGTAGACGGTGCCGTCCTCGGAGTCGGTGAAGGTGTCGGCGGCCTCGTCGTAGGACAGCCGCGGGGAGTAGACGTAGGCCCGGGATCCGTCCTGGGTGCGCAGGGTGCCGTCCGCGGGATCATCGCTCAGCGGCACCTGCAGCTCCCCCACCTGCTGCTGCCGGGAGAGCAGGTCGGAGAAGTTCAGGGTGGTGTAGCCCTCCACACCGGTGGGGGTGTCCCCCTCCATCTGGGCCTCGACCGGCTCCAGCGGCATGTCCGCGCCGCCGATCATGGCCTGGCCGTCCTGGGTGGTGAGCAGGAACAGGTCCCCGCCCTGCTCCAGCAGGGTGGCGTCATAGGTGGGCGAGTCCGGCACGCGCACGGTGGCCGAGCGTTGGATGGCCTCGATCGCCGCGGACTTGTCCGAGTTGTGCCCGTCGCCGTAGTTGGTGAAGGCGATGTACGAGGAGTAGATCACCACGAACACCTGGAACAGCGCCAGGAAGAAGACGCCCGGAGCCAGGTACTTGGCGGGCAGCCCTCCCTTGCGCAGGTAGATCCAGTTGATCACCAGGGTCACGGCCAGCCAGATCCCGAAGACCACCCAGTCCTCGTTGGCCACCAGCTGGAACATGACGAACACCGCGAAGGCGTCCACCAGTCCCAGCAGGATGATCTTGGACAGCGTGCCGCCCATGCCGTCCGGTCCGCGCTTTGAGGCGCCTCCCAGACCACGACGACGGCCCCCGGGCTGGGTGCCCGACTCGCCGGTGGCGGTGTCAGGGGTGTGCGCGCCGGCGGTGCTCGGCGTCGATGACAGCGAACTCATGGTCCCTCATCCGGCCCGGTGGGCCTGCGCTCGGTGTGGTGCGTTCCGTGGTGAGCCGCTCGGCCCGGCGCCCTGCCGTGGACAGGACACCGGGCCGTGCTGACTCAGAGTGTCACTTCTCGAGGTTGCCCTCGATGTCGGAGACCATCTTCTCCCAGGTCTGGGCCGGATCGCCCTCGCCCTTGATGATCTTCATCTGGGCGCCGCCCCAGAACTCCCAGACGGCTCCCATCTCCGGTGCGGTCGGCATGGGCACGCCGTTCTCGCCGATCTCGCCGAAGGCCTTGATGACCTCGTCAGAGGAGGCCTTGTCGAAGGAGGCGGTCAGCGCCGGCGGGCGCTTGCCCTCCTCGTACAGCGCGTCCTGGGCCTGTTCGCTGGAGAGGTAGTTGACCACGAACTCGTTGGCGGCCAGCTTGTTCTTGGACTCAGCGGAGACGAAGAAGGCGTTCACGCCCACGAAGGACTGTGCGTCCTCCTCGCCCATGCTCGGGATCGGATCGACGGCGAAGTCGATGCCGGCCTCCTCAGCGCCGTCCACGTTCCACGGACCGGAGATGAAGTAGGCGGCATCGCCCTTGTTGAACTGCTCCTTGGCGATGTCCGCGGTCATGTTCGGGTTCAGCACACCCTCACCCTCGGTGCCGTACTCAGCGAGCTTCTCGGCGAAGGCCGTGCCGGCCTCCCCACCCATGGCCAGCTGGGAGACGTCGTAGGAGCCGTCCTCAGCCTGCTCGAACACGGGGGCACCCATCGAGGTCTGGAACGGGTACAGGTGGTACGGGTCGCCGTTGACCGGGTCCAGGCCCACCACGAACGGGTACTTGGCCTCGCCGGCGTCCACGGCCTTCTGGCCCTCGGCGAGCATCTCGTCGAAGGTCTCCGGGGTGGAGTCGACCAGCTCGGTGTTGCGCAGGATCGCCAGGTTCTCCACCGAGTAGGGCACGCCCCAGGTCTGACCCTCGTAGGTCACGGCCTGCACAGAGGTCTCGGAGAACTCCGAGGCCTTGTCACCCAGCTCGACGGGCTCGATGGCACCGTTCTGCACCAGCGCGCCGATCCAGTCGTGGGCGCCGACGATCACGTCCGGGCCCTTGCCGGTGGGAGCCTGGGTGATGAAGTCATCACGCATCTTGGAGTTGTCCTTGACCGTCAGGTTGACGGTGATGCCGGTGTCCTCCTGGAACTTCTTGACGATGGGCTCCAGCGGCTTCTGACGGTTCTGGTCCACCCACATGGTGATGGTGGAGGAGCCGCCCTCGGTCAGGTCCTGGGACGCCGAGGGAGAGGAGCTCGGGGAGCCCGCCGGGGCCGAGGAGGAGGCTCCGCCGCCGGTGCCGCCGCCGCAGGCGGTCAGGGCCAGCGCGGAGAAGGCCGCCGTGGCGGCCAGGGTCAGGGTGCGGCGGGGGGCTCCGCCGAGTGTCTTCGCCTTCATGGTCTACCTTTCACGGTGCTGTTGCACGGGGTGTGTCACAGGCTGTGGCACACCGTGCAGCCGCTCGGCGGGCGGTGCCAGAGGCAGTCGCCGCACCGTTGCGGCCTGGAACAGTCAGTTCGACTCCTGTGAGTGTAAACGCTTCCACAGTGTCCGTCCAGACCTCACCAACCCTGCTTCTCATCGCCGCTCCAGCGTGCAACTGGGCGGTCCGGCGTCTGATGGAAACGCTTCCATTCTGACGCGGGTTGGGCCTACACTGTGCGGAGTCCCCTGCCTGCGCAGGGGCGCGCCCCCACCCACGGGCGCACCAGCTGCATGAGGAAGGGCCCACCGCACCGAGATGGCCGGGATCAAAGACGTCGCACGCATGGCAGGGGTCTCCACTGCCACGGCGTCGCGCGCCCTGACCGGCAGTGGATCTGTGGCTCCGGCCACCCGCCAGCGCGTCCTCGAGGCCGCCCAGGCCCTGGGCTATGTGGCCGACTCCGACGCCGCCTCCCTGGCCTCCGGGCGCACCCGGAACGTCGGCCTGGTGACCCCCACCGTGCACCGCTGGTTCTTCGCCGCCGTGCTCGAGGGGGCGGCGCACGAACTGGTGGACCGCGGCTATGACCTCACCCTCTACGGCGCCGGCCAGTCACCGGACCACCGCACCACGATCTTCTCTGACCTGCTGCACCGCCGGCGCCTGGACGGACTGATCACGGTCTCCTTCAAGCTCAGCGCCTCCGAACTGGCCGGGATGGAACGCCTGGGCCGCCCGCTGGTGGCCGTGGGCGGGCGGATCAGCACTCAGGAGTCGCTCCCGGAGTGGTTCACCGCCCTGCAGGTGGACCACGCGGGCCTGGCCCGGATGGCCACGCAGCATCTGCTGGACCTGGGACACCGGGAGATCGCCTACCTGGGGCGGGTGGACGAGGACATCGAGTTCCAGGTCAGCACCGAGCGCACGCGCGGGTTCCTGCAGTCCATGGCCCGGGCAGGCCTGCAGGTCCCCGCACCTTGGATGATCAACGCCGACTTCACCACCGGAGGCGCCTACCACCAGGTCCGTGAGCTGCTCTCCGACCCGCAGCACCGCCCCACCGCTGTGCTGTGCATCTCCGATGAGATGGCGATCGGCGCGTACATGGCCGCCCTCTCCCTGGGCCTGAGCGTCCCGGGCGATCTCTCCATCATGGGTGTGGACGGCCACCCGGACACCGCCCGGCTGGGGCTGTCCACGGTGGACCAGTCCCCCGTGGACCAGGGCCGCCGCGCGGCCCGGCTGGTGCTGGAGGCCCTCGACGGCGGCCGGGCACCTCAACGGATCTCTCACCATCTGGCCCTCCGCCAGCGAGAGAGCACCGGACCGCCCTAGGCCGGGCGCATCTGTACCAGCTGTCCCACCCGTTTCATCTGTTCCATCTGTTCCATCTGTCAGCTTTCACTACGGATCGTCGGGCACGTACCTGCCCGTGAAAGGACCGCCATCATGGCCACCGTCACCTTCAACAACGCCACCCGCCAGTACCCCAACGCGCCCAAGCCCGCCGTGGACGGGCTGAACCTGGAGATCGCCGACGGCGAGTTCCTGGTGCTCGTGGGCCCCTCCGGCTGCGGCAAGTCCACCTCGCTGCGCATGCTCGCCGGACTCGAGGAGCTCTCCGCCGGGCGGATCTTCATCGGGGACCGCGACGTCACCGACGTGGACCCCAAGGACCGGGACATCGCCATGGTGTTCCAGAACTACGCGCTCTACCCGCACATGACCGTGGCGGACAACATGGGCTTCGCCCTGAAGATCGCCGGCATCCCTGCCGATGAGCGCCGCCGTCGGGTCGAGGAGGCCGCCAAGCTGCTGGACCTGGAGGCCTACCTGGACCGCAAGCCCAAGGCGCTCTCCGGCGGTCAGCGTCAGCGTGTGGCCATGGGCCGGGCGATCGTGCGTGACCCGCAGGTGTTCCTGATGGACGAGCCGCTGTCCAACCTGGACGCGAAGCTGCGCGTGCAGACCCGCGCGCAGATCGCCCAGCTGACCCGCCGCCTGGGCACCACCACCGTCTACGTCACCCACGATCAGACCGAGGCGATGACCATGGGCGACCGCGTGGCCGTGCTCAAGGACGGCTACCTGCAGCAAGTGGACACCCCGCGCAACCTGTACGAGAAGCCCAAGAACTCCTTCGTGGCCGGGTTCATCGGCTCCCCCGCCATGAACATCTTCCGGATGCCGGTCACCGAGTCCGGCGTGCAGTGGGGCTCCGCAGTGATCCCGGTGGAGCGGGAGGTGCTCTCCGGCGCCGGCTCCGAGCTGGACCTGGGCGTGCGCCCGGAGAACCTGGTGATCTCCCAGGACGGCGGGCTCCCCGTGGAGGTGGACACCGTGGAGGAGCTCGGCGCGGACGCCTACGTGTACGGCCACGCGGAGATCGGCGGCGAGGAGAAGCTGATCACCCTGCGCACCGCGGGCTACACCGCCCCGGAGAAGGGCTCCCTGGTGCACGTGACCCCCGAGCAGTCGCGCGTGCACCTCTTCCACGCCGAGACCGGTGAGCGCCTGAACGTCTGATGTGGGTGGAGCGTGGGGGCCTCATCCCCACGCCCGCCTGCCCTGACGTTGATCCAGAAGCCGTGGTGGGCATGGGAGACCATGCCCACCACTGCTTCTGGCTCAACGGGGATAGGGGCGAGGGGCCTCTACCGGGCCAGGAGCACGAAGCCCGGGGCTGGGACCTGACGGGGCGCTGAACCGCCCTCGCCGTGCGAGGTGACGGGGCCGTCGTCGTGGTGGCCGGCCAGGAGGCGGTATCCGCTCAGCTCCTCAGGGATCTGCAGGGGCTGATCCCCGAGTGCCACCAACAGCACCACGGTTCCGGACTGTCCCGGTGCCGCCTCGGCGTCCAGGCCGCTGCGCGCGGGCAGTCCGCGGTCCAGGCGCACGTGCCGGGCGGACTCGTCCACGGTGGCGAAGGTGGTGCGCAGGTCGGGGTCGGTCAGCTCGGGGAACTCGGCGCGGAGACGAGCCAGGTCCCGGTGCAGCTGGAGGATCCGGGCGTGCCTGCCCTCTCCCACCTCGTTCCAGTCCAGCGTGGCGGCCTCGAATGTGGCGTGGTCCTGGGGGTCCGGGACGGCCTCGAGGTCCCAGCCCATGCGGGAGAACTCGCGGCGGCGCCCCTCGGTGACGGCCACGCCCAGCTCCGGCTCACGGTGCGCGGTGAAGAACGCCCAGGGGGTGCTCGCCGCCCACTCCTCCCCCATGAACAGCATGGGGGTGAACGGGCCGGCGAACAGCAGTGCGGCGGCCGCGGCCAGACGCCCCTCGGACAGGGACTGGCTCAGCCGGTCGCCGGCGGCGCGGTTGCCGATCTGGTCGTGGTTCTGGGCGAAGACCACCAGTGCATGCGCCGGGGTGTCATCGGCCAGCGGGCGCCCGTGATGGCGGTTGCGGAACGAGGAGTACGTGCCGTCGTGGAAGAAGCCCTGGTTCAGGACCTTGGCCAGGGCGGACAGTGGCTCGAAGTCCGCGTAGTAGCCGTCTGTCTCACCCGTCAGCGCCACGTGCAGGGCATGGTGGAGGTCATCCGACCACTGCCCGCTCAGCCCATAGCCGCCCGCGGCACCACGGCCACCCTCCGGGCGCGGCGTGAACATGATCGGGTCGTTCAGGTCCGACTCGGCCACCACGGTCAGCGGGCGGCCCTGCTCGGCGGAGAGCTGATCGGCCAACGCGGCGATCTCCTCGAGGAGGTGCACGGCCCGGGTGTCCGCGAGCGCATGGACCGCGTCCAGCCGCAGCCCGTCCACGCCGTAGTCCTCCAGCCACATGCGCACGTTGTCCAGGATGTACCGGCGCACCTCGTCCGAGCCGGGCCCGTCCAGGTTCAGGGCATCACCCCAGTCCGTGCCGCCGGCGTACTGGTAGGGGCCGAACTGCGGCAGGTAGTTCCCGCTCGGCCCCAGGTGGTTGTAGACCACGTCCTGCAGCACGGCCAACCCGGCGGCATGGCAGGCGTCCACGAACCGCAGGTAGGCCTCCGGCCCTCCGTAGGAGGCGTCCACCGCGAACCAGCCCACGCCGTCATAGCCCCAGTTGTGGTCCCCGCCGAAGGTGTTGACCGGCAGCAGCTCCACGTGGGTGATCCCCAGCTCCACCAGATGCGGGAGCCGTTCAACAGCCGCGTCCAGGGTCCCGGCCTCGGTGAAGGTCCCCAGGTGCAGCTCGTAGACCACGGCGCCCTGCAGCGGCCGTCCGCCCCACGGCTGACGAGCCCGTTCGGAGCGTTCGATGGCGTCCAGGTCCACCCGGCGCGAGGGCCCGTGCACGGTGTCCGGCTGCCACCGCGAGCGCGGATCCGGGTACGGCCCCTCTCCGTCCAGGCAGTAGCCGTAGCCCGGGTTCTGCCCCTCCTGCGGCCCGCCCGGCGCGTACAGGTCCAGCAGTGCCTGCGAGGGCACCCACCAGCCGCCGCCGGCCGGTTCCATGGCATGCGGGGTGGCTCCCGCCCAGCGGTCCTGCTCGCCGTGACGGGCACCGGGGGTCTCGTTGAGCAGCAGCAGGTCCACGTCCTGCGCGTTCGGCGCCCACACCGCGTACGGCACGGTGGGAGCCGGGTTGGTGCGGTGGTCGGCGGTGTTGACATCCGGTCGGTCCACAGAGTTCACAGGCGGGTCGGTCCTTCCTCCGGCACCAGCAGTGCCACGGGGTGTCTCTCGAACAGGTCAGCGATCCGGGTGGTGCCGTCGGTGAAGGCCCCGCCGAAGCGGCGCCCGGTGATCAGGTCCACCATGGGCTGGCGGGGCAGCACGACGACGGTCTCTCCCCATCCGCCACGGGCGTCCAGTCCCAGCGGGTGCCGGGTGGCCAGGGTGATGCTCCCGCCCCGGGAGAAGGCGACCAGGTGGTCGGCGGCTTCTCCGAAGACGTCCAGCTCCTGGTAGCGGGTGTAGCGCTCAGGGTGGTCCCGGCGGCTGCGCAGGGCGCGGGAGGTGACGAGCATCTTCAGGCCGGCCGCGTATTCGGTCAGCTCGGCCGGGTCCACGGTCCCGGCGGAGTCGTCCTGGGCATCAACTGTTGTCCGGGTGGGGAACACCGGTTCGGCGCCGGCGTCCAGACGCTCGAGCAGCATCTGGCGTTCGCGGAAGTCCACGGGGCGCCGGTTGTCCGGGTCCACCAGGGTGGGGAACGGGACCTCGGTGCCCTGGTAGACGTCCGGGACACCGGGCATGGTCAGCTGGATCAGCTTCATGGAGACCTGGTTGACCACACCGGCCACGGCGATCCGGTCGGCCGTGGCCTGCACCAGATCGCGCAGCTCCCCGGTCCCGGTGGCCTGTTCGGCCAGAGCGGTGATGCGTCCTTCGAACTCCTCGTCCGGCTCGGTCCAGGTGGTGCGGGTGGAGGCCTCGCGGGCGGCCTTGAGGGCGTAGTGGGCCAGCCGTTCGGTCTCCAGGGCGGTGCCGTCCGTGGGCCAGGCGCCGATCACGGTCTCCCACAGCAGCTTCTCGAACGGACCGTCGCCCAGGGGGGCCAGCTCGCGCAGCCGGTCCAGGGTGGCGGTCCAGTCCTCGGCCATCTCCGAGAGGACGTCGATCCGGGCCCGCACGTCCTCGCTGCGCTTGGTGTCGTGGGTGGACAGGGTGGTCATGGAGCGGGGCTGCTGGGCCAGTCGCGCGGCCTGGGCGGCGTGGAAGTCCTCCAGGGTCCAGACCGCATCGGACGGATCGCCGCCCACCTCGTTGAGGGAGGAGAGGCGGGTGTACCGGTAGAAGGCGGTGTCCTCCACGCCCTTGGCCATCACCATGCCGGAGGTCTGCTGGAACCGCTCAGCCACGGGGTGGTCCGGGTCGGAGAGCAGCGGCATCAGGGCGTCGAGCGCATCGGCCAGGTCCGGACGGCGGCGCCGCGCCTCCTGCTCGGCCTCCGCCAGGTGGCCCTGACCGGTGGGCAGGTAGGAGCGGTACACCGGGAAGCAGGCCAACAGTTCGGCGATCGCGTCCTGCACGCGGTCATCCCCACCGGGGCGGCGCTCGGCGGGTTCCTCGTGCTCACCGGACTCATGGTCAGCGGGGCGGTCTGTCTGGGTGCTCAGTCCGGAGGCGTCGGTGAGCTGGGCACCCACGCCGTGGTGGCCGTCGTCGGGAATCTCCGGCAGGATGCCGGGGACCAGCCGGGCCAGGCGCTCCACCTCCGAGCGCAGCATGCCGTCCGCCACGGCGCGTTTGGTGTCATGGATCAGGTCCGTCCAGACCTGCTCCGCGGGCTGGCCGCCCCAGCCGCCCAGCCGCCCGGCGGCCTCGTCCAGCGCAGGGATGCCGGTGGGGTCCACCAGAACGCGGTCCACCTCGCCCAGGGCGTCGTAGCCGGTGGTGCCGTCGATCGGCCAGGTGGCCGGCAGGCGTTCACCGGGCTCGAGGATCTTCTCCCCCAGCAGGTAGATCCCCCCGGTGGCCTGACGCAGGTTCTCGAAGTAGCCGCCCGGGTCCGCCAGCCCGTCCGGGTGGTCCACGCGCAGCCCGTCCACCAGTCCGTCCCGCACCCAGGCCAGGATCTCGCGGTGGGTCTCGGCGAAGACGCGGGGGATCTCCACCCGCACACCGGCCAGGGTGTTGACCGCGAAGAAGCGGCGGTAGTTCAGGTTCTCGTCGGCCTCGCGCCAGGGCATCAGCTGGTAGTGCTGGAGGTCGTGCGCGGCCCGGGCGGTCAGCTCGGCGATCCGCTCCTCGTCCGCGCCTGCGTCCTCCGGGTGCTCCTGCAGGTGCTGCTCCACGCTGGCCCGGGCCGCGTCCTCGGTGCCGGGCGCCAGGGGGTAGACGTTCTCGTAGTAGTGCAGCTCGCCGTCCACGATCCGCAGGTGCGCCAGCTCGGCCTCGGGATCCTCCTCGGTGCCGTCGCCGAGCACGGGCAGGGAGATCCGGCCGTTGCCGGCGGCCCAGTCGATGTCGAACGCGGTGGCGTACTTGGAGGTGCGCCCGTGCTGGAGCATGTCCCACCACCAGGCGTTGTCCTTGGGGGTGGCCACGCCCACATGGTTGGGCACGATGTCCGCCAGGATCCCGCCGCCGGCCTCCTGCACGGCCTCGGCCAGGTCCTTCAGCCCGGAGGAGCCGCCGCGGGACTCGTCCACCAGGGTGGGGTCCACCACGTCATAGCCGTGGGAGGAGCCCTCCTCCGCACCGAGCATGGGCGAGAGGTAGAGCCAGTCCACGCCCAGATCGCGCAGATAGGGCAGGATCTGCCGGGCATCGTCCAGGGTGAACGCGGAGGTCAGCTGCAGACGGTAGGTGGAGGCGGGGACACGCGATGGGGTGGTCACCCTCAGAACGGTAGCAAGATCCGGCCCGGCTGGGCGGGCTGTCCGTCATCAGCGGATCGGCTCGAGCACCCCGCCGCGCACATCCGGCTCGCCGGACTCACCGAAGAGCACGGTCACGTCCTGGTGCACGGTGCCGTCCGGCATGGTCAGGTCCGCCAACAGGGCATTGCCGCGCCACCCCTTGCCCTCCACCGACTCCACGCCGTACTTCGTGTTCAGGTTCTGGGTCATCACGTCCTGGCCGTGGTTCATCCCCCAGATGGCGTAGCCCAGCGAGACCGCACCGAGCACCACCATCACGATCCCGGCGATCCGCTCGCGCCCGGCGTCCACGTCCCGGTCAGGCCCGGCGTACCGTGAGTCCTGGTCCACCCCGGAGCGGTAGCGCTTCCGGCGCCACACGGCATGCCCGACGACGGCCGCACCGATCAGCAGGAAGAGGAGACCGATCCAGAGGGCGGCATTGGGCGTCTGCAGGTCCAGGGATTCATACATCCCTCCAGTCTGGCCCATTCCGGACGGCGGGTCAGGACCCCCCGGCCACCTCCGGCAGGATGTCCTCGCCGATCAGCGGTTCGCCGTCCGGTTCGAAGTACACCTGGTGTCCGGGCTCCACTCGCCCGTCCTCGAAGGTCAGGTCGGCCACCAGGAAGGAGCCGGTCCAGCCGTCCTGCTCCACTGCCGTCACCCCGTACTTCTCAGCCAGGTTGGAGCGGACGTTCTGATGGGTCTGCCAGGCCCCGAGTGCGGCGAACCCGGCCAGGACCAGGGCCAGGGCGGCCACGACCAGGCTGACGATCCGCTCCATCCGGGCATCCCGCAGCAGGTTCGGATCCGGGTTGCGCCCGGTCCGCTCCGCGAAGCGCAGGTGATGCCGGCGGCGCCAGGCGGCGTGGGCGAACACCAGCAGCGCCACCACCAGCAGGACGGCGACGGCCCACAGCGTGGTGACGGGAGACTGGAAGTCGACGGGCTGATACGCGCCGACCGGGAAGGTGATCACCTTCACAGTCTGCCACTCCCCCGAAGGGTCCGTTTCAGGTCAGGGCAGGGGCGCGCCGCGTGCCGCCGTCCAGAGTCGGTACCAATCCAGGGAGTCCATCCGGTCGGCGGCCACCGGCGCCTGGGCTGCCGCGCGCAGCCGGTCCGGGTTCACCGTCCCGACCACCGGCTGGATCCGCCACGGCAGCTTCAGCAGCCAGGCCAGCACCACGGCCTCTCCGGAGACCTCGAGCCGCCCCGCGATCTCAGCGACCACCGCAGCCGCCTCACGGTCCTGGTCGGCGGCCTGCTCGGCGCCGCGCGTGTACCGCCCCTGGCCCAGCGACCCCCAGGCCTGCAGGGCGATGCCTCTCTCGGCGCACAGCTCGGCCAGACCTCCGGCCTCGCCGACCACCGCCCGGTCGGCGCTGTCCGGGTGGTTGACCAGCACGGCGGACTCCACGAGCCCGCGGTGATGCAGGCCCAGTTCGATCTGCAGGCAGGCGATCCCCTCCTCCCCGCCGGTGGCCGCACGCAGGGCGTCGTCGAAGCGGCGCACCCAGGCCACGCCCATGTTGGACAGCCCCAGCGATCCCACGGAGCCGGTTGAGGCCAGCTCCAGGTAGGCCTCCACGGTCTCCTCGGGACGGGTCAGGGGGTCCGGGCGGTGGATGATCAGGGTGTCCACGTGGTCGGTGTGCAGCCGCTCCAGAGAGTCGGTCACCGCACGCCGCACGTGATCGGCGCCGCCGTGGTACCGGGTGGACTCCACGGCCGCCGCACCGTCCACGCCGTACAGCGGGGAGCCGCCGATCATGATCCCGCACTTGGTCTGCAGCCGGATGCGTTCGCGCAGCCCGGGGTCGGCGGCCAGCAGCCGCCCGAGCGTCTGCTCCGAACGTCCGTGCGCGTAGATGTCCGCGGTGTCCACCGTGGTGATCCCCGCCTCCAGTGCGGCGGCCAGCGCATCCCCCGCCACGCGTTCGGCCTCCGCCCAGGCGCCCTCGTCCAGCGGCTCCACGCCCCAACCGCCACCCCAGCCGGCAGTGCCCAGCGCCACGGCGGACGGTTCCAGTGCGTTGTTCATCGATGCGGTTCCCTGCGTCGTCATGCCCCCAGGATGGCAGAACCCACCCCTCGAACGCTGTCGGCTCAGCGCGCGCCGGGGACCTTCACCTCCACCCACACCAGGCGGTGGTCCGAGGTGGGGAACGGGTACTCTCCCGTCAGGTCGGCCCCGGGCTGGCCCGGCTCCGGCCAGAACACGCCGCCGTCCCGCAGGGGCAGGTTCCGGGAGGGCAGGGCGTAGTCCACGCGCAGGTTCCCGGGCGAGGGCACGTCGTTGAAGTCGGCGGTGTCATAGCGCGGGTCGGTGCGGTGGGTCAGGTTCGCCCCACCCTGGCGCACGGCCGCCTCGGCGCCACCGGCCGAGGACTGCTGCGGGTCCCGCACCCGGGTGTGCTGCAGCAGCTGGTCGATCGCCCCCGGGTAGGAGTCCCCGTCCAGCGGATCGGAGTTGTAGTCGCCCAGGATCACGAAGCGCTCCCCGCGGTCCAGACCACCGTGCCGGCCGTCGTCGTCATAGATGTAGGAGGCCTCCTGGCCGCCGGTGACGTAGTCGGCCCAGAACCGGATCTCGTCGTTGTTGCGGCGCCCGTTCCGGTCCTCGGGGCCATCGAAGCTGGGCGGGGTGGGGTGGGCGGCCAGCACGTGCACGGTGGTCCCGCCCACCTGGACCGGGACGTCCCAGTGTGACTTGGAGGAGAGCCGCAGCCGTTCCTGCTGCTCCGGGGTGTAGTAGTCCGTGGGCATCTGGTTCTGCGGCATGTCCTTCCACCGGAACTGCTGGAAGGTGCGCACGTCCTCCTTCAGGATCGGGAACTTGGAGTACACCACCATCCCGTACTGACCCGGGAACAGTCCGAAGCCCCAGGCGTCGTCCCCGCCGCCCACGGTCCCGTCCTGATTCAGGTCCATGCCGGAGGGCACTCCGGTGTTCACCGGGGCCACGTAGTGATACGGGTAGTCCACCGGGTCCTGCCCGTTCTGTCCCACCGCCAGGTAGTTGTCCCGGAACAGCTCGGCGGCCCGTCCGCCCTCCACGTAGTCGAACTCGTTGATCAGCAGGATGTCCGGGTCGTTGATCTGGATGACCTCGGCGATGCTCTGGGCCTGCTCATGGTCCGGCATGGACAGGTCCTGCACCAGCTGCCCCTCGGACCCGCGGTTCAGCGAGGCGTTGTAGGTGGCCACCCGCACCGTGTGCTTCTGCCGTGCCTGCTCGCTCATCGAGGCTCCCTTCCCGGCGGTCCCGGCTGCACCGGGCCTGACGGCATTCTTCCCGACGGCGGCCGGTGCCGGCGCATGCGGCTCGCCTGCCGCGGTGGCCGGCAGGGTGAACGGAAGGGTCAGGGCGCCGGTCAGCACGGCGGCCGAGGCCAGTCGGGAGACACGGGTGGCTCGAGGTGTGCGCATGGGGTCCTCCGGGGGGATGCAGGGGTCCGCGGGCGTCGCGGATCGGCCCGAGCCTAGACCTCTCTGGGGCCGCCCATGTGACGGGAGGGTGAACTCTGCAGGTGCGTGGCCGTCGTCGGGACGTGGCTGATGTGGTGGGATGGTGCCATGAAGCTCGCCACTTACCGTCAGCCCGGTGCCGATCCGCAGGATCCCGGGGCCACCTTCGCCGCCGTGGTGACCGCCGTGGAGGGCCAGCGCGCCACCCAGGTGGTTCCCCTGGAGGGGTTCTCGGATGTGGGCGAGGTGCTGGCCACCCCGCCGGCCGATCGGGACGAGCTGATCCGCCAGGCGCTCGAGGCCGCCGAGGAGGCCCCCGCTCGCGTGCTGGACGCCGCCGATCTGGTGCCGGCCACGCTGATCCCGTATCCCACCAAGGTCTTCTGCATCGGCCTGAACTACCGCAACCACATCCTGGAGACCGGGCTGGAGCTGCCGGAGCACCCCACCGTGTTCACCAAGTTCGCCCAGTCCCTGACCGGGGCCCAGGACCCTGTGGAGGTGCCGCAGGAGGACCACCGTCTGGACTGGGAGGGCGAGCTGTGCGTGGTGATCGGAGAGCCCGGACGGCGCATCCCGGAGGACCGGGCCGCCGCGCACTTCGCCGGCTACGCCGTGTCCAATGACGTCTCCATGCGCGGCTGGCAGGGCCGGACCACCGAGTGGACCCAGGGCAAGGCCTGGGAGGACTCCACCCCGGTGGGACCCTGGCTGGTCACCCCGGACGAGTTCGTGCGCGGGGCCAGGATCATCACGCGGGTCAACGGCGAGGTCATGCAGGAGGACTCCACGGACGATCTGGTGTTCGGTCCGGAGAAGCTGGTCTCCTACCTCTCCTCCATGGTCACCCTGCTGCCCGGGGACCTGATCCTCACCGGCACGCCCGCCGGGGTGGCTCTGGCCCGCAAGAACGCTGAAGGACGCCGGCCCTGGCTGGTGCCCGGAGACGTCCTGGAGACCGAGATCGAAGGCCTGGGGCTGCAGCGCAATGAGATCGTCTGAGTCCCGGCCACCGGAGCCTGGCCCTGCCCCACCACGTCAAGGAGTCCCCGTGACCGCTGAGTTCACCACCTGCGACCTGTTCGACGCCGACGCCTCCCTGCAGTCCTGCTCCCTGCAGTTCCAGGACTTGGGCGCACGTGCGCGCTTCACCGGACCGGTGCGCACGGTGCGCTGTCACCGGGACAACGGCCTGGTCAAGCAGATCCTGAACTCCCCCGGTGACGGGGCAGTGCTGGTGGTGGACGGCGGGGGCTCCCTGGAGTCGGCACTGATGGGTGACCTGATCGCGGCGGCGGCCGTGGAGAACGGGTGGGCCGGTGTGGTGATCCACGGGGTGATCCGGGACCGCGCCGTGGTGCGCACCCTGGACCTGGGGGTGAAGGCCCTGGGCTCGAACCCGCGGAAGTCCGCCAAGGACGGTGCCGGTGAGGTGGACGTCCCGGTGGAGTTCGGCGGCGTGGCGTTCACCCCGGGCGCCACCCTGTGGGCGGACGAGGACGGCATCCTGGTCACGCCGGCACCCGGCACGAGCACTCCGTGAGCGCGAGCGCAGGCCCGCAGCCCGGCGTCGGGATCCTGGGCGCCGGGCGGGCCGGGACCGCACTGGCCCGGGCGCTGCAGCGGGCCGGCATCCCGGCGTGGATCGCCTCCACCCGCTCCCCCACCTCCATGCGGTTCCATCTGGCCCAGTACGCGCCCCGGGCCACGGCCGTTGCCGCTGAGCAGATCGGCCAGCAGACCGGCGGCAGCGGACCCGGCCGACCCGACGGCCTCAGCATCGTGGTGCTGATGGTTCCGCAGGAGGACCTGGACGGCGTGGATCCGGGGTGGCTGGACGGGGTCCTCCTGGTGGACGCCACCAACCGCTGGGAGGACGAGCCGTTGCCGGACTGGTTCGAAGACTCCCTGCAGGCCGGACTCAGCAGCAGCGAGGCGATCGCCGCCCGCTTCCCGGGCAGCACCGTGGTCAAGACCCTGAACCACCTCAGCCACTGGGATCTGGACGGCGGCGGGCAACGCGTCCAGCCCCGGCTCCAGCCCGTCTCCGGTGACCCCGCGAACATGGGGCTGCAACTCGGGGGTGCAGCTGACTCCGCACCCCCGACTTCCAGCCACACGGTGCCCCACCAGCGGCGTGCGCTGGGCATCGCCTCCGACGACGGCCCCGCGGCCTCCCGTGTGGCGCACCTGATCGATGCGCTCGGCTTCGACCCCGTGGTGCTGCCCTCCCTGCGCGCCGGGGTCGTCCTGGAGCCCGGAGGCCCGGTCTTCAACCGTTCTTGGACCGCCGGTGAGCTCGCAGACCTCGCTGAACGCTCCGCCGCCGGACCGAGTGCTGACGGGACCCCCCAGGATCGGTAGCGTGGCATCAAGCCCCACCTCACCGACACCCAGGAGATCCCGGACGTGACCGTCACCGCCCCCGCGCCGACCCTGCCCCAGCGGACGGGAACGGACATCGCCCGCTGGAGGGCCGCCGTCGGGCTGTTCGCCCTGGTGCTGACCCTGCTGGGAGGCACCCTGGCCTCCCTGGCGGCCACTGCCGCGCCGGCGCATGCCGTCCCGCCCACCGAGATCACCCTGGAGGACACGGCGGGCGTCATCTACGAGCCCCAGCTGCGCGAGCAGGTCCAGCAGATCGACTTCTACGAGCCCACGCACGTGGTGGTGTTCACCGAGCGGGGCACCGGGACCTCCAACTTCAACGCCCGGGTGCTGGCCTACGCCCGGGAGCACCGTCCGGAGTGGATCAGCCCGGATGGACAGAAGTGGGCGGACGGGCTGTACATCTTCGCCCTGGATCCGGATGGGCGGCATGTGGGCACCTACTTCGGGGAGGACCGGAAGGTGTCCACCGAGCAGCAGGGCCAGATCCAGGACGCCACCAAGGACCTGCTGCGAGACGCCCAGTGGACCGACGCCGCCGTGAAGGGCGTGGAGGAGGGCGCTGCGCTGATCAAGCGCCCCTGGTACCGCCACCCGCTGCTGTATGGAGGGCTGGGTCTCGCGGCGGTCGTGGGAGGCGGCACCGCCATGAGTGTGGTGGCGAACCGCCGGGAGAAGCGCCGCCGGGGCCAGGCCGATCTGCAGCGCGGACGGGATGCGTTCTCCTCGGTGACCATGGACCTGGAGGCCACCGAGCTCAACGCCCGCACGGTCCCGGAGGGCTCCCGCTACGGCGCCCTGGTGCTGGAGCGCTACCGCACCTTCCATGACCGCTATGTGGAGCTGGCCCGTCAGGCTGACACTCTCTCCACTGTGGATCCGCAGACTCTGCACCGGAAGGAGCCACGAGAGACGGCTCGTCGTTTCGCGGACGAGGCTCAGGCCCTGGACCGGCTCGATGACGTGGTGGCGCATGCCAGCACCTTCCTGAACCGTCAGACCGGATGGCAGGCGGGGTGGGACGCCCAGACCGCGCCCCTGCGGGATGACCTGCAGCGGATCGCCGACGGTGAGGCCGCCGCCCCGACGGGGAGCACGGACGAGGCCCGAGCGCCGCTGGAGTCCTTCCGGAGGGAGGCCGAGACCGAACTGGACCGGCTCGGCGCGCAGCTGGAGGCCGAGTCGATCACCCCGGATGAGGCGTTGGACCGGCTGAGCGGGCTGCGCACCCGTCTGACCGGGCTGCTCGAGCAGTACGCGGCGGCCTCCACCGCTGGCTTCGCCACGTCCGAGGAGGAGCGCTCGACCCTGCAGACCGCCTTCGACCGCTCGCGCCGGTCCTCCTCACGCGCGCACCCGGGCTCGATCCTGGACAGCGTGTACGAACCGGGCCACTTCTGGACCATGGTGGCGTTCTCCCGGGGCTACTCCTCCGGGCGGGAGCGGGTGGAGACCGCTCGCGCGGCAGCCAGCTCGTCCTCCTCCTCCACCGGCTACGGATCCTCCGGGGGCAGCTTCTCCGGCTCCGGCTCCTCCTCCCGGTTCTGACCGGACGGGCCCTTCCCGACGACGGCCGGTCATCTTCCGGAATATCTCCACCCACAGATTGGTTCAAATTTGTATGAGCACCTCGAAGACCGCTGATGTGACCGACCCGTTGTCCTTCTACCTGGACAAGTCCGACCCCGGGGCCTGGAAGGCCGTCGGCGGGCTGGCCACCGCCGCGAAGCGCTCGGCTGAGGCGGCTGGACTGGACGCCCAGCTGGTGGAGCTGGTGAACCTGCGTGTCTCCCAGATCAACGGCTGCGCCTACTGCCTGCATGTGCACACCCAGAAGGGGATCGAGGCCGGGCTGGACGATCAGCGCCGCGGCCTGGTCTCGGTCTGGCGTGAGGCCGAGCAGGTCTACTCCGAGCAGGAGCGGGCGGCCCTGGAGCTGGCCGAGGCCGTGACGCAGCTGCCCGAGCTGGAGGAGCTGCAGGTCGCCCAGCTCTCCTCCAGTGCGGTGCTCAGCCCGGAGCAGTACTCTGCGGTCCAGTGGCTGGCCATCACCATGAACGTGACCAACCGGATCTCCATCCTCTCCCACCACCCCGTCCGTCCTGCCGCGCAGCAGTCAGGGAGCACCTCATGAGCAACACCGAGAAGGACCCGCAGGAGACCGTCTGCAAGAACGGCCCCGGTGCTGCACCCACTGCAGAGCCGGAGGGCGAGCAGCTCCGACCGGCGCGGTTCACGGACGGGCTGAGCTCGGGCGTCCAGGAGCACTCTGCCGCCAGCCCGGACGAGGACGCCGCGCACACCGTGGAGGTGCTCGAACCGCGCGCCGTCCCTCTGGGCGGACCCCGCGCCATGACTGTTCAACGCAGCCTGCCTCAGCGCGCCCGTTCGCTGATCGGGGCCTGGTGCTTCCTGGACTTCTACGGCCCGGACGATGTCTCGGCCACCGGGGGCATGGCGGTCCCGCGCCATCCTCACACCGGCCTGGCCACCGTCTCCTGGCTGTTCGAGGGCCGGATCGACCACATCGACTCCGCCGGGAACTGGGCCACTGTCCGCCCCGGCGAGGTGAACCTGATGAACGCCGGCACCGGAATCACCCACTCGGAGTACTCCTCACAGGACACCACCGTGCTGCACGGGGCCCAGCTCTGGTACGCCTTCCCGAACAATGCACGCTTCAGCGCCCCCTCCTTGGACGCCCACCGCCCGGACCCGATCACCGGCGAGGGGTACACGGCCAAGGTGTTCCTGGGCTCGCTGCTGGGCCAGACCTCCCCGGTGCACACCCACCTGCCGCTGACCGGGGCTGAGTTCCGGCTTCGCCCCGGGAGCACCGTGCAGATCGATGTCCCCGCCGACCACGAGCACGGGGTGCTCGCGGTGAACGGACCTGTCCATCTGGATGGTGTGGAGGTCGGACAGGCCCATCTGGGCTATGTCGGCACCGGCGCACGGACCCTGACCCTCACCGCGGACCCCAGCGAGGATCCGGACGCCGAGGACGTGATCGTGCTGCTGATCGGCGGCGAGCCGCTGGGCGAGCAGATCATCATGTGGTGGAACTTCGTGGGCCGCTCCCATGAGGAGATCGCCACCTGGCGGGCCGCCTACCAGCAGGAGATGGGCTTCGAGCCTGCCGATGACGCCACTCCCCTGCGCTCCGCGCTTCCCGACGACGGCACCTCAGCGGGTGCCCCGGTCACCGGAGAACGCCTGGAGGGACTGGTCGGCACCGAGTACGCCGATGGCCGCTCCTTCCCGCAGTTCGGCGACTTCCCGCCGGACCAGCCGGCGCCCATCCCGGCGCCCACCCTGCCCAACACCCGCATGCGCCCGCGCGGCTGATCACCGTCTGCGCCTCCCCCTCCCTCAGACACCCCAGACCTCAGGAGTCACCATGACCGAGAACAGTGCCCCCACCGTCGAAGAGCCCCAGGTGCGCCGGACCGAGCGCCGTTTCGAGATCCACGCCGATGACTCTGGCCAGCCCGCCGGATTCACCCTCTACCGCGACTACACCACTGAGGCCGGGGCCGTGCAGCGGATCTTCCCGCACACCGAGGTCAAGGACGAGTTCGGGGGTCACGGGCTGGCCTCCACTCTGGTCCGGGAGGCCCTGGACCTCACCGTGGCGGACGGCGTGGCGATCGTCCCCGTCTGCCCCTATGTGAAGTCCTGGATCGAGAAGCACGAGGGCTACACCGAACACGTGGTCAAGCCCACCCCAGACCATCTGCAGTTCCTCTCGCGTCGGTGACCCTCCGGTGAGCGCCGTCGTGAACCTGCCATGGCAGGCTGACTGACGTGCCACTGAGCGAACGTGAGATCACCGAGCCCGTCGATCTGGCCGGACCCACCGGGCTGCTGCGCCCGCAGGCTGTGGGCTGGACCCGCACGCCCCTGCACCGCACAGACTCGGTCACCCAGGGGCTGAACGGACGCACCCGGATCAAGCGGTGGGAGTACTGGGCGATCACCACACCCACGCATGCGGTCGGGCTGGTGGTCTCGGACATCTCCTATGCCTCCACGCACGGGATCTTCGTGCTGGACCGCCGCACCGGCGAACAGATCAGCCACGACACCGTCGGCCTGCCCGGCGCCGCCAGTCTCACGAGCACCCTCGGCGAGGGCGTCTCCCGGTCCCGCACCCGGACGGTCCAGCTGGAGTTCACCCACCACGACGACGCCACGCACCTGAGTGCCTCCGGCCCGCGGGTGCGCCTCGAGGTGACGGCCCACCGTCCACCAGGTCACCAGAGCCTGGGCGTGGTGGTGCCCTGGAGTCAGCAGTTCTACCAGTACACGGTCAAGGATCTGGCCCGTCCGGCCACCGGAACGCTCTGGGTGGACGGTGTGCCCCATGAGCTGCCTGCCGCAGGCTCCTGGGCCACGTGGGACCACGGCCGGGGCCGGTGGCACCGTGACGTGCGTTGGAACTGGGGCGCCGGGACCGGGACCGTGGCAGGCCGCACCGTCGGCATCCTGGTCGGCGGACAGTGGACGGCAGGCACCGGCAGCACCGAGAACTCAGTGCTGGTGGGCGGGCAGCTGTCCAAGGTCAGCGCCGAGCTGGACTGGAGCTATGACCGCAAGGACTGGCTGGCTCCCTGGCAGGTGCGGGGTGCGGGCGTGGCCTTGACGTTCACCCCGGAGCACCTGCGTCGGGCGGTCACGGACCTCGGCATCATCTCCAGCAGGACGCATCAGTGCTTCGGGGTGTGGTCGGGCCGGGTACAGCTGCCCCACGGCGAAACGCTGACGCTGACCGCGGAGAACGAGGTCTACGGCTGGGCCGAGGACGTCCACCAGCGGCGGTGAGGACGCCGCCTGACACGGGCTGCGCCTCCTGGTCGGCGTGAGCATCGGTGGCAGATCTGCCATGCTCAGGGGATGACGTCGTCCTTAGTCTCGCCCAGCCCGTCCTCCGCATCCGCCTCGGACGGCTCCCTGCCTTCGGCCGCCCCTGCTGACACGGCCGCTCGCCCGCCCTCCCCCGCTGCCCCGTTGCACCCCTCAGCACAGCCGCTGGTGACCTGCCAGACCGTGGGTTCGATCGCCCACGTGCGGCTCTCCCGTCCGGAGAAGCTCAACGCGCTGACGCTGCCGATGCTGGACGCGCTGATCCACGTCGCCCGGCAGATCCGCCGTGACCCTGGCATCCGCGCCGTGGTGCTCTCCGGCCACGGCGACGCGTTCTGTGCAGGCATGGACCTGAAGTCCGCCCTGCGCACGCCCGGCGGTGTGGCCACTCGCTTCCTCCCTCGCCCGTGGACTGGGACGAACGTGTTCCAGGAGGCCTGCTGGGTCTGGCGCAGACTGTCTGTCCCGGTCATCGCGGCCGTGCACGGTCACTGCCTGGGCGGTGGACTGCAGCTGGCCCTGGGTGCAGATCTGCGGGTGACCGCCCCGGATGCCACATGGTCGGTGCGGGAGACCCATTGGGGTCTGGTGCCGGACATGTCCGGGATGCGCACCCTGACCGAGCTGCTGCCGCTGGACGTGGCCAAGGAGTTGACGCTGACCGCCCGGATGGTGAGCGGGACCGAAGCCGAGCGGATCGGACTGGCCACCCGGGTGAGCGATGACCCCGTGGCCACCGCCGTCGAGCTGGCGCAGGAGATCATCCAGCATGACCGTCAGGCCGTCTCCCACGCCAAGCGCCTGCTGGACCGCGCCGCCACCGCCTCCGCACGAGCGACCTTCGCCCGGGAGCGACTGGCACAGCTGAGACTCCTGGCACGGCTGAACCGGACCGGGCTCCCGGGTCGCTGATGGAACGGAAAAGGCCCTGGTCCGCGATGCGGATCAGGGCCTTTCACGTGGTCGGGGTGACAGGATTTGAACCTGCGACCTCGTCGTCCCGAACGACGCGCGCTACCAAACTGCGCCACACCCCGAGGTCCTCGCGACCGGCCGGAATCCCGCCAGTCACAGTGGTCCAGCATACTCCCGGGCGAGCGGATTCACCAAAACGGCCGCAGGCAGGTCGCCCACCGTCAAGCGCATCGCCTACAGGATGGCCCGGCCCGGGTTGAGGATCCCCTGCGGGTCCACGAGCTGTTTGATCTGCCGCTGGATCTCCACGACCGGTCCCGACTGCTCCCAGTGCATCCACCGCAGCTTGTACGAGCCGATCCCATGTTCACCGCTGATCGTGCCACCCATGTCCAGGGCGACGCGGATCGATTCGTCCAATGCCGCCTCCAGCCGGGGCATCGCCTCACTCGACTCGGCCGTGTCGATCCAGAACGTGGGATGCAGGTTGCCGTCAGCAGCATGGGCGACGACCTTGAGCTGGACGCCGTGGCTGACGGCCATGCGCTCCAGTTCAGCCACGTAGTCCACCAGCCGTGACTTGGGCACCGCCACGTCCTCACCAGTGCGGATCTGGGTCTCGACCGCGTCCCCTCGAGCATGCCGGCGCAGTTCGACCAGCGTCTCAGCCTCGGCGTCGTCGGGTGCCGAGAGAATCCCGCCGAGGCCGGTGAGGACCTCTCGGATGATCTCCATCTCCGCTGCCGCACCGAACCCATCGGTCTGCACCAGCAGCATCGCCTCCCCTCGGGAGGAGAGCGTGGAGCCGTGCGCCTCGTCCAGCGCGGCCATGGTGCCGCGGTCCATGATCTCCAGGATGGCCGGTGTCACGCGTGCCGCACCGATCTGCAGGACGCCTGCGGCCGCCGTCGGGAAGTCCGGGAGCCAGGCCGCCAGGGTGAGCACCTGGACGGGAGCCGGACGCAGCCGGACGGTGGCGCCGACGATCACCCCCAGCGTTCCCTCCGAACCGGTGAACAGGCCCGTCAGGTCATAGCCCACTACGCCCTTGATGGTCTGGTGTCCGGTGCGGATCAGGCTCCCGTCGGCCAGGACCACGTCCACGGCCAGGACGGAGTCGCGGGTCACCCCATACTTGGCGCACCGGAGTCCGCCGGCGTTCGTGGCGATGTTCCCGCCGATCGTCGAAGTGCGGTAGCTGGCAGGGTCGGGGGCATACATCAGCCCATGGGCGGCTGCTGCCGTGTTCAAGTCCGCATTGATCACCCCGGGCTCCACCACCGCGGTGCCGTCCTCCGGGTTCAGCTGAAGGATCCTGTCCATCCGCGTGGTGGAGAGAACCACACCACCAGGCAGGGCGTTGGCACCTCCGGACACTCCGGTTCCTGCGCCACGGGTCACCACGGGAACCCTGTGCTCGCTGGCCAGCCGCATCAGCTGCTGAACGTCCTCGACGCTCTCCGCGTGCACCACCGCCACAGGCAGAGCCACCACGAGGCCTTCCAGGGGGCCTTTGTCCACGGAGTACTCGGCCAGTCGCTCTTCGTCCTGTGTCAGCTGATGCTCGGGGAACACGGCAACGAGGGCATGCAGGAAGGAGTCTGGGGCGGGCATGTCCCCATGGTACGGCGACTGTCCCGGCCACCGGCTGGCACCGGACTCTAGACTGGGCGGACCAGACACGACGACGGGGTGCGGCCCGTCTATCCGATCTCTGCGAAGGCGAGGTGCAGTGTGGACCACCGAGAACGACGCGGCTCCGACCGCTCCGCGGGTGAGGGACAGCGTTCCGGAGGCTTCCTGGGTTCACCCGGCAACCTGGTGGGCCTGGGGGCACTGACCGTCGTCCTTCTGCTGGTCCTGCTGCTCAGCCAGTCGGTGCCGGCCGCCGTGATCGCTGGCCTGCTCGGCTACGGCGCTGGGTACTTCCTCGCCCCGGACCAGGCGCGACGTCCAGCCCTGGAGACCTATGCCTCGGGCGTCCCCGTGACGGGGGCAAGCCAGAAGGACGTCCAGGAACGGCTACGCGCCTTGAGCTCCACGATCCAGTCTGAGCACCGGAGACTTCCTCCACACGCGCACGATGAGCTCCGCCAGGCGATGACCCAGTTGGAGGAGATGGCTCAGAGATGGGACACCGTCGCCACCGCCCCGGACCATCGCCATGTGGTCGAATCCATCATCTACGACTATCTGCCGACCACGTTGGACCTGTTCCTGACGCTGCCGGACTCAGAGAAGCCTCATCACGCTGCTGAATGGACGCACCAGCTCGGCACCCTGACGACCGCGATCGAACACAGCCGGGAAGCTGTGCTCCGCCGGGACCTGGAGGCCATGCGGACACAGGGCCGGCTGCTCGAACAGCGGTTCGAAGACGGGGATCTGGCTCTGTTCAAGGAGCATGGCCTGTAGAGACCACATCGACCATCCCCGACTCAGATGGGTGCCCCACCGGTGAACCGCGCGAAGCCTTCCAGCAGTCCAGACCAACTCTGAACCAGTTCGCCGTCGTCAGACTCGATGCTCACTGCCGTGCGATCCTGTCCGTCGTTGGAGTCGAACCGCACGGTCAGCGCCCTGTCCACCGGCTCTGAGACGACCCGGCCACGCCAGTTGAGGCGAAGCACTCCGGGAGATACGGACACGATCGAAGCCCAGACGTGCTCAGAACCGTCGGCGCCCTCTTCGAGCAGCTCCCCTCCGACGAACCCCAGGTGCCCCTCTGGACCAGTGACACGACGCTCCAGAGGCCACCATAGATGTGGGTACTCCGTAAAGGCTTCGATCGTCCGGTCACGGGCCAACGGGATGTCCACGTGCCGCGTTGTGTGCTCAGATATGGGCGGGACCGGGTGGGATGGCTCGGCAGGTGCCGGTGGATCGGCCGGCGCCGGCTCCGTTGCGAACGGATCGAGGAAGAGATGCTCATCCATGTGCTCAGTGTCGCATAGCACCAGGTCAGAAAGTACCCGCGGCGGCCCCTCCGCATCCAAGGACATCAGGACCGAGAAGACT